>NZ_CP007220.1:628727-1257454 GCF_001632805.1 Mycobacteroides chelonae CCUG 47445 | reverse complement strand
GCTTGGCATCATCCGCGGCCGAGTCTCCGCTCGCCTTCGATTCGGTCATACCGGTCAGCCTAACCAAGGGGCAGTCCTATCGTCGCCCCATTTCATTAGCATCAACTTCATGACCGAGTCTGATGCTCTTCGCCCACGTGGCTCATCGAGGATCAGCGGAGACAGCCTGGAGGGCGTCTCGGCTACCACCCTGTGGACTCTGCACAATCGCGGAACCGAAGCCAAGCGGCCGGACGGTGTGATCAAGGATCCGCTGGCCGCTGAACTCTTCGATGCCATCGAGTACGACTACCGCAAGTTCGGACGCCCGTCACAGTCGCACGGGCTGCGGGCACTGGCGTTCGACACGCAGGCACGTGTGTATCTCGCGACGCATCCCCGGGCAGCGATCGTCGCACTCGCCGAGGGCCTGCAGACCAGCTTCTGGCGCCTCGGCGGTGCGGAATCCACAGCCCAATTCACTTGGTATTCAGTCGATCTGCCACCAGTGATGGAACTGCGCAAGGAACTACTGCCCGAGAACCAGCGGATCGTCGGGCTGGCGCAGTCGGCCCTGGACTTGAGTTGGATGGATCGGGTCGACGCCTCAGAGGGCGCGTTCATCACGGCCGAGGGCCTACTCATGTACCTGCAGCCGGAGGAGTCCCTCGGGCTGATCGAGGCCTGCGCCAAGCGTTTTCCCGGTGGCCAGATGATGTTCGACAGCATCCCGCACTGGTTCAGCAGGCGCACCCTGCAGGGACTCAAGTTGTCGGATCGCTACGTGGCCCCGCCCATGCCGTTCGCACTGACACCCGACGAAGGCGAGGCACTCACCTCAGTTCCGGGAGTGGTGGCCGCCGTCGACATACCGCTGCAGCCCGGCCGCGGCCTCTGGAAATTCGTCAACTCCAAGCGCCTTGATCGCGGATTTCTGCGTCGGACACGCCCCTCCATGACGCTGCTGCAGTTCGGATAAGTGTGCCCACCCGGTGGAACCACAACATCCATTACCAGCGCGAGGTACTGCGCAGGGTTCCCGCCGGCGCCACTGATGTGCTCGACGTCGGATGCGGCACCGGGATGCTGACACGTGAACTGGCTCCGCTAGCGCAGCGGGCGGTAGGGATTGATTCCGACGATCTGAGCCTGCGGATCGCCCGCACGGAAACATCGGCGCCCAACGTCGAATACATCCACGCCGATTTCGTCCAGCATCCTTTTCCTGCTGGATCTTTCGATCTCATCGCCGCCATCGCCTCACTGCATCACATGGACGTCGAGCGTGGCTTACGGCGGATGTCGGACCTGTTGAAGCCTGGCGGCAGGATCGTCGTCGTCGGCTTCGCCGCCAGTCACTCGTTGACCGACCTTTGGTACAACAGCCTCGGCTTCTGGACGCACCGCTACTACCGCTTCCGGCACGGCTGGTGGGAGCATCCCTCGCCGATTATCTGTGAGGGCCTGGACAGCCACGACGAGGTGCGACGCATCGCCCAGCGCGTTCTTCCCGGCGCCCGGCTACAGCGCCTCGTGCTGTGGCGTCACCTGCTTACCTGGGAGAAGCCATCATGACCAGATACGCCGCCCTGCTGCGCGGAGTGAACGTTGGTGGCATCACGATGAAGATGGCCGATGTCCGGGATGCCCTTACCGCTGACGGATTTACTGGTGTGACAACGATTCTCGCGAGCGGCAATGTGTTGTTGGATGCCACCGAGCCTGCGGCCGCGGTGAAGGAAAGACTGCAGCAGGTACTCGGTGATCGCTTCGGCTACGAAGCCTGGGTGCTGGTATATGACCTGGATACCGTCGGCCGCATCATCGACGCGTTCCCCTGGGAGCCTGATATCGACGACGTGCACTCCTACGTGATGTTCTGCAGCGACCCCGCCGTGCTCACCGAACTGGCGGCCCTCGGCGGCGAGCTCGATGACAGCGAACGCATCGCCGCCGGTGACGGCGTGCTGTATTGGCAGGTGCCCAAGTCACAGACCCTGGCCAGCCCCGTCGGTAAGACGATGGGCAAGAAGCGGTACAAGTCGACGACGACCACCCGCAACCTGCGGACGTTGCACAAACTCGTTCGCTAGTACTGTGGCTGGCATGGCTGCCATTGATGCCCGCCACCTCGACGGGGTGTCGGAGACCGCGCTTATCACGCTGAATCAGCGGGCCACCGAAGCGAACCGGCCCGACGGCGTTCTTGAGGACCCGATGGCTATCGTGCTGCGCGACAGCCTCGACTACGACTACCACCACTTTGGCCGCACCCACCAGGGAATCGCGCTGCGGGCGTTGACCTTTGACAACGTCTCCAACGACTATCTCGCGGCTCACCCGCGTGCCACGGTGGTGGCGCTGGCCGAGGGTCTGCAGACCAGTTTCTGGCGCATCGACAACGGCGAGTTGAACTGGTTGTCGGTCGACCTGGAACCCATCGTGCGGTTGCGCCAGCAGTTGCTTCCGCCCTCTGATCGGCTCCGCTACATCGCGCAGTCCGCACTCGAGCACTCCTGGATGGACCAGGTCGACGACTCCAACGGCGTCCTGATCACCGCCGAGGGACTGTTTATGTACCTGGAGCGCGATGTGGTGTTCGACCTCATCGCCGCCTGCGCTAAGCGCTTTCCCGGCGGGTGGATGGTCTTCGACACCATCCCCTGGTTGATGAGCGTCTACTCGCAGCGGCGCGGTTGGAAGCTCAGCGAGCACTACACGGTGCCGCCCATGCCGTTCTCCTTCACCGCCCACCAGTACGGGCAGCTGCGGGCCCTTGACGGTGTGCGCACGGTGCGTGAGGTGCGGATGCCTCCCGGACGCGGAAACTTCCTACGACTGGCCACGCCTCTGTTTTACGACCTGCCGTTCTCTGACCGGATCAGGCCGGCGATGACGGTCGTCGAATTCGGTTGATCCGCAGGCGCTACCGGAACCTCGCCGCTACGCGGGTTTGACCGCGCGGCCGATCACGATCGACGAGGACGGCATCGGGATCCCGAATATCTTGAGCCAATCGTCGCGCCGGCCCTCGATCTGAAATCCGGCCCGCTCGATCGCGGCCAGTGTGTCGCGGTGGGTGTGGCAGTTACCGAACAAGCGGGGCCAGAATGTCGCGTCGACCGCGCGCTGGGCCACTCCGAGCGCACCCCCGTGCGCGACGTGCTCGAAGAAACGCACTTCGCCGCCGGGCTTGAGTACTTCGAATGCCTGCGCGGCGGCACGATCGGGGTCGCTGACCGAACACAACACCAGCGAGCACACCACCGCATCGAATCGGTCCTCACCGGTGACGGTGAGATCCTCGAACACTCCGGCGGTCACCGTCACCGGGATCGCCGCGGCTGCGGCCGCGTCCTCGGCCTGCGGACGCAGCCTGGATTCGGGCTCCAGGGCCGTTACCGAAGTCACCGTGTTCGGGTAGAGCGAGAAGTTCGAGCCAGTGCCCGCACCCACCTCCAGGACACGTCCGGTCAGGCCCCGCAAATTCTCGGCGCGCAGCTCTTTGATCTCTGGAGGTTCACGCCGTGCGATGGCGGACCACGTTGCCGAGAAGAACCGGTTATCGAAGCTGACGGGCGTCGTCATGCCTCCAACCTAACCCCGCTGATGCAAACAGCACACGAACTCTGGAACACTGGACCCATGGCACAGATCACGTTGCGCGGAAACCCCATCAACACGGTCGGCGAGCTTCCCGCTGTCGGCTCTCCTGCCCCGGCATTTGAGCTGGTAGGCGCCGATCTCGGCCCTGTGACCAGCGATCAGTACCGGGATAAGCCGGTGATCCTCAACATCTTTCCTTCGATCGACACCCCCGTCTGCCAGACCAGCGTGCGGACCTTCAATCAGCGTGCCGCCGAAGCAGGCGCGCCGGTGCTGTGCGTGTCCAAGGACCTGCCGTTTGCCCAGAAGCGTTTCTGCGGCGCAGAGGGCATCGAGAACGTGGGCACCGCCTCGGCGTTCCGCAGCGCGTTCGGTGAGGACTTCGGCATCACCATCGCCGACGGTCCGATGACGGGGCTGCTGGGCCGCGCGATCGTCGTGATCGGCGCCGACGGCAATGTCGCCTACACCGAGCTGGTGCCCGAGATCGCTCAGGAGCCCGACTACGACGCGGTGCTCGGGGCACTGTCCTAAACCGGTGTCCAGCGCACCATTCGCCGACGAGCTGCTGGCGACCGTTCAGGCGTCGCCCGCAGCTGTCGGTGCACACGACAAGGACACCTGGGTCGGCCTCTTCGCCACCTACGGCCAGGTCAATGACCCAGTGGGTTCGCGGCCCCATATCGGTGAGGCCGCGATCAGCAAGTTCTACGACACCTTCATCGCGCCCAACACCATCGTGTTCGAGGTCGAAAACGATGTGGTTGCCGGGATGTCGGTACTGCGCGATCTGACCATTCACACCACGATGTCGACCGGCGTCACCATGCACATCCCGATGCACCTGCGTTATGACGTGGTGGAGGACGGGCCGGCCGCATCGCTCAAGATCGATCGGTTGTTCGCGTTCTGGGAATTGCGCGCCATGATCGGCCAACTGTTGGGCGCCGGTAGCGACGGTCTACTGGCGAGCGCAAAGCTGGGACCGCAGCTGCTGAAGAACCAGGGACTCAACGGGGTGCTGGGGTTCATGCGCGGCCTCAAGGGCGTTCGTGAGACAGGCAAGCAGCGCGTGCAGGAACTGGCGGGCGCCTTGGCTGCCCGGGACGTCCCGACGGTCACCCGGCTGCTCTCCCCCGACGCCTCCCTCTCCCTGGACGGGGTTGCCGAGGCATCGCTGGCCGAGTTCGTCTCGGCAACAAGCTCATTGACCGTTAACAAGCTATTGGCCGCAGGCTCCTCGGTGTCGGCCACCGTGCATCTGGGTGATCGGCGCGGAGTCGGGCTCTTCGAGTTCTCCAACAACTCGGCGGCACCGGGCACATTGGCGTCGGTGCGGCTCTACCTCTGACGCGGCAGCACTGCGGTCAGATCGACATCACTGACCGCCTGTCCCAGGCACGCTGCGCGTAAGGCGTTGTCGGCGAACAGTTCCGCATCACCCCACGGCAGATACGGTTTGGTGACCAGCATCGAGGCCACTCCATGCGCCGCGGACCACAGCTGCAGACCCATTGCGACAGTGTCGCCGTCAGGGTAGAAGCCTTCTGCCACGAGTTCTTGAACCCCCTTGTGCAAGTGCGCAAATGCCGCACTTACCAGCGTTTCGTCCAGTTCGCTGTCATCGCGGGGCGGCGCGGAGGTCGCCAGCCGGTACATCAGCGGGGTCGCGACGGCGAAGCGCACGTAGGCCATGCCTTGCGCGTGCAGGCGCTCCAGCGTGGTCTGCTGATCAACGGCCGCGGCCACCATCTCATCGTCCAGCCGCTGGTAGTACTGCCCGCACACCGCGTCCATCAGTTCGTCCTTGTCTGCGAAATGCAGATAGATCGACGGTGGGGTCACACCGATCTTGCGGGCCACCTCACGGATCGACGGCGCGCGCAGCTCCTTGGCCTCCAGGACAAGTTCTATTGCGGCGTCGATGATTTCGTCGCGCAGTTGGTCTCCTTCCCCGCGCGACGAACGCTGACGCTTAGTCACTGAATCCGATTCGGTCATGGAGTTTGACCAATGGTTTAGGTGCCCACCAGTTGTAGCGCCCAAGCATTCGCATGAACGAGGGCACCAGCAGCATCCGGATGATGGTGGCGTCGACCACGATTGCGATGGTCAATCCGGTGCCGAACATGCGCATGAAGGACACCTGCGCCGCTATCAGAGCGGCAAAGGCGATGGTCATGATCATCGCCGCGGCGGTGACGACCCGCCCGGTGCGGGCCACACCGAGCGCCACGGCTTCGTCGTTGTCGGCGCGGGTGCGTCCGGATGCCATCCAGTACTCACGGATCCGGGAGATGAGGAACACCTCGTAGTCCATCGACAGCCCAAACGCGATACAGAACAACAGCATCGGCATGGTGGCGACGATCGTTCCGGTGACCTCGGTCCCGAATCCGCCCAGGTGCCCCTCTTGGAAAATCCAGATCAGCGCGCCAAAGGTTGCCGTCAGGGACAACACGTTGAGCACGAGTGCCTTCAGGGGCAGTACCACCGAGCCGGTCAACAGGAACAGCAGCGCAAAGGTGACGATCGCGATGATGGCCAGCACCAAGGGCAGCTTGTCCACGATGCCGTCGACGGCGTCACGGTCCAGTTGCGCTCCCCCGCCGATCTTTACCGTGGTATCGCCCGGGCCGGGTAGGGCATGGATGGCGTCGAGCTGACGCTCGGCATCGGCCGTGTAGGGCTTGGCACCCGTCTGCACCGTGAAAAGTGCTGTCCCATCTTTGATCCCGGTTGCACCGGAGGGCGGGCCGACCTTCATGCCCCGGATGAAGGCGCCGGTGGGTGCGGCCACCTCCTTGACGTCCTCGATCTTCGACAGGTCCGTCGCGTACTGATCGATTACCGACGGCGGCACCGCCCCGATGCCCTCGGCGATGACGGACAGGTTGGTGGAGCTGTTGTTGTTGAAGTTCCGGCGCATCTCGTTGCCGACCTGGTGCACCGAGGCCGACGCGGGCAGCACCCGGTCGTCCGGGAACCCGAACTTGCCGTCAAGGAATGGCAGGCCGAGAACCACCAATGCCGTGACGATCACGACGGCGATCGGAACCGCACGGGCCATAACGTGTTTGGTGTTCCGGTACCAGAACGTCTCGGTGACGTCCTTGGCGACAGGTTCTGGCCTGCCCAGGATCTTGCGGATGAGACGGCGCACGTCGAGGGCATCGATCCGGTCGCCGAGCAGCGTGACCACTGCTGGCACGATGACCAGTGCCGCGATGGCTCCGACGAAGACCACGGCGACACCCGCGTAGCCGAATGACTTGAGGAAGTACATCGGGAACAAGATCAGCGCCACCAGCGCGAGAGCGACCGTCAGCGCCGAGAACAGCACGGTGCGCCCCGCCGTGGTCATGGTGAGCACCAGCGCCTCATCGCGCGGCTTACCGGCGTTCACCTCTTCGCGATAGCGGCTGATGATCAACAGCGAGTAGTCGATAGCAAGCGCCAATCCCATTGCGACGGCGAGGTTCAACGCGAACACCGATACATCGGTGACGTACGTCAGGCCCCGCAGGATCGACATCGCCCCCACGATCGAGAACACCCCGACCACCAGGGGCAGTAGCGCCGCGTAGAGGCCACCGAAGATCCAGACCAGCACCACGAAGCTGATCGGAATCGCGATCGATTCCATGACCAGCAGGTCCTTCTCGGACTGCGTGACGATCTGGTTGTAGAGGGTGGCGACTCCTCCGGCCTTGATCGAGACGCCATCGCGATCGACGGCGAGCGACTTGATGAGAGTCGCCGCGTGCTTTTGCGCGTCGTTCTCGCCACCGGTCAGTCCAGCGACGATCAACCCCGACTTGCCGTCCGTGCCGAAGAGATCCTCGGCGACGGGCGGCGGCGCCGTCCACGCCGAGGTCAGGTTGAGCACGTCGCCGGATTCCTTGAGCTGGCGCTCCAGATCGCTTGCGACGGAGCGCATCTGCGGGCTCTTCACACCCTGCGCGCTAGTGAGCATGAAGACCAAGGACTGGTCGCTGATGCCGAATTTATCCGTGAGAACCCGTGTCACATGGGCAGACTCGGAATTGGGGTCCTGCTGCCCGCCCGCGGCGAGATGCTTGGTGACCGGTACGCCGAAGATGGCGGCCGCTATGGCGATAAGTAGTGCCGCACCGAGTACGAGGCGAGGCGCCGCGATAACCGATCGAGCCAAACGTTCCAGCATCGCAACGCCTTCCTCCAGAGAATAACGGCGTTAAGTTATCAGCGATAAGTTAGGCGGTCAAGGTTCCGGGCGTCCCCGCCGACTGCATACCGCACGCAGGCCTTTCGGGCGTTTCACCTGCGTACGGTATGCGCTCGGCGAAGGATGGGTAGGGGCGCCTTCCGCTCACGCGCGGCTCCCCCGAAAAACATGGAACCAAATCGGGCCTTGCCCCGTCGGATCTCTATATAGGGGCATGTATGCCACAAACGAGGAGAGTCAGACATGTCGAGCGTTTCGGGTTCATCGGGTGACTACCTACATCTGGACCCGGACGAACTACAGATTCACGCAGACCAACTCCTTACGCACGCCTCCGATCTGAAGGACGCACACGATGCCGCCCATCGGGCATTGACCGATGCACAGGCAGGCTTCGGATCGGGGCGCGCATCCAAGGCGCTGAGTAGCAAGATTTCCGATTGGGAGAAGGAGACTGCTGACCACCACGCGGAGCTCAGCAGTCACGGCGAGAACCACAAGGCGTCCGCGGCTAAATTCGTGACCCGGGATGAGATCAATCGGGCGGGTATCGAGCAAGCGGGACCAAGCAGCACTGTCTGAGGGGGAGTAACTAATGGGGATGACGCTCGACGAATTGCAGCACTGGCCACCACAGATAAAGGCACTCGCGGATGCCGCATCTAAACGGGGTGATGCCAGTCAGCAGGCCGCGGACAAGGTACAGGCCATCATCGACATGTCGACCTGGAAGGGTGACGCCGGCGACGCCGCGAGGGACGCGATGAAGCGCTCGGCCGCCCGCTTCGAGAACTCCGGGTTTGAGGCGATGTATGTGGCGATGCATGCCAACAAGGCCTATGGAGAGTCGCAAGCGCTGGCCGACGACATCGGCTCCTTCTTGGCATACGCTGCCGCTCCTCCGAAGGTGGACATCGATCCCAAGACCAACGCGGTGACACCCCCGGACATCACTGGTTTGAACAAAGACCAATTACAGAAGGTCATCGACAAACTGAAGGAACTTCACCAGCGGGTGACGGGCCTCGTTGCGCGCGGCGAAATGTTGGACGACTCATTGGCTCGCGTACTCGACGAGGGCACCGGCGGTCACACCATGGCCGAGAAACAAATCGCCGAAGGGAGCCCCGAACAAGCCGAACGCGATGTCCACGACGTTCTCGCCGGTACCGCCACGGAAGAGCAGAAGGCACGCGTCCAGGCGGCATCGATCCTGAGCCCCGAGCAGATCGCGGATCGTGATGCGGGTAGGCCGGTGCAGTTGACGCGTTCGCAGCAGCAGGTATTGGGGCAGCTACAGGCGCAGATGAATGGGATGTCCGTAGAGGACATTCACCGGGCCGAGCGACGCTTGGGCAACAACAAGAGCATCGTCGGTAACGCGCTGCAGATGATGGGCTCGAATCAGTACGGCTACGCAAAGACCGAATTACGCCCCGGCGCACAGGGTTCCACCACCGAACTCACGACTGGAGGGTATGACAAGCTGCCCACCTCGGTACAGAACGCGTTGAATGACAAGTCACCTGGATACAACTACGTCCCGCTCGAACACGGCCAGGGGCGCGGGGTAGTCACCGAGGGGTCAGTGCTCGGCAATCTGGACAGGTTGTCGGACGTCATTAAGGACGGAGACAGCGGTTTCCAGCACGGCACCGAACTGGACCAGAAACTGATGCAACGCGGCGCCGACATCCTGCATTTCGAGAACGAAAACAAGAGCGCACACTTAGGTCCCGCAGACTCGACGATTCAGAACATCTTCTCGGCGGCTGGCCGCGATCACATTGTCGATCACAACATGATGGTCAGCCCTGACGGCAAACGTAACGATCAGTTCCTGGGTGATCTGACACACCATCAGTTCCCTGATGGTGGCACCGCCGCGGG
Organism: Mycobacteroides chelonae CCUG 47445; assembly: GCF_001632805.1. Lineage (NCBI taxonomy): Bacteria > Bacillati > Actinomycetota > Actinomycetes > Mycobacteriales > Mycobacteriaceae > Mycobacteroides > Mycobacteroides chelonae. Next base: position 1,247,772 of record NZ_CP007220.1, on the reverse strand, counting down.
CAGCCTGATGAGCTGGACCCACGACTCTGCTCATGTAGGACCAGGGGTTTCGCTGGAACAAGCACGCATGTCAGGCGAGACAGCCCGTGCATACTCGAGCTACGTAATGGACCACCCTGAGCTGAACTCGCTGCCCTCCTCAGACGACCAAGGATTCGGCAACAGAGGAGTCAAGACATTCGGAGAACTCAGCCCTGGTCTTGCGCGTGGCATGGCCGACGGCTTGGTGCCGTATGCGGGAATAATCGCCGGTGGCGACCACAAAATACTTGGTGACACACCAGGTTTCGACGATGTTCCGGGGGGCGACCAAAAGTTCGACTCCCAAACTGCCGTTGATGACGGCACGATGCCCAGGGCTAAAGCGCTATTCAGGGTGCTCGACACTGACACGGAAGCGGCCAAAACGCTGGGTAGTGCGCTGTACGGCGATTCAATTCTCGCAACCAACCACTACGCCGAGGAAGTCAAAAAACACGGAGTCGGACCGGCCGGCGACCTGGACCAAGCTGGCCGGTTCCGCGGCCTGGCGGATGCGGGATTGGCGGCGGCACAAGACGTGAAACATTACGACGCATCCGTCACTGCGGAGCAGAAAGCCAAAGATCTTCAGCAGATGAAAGAAGCGGCGTATGGCGCCATAACTAAGATCCTGCCGGTTCCCGCGGACCTGTCTCCAGGATTCGGAATCATGACCGACGCACTCAAATCGACCATAGTCGGACCTGCTCCCGATCCCAGTCAGCTCACGACCAGCATCGTCCCCGATCTAAGCGAAGCGAGAGCTCAACAACAACTCGTCAGCGCCTATGTCGCTACGGGGGTGCTCCGAACAGATCAGGTCCCTTCAGATCTACTTATACCCGCTGGTCCGGAAAACCCAGGTGCCATGAAAATTGGCACCTTGGAGGAAGTGAGGAGCATGAAACTTCCTGACGGCACATATCCACACGCTGGACTGCGCGCCGACGACTACCACACCATGGTGGACCGAGCAATCCAACAGGTACCACCAGACGCCCGCAGATGGACGACGATTCAAGACGCGTACAACAGCGCCGCTAAGGACATAAACGCCAAGCCCGCAGGGCCGAAGGGTAGCTAATTGAACCTCATCCAAGTTCCGCGAGGGCCAGTGTTGCGAACATGCACGTTGACCTTTGTCATAGCCTTGGTGTTAGCGGGATGCACGCCCCACCGCGATGACGCCAACACCACGCTTAACGGCCCGAGTCAGCCACCAATACCGTTCACCGGACTGACGCAGGACATGCGAATCCGGTGGAGCGCGGAACCAGGTATTGACCTGCTGACCGGCCCCGCCGTCATCATTCGCGCCTACCGCGAGTCGTACATACTTGGCGGACTGATGGCCAGCCCCAGCTATTACTACCCGGGCTTCGAACGTGCCGTCCCCCCAAACAATCCCGGTTCCAATATGGCGGTTCGCCCACTGATTGCTGGCGATGCAGAGCTAGCGAGCAGTGGGTTCCAGACCACGGCACCCGTCGTTGGCACCTGGAGACAACACCTACTGGCTCTGACTGGCGATCCTTCGTCCGGCTACACCGCAATCGTCTGCGATTGGAGCTACGCCACCGCAGTTCAACAATCCGACAACCAGTATCGCTATCCACACCGGCTGCCCCCCGAACCGTTCGATACTGCTACACCAGTAACAGGCACTCTGCCCGTACGAATCACCCTCACACCGCCTCCATCGGCGGAAGCAGGTCACACAGCTATACGCCAACGCGGCGACGCTCCTAGTCCTGCGGCGGACGTTTTCGGCGGGTGGAAGATTCGCAGCGCGATTCACCTACCAACGGAGTTCTACCCAGACGAGCCCAACGACTGGCCGAAAGCACAGTACGGCCGTGATCAGCTCGCCTGCCGTGACAAAGCCCCAGACTCCTACGAAAAGCGCAAGGTCTACCTCACCGGCGAACATCCCAGATCCGACTACCCGACTCTGCCTGCCGACCCCGGCTGGCCAACGGCAGGCACCTGACCACCCGAGTTCCTCGTCATCCGAAAAAACATGGAACCAAATCGGGCCAGCTGACGTCAGAGGTATATGTAGGACAAACATGTCTGCTTGACCAGCGAGGGGAGCCGTCCATGCCCGGAGAATCAGGGCTCGATATGAACGAACTGCACCTGGCTCCCGGCGCCGCGACGAAGGTGTCGCAGGAGTTCAGCGGCGCCGTGGACAAGCTGGAGAGTCTTCGACTGACTGCGGCAGCATTCAACGCGGACGTAGGTATGGGTAGTTGCGCAGAGGGCACGTCGTGGAACGATGCTCTAACTGAGTTGGTAACCGGCCCCTCCGAATCGGTCGTCTCGGTCATTGAAGCGCATATCAAAACAGTGAAGACCTGGGCAGAGTGGGCCAAGGTCGCTCAAAACGAGTACGACAACATGGAGCATCGAAACGCCGAATCATTCGAGCAGCTCAGGGGCGACACCATCGACAACAACGGCCTGGGCGTCTACCCGCCGCCCACCACGAGCTGACGAGTCAGGAAGACTCAAGCGCATGAGATGGATCGCCGTGGTTACCGCTTCGACTGCACTTATTGCGGGATGTACGCATGACAGCATCCAGGGGTCACCGACCTCCGGATCGACTTCGTCTCCGATGTCCTCCGCCAGCTCCTCCGCCGCTGCCACAACCACGCAGACAAGCGGTGATCCGGTCAAGGGGACCACTTTCGATGGCTGTGCCGCAGTGACAAGTGACGAGCTAAACAGCTGGGAAGTCGATCCTGCCAGCAAGCAGGATGCTCACACTATCGCTTTTGGTCAGAATGTTCGCGGTTGTATGTGGGTTGGCCCAAAGTGGGGCATCAAGATCTACGCGGTCGATGCCAACTTGGATCAGCTTGGGCAACCGCAAAAGCGATTCGATCGGCAAGAGCGAGTACAGGTTGGTTCGCGGTCGGGTTGGCTGGTTCACACTACGAGCGCCATAAGTTGTTCGATCGCCATCCCTTCTCAGCAAGGTGTCGCGTCCGTGCAAGTGGACTTGAAGACCGATCTCACCGAGCAACGCTACGACCAATGCCCCTTGGCCCTGCAGATCATGAAGCAGATCGAGCCGAAAATACCTTAGAGCCAATAGTTTTCAGGAGGAGAAGACATGGGGAAGAAGCAAATCCAGAAGGAGCACTGGGAAGGCCACGACCACCAGTCGATCTACAACGCTGCCCAGGCATTCCAGACCGGTAACCCCCAAGCTGCCAAGGAATCGATCAACAGCATCGCGGAGCAGCTGGGCGACATCATGCACACGCTCGGCGGCAAGGTGCAGGGCATGCTGGTCGAGGACTGGCGCGGCGCGGCCGCGAAATCCTTGCAAACCAACATGTCCGAGTATTTCCGGGCCTCAGAGCGAGGCATCATCAGTATCCGGCACGTCGCCGACAAGATGCCGCCACTAGGTGATGCGATGAGTGCCGCCAAGTCGAGTATCGAGCCGCCGATGTCCGATGCAGAGGTCGCGCAGAAGAAGAAGTCCGGATCGTCGGATGCCGCAATACAACAGCTGAAGAACCAGGAACAGTTCTTCGCGCGCCTTCAGATGGTTGGCTTGTTCAGCGAGCCCGTGGTTCGCGAGGGCGACAACGTCACCGACGTCCAGCCACCGAAGGGCAACAACCCCGGCAACATCACGCTTCAGCAGCCCACCAACGGAACCGAAACCGGTACCGGCGGTGGAGGTGGCGGTGGTCAGAACGGCGGCGGTGGCGGCCAAAACCCAAGCTCCTCAAACAATCTCGCCAACAGCCTCGCCGATAAGAACACCAAGCCTGCCTTCAGCGACGGCTCGGGTAACCAGAGCGGACAAGGCCAGGGCTCGGGTTCAGGCGGCGGCAGTGGCGCGGGCGGTGGCAGCCCCCAAAGCGGCTCCGGCGGTTCGGGCAGTGGCCTGGGCAATGCACTCAGTGGCCTCGCGGGCGGCCTAGGCAAGGACGGCTCCGGCCTGGCACCCGGCAACACGACCGCGGCAGGGTTCGGCTCTCCCTCGGGCTCCGGCTCAGGCTCGGGTACCGGAACCCTCGGCGGCCCAGGAGCATTGCGCGGTGGCGCAGGCGTTCCCGGCCCGGGCGGCGCCGGAACCAACGCCGCCGGCATCGGCGGTGCCGGAGTCCGTGGTGGCGCAATGGGTATGGGCGGCATGGGCATGGCCCCCATGGGCGGCGCCCACGGCCGCGGCGGCAAGGGCGAAGACGACGACGAACACCAGACCCCGGAGTTCCTCATCAACTGGGACAACGGCAACGAGCTGTTCGGCGATCTGCCCAAGGCATCCCCCGGCGTCATCGGCGACTGGAGCGAGCACGAACGTGCCGAGAAGCAACGCCGCGAGTCGGAGAAACGCCGCTACAAGTCCATGGGCTGGAACGTCGACTTCGGAGACGACGACTAAGACCCGGACTGCGCTGCGGCCACCGCCTCCTTGGCGACGGCAACATCGAGCTTGCGCATGGTCATCATGGCCTGCATCGCCGCGTTACCGGTCACCGGATCGGAGTGGAAAATCAGGTCGATCAGCTCGCGCGAGACCACCTGCCAGGAGACCCCGAATTTGTCCTTGAGCCAACCGCATTGGGACTCTTCTCCCCCGTCTGCCGTCAGCGCCTCCCAGTAGCGATCGACCTCGTCTTGAGACCCGCAGTCGATCTGAAACGAGATCGCCTCATCGAACGTGAACTGGGGTCCACCGTTGAGCGCGGTGTACCGCTGCCCGTCGAGCTCGAATTCGACGGTGAGCACCGTGCCCTCCGGCATGGGAGTGTTCGGCCCGTAGTGAGTGACCTCGAGAATCCGGGAGTTCGGAAACACGGACACATAGAAGGTGGCGGCCTCTTCGGCGCGGGTGTCGAACCAGAGGCATGGAGTAATCGTCGGCATATCTGTATCGACCCGCGCCGACGAGAAAACTCATCGCAACCAGGCAGATACCTGGGTGAGCGCGTCGGCCAGCAGGTCCTCATAGTGATCGGCATCGGGCATCACCGCCGCACTGGTGTGCACGCTCACCGTCACGGTGTCGCCGATGCCGTGCACCCCATGAGTCAATCCCATCACCGGCGACAACGCCGGGAATCCGGCGGTGAACACCACCCGCCCACCGCCCAACGTCAGATCGGCGGCACCGCGCACCACGCTCGACACCACGGTGTTACCCGCGACGGTGGGCGGCATCAGATCGGTGTTGAAGGCGTTGACACCCGCCCACATCATCGGCGCGGGCAGCGCCGCACCTCCGGCACGTTGCGCAACCAGCACCGGGTGCACGGCGCGACGGCGCCTGCTCTCGATACCGTCCGCGATCTTCCGGGCCCGGGCGCGTCGATCCGTTTCACCCCAGCACAGGTCGACGCCAATATTGCGGAAATTATTGCGCGCCAAAGATTCACCAGTCGCCGCGACGGTTACCTCCGCGCCAAGCCGCTCGGGAACCCACTGGCCGTGGTCACGCAGATACCGCGGCAACGCGATGCCGATCGCAGTGAGGACCGCGACGGTCACGCTGACGTCGTCGGCGCGAAGCTCATCGCGTGGCCGCACGATCATCCGGATCTCCCGACGCTCATCGGGCCGCGCATTCAGTGAAATCAGTGGGAATCCCTGCGGTTCCGGCTCCAACTCACCCGCAGCGACAAGCTCCTGCTGGCGACGGTAAGCCCGATAGCCATCGCGGCTCGCACTCAGTAGCCGACCCAGCTTCACCGGAAAGCCTGCCAGCCCGCGCAGTGCGGCATACCCGGGTACTTCCGGCAGCGGCCCGACCTCCGCCGCCTCATCGCCGAACAATGCCCGTGCGGCCGCGGTGGCCCGCTGACCATCAGCCAATGCGTGCGATACCTGCAGTACCGCGACGAGTGCCGGACTCGATGCCAGCGGAGCGCCGTGTACCTCAGGGAAAAGGTGAAGATGCCAAGGGCTTTCGCGGATGTCGACGGTGCTCGTGAGTAGCGCAGCGATCGCGGATCGGCACTGCGTCCAGCCGGAATCCGGCAGCGTGTGCACCGTCAGGGGCACCTCGGATTCGTCACGCGGGGCCCAGTACGGGTAGTCGAGGTGTCCGGCGACGTCGACCGCTCGCACCCGCAGATCCGCGATGCGCGACGCGCGCTCGGCGAACGTCTCCCGCAGGGCGGCGACATCCTGCGTCGGCGAATCGAAGCAGAACAGCAGGAACTGATCGTTCGGGATTCTGTTCGACATCCAGTACATCTGGGCATCGCGGGGTGCCATCTGTTCGACGGATGAGCCGCCTACTTGTAGGTGCGCCACTGGTCCCATAGCTGTTGCCACGGCGCAATTCTGCCGTAGTAGCGGTAGACCTGTGTCTCGTCCTCACCGGGGGCGTGCAGCAGCTCGACTCGCTGTACCCCGCGGAACCCTTGGGCAAGTGCGGGATCCGGGGCATCCACGCCGATGTACATCATGTCCGTCATGGATTCCGGCGGCGCCCCGAAGTAGTAGTACCCGCGGTGGAAGCTGTAGGCACGGGACACTCCCTCACGTCCGGCTTCGACGTCATAGGCGGCGGCCATGGGATAGATCTGCAGCACCAGAGCCGTACGGTCGCGTACCTCGGGCGGCATCGAATCGTAGGTGTCGCGCGCCACCTGGCGCAGGCCCTCCGTGGAGTGATCGCCGCTGGCAAGCATGGTGGGCCCCATCTCGCCCGCCCAGGAAAACCAGCGTGCGGCAGCGGTTTCGGACACGATGGGCAGCCTGACGATCGCCATGGTCACCGATGCGGCCGTCACCACACCGACAAGCCCGTAAACCACGCCCCGAACAGCGGCCCGGGAAGGGCGCCAGCGGGAAAGCCCCACCGCGCCCGCGGCGATCAGCAAGGCGTACAGCCCCATGGCGTAATAGGCACGTCCATGAGAGGCGAACATGAACGCTCCCACCAGCACGGCGGCCACGCCCAGGTATCGGTAGGCGCGAAGTGACGGCGCTGCCAACAGCGCCACAACCCCGGCCAGCAGCAACACCAGTCCGATGAACACCGAACCGACGAGCATGCCCGCCAACAACGCCGCCCCGCGTTCGGACTCCGCGGCCACGATCCCGGCCATCCGCAGGTATGGCCAGCCGTGGGCGGCCTGCCAGATGAGGGTCGGGATGGTGGCCACGACGGTGAAACCCGCCCCGATCCACAATTGCCGACGGCGCAGCAGCACCCGCGGGCCGAGGACCGCCGCGCTCGCCAGCACCGCAAGCCACAGTGCCGGGATCAGGAATTTGGTCTGCATGCTGATCGCGGTGACGATTCCCGCCCACAGCAGCAGTCGATCGTCGGGCAGTCGTTCCCGGAGACTGCGGGTCCAGCGCACCAGTAACCAGCACACCACCGACCACAGCGCCGGATCGATAGCCGGTGTCTGCAGCCAGTGGGCCAGGATCTGGAACATCGCGGTGGCGTATGCGATGGCCGAGAGGGACTGCGTGAGGCGGCCGCCGCCGAGTTCAGCGGCGATCAGCCCACACATCAATGTGCCGAGTGCCACCGCAGCCGTCGCCGCCAGGCGCAGCACCCAGAGGGACCCGGGCGCGATGTTGTCGGCGATGCCCGCGATGAAGGGCACCAACGGGGGCTGGTCAAAGTATCCCCACGACAAATGGTCGCGGCCCGCGACGACGAAGTAGGCCTCGTCGAAGAAGTACCCGTACCCCCTGCTGGCCCACCCGAATACGAGAGCGGTGATCGTGGTGATCGCGGTCAGCTCGGCGCGCGCCACCCGTACGGACGGTATGCCGGGGATGTCGTTGCCGTCGTCATACCGGGAATGGACCGCCGCCATAGCGAATTCACCATAGCCCCCATGCCATAGACTTCCGGCGTGCCGAGCACCAAACAGTACAGCGATCCGTTGACCCGCAACGATATTGGACTCCTGGTCCTGCGTGTCGCGGTAGGAGTGACGCTGTGCTGGAGCGGGCTGAACATCGTGTTCGCCTCCGAGCAGTTCGCACAACTGGGCTCAGCGCCGATCCTCGCGCACCCCGATACGGCGGCTCGTGTGCTCGCGGGCATCTACAGCATCGGGGGCGCCATGCTGGTCGCCGGACTTCTCACTCCCGTGGGCGCCAGCGCCGTGCTGGGTTCGATGCTTTACGTCGCAACCCAGACCTATGTGGCGCGAAACGACCTGGTGCAATCGGGCCCGGCCGTGCAGTTTCCCCTTGTGCTGGGCGCGGCGGCCATGGCGCTGCTGCTGCTGGGCCCGGGACGCATCTCTGTGGACGGGCGATTTGGCCGCGACGAGTGGCCTTCCGCGGTCTCATCGGTGCTGCTCATCGCCGGAATCGGGGGCGCGATCGCCGCATGGGTGCTCGTTAAGGGCACCAACCCGTTTTCTTAAGAGTTCAGCAAGGCTGCTCATGGTCTATGACCTGGGCCGATGTCTGTAGCGAAAATTGCCAGACTTTTCCGATTCGTGACTCAATGATTTCTTAATAGTGACACCTACTGTTCAGTACATGACGAACGAGGAATTCGGTGCCACGGTCATCGAGATCGACTTCGAAGCCATCTACAGCGGCGAGATGCTGGTTGAGGGCGACAACTCGGAGCAGACCGATGAGTGGTTCCCGCTAGCCGTATAACGGCAGGTAGGCGAACCCCATAGGGGGGACGCATCGGCGAGGCGCGTAGCGCATCGCATGCCGGGCCAAGTCCCGGATGTTTCTCACTCATCCATTCAGTTCTAGAGCGAGGGCAGTCACACCGGCTGCCCTCGCTTTTTTATTGAGGATTAAGACCGTGTGGGCTACTCAAGCTCTTCGGCGAGTTCCATCCACTGCACCTCGGCCGCGTTCTTCTCGGCGACGACGGCATTGAGTTCGGCGGTCAGTGTCACCACCCGGTCCGGGTCGGTGGCATGTTCGGCGAGCCGCTCATGCAACACAGCCTCGCGCTCCCCCAGCTTGGCAACGAACCGTTCGAGTCGTCCGAGCTCTTTTTGTGCGGCCCGCAACGCCGCGCCATCGCGGCCACGATCGGGTGCCGGTTTTGTGGGCGCCGCAGTGGGTTGGACGTGCCGGCGCAGATACTCCTCGATGCCACCGGGCAGATTGGTCAGCTTGCCGTCACCGAACAGCGCCCACGTCGAGTCACAGACCCGCTCGATGAGATACCGGTCGTGGCTGACCACAACCAGGGTGCCCGCCCAGCCGTCCAGCAGATCCTCCACCTGCTGCAGGGTTTCGATGTCCAGGTCGTTGGTGGGCTCGTCGAGAAGAAGCACGTTCGGCTCGGCCATCAGCACACGAGTCAGCTGCAGCCGGCGACGCTCTCCACCGGAAAGGTCGGCGACCGGCGTGCGTTGACGTGCCGGGCTGAACCCGAGCATCTCGGCAACCTGCGAGGCGGAAAGCTCCTTGTCGCCCAACGTGATCCGCAACGCGATCGACTCGATCGCATCGAGCACCCGGATGTCGCCGGGCAGGTCGTCGAGCTCCTGGCGTAGCCAGCCGATGCTGACCGTCTTGCCTTCCTTGCGGTGTCCGGCGGCCAACGGCACCGCACCGGCAAGCACCCGCAGCAGGGTCGTCTTTCCGGATCCGTTGACGCCCACCAGGCCAATGCGCTCGCCCGGGGCCAGGCGCCAGGTCAGATCGCGCACCAGTTCCTCACCGGCGGGTGTCGTCACCGTCGCGTCCTCAAGTTCGATGACGATACGGCCCAGGCGGCGACGCGCAAATGCGCTCAGCGCCACCGAGTCTCGCGGCGGCGGCACATCGGCGATCAGGGCCTCGGCCGCCTCGATCCGGTATCGGGGCTTGGACGTACGCGCGGGTGGACCGCGCCGCAACCAGGCCAGCTCCTTGCGTGCGAGATTGCGGCGGCGCGCCTCCGCGGCGTCGGCCTGCCGCCCCCGTTCGGCACGGGCGAACGTCCAGTCGGCATAACCGCCTTCATACGATTCGACGCTGCCGTCGACAACCTCCCAGGTGCGGGTGGCCACGGTGTCCAGGAACCACCGATCGTGGGTCACGACCACCAGCGCGGTGCGCCGCGCCAGCAGATGCTCGGCGAGCCACTGGACGCCTTCGACGTCCAGGTGGTTCGTCGGCTCGTCGAGAATGAGCAGGTCCAGATCGCGTACAAGTGCGGCGGCGAGCCCCACGCGCCGCCGCTGGCCTCCGGACAGCTCATCCACGCGTCGATCCAGGCCGAGGGCCGCTACTCCAAGCCCTTCGAGGATTGAACGGATGCGCGCATCCCCGGCCCATTCGTGTTCGGCGACACCCAGGGGCGCGATCACGACATCGAAGACCGTCGCGCCTTCAAGATCGTCGCGCTGGGTGACGACGGCTTGGCGCAGGTCACCGGTCCGGCTCACTCTGCCCTGATCCGCCGGCTCGACACCGGCGAGCACCTCCAGCAGCGTGGTCTTGCCGCCACCGTTAAGGCCCACCACCCCGATGCGGTCTCCCGCTTGCACCCCCAGGCTGACGTTCGAGAGCAGCGGCTTGACGCCGTATGACTTCGAAACACTCTCGAGGTTGACGAGGTTGATGGGTTTAGCGGGGCTGGTCATGGCCTCCACAAACTACTCAGGCATTGGCAGGCTGCGCCACTTCCCTGCCCTGGTCCAGCAGACCTGCCCGCCGCAACGCGAACAGCGCCGCGGCACACACCAGCCCGATCGCGGTCAGCGACACCCATAACAAGGCCGGCTTACCGTGCTGCTGGGTGTAGCCGAATATCGAGCCGGTCAGCAGGTTCCCGGCCAAGATGCCGACTCCGACAATCGTGTTGTACAGGCCGTAGTGGGTGGCCACCAACCTGTTGCGCGCCAACCTGACCACGGTGTCCATCTCGAAGGGGAATGTCGCGATGGTGCCCACGGCCAGCAGGGCCGCCGCCAGCAGCAGCGCACCGATGGCAGCGAGTTGCCCCGCCGACGCCGCTGTGGGTAGCAGCATCAGCGGCACAAAGGCTGCCGCGATGACCAGCATTCCGAACACCAGGCTGCGGCTGGGGCCGAATCGCGCGGAAAGCCACCCGGTGAGTCGCACCTGCCCGGCGATAGCGACCAATCCGGACACCACGAAGATGCTTGTCACCAAAACCGTTTCGGACTTCTTGTCGCCGGTCAGCAGGGCCGCCTGGAACGGCAGCGCAAGGTAGACCTGGAACGTCAGCACGTAGGACCCGATCATGGCGCCGGAGAACAGCAGGAAGGCCCTGTTGGACACCACCGAACGCCAGTTGGCGAGCACCGGCTGGCGTTCCGCCTCCTGCTCGGCGCGGTTCGGCGGCAGGGCCATCAACTGGATCACCGTCAGGATCGCGAAGACCGCTGCGGCCACGGCGCAGGTGATCCGGAAGTCCCATGCCGTCAATGCGAGTCCAACGATCGGCCCGAACAGGATTCCCGCCTGGTAGAAGACGTTGAAGACGGCGAAGGCCTCCACTCGACGCTCTCCGGAATCTGCTGCCAGGTAAGCGCGCACCGCTGGGTTGAACAGAGCACCCGCGAAACCCGTTGCCGCCGAGGCGATCAGTATCGCCGGCAGGGAGCCGACGAAGGCCAACATCAGGAATCCACCGGTACGCAATAGACATCCCGCCACGATCAGTGGCTTGTATCCAAACCTGTCGGCCAGGGTGCCGCCGACCAGAAACATGCCCTGCTGAGAGAAGTTTCGGACCCCCAGCACCAGCCCCACCATCCATGCGGCCAAGCCCAACGGCCCGGCCAGGTATCCGGCGAGGTAGGGCATCAGCATGTAGAAGCCGACGTTGATGGCGAACTGATTCACCATCAGGATCTGGCTGGGCCGGTCGAAAGACCGGAACTGGCGGAAGGTTTCGATCACGCCATTCTCCCGATGGGGTCGATCACGCGGGTCAGCCTGGTCCATCGGTCCACTACCCGATCCGACGGATCGTCGATCACGTCGGGATCCTGCGCCGGTGGACGGTCCAACAGATCGTGGCTGCGGCAGTAATCGTCATCGTAGATGGTGCCGTGGTAGCGCATCGGACCGTCGGGGAAGATTGCCGCGACACGCGATCCGGGAGCCGATGTCCGCGCCACCCACCCCGCGACCAATGCCACCGCACCGACACTCCACCCGCCGCTGGCGTGGTACGCAGCGGCCAGCGTCCGGGCCGCCCAGACGGCCTCATTCGGTGCCACCCAATGCGCTTCGTCAAATGCGGTGTAGTCGACATTGCCCGGATAGATGCTCGACCCGAGGCCGCGCATCAGACGTGAGCTGGCAGGCTGCCCGAAAATCGTGGAGCCGATGGTGTCGACCCCTACCAGTCGCAGGTTCGGATTATGTTCCCGCAGTACACGTCCCACACCCGAGGAATGCCCGCCGGTTCCCACCGAGCAGACCAGGGTATCCACCGTTCCCAGCTGGTCGATCAGTTCTTCCGCGAGCCCGCGGTAGGCATCGACATTGTCGGGGTTCTGGTACTGATCGGGGCACCACGAATCCGTTTCGGCGGCAAGTATTTCTGCGACACGATCCTTACGCGCCTGCTGCCATCCTCCGATCGGATGTGGTTCTGTGACGATCTCGACCCGAGCGCCGTAGGCGGTCAACATGCTGCGCACGATGGGCTCCAGGCCCGGGTCGGTGACGAGGGTGACCGGGTGCCGGTAGATGATTCCGGCCAGGGCCAGTCCCAGCCCCAGCGTCCCGCTGGTTGATTCGACGATCATGGCACCGGGCTTGAGTTCTCCGCGCGCCCTGGCCTGTTCGATCATGTGTAGTGCAGGCCGGTCTTTCATGCCGTTGGGGTTATGACCTTCGAGCTTGGCCCAGAAGCCGGTGCCCGGTGTCGCGAACGGCTCCGATACCCACAGCACCGGGGTGTTGCCTACCAGCGTGTTGGGGTCGTGGAACTTAGGTCCTAGGTGTGTGCAGCTACGACGAGATGACAGAGCAATGCTGTTGTTCATTGAGAATCCCTGCGTGGGGGCCGCACGGCGCGGCCGGGAAGCTGATGACGGCGTGCGGGCATGGCGGAACTCCGCTTTGCCCGAGGGGTCGATCAGCGCCGAATGACGCAGAGTTTGGTGAGGATGTCGCGGCCCGTTCGGGCCCCGTGATAACCGATAGCACGTGGTGGACCGCGCGAGAGTTGGGCAGCCGCGGGCTGGAACACCAGCATGGCGAGAGCAAACGCGGCCAGTACGAAGAGAATCCGCAGTGGATTGAAACCCCGGGCCAGTGCGACCAGCCCGTCCGCGGTCTGACATGCCATCTCGTGGACCGCGTTGTCGAGGTGCGCATGGGTAGCCGATGGACCGTGCCCCTGGAGTGCGGCGTGCGTCGCCTTATGGTGCGGCGCCTCACCGCCGCCATGACCGACGGAGACACAGTGCAAGATCGGCAGGGTCGCGACCGTTGCGACGAGGACCGCGACCAGCCACAGCCGCCCACGGCGACTCGTGCGGCGCGCTTCGGTCAGCATGACGCGAGGTTAGCACGATTTAACATACCCTCATGGGGTATGTGACCTGATCGCTATCTAACTGTGGTCAGCACTCAACGCTGACATGCATGACCCGGTAGTCGAGTACCTGGACCAGCGGACTGGTGGGATCGGCCACACGGATGCGCTGCCAGCGGTACTCCGACCGCCCCTCACGCACGGAGGTCGCAACGCATTCGGTCAGCGGTGCGCTGCCGCGCCGATTGATGACGACCCTGTCTCCCCGGGCCTTCAGGGACGTGATGACAACGTCGGCGTTCCCATGGTTCTTGGGACCGGCGTCGGCACGCGGAGTGCCAACAGCCATGAGTGCACCAGCAACAGCCGCGGCCACACAGAGGCCGCCGAGGCGGTGGAAGATAAGGCGTCCGTACATAACGATTCCCAACGTCTGCGCCACTTCGGTGTGGCGAGTCTTCACTGACAGCCGTATGCGGCAGAAGGACATATCCGCCGCAAGGGATTCATCAGCGTCGACTCACACAAATCTGATGCAGACGGGCCCTGCCACCCACGACCGCGACACACGCACGACGGCGAGGAGGCGCGCGTGTGACCACCACCCGCAAAGGGAGTAGCGAGACAGCCAGCGTCACGACCAGCGCCGCCGCCCATAGCATTCGGAATGCGTTACCGGATCGGACTTTTCCGGCGATCACATCAAAGATCTGGCTGGTGAAATCCTGGGAGGCCCTGCCGATGTGTTGGCCCACACCCGCAGCAGTATCGGACGCAGAAGCAACGAGGTGATGCGAGACGACCGGGAGTGCCGCATCGGCCATCACCGTGCAATGCAGCACTGGCAGTGCGGCGATCACGCCTGCGACGAGCACGGCGATCCATCGCGATCGCGACGGCCCCCTGTTTTTCAGCACGTCGCCGCGACCAGCACGCGGGCACCCGATACGACGCGGACCCGCCACACCGGTTGCAGTTCCCCACTGGACGGCAACACACACCGACCGTAGCACGCGATTCGCTTTAAATACCCCTACGGGGTATACATAACATCATGACAACGGGCAATTCACCACTGCTTGGCCGCCGCGATCTCCTCCGTCTGGGCATGACGGTGGCCGCAGCCGGGTTTCTCGCGTCCTGCACCAGGGGCCCCTCCGGAACCGCGACACCACAACGTGTTAACCCTGATTCGGCCCGGGTGGCCGCAGTGGAAGCGGCCCGGCGACCCCAGGGGGCTGCGGTCAGACAGTTCGCTCTGAACGCTGGCCCCACTCAGCTCGACCTCGCCGGAACCCAGGTGCAAACATGGGCATACGGTGGGCGGGTACCCGGCCAGGAGATCCGCGTTCGCAAGGGTGAAGTCCTGCGTGTGCAAACTACTAACAACCTCCCGGCGCCCACCACCGTGCACTGGCACGGGCTCGCCCTGCGCAACGACATGGACGGCGTGCCCGGCCTCACCCAGCCGGAAATACCGCCCACCGGAGTGTTCGACTACGAGTTCGCGGTGCCCCACGCGGGGACGTACTGGTTCCATCCCCACGTCGGTACGCAAATCGATCGCGGACTGTACGCGCCGCTGATCATCGAGGACCCCGACGAGCGCACCGGATACGACGAGGAGTTGGTGGTGGCGCTCGATGACTGGATCGACGGCACCGGTACCGATCCCGACCAAGTGCTCGAAGGATTGCGCGCCAAGGGCATGCCCCCGATGGATCATTCGATGATGGGAGGCATGGGATCGGACCCAACGACGCCGCTGGGTGTGGACGCCGGCGATGTGAAGTACCCCCACTATCTGATCAACGGGCGGGTGGCTGCCGATCCGCAGACCACCACCTATCGCTCCGGACAGCGGGTGCGGTTGCGCATCGTCAACGCCGGCGGCGACACGGCGTTCCGGGTCAGCATTCCCGGCGTGCCGATGACAGTCACCCACACCGACGGCTTCCCGGTGCAGCCCTACAAGGCCGACACCGTTCTGGTGACCATGGGCGAGCGGGTCGATGCCGTCGTCACCATCCCGGGTTCGTCGGTGCCGCTCGTGGCGGTGCCGGAGGGGAAAGATGGCTTTGCCCAACTGATTCTGCGTTCGGGCGATACCCCGGTGCGCGGGCGCGCCGAAGATGCCGCGATGCTGATGAAGTCCCAGGTGCCACTGGACACCGCGACGCTCAGCGCTACCCCCGAGGTTCAACTGAGCCAGCGCAACGCGGACGTCATTCACGATGTCCGGTTGGCCGGACCCGTCGGCAAGTACACCTGGACAATCAACGGCAAGACCTACGACCCGCGCGACGGACTGCCCGTACGTGAGGGTCAACGGACACGGCTACGTTTCGTCAACGACTCGATGATGTTCCACCCCATGCATCTCCACGGGCACACCTTCTCGGTCCGCGATGCGAAGGGGACGTACCGCGCCCGCAAAGATACGGTCCTCGTCGCCCCCATGAAGACCGTCGAAGTGGACTTCGATGCCGACAATCCCGGGCAGTGGCTTACCCACTGTCACAACATCTATCACGGCGAAGCCGGAATGATGGCGGTCGTGTCCTACGTGCAGGACTAACGCGCGGCCTATTCTCTGCAGCACATGCATTGCGACCTTCACGGAGAGCAAGGTTGCTACCCTCGCAGAGAGATATACAACCGCGTGAAGGGAGTTCCGGTGGCAAGTGAAGGCGCAGTTCGCCCCGAGGACGTTCTGTCCGACGCCGACAACTCAACCACCGTCGATGGAATCAGCGTACGGAAGGGCACAGTCGCGGCATTCATCGCGAATGCCAAACTCTTAGAGACCACTCCCGAATCAGATCCACGGCGCGCGGCCATCGAAAGCGAACTCCGAAACCTAGCGCCGGCCGTGCGTGCAGTCGGTCTCCTCGACGTATTCACACCGCGCTCGGTATTCATCACTTCGATCCTGAACGAGGCGGCAGCGGATTAGGCGAACGCGGCGGATCGAAACTGCCCGTGCGCACATGTCGACGACGAGTCATACCCCGAACTTGGCGCGCGCCCCGTCGGTGACCGGGGTGAACAGATTAACGAGATTCCCGTCGGGATCCCGGAACAGCACGGCACGGTTCCCCCACGGCATCGTTGTCGGTTGGGTGACCACATCGGCGAGTTGCTCGCGAAGCCGGGCGAATTCGGCGTCGACGTCATCCACGATGAATTCGAGAATGGCTGTGCGATTCGCGGCCGGCTCGGCAGATCCCTGCCCGAACAGCGGGACGGTTTTCTCGCTGCCGATCGCCAGCGTGCCGACCGACGTCGGAATCTCTGCGAAAAGCTCATTCCCCCAGACGGCCACTGCTTCGGTGACCATCTCGTAGAACGTGACCAACCGATCGACGTCGGCTGTGATGATTCGTGTCGAAACGAATCTCATTGGTAGACCTCCTGGGGATGCCGCCGAGGATCGGCGGACTGCGCGGTGAGCCAGATGCTAGGCGCGCACCCCGACAAGTCCGGGAAACTGGAACCATCTGATCGAAAGAAAGGCCTCTATGAACGACGTGGATCTACGCGGTGCGCTCGAAGCCCACTGGGCAGCCTCCGACGCAGACGACTTCGATGCAGAACATCGGGTCTATCGAGACGATGCGGTTCTCGAATACCCGCAGTCTGGTGAGCGAATTCGTGGCCGCGCCAACATTCAAGCCTCGCGCAAAGCTCAGCCGAACAAGAAACGGTTCACCGTGCGACGGATTACCGGTGGTGGTGATCTATGGGTCAGCGAGCTCGTCGCAACGTACGACGCACAGCCCTTTCACGTTGTGAGCGTCATGGAGTTCGAAGACGGTGAGGTGATCCGCGAAACGCAGTATTTCGGCGAACCCTTCGAACCCGGCCCCTCGCGCGCTCAATGGGTTGAACCCATCGGGTGATCAGACGTTGAAAAGGAATTCGACTACGTCGCGGTGCGGCGAGATCTGTCAACTCGAACGGTTACGCCGTTCACCGACGAGGTAGCGTTCGCCGTGCCTGCCAGACAAGGCCCGGTACGCTACTAGCGAGGTCTGGCCGACTGCCCGCGAAGCCGCTGAGCGCACGATAGAACGACCAAACCTGGCGCGGAGTAGGAATTTTCGGCATCCACGCCAACTCCCAATGAATACCGTTGATTGGGTCGTCGAAGAACACGGCGTAATAGCCCGGCCAGTACTGCGGATACGTCTTAGGCTCGTCAGTAACCTCGATACCCCGCGGGATCAAGAACTCGCGGTAAAAGCGATCGACCTCTTTCCTGCTGCGGGCCCACAGCGCAACGTGATTGACGCCCACGGCCTGTTCGGCATGGGTCAGCTTTCCTCCGGTCCGGGCCGGCTGCACACCGATGTAGCTGTGGAGATTGAAATGCTGAGTCATGTAGTAAATCGACTGGTACTCCATGTTCAACGATGAAAAGCTGCTATACCCCAGCCAGCCGAACAAGGCGTCATAGAAGGCGATGGAAGCGTCATACTCCAGTACCGCGAACTCAACGTGACTTACACCGCGCCACCGCATTCTGCCCCCTACGAATCGTCTACTACACAGTGCAGTAGGACTGACCATGACAGTGAAGCACTCACCGTGTCGCAGGGCTACGGTTTCTGCTGATCAGACGTTGAAGCGGAACTCCACTACGTCGCCGTCGACCATGACGTAGTCCTTGCCTTCCATCCGGACCTTCCCGGCAGCCTTCGCCGCGGCCATCGAACCGGCTTCGACGAGGTCCTCGTAGGACACCACCTCGGCCTTGATGAAGCCTTTCTCGAAGTCGGTATGGATGACCCCGGCCGCCTTGGGCGCGGTGTCTCCTTGATGAATCGTCCACGCCCGGGCCTCTTTTGGCCCCGCGGTCAGGTAGGTCTGCAGCTTGAGCGTGTGGAAACCCGCATGCGCCAACGCATCCAGGCCCCGTTCGCTCTGCCCGATGGACTCCAGCAGCTCGGCGGCGGACTCCTCGTCCAGCTCCTGCAACTCGGACTCGATCTTCGCGTCCAGGAACACCGCATCGGCGGGGGCCACCAGCTCCCGCAGCTGAGCGACCCGCGCCTCGTCGCCGAGCACCGACTCGTCGGCGTTGAACACGTACAGGAAGGGCTTGGTGGTCATCAGGTTCAGCTCGCGCACCACCGACCAGTCCTGCCCGGTCGAGAACAGGGTCTTGCCGCTGTCGAGAACCTCTTGAGCGGCCTTGGCGGCATCGGCGAGCGGCTGACGGTCCTTCTTGGTCTTAGCTTCCTTCTCCAGCCGCGGCACCGCCTTCTCCAGCGTCTGCATGTCGGCGAGAATCAGCTCGGTCTCGATCACCTCGATGTCGGCGGCCGGATCGACGCGGCCATCGACGTGCACGACGTCGTCATCGGCGAACACCCGCACCACCTGACAGATGGCATCGCATTCGCGGATGTTGGCCAGAAACTTGTTCCCCAGCCCGGCCCCCTCGGAGGCACCCTTGACGATTCCGGCGATGTCCACGAACGTCACGGTCGCGGGCAGGGTCCGCGCCGAGCCGAAAACCTCCGCCAGCTTGTCCAGGCGCGGGTCCGGCAGCGGCACCACGCCCTCGTTCGGTTCGATGGTCGCAAACGGGTAGTTGGCCGCCAGTACGTTGTTGCGCGTTAACGCGTTGAACAGCGTCGACTTTCCGACGTTCGGCAGACCAACGATTCCCAAGTTCAGGCTCACGAGATGGTGAGTCTACGGACCCCGGCAGATAAGAATGCTCAGGTGACCTTTTCCACCAAGCGGATCTACGAGACTCCCGACCCCTCGGACGGTTATCGCGTGCTGGTCGACCGGCTGTGGCCGCGGGGCGTGAGCAAGGCTGCCGCGCAGGTCGACCTCTGGTTCAAGGACATCGCACCGAGCCCCGACCTGCGGGTCCGCTGGCACCACGCCCCCGCTGAGGAGTGGGGCACCTACGCCGACGAGTACCGCGCCGAGCTGGCTACCAACCCGGCGGTGGACACCGCCCACGAGCTCGAACGCGAACACGGCACCGTCACGCTGCTCTACGCCGCCAAGGACCCGGAGCACAATCACGCGATCGTACTGCGGGATTTCCTCAGCACTTGATGTCGACGTGCATCACGCGATGAGTCGACAGGATCGATCCACCCCAGCTAGTCCCCGGCGCATTGATCGACGCCCCCGGCGCCAACAACCTGCCGGGCCGCACGGCGGTCGCCTTGCAGTCCGCCATGGGACCACTGCCCACGCGGTTGATCACGACGACGTTCCCGCGGGCCTCCAAGTCGGCGATGACGTCGGCAGCAGGATCGCCGTCGGGACCGGCCTGCGCCGTCGGCGCGGTGAGAAGTGTCGCTGCGACCGCCAGCGCGGATACCGCAAAACGAGAAATCATGGATGCTCCTGTGTAGAACCGCGCTATCGCGGCATGACTGATACGGGGTCGGGTTAACCGACCCCCTCAGCACCGATTCACACAGCCTTTGAGTAACACCACCCGGCCTGGTTGGCCGACGATCCGTTGCAGCACAGGCGATCCCCGTGTCGCGGTGAGCAGCACGTAGCGCACTACGAACCCCAGCACCAGCAGCATCGCCCCCGCGAGAACCCCGCGGCACATCTTGGCGATCTGCACTACCTGCGCGAAGGCATCGACCTGAGGCGCGTCCGCCGGCGCCGCGCTCGTACCGTCCCGATCGACGGCGTGCGTCATGGCCGTTGCCTGGCCCATGACACTTCCCGGATTCACCCCGACGAAGCACAGCACGCCCACGACAACGGCTACCGCAATAACCCGTAGGGGGTAGTCGTATCGCCGCACGTCCGCAGCCTAACCCACGATTTGCCGGTCAGAGGAACCCCATACACCCGTTGGTTACGAAAAATTAACTTAACGCCCGCCGCCGGGCTCACTGCTCCCGTGGAATGAGCGCCCACAACACCAGGTAGGCCAGCACCTGCGGCCCGGGAAGCAGGATCGATGTGACCGTGAGCACCCGGACGATCGTGACGTCCCATCCGAAGCGCTGCGCGATTGCCGCGCACACCCCGCCGATCATCTTCCCCGCGCGGGGCCGTCGCAGTGCAGTAGTCATAAATTCACCGTAGACCGCCGAAACATCCAGGCGCATCAGGGAAGCCCCTGATCTTTCCCTGGTCTTCGCGGCTCAGCACGCCAGGTCCACGTAATAGGTTCCGTGATCCAGCACCTTCTGAGGAACCGACTTGGAACTGGCACCAACAGGACGCTCATACCGGTACACCGAGGGGCCCTGCCGCACCCGGATCACCGTGCAGTCCTCCAATGGCCAATTACCTGTCCGATTCAGGATGACGTAACTTCCTTGTTCCTCAAGAGAACTGATCACCGCCTCGGCGTCTCCATACCCTTGCGGCCCCGCATGCGCAACGGCCGCCAGCGCCACCGCCGCAACGGGGAGAACGATCACCATGGCGTCCAAAGCCGTTGCAAACCACGCTGTTTTGGTCATGCCTCGACGCTATGAATCAAGATCACGAGCCACATCAGGGATCGCCCCGATCTATCCCTGAACTTGAACAGACACTCGATGTACGACAGGGCGCCACAGCGGGGACCTAAGGTAACGCGCATGGCCACCGCCGCAGAGCCCCAGGACCTGACTCCCCCACCCGGCGTCGAACTGCTGCGGACCGACCCCGACCTTCCACCCGTCGGCGTCATCGACAACCGGGCACCCTCACCCACGTCGCGCGTGGTGCTGGTGTTGGTGGCACTACTGGGAGCCTTCGCCTGGACGATGATCGCGCTGCTGCGCGGAGAACACGTCAACGCGGTCTGGTTCGTCGTGGCCGCGATCTGCACCTACCTCATCGCCTACCGGTTCTACGCCAAGCTGATTGAACGCAAACTCGTCAGACCGCGGGATGACCGCGCCACCCCCGCCGAGACGCTCGACAACGGCAAGGACTTCGTCCCCACCGACCGGCGGGTGCTGTTCGGCCACCACTTCGCCGCCATCGCCGGAGCGGGCCCGCTGGTCGGCCCGGTACTGGCCGCGCAAATGGGGTACCTGCCCGGAATCATCTGGATTGTCGTCGGCGTCGTGCTGGCCGGGGCAGTCCAGGACTACCTGGTGCTGGTGATCTCGACCCGTCGCGGTGGTCGCAGTCTGGGCCAAATGGCCCGCGACGAGATGGGCACCGTCGGCGGTGTCGCCGCGATGGTGGCCATCTTCGTCATCATGATCATCCTGATCGCGGTGCTGGGCCTGGTCGTCGTCAACGCCCTCGGTGAAAGCCCCTGGGGCGTGTTCTCCATCGCGATGACCATCCCCATCGCGCTGTTCATGGGCGTGTATCTGCGTTACCTGCGGCCGGGCAAGGTCAGTGAGGTGACCGTCATCGGTGTCGCACTGCTGCTCGCCGCGATCATCTCCGGTCGCTGGGTCGCCGAATCGGGATGGGGCGAAACACTGTTCAGCCTCGACAAAACCACCATTGCCTGGCTGATGATGTTCTACGGGTTCGCCGCCTCGGTGCTGCCGGTGTGGCTGCTGCTCGCTCCCCGCGACTACCTGTCGACCTTCATGAAGGTCGGGACCATCGCGATGCTGGCCCTGGGCATCCTGATCGCCCGGCCGGTGGCGCAACTGCCCGCGGTCAGCGAGTTCGCCTTCAACACTTCGGGCCCGGCCTTCGCCGGATCGCTGTTCCCGTTCCTGTTCATCACCATCGCCTGCGGGGCGCTCTCGGGCTTTCATTCACTGATCGCCTCGGGAACCACACCCAAGCTGCTGGAGAAGGAGAGCCAGGCCCGCTTCATCGGGTACGGGGGCATGCTCACCGAGTCCTTCGTGGCCGTCATGGCGTTGGTCACCGCGGCGATCCTCAACCAGCACTTGTACTTTGCGATCAACGCACCCACCGCGGCCACGGGCGGTACCGCCGAAACCGCGGCCGCCTACGTCAACGCACTGCCGATCGGCGGTCCGGACATCACCGGTGCACAGCTGACCCAAACAGCCAAGGACATCGGCGAGACCTCGATCGTCTCGCGCACCGGCGGCGCCCCCACCCTGGCCATCGGGATCTCACATGTCATGTCGGATGTATTCGGCGGCAGCGGTTTCAAGGCGTTCTGGTACCACTTCGCGATCATGTTCGAGGCGCTGTTCATCCTCACCACCGTCGACGCCGGCACCCGGGTTGCCCGGTTCATGCTGTCGGATTCCCTGGGGAACCTGGGCGGGCCGCTGCGCCGCTTCAAGGACGCCTCCTGGCGGCCCGGGGCGTGGATCTGCTCGGCGATCGTCGTCGGCGGCTGGGGCTCGATCCTGCTCATGGGCGTCACCGATCCCCTCGGCGGTATCAACACCCTGTTCCCGTTGTTCGGCATCGCCAACCAGCTGTTGGCTGCGATCGCCTTGACGGTGGTGCTGACGGTCGTCGTCAAACAGCGGCTCTACACGTGGGCCTGGATTCCCGCTGTCCCACTGGCCTGGGACCTCATTGTCACCATGACCGCGTCCTGGCAGAAGATCTTCTCGTCTGATCCCGCGGTGGGCTACTGGAAGCAGCACCAGCTGTACGCGGCGGCACGCGACGCGGGTTTGACGACGTTCAAGACCGCCAAGACGCCCGAGGCCATCGATGCCGTGATCCGAAACACGTTTGTGCAGGGGACGCTGTCGATTGTCTTCGCCTCGTTGGTGTTGGTGGTCGTCGCGGCCGCCGCCTGGACGTGTCTGCGCGCGGTGCGGGCCGGAGGTCTGCCAACCACCGAAGACGACGATGTTCCGTCCCGGCTTTTCGCACCCAGCGGCTTCCTGCCCACCGATGTGGAGAAGGAAGTCGAGAAGCAATGGGCAGCACGCGAACTCGCCGGGACCCGGACATGAAGCTGATCAAGGGGCTGGTGTGGTGGTTCACCTCGGTCATGGGCGATCACGACTACCAGCGATATGTCGAGCACCTACGGCGCCGCCATCCGGGCGCTCCGGTGCCCACCGAAGCCGAATTTTGGCGCTCGCGGTACGCCGATGCGGACGCGAATCCGTCGGCGCGGTGCTGCTGACACAAGCACGCTGACGGGCACCGTTACCGAACATCCGGCTCGGCACCGGTACCTTTCAACATGTGACAGGTCAACGCGCCCGCTCATCGGTGGAAGCCGATCACCGGTCTGCGCACCCCGATATCCCGGGTGTGCCGTGGTGGGGCGCAATCCTGATCGCGGTCGCTGGCACCGCGCTCGGTTTCGCAATTGACGCGATGGCCAATGGTGAGAAGCTGACCGGCGCGTTCGCCGGCTGCTACGCGGCGGGATGCGTCCTAGCGGTTTTCGCGGTGCGGTATTCATCGATCTTCACCGCCGTCGTGCAGCCGCCGCTGATCCTGTTCGCGAGCATCCCGATGGCCTACATGATCATGTCGAAGGGACCCGCCGATGGCATCAGGAACATGGCCATCACCACCGGGTACCCGCTGATCGAACGCTTCCCGCTGATGATCAGCACCGCGTTGGGCGTGCTGATCATCGGAGTGGTGCGCTGGTACTGGGGGATCTTCACCAGTAAGCCCGCCAAAGAAAAAACGGCCAAGCCCAAGGCCGCGAAGACCACAAAGGCCACCAAGCCGAGGACGTCCTCACGGACCCGGGTACAGGCGCTGGTGGATGCCGACGCCGACACCACGGGCAGGAGCGCGGGAACAACCACGCGGACCCGACGGCCCCGCCCCGACGAGGCCGTCGCCCGGACACGCCACGGACGGCACGAATCCGGCACACGTCGCCGTCCGGCACCCGATTCCGAACCCGTCTCGCGGCGGGCATCGGCGGTCGGCACCCCGTGGGAAGACGAGCGCCCGATGCGGACCGAACGCCGTCCCGCGCGACGGGCTCGCGACGAGTACGACGACTACGGGTATGAACCGCGGCCCCGCTACCGGGAGCCCCGCGCAGAACCCGCGCGTGAGCCGCACCGCCCCGCCGTCAGGTACAGAGATGAGCGTCCACCGGCTCCTCCACGGCGCCGTCCGGATCGATACGACGACGCCTGGGACTACGACCGCTAGCGCGAACTAGTGTCGCGCGGCCCGCAGTTCACGCGGCAGCGAGAACACCAATGTTTCATTGGCCGTGGTGACCGGCTGCACCTGCCCGTATCCGTGCTCAGCGAGCCGCTCCAACACCCCGCGCACCAACACCTCCGGCACCGAAGCACCCGACGTGACGCCGACCGTTGTCACGCCCTCAAGCCAGGCCGGGTCGATGTCCTCGGCGTAGTCGACCAGGTAGGAAGCGTTGGAGCCGGCACCGAGGGCGACCTCGACCAACCGCACCGAGTTCGATGAGTTGCGCGAGCCGACGACGATCACCAACTCACATTCGGGGGCCATCGCCTTCACCGCGACCTGACGGTTCTGGGTGGCGTAGCAGATATCGTCGCTAGGCGGGTCCTGCAGCGTCGGGAAGCGCTCGCGCAGGCGCTGCACGGTCTCCATGGTCTCGTCGACGCTCAGCGTCGTCTGGGACAGCCAGATGACCTTCTTCTCGTCACGCACGGTGACCTTGTCCACCGAGCTGGGGCCGTCGACCAGCTGCACGTGATCGGGAGCCTCACCGGCGGTACCGATGACTTCCTCATGGCCCTCGTGACCGATCAGCAGGATGTCGAAGTCGTCGCGGGCGAACCGCTTGGCCTCCTGATGCACCTTGGTGACCAGCGGGCAGGTGGCATCGATGGTCTTCAGGTTCCGCGCGGCCGCGTCCTGGTGCACGGTCGGCGCAACACCGTGCGCGGAGAACACGACGATCGCGCCCTCGGGCACCTCGTCGGTCTCATCGACGAAGATCGCACCCGCCTTGGCCAGCGTGTCCACCACATATCGGTTGTGCACGATCTCGTGCCGCACGTAGACGGGGGCGCCGTGCTTCTCCAGCGCCCGCTCCACGGTCTCCACCGCACGATCGACACCAGCGCAGTAGCCGCGCGGCTCAGCCAGCAGCACGCGCTTGCTCGTCGCCGGGCCGACGACGGTGCTCACCATCCCCGGAGTGCCCATATCGACTGCAGCCATAGTCACCAGCTTACGGCCCAGCCTTTCGCTGCACGACCGACGTAAGGCAAGCTTGGACCTATGATTCGTCCTCCGTTCGGCGTCCGGTTGCTTCTTGGGGTCGCCGCCACCGTTCTTGAAGAGACCCGCAAGCTGCCGCAGGCGGTGCTGACCTATCCCATGACGGCCGCCAGCCAGACCGTGCAGAACTTCATGCGGTTCCAGCAGACAGTCACGGAATTGGCCATCAAGGGCGACGAGACCTGGGAAAACATCTTCCCGCCCACCGAGGAGCAGCCCGAGTGGGCCACCTTCGATGAGGACATCGACGAACTCGATGCACCCGACCCCGACGAGACGCAGGCCAACGCCGTCTACGAGGACGCGGCCGAGCGGATGACCCAGGGACGGTTTGCGCTGTACTCCTCGGAACCCACGACGCCATCGGATTCCGAGCCCGAGGCAGCCGCACCGGCCCCCGAGGCCGCGCCGGTAGCCGCGAAGGCCGCACCGCGTAAGGCGCCGGCGAAGAAGGCAGCCGCCAAGAAGGCCCCCGCCAAAAAGGCAGCGCCTGCGGCCCCCGCCGAACCGGCGGATCCGAACGCTCCCGATGTCGTCGTCGAGCTCGGCTATCACGACCTGACACTGGCGCAGCTGCGGGCGCGGCTGCAGTCGCTGTCCGTGAGCGAGCTCGAAGAGCTGCTGACCTACGAAGACGCGCACAAGGCCCGCGCGCCGTATCAGACCTTGCTCGCGAACAGGATCACCCGCGCCGCTGCCCGTGGCTGATCCGGGGACAAGCCCCGAAAACCCGTGGCCGGTCCGCGCTGTTGCGACCCGGGTGGCCAAGTGGATCGACCGCCTGGGCCAGGTGTGGGTGGAAGGTCAGCTGACACAGATCGATGTCCGGCCCGGCAGCAAGACGGTGTTCATGGTGCTGCGCGACCCGGCCGCCGATATGTCGCTGACCGTGACGTGCCCGCCCGACATGGTGCGCAACGCCCCGGTGAAGCTGACCGAAGGCACCCAGGTGGTGGTGTGCGGTAAACCCACCTTCTACACGGTGCGCGGATCGTTTTCTTTGCGGCTCAGCGAGATCCGTGCGGTAGGTATCGGTGAGCTGCTGGCCCGGATCGAGCGGCTGCGTCAGTTGCTGGCCGCCGAGGGACTGTTCGACGCGCGACTCAAGCGCCCGGTCCCGTTCCTGCCGTCCCGCATCGGCCTGATCACCGGCCGGGCCAGCGCCGCCGAGCACGACGTGACCTCGGTGGCCTTGTCGCGTTGGCCCGCAGTGCAATTCACGGTCCGCAACACTCCCGTGCAGGGCCCGCACGCGGTCGCCGAGATCGTTGCCGCGCTACAGGCGCTGGATGCCGACCCCGGGGTGGACGTGATCGTGCTGGCCCGTGGCGGTGGCAGCGTGGAGGACCTGCTGCCGTTCTCCGATGAGACCCTGTGCCGCGCGATTTCGGCATGCCGCACCCCGGTAGTCAGCGCCGTTGGGCATGAGCCGGACAACCCGCTCTCCGATCTGGTGGCGGACCTGCGCGCGGCCACACCCACCGACGCGGCCAAGAAACTGGTGCCCGACGCGGCGGCCGAACAGGCGTTGATTCTGGACCTGCGACGGCGTTCGGCTCAGGCATTGCGCAACTGGGTGCAACGCGAGCAGCGCGGGCTGGACCAGGTACGCAGCCGGCCGGTGCTGGCCGATCCGCTCCGGATGGTCACCGTGCGCCAGGATGAAATCGCCGTCGCGCGAACGGCATTGCGCCGCGATATGAAGCGGCTGGTGGAATCCGAATCGCAACGGGTAGGCCACTTATCGGCGCAGCTGGCCACGCTGGGACCCGCCGCTACCCTGGCCCGTGGGTACTCAGTGGTGCAACGGGTACGCGACGATGGCACGGTGGAGGTGCTGCGGACGGTGACCGATGCACCCGCAGGGGCATCGCTGCGTGTGCGCGTTTCCGATGGTGCCGTGACCGCAACCGTGACAGGAGAATCGTCATGACCAATCCCGCCGAACTCGGTTACGAGCAGGCGCGCGCCGAGCTCATCGAGGTCGTGCAGCAGCTCGAACAGGGCGGGCTGGATCTGGACACCTCGCTGGCGCTCTGGGAACGCGGTGAGGCACTGGCCAAACGCTGCGAGGAGCACCTGGCAGGCGCACGCAAGCGCATCGAGGACGCGCTGGACTCCGATTAGTGTCAAGACATGTCTGACACGATGCAACCTTGTGGTCTGGACGATATCGACACCCCTTTCCTGGCCGTCGATCTGGCGGTGATGGACCGCAACATCGCACGGCTGGCGGGTCGCCTCCGCGGCACCGGGGTCCAGCTGCGGCCACATGCCAAGAGCCACAAGTGTGTTGAGATAGCACAGCGCCAGATCGACAGTGGAGCCATTGGTCTTACCGTCGCCACGATCGGTGAGGCCGAGGTCTTCGCGGACGCGGGATTCACCGATCTGTTCATCGCCTACCCGCTGTGGCTAACTCCGCAGAAGGCGGACCGGATACGGAAGGTGACCGCCCGCGCGCAACTGCGCGTGGGGGTGGATTCCCTCGCGGGTGCCCAGCAGTTGGCCGAGTATCTCGCCGATGTACCCATCACCGTCGTCATCGAGGTCGACTCCGGCCATCACCGCACCGGGGTCGTTCCGGCCGAGGCCGGTGACGTTGCGGCGGCAGCGCGCGCTGCCGGACTGAATGTCGTGGGTGTCTTCACATTTCCGGGCCACGGCTACACACCCGGCCACCGCGCAGAGGTCGCCGCTCAGGAATCTCACGCACTTGGGGCGGCCGCCGACAGCCTGCGCGCACAGGGGATCGAGCCGTCCGTGATCAGCGGCGGCTCCACCCCCACCGTCGAAGCCGCCGACAACACGGTGCTGACCGAGGTACGACCGGGTGTCTACCCGTTCAACGATGCCCAGCAGTTCGAGTTGGAGGTCTGCACGCTCGACGACATCGCCCTCAGTGCCGTCACCACAGTGGTGCACACCCGCGACCGGACCGCCGTCGTGGATGCGGGCAGCAAGATCCTGGGCGCCGACCGGCCGGGCTGGGCCACCGGTTTCGGACGGGTAATCAGCGAACCGGATGCGCGCATCGTCGCGCTGTCCGAGCACCACGCAACCATCGAGTTCCCCGGGGCGGCACCGGCTGCGGGCACCCGTCTGCGCATCGCGCCGAACCATCTGTGCAATGCGGTGAACCTGGTCGACACGCTAGTGGTGGATGCCTCGGGCGGCCCGCGCCGCTGGGCGGTGGCAGCACGAGGCGCCAACACCTAGATGCGCGCCCCTAGCGCGGCAGCGGCTTAGCGGTTTGCACCGCGCGCGCGACGGTCCGGAAGTCTTCGGTGTTTCCGGACCCGGTGAGGGCGACGGTCACCGAGTTGTCCAGCCGGGTCGCCCACAGCGGCTCCGTGCCCTCGCCACCCTCGTAGGCCACCCAGCTCACGCCGTCGACATTCTCCGGCCCGCGGGGCACCAGCCCACTGTCGAGCTTCGGGACCAGCTTCTCCTCGGGGGCACCGCTTTGCACCACCGCCATGTAGGTACCGGTCGGGCTCAGGTAGCCCACCTTGGACAGCGGCATCCCCTCGACGCTGTCGCGCCCACCGGAGTTGGCCCGCCAACCCGCGGGCAGCGACGGCTCCCGGACCGGGAACGGAAACTGCCGGGCATCGGCCTGCAGCGCGGCGTGCGCGTCATACGAGGGCGGCTCACCGACCGTCGGCCCATTCGGCGTGAAGGAACACATCCCCAGCAGTCCGGCCAGCACGATGCACGCGACTACCAGCGGAGCCATCGACCAGAACATGTCCCGGCCGTCCTGAAACAACCGCGGCTTGGCCGGACGGGGTGCGGGCACGGCGATGCGATCGTCGGGTCCGGAATCTTGGTCCGGATCGGGTGCGCCTCCCACGCCCCCATCCTTGCAGGCGCGCATGAAACAATCACAACCCATGAGCCCGTCGCGCAGAGAAGCCCCGGACCGCAACCTGGCGTTAGAGCTGGTCAGAGTGACCGAGGCGGGTGCCATGGCCGCAGGTCGATGGGTCGGCCGCGGTGAGAAGGAGAAGGGTGACGGCGCCGCCGTCGACGCCATGCGTGAGCTGGTCAACTCGGTTTCCATGCGCGGCGTGGTAGTCATCGGCGAGGGCGAGAAGGACAACGCCCCGATGCTCTACAACGGCGAGGAAGTCGGCAACGGCGACGGCCCGGACTGCGATTTCGCGGTGGACCCGGTGGACGGAACCACCCTGATGAGCAAGGGCATGCCGAACGCCATCTCGGTGCTCGCAGTGTCCGAGCGCGGCGCGATGTTCGACCCGTCGGCCGTCTTCTACATGGAGAAGATCGCTGTCGGCCCCGACGCCGCCGATGTCATCGACATCACAGCCCCCGTTTCGGAGAACATCAAGCGCGTCGCCAAGGTCCGCAACTGTTCGGTCTCCGACATCACCGTCTGCATCCTGGACCGCCCCCGCCACGGCGAGCTGATCCAGAACGTCCGCGAGACCGGCGCCCGCATCCGCCTCATTTCCGACGGCGACGTGGCCGGTGCCATCTCGACGGCCCGCCCCAACTCCGGCACCGACATGCTGCTGGGTATCGGTGGCACGCCCGAGGGCATCATCGCCGCGGCCGCCATGCGTTGCATGGGCGGTGCCATCCACGGCAAGCTCGCCCCGCGCGATGACGAGGAACGCCAGAAAGCCATCGACGCCGGGTACGACTTGGATCAGATCCTGACCACCGAGGACCTGGTTTCCGGCGAAAACGTCTTCTTCTGCGCAACCGGCGTCACCGACGGCGATCTGCTGCAGGGTGTCCGGTACTTCGGCGGCGGCTGCACCACGCAGTCGATCGTGATGCGCTCCAAGTCCGGCACCGTCCGGATGATCGAGGCGTACCACCGCCTCACCAAGCTCCGCGAGTACTCCGCGGTCGACTTCACCGGCGACGACGGCGCCACCCACCCCCTCCCCTAATTCCATCATCGACGACGAGAAGGAAGACCATTGTCTGAACAGCAGTACCGCATCGAGCACGACACCATGGGCGAGGTCCGGGTGCCCGTGGAAGCACTGTGGCGCGCGCAGACTCAGCGCGCCGTCGAGAACTTCCCCATCTCGGGGCGCGGCCTGGAGCGCACCCAGATCCGTGCGCTCGGCCTCCTCAAGGGCGCCTGCGCGCAGGTGAACAAGGACCTGGGTCTGCTGGACCCGGCCAAGGCTGACGCCATCATCGCCGCCGCCGCCGAGATCGCCGACGGCAAGCACGACGACCAGTTCCCCATCGACGTGTTCCAGACCGGCTCGGGCACCAGCTCGAACATGAACGCCAACGAGGTGATCGCCTCGATCGCCGCCAACAGCGGCGTGACGGTGCACCCGAATGACGACGTGAACATGTCGCAGTCCTCCAACGACACCTTCCCGACGGCCACGCACCTGGCCGCGACGGAAGCCGCTGTGCGCGACCTGATTCCCGCGCTGGACTACCTGCAGCAGGCGCTGGCCACCAAGGCCAAGGCCTGGAAGACCGTGGTCAAGTCCGGCCGCACCCACCTGATGGATGCGGTGCCGGTGACCCTGGGCCAGGAATTCGGCGGCTACGCCCGCCAGATCGAGGCCGGCGCGGAGCGCGTGAAGGCGACGCTCCCCCGTCTCGGTGAGCTGCCCATCGGCGGTACCGCCGTCGGCACCGGCCTCAACGCCCCCGACGGCTTCGGCGCCAAGGTCGTCGAGGAACTCAAGAAGTCGACGGGCCTGTCGGAGCTGAAGACCGCCGCCGACTCGTTCGAGGCGCAGGCCGCTCGTGACGGACTGGTCGAGGCGTCAGGCGCGCTGAAGACCATCGCCGCGTCATTGACCAAGATTGCCAACGACATTCGGTGGATGGGCTCCGGGCCGCTGACCGGCCTGGGCGAGATCCAGCTCCCCGACCTGCAGCCCGGCAGCTCGATCATGCCCGGCAAGGTCAACCCGGTGCTGCCCGAGGCCGTGACCCAGGTGGCCGCACAGGTCATCGGCAACGACGCCGCCATCACCGTCGGCGGACTGTCCGGTGCCTTTGAACTCAACGTGTACATCCCCGTGATGGCGCGCAACCTGCTGGAGTCGTTCACGTTGCTGGCCAACGTGTCTCGCCTCTTCGTCGACAAGTGCGTGGACGGCCTGGTGGCCAACGAGGAGCACCTGAAGACGCTGGCGGAGTCCTCCCCGTCGATTGTCACCCCGCTGAACTCGGCCATCGGCTACGAAGAGGCGGCGGCCGTCGCGAAGGAAGCACTCAAGGAGCGCAAGACCATTCGCCAGACCGTCATCGATCGCGGCCTCATCGGCGACAAGCTGAGCATCGAGGAACTGGACAAGCGCCTGGACGTGCTCGCCATGGCGAAGGTCAAAGATTAATTAAGGCTCGGTTCGTCCATCTGGTCCTCGTCATCGCCGGTATCTACCAGGCGGTGACGGGGACCTGGGCGATTGTGGCCCCCGAATCGTTCTTCGACACGCTCGGTGCGTTCGGCGTGCGAAACGACCACTACCTGTTCGACTTCGGGTCCTTCGCGATCCCGGTAGGGCTGGCGCTGCTGGCCGCGGTGAAGTGGCCGTCGTGGCGGGTCCCCGCGCTGGCCATTGCCACCGGCCACTGGGTGCTGCACACCGTGAGCCATCTGGTGGATACCAACCATCACCAGGGCCAGACCCTGGGACTGTTCGAAGGACTCGGCCTGTTGGTGACGGCGGTGCTCATGGCACTGGCGCTGTGGTTCGCGGCATCCGGGGAATCCCGGGCAGATTAGCGCGGCCTCGATATCGTGACCGTGGACACCGCCTCCTTGGCGACATCGGCGGCGGTGAACGCCAACGGGCGCAGCTGTTCGGCACTGAATGCCTGCGCGCCCGCGTAGTACGCGGGGTTCCTGGAGTCATCCGGGTTGCCGTAGACCAGAAGGCCTTTCGCATCCGGCCCGTCGGGACCGTATTGCAGCGCCATGATGAAGCTGTCGCCCTCCTGGATGGGGTACCCGTTGAGTACCCCCGAAGGGCCGGGGATGGCGCGCAGCTCCGTGCCGGGTTGCAGGCGTTCACCGGGACTGGGTTGCGGCTCGGAGCTGGTGCCCCAGGAGCAGCAATCCACGATGTTGGCGGCGCCTTCGATGTCGGTTCCACCACCGATCGGCAGCAGCCGTCCGGTATGCACCTCGCGTTGCAGGTCCCCCAAGGGCGCATCGACCGGAATGCCGGCGCGCTGCAACAGCCGCACGGCGGCCGCCAGTTCGGTGAGCCAGGGTCCAACGTCGGTGACCGGAACCGCTGGCGAGCCAATGGGATTGGACGGATTGAACCCGTCGGCGAAAAGCCTGCCGCGGTCCTTTCGCTCCTCAGGGGTGAAGCGGGAGAGCCATTCGCGGAACACGGCGGCACCGCGCGCGGTCTTGGTGAATCTGCCATCCCAGGCGGCCAGCGCCGAGCATGCCGGGGCCAGGTCCACACCGTCGACAACCTTGGTCGCCGTGCAAGCCCGTACCAGCGGTATACGCAGCTGATCGGCCAGGATCGCGCGATCGGAGAACAACGCGGCGCCCACATCGTCAATCGTCCACCTGCCGCTGTTCTCGGCGAGGAGGCGCGCGTTGGTCTTGGTGCGGGGCGTCAGCATCCACCCCTCGCCGCCCTGCTGTGGCTGATAGCCGGTGAGCAGCTGATCCGGATGAGCAAGCCACATACTGTCATTGGCGTTGAAGACGTAGTCTCGCCGCTCGAGCTGGGGCATGTGGTCGTACCCGATAAGCCCGGGCGCCGCGGCGTTGTCATCGTCGGCCCAGTCGAAAAGCGACCGGGAGCCATTCAGCACCACCATGCCCGCGGAGCGATACGCATCCCTGATCAGTCCCGGCTTTTCGCGATCCACCGCCCATGCGGCGAGCGCCTCCCTGGACAGGTTGGGGGTGGCGGAGCTGTCGACAATCCAGGCACGTCCGTCGGCGCTCGTCGAGACGGTATTCATCCATGGCACTCCGCGATTGGCCCGGAAAACATCCTGGAAATCGTCCATGGATTTCGCGGTGGCCATGCCCAGATACTGGGTCAGCGTGGTGTTGGTATCGGCGTTGGCATCGGCCATCGCGATGGCCTGCGCCCGCGTCCAGCCCACGGTGTCCACGTCGGCTACCGGTCCGTGTTTGGTGGAGTAGAGGGTGCGGCTCATCGGCGAGATGCCTTGTTCGCCGGCCACTTCGATGGTGATGGGGTCGGCCGTCATCACCTGGCGCTGTCCGTCCACGTAGTACGCGGTGGGGTCGGACGGATCCAGGTCGTAGCGATACAGCGCGAAACGGCGCCCGGCTGCCACGGTGGCCGTCCAGGCCACCGCATCGGTGAATCCGAGTTGCACCAACGGCATTCCGGACAATCCGACGCCGTAGACGTTGAGTTGTCCGGGGATGCTCTGATGCGCCTCCCACAGACGGTTCTCGCCCGTCCAGGGGTAATGCGGGTTCGCCAGTAGTAAGCCACCGCCGGTGCTGGAGCGTTCCGACCCCAACGCCCATCCGTTGCTTCCCATCCGTGGTGGGGCGGGCAGCGCACCCGGGTGCGGCGCCGACGTGCCTGAAGGCGGCTGTGCCCTACCGATTTCGGTGATCATGGAGATGCTGGACACCGTCATCACGACATCGGAGAAATGCGCGTACAAGTCCTGCGCCGTGATCGGGCCGACCCAACCCGCACCGTCGCACCAGCCACCGTTCACGCCGTTGAGCGACAGGGACTCGTTGAATCCGGCGACGTATCCGTCGACGAGCTCACCCACTCTGGCCGGCTGATCGGCCCAGCGTTTGGGCGCGTTCTCCCACAGCTTCAGGTGGCGGTAACCGAAGTCCATATCGATGTTCCGATTGCCGGCACCCGGCCCCAGCCACTTGCTGCGCTCGCCGCGGACCTTGATGATCTGATCGATCAGTGTGCAGGCGCGATCCTCCGCGAACGCATACCCGGTGCCGTAACCCAGTGAGCCCCAATCATCCGCGCTGACATGCGGGACACCGCGTTCGTCTCGGCTGATCGTCGCAACGTAACGCTGAGGAGCGGGAAGTACGACGCTGGCGGGTCCGACAAGCAATGCCGTGATCAACGCCAAGGCGACGAGTCGCACCACTACTGCCCGACGGCCGGTCCACCCGCACCCTGGTTGGGCAGGTCGGTGATGGGGATGTTCGTCGCGGGCAGCGGCGACGGAGTGTTCGGCAGCGGCGGAATCTCCGACTCCGGAATATCTTTCAGCAGGTTCACAGGTGGCCCGTTATCGCGGCTGCCGTAACTGCTACCGGGTTCACGCGGGCCGAGCAGCTTCGTGACGGTGACCGCGTGGTATCCGTTGGCCCTGAGCACCGGGAGAAACTGCTCAACCAGATCCACTGTGCTGGAGTAGGTGTCGTGGAACAGCACCACAGATCCCGGCTTGATCTGCGACATCAGGATGGCCCGGGTGGCGTCGGTGTTCGAATCGTTGGCCCAGTCGAACGGGATCACATCCCAGTTGATATCGGCCAGCCCCTGTTTCTTGGCCTCGGCCAGCACCTGGTCGTTGATCAGGCCACCGGCGGTTCGGAACAGCTTGGGGCGCTTGCCCGTGGCCGCTTCGATCGCATCACTGGCCTTACTCAGCTGGCTCGCGATCGCCTCCGGCGGGATCGTCGTCATGTTGGGGTGTTCCCAGGTATGGCTGCCGAGTTCCATCCCGGCATCCACCACTCGTTTGGCGCCCGCCGGGTCGCGCTGAACCTTGTTGCCGATTTCGAAGAAGGTCGAGTGCGCGCCGTTGGCTCGCAGGACCTCCAACAGCCGGTCGGTGAACGGGCTGGGCCCGTCATCGAATGTCAGCGCGACACACTTCTCGCGTTGGCAGTCCACCGGCTCGGCGAGGGCGCGCTGCTTGTCGGTGACGACGATCGCGGCCGCGATCAAACTTCCCACAGCGGCCGCGACCATCGTCCACCGAAAGACATCACGCTTGGATAGCACGCCCCACAGCGTAACCGTCAGTTCAGGAAGAGAGCCCGGGGCCGAACTCCTCCAGCATCTCCGTGACCAGCGCCGCGATGGGTGACCGCTCGCTGCGTACCAGTGTGACGTGCGCGAACAGCGGATGTCCCTTGAGCTTCTCGATCACCGCGGCGACACCGTCGTGACGACCGACACGCAGGTTGTCACGCTGCGCGACGTCGTGGGTGAGCACCACCCGAGAGCCGGTGCCCAACCGCGACAGCACGGTCAGCAGCACGTTGCGCTCCAGGGACTGCGCCTCGTCGACGATCACAAAGGAGTCATGCAGGGACCGTCCGCGGATGTGCGTGAGTGGGAGCACCTCGAGCATGCCGCGCGACAGCACTTCTTCGATGACTGCCGGCGACGCCAGACCTTCGAGGGTGTCGAAGACGGCCTGCGCCCACGGGCCCATCTTCTCGCTCTCGCTGCCCGGCAGATAGCCCAACTCCTGACCGCCTACCGCGTACAGCGGCCGAAACACCACGACCTTGCGGTGACTGCGGCGCTCCAGCACCGCTTCCAGTCCGGCACACAGCGCCAGCGCCGATTTACCGGTGCCTGCCTTGCCGCCCAGGGAAACGATGCCTACCGACTCATCGAGCAGGATGTCCAGTGCCACACGCTGTTCCGCGGAGCGACCACGCAGTCCGAAGACCTCACGGTCACCGCGAACCAACTGCACCCGCTTCTCCGCGTTGACTCGGCCAAGAGCGCTCGAGGTGCCGCCGAGTAACCGAACTCCGGTGTGGCACGGGAGATCTCGCGCCGCCTCCAGATCGGCCTCGCCCGCCTCGAAGAGCGAGTCGATGACCTCGGCAGTGGTGTCCAGTTCGGTCATGCCCGTCCAGCCCGAGTTCACCACGTCCTGGGCCCGGTACTCGTCGGCGGCCAAGCCCACCGCACCGGCCTTGACGCGCAGCGGGATGTCCTTGCTCACCAACGTAACCAGCTTGCCCTCGGCGGCGAGGTTGAGTGCGCACGCCAGAATCCGAGAGTCGTTGGAGTCGGTGCGGAAGCCCACGGGCAGCACCGAGGGATCGGTGTGATTCAGCTCGACGTGCAGCGAACCACCCTGTGTCCCTACAGGAATGGACTGATCAAGGCGGCCATACTCCAACCGCAGATCATCGAGCATCCGCAACGCAGTGCGGGCGAACCAACCCAACTCGTGATGGTGACGCTTGCCTTCCAGCTCGCTGATCACCACCAACGGGATCACTACCTCGTGTTCGGCGAATCGGTTTGTGGCCCAAGGGTCGGACAACAACACCGAGGTGTCGAGCACATAGGTACGGATTGTCCCAGGGTTCTTTGAAGCAGTCACCGAGCGCTCCTGACATCCGTGCGGCACCACACGCGATCTGTCGTGGACGCGGTCGGTACCGTGTGTGGACGCCTCGTGAGACCGTCCACATCAGGACCGGGGCCGGTCCTGTCGTTTTCGCCACGATCAGTACCTCCCGGATAGCAAAGCATGTCGCTAGCCATCGCTTTTGACGCTACTCGCACCTACGCGCAGATGCCGCGCACCGAATCGAGCGTGTTGACTAACTCCGGGTTAACGCACATTTCGCGCGAGTGTCGAGTTGTCACACAGAAAACGCGAGTGTCCCCCGCCATCGGTCGACACTCGGCGAGCGATCAGAGCCGCTCGGTGACGCCCCACTTGTCGGTGAGTTCGCGGACCACATCCTGCACGGTGACCGCGTCGATGATTCCGGCCTCGGCCACCGAGGCGACCTTGTCCTCATAGCCATCGATATCGGCCCCGATAACCTTCAGTTCCGCGGCGCGCGCCTTGATGGCGGCAATGGTGTCCTCGGGGTAAAGACGCAGGCATTCGAGCACGATGTTGCTGTAGATCTGCTCGTGACGACGCTCGTCCTTCTCGATGTTCGCGAGCAGGCCCTTGAGCACCACATCGTCAGCCTGCGCGGCCAGGTTCTGAACGAACACCGCGTGCATCTGCTCGAAGAACGCGTTGAACACCAGCGTCTCGATCTGGTTGTACGAGTCGGCCCGGTAGCCCTTCATGACGTGAGCCAGCCGGGTGTCCTCGTCGCCGTTGGGGTCGGCGTTACGGGTCACCACGAGGTACTCGCGCAGCGCGATGGCGTGCAGGTTCTCCTCGGCGGTCCAGCGGCCGATGAAGTCGGCCCACGGGATGATCTCCAGCGAGAAGTGCTCGACCATCTCGCGGTGGTAGCCGGCCAGGTTGTCCTTGGTGATCAGCAGGATCTGGATGGCGTCGACGACGGCCTTGGGCAGCTTGACATCAGAGGGCTCCCAGTCGCGTCCGCCCAGGAAGGCGAAGTTCTCGCCCTCGTCGTAGGGGACGTGCTCATGGGCGTACCAAAGCTCCGCGGTATCGCGGTGGCGATCGATGTTCTCGGCGACGACATCCGTCAGCTCAAGAGTCAACGCATTGGGTACAGGTTTCTGTGCCATGCGGTAACGGTAACCGGACGAATCAGAAATGGGAAATCGCCGCGCGGCCCTTCGCGCGGAGACACTTAGTACCGCAAAACCCCAGTAAGGGCGGGTACTAAGCGTCCGCTCGTGGTGACTAAAGACCCTAGAGAGTGAGTCCCGGATACAGGGGGTTGGCGGCCAGCAATTCGGCCGAAGCGGCCTTCACGCGATCCGCGACACCATCGGCAAGGGTGTACTTCGCCTTCGAGGTGCCATCGGCCTCGGTGTTGGACAGCACGTCGACCACAAGCTCGGCGACCTTGTCGAACTCGTCGGCGTCGAAACCGCGGCTGGTGAGCGCCGGGGTGCCGAACCGGATGCCGCTGGTGTACCAGGCGCCATTGGGGTCTGCCGGGATGGCGTTGCGGTTGGTGACGACGCCGGCGTCGAGCAGGGCCGACTCGGCCTGCCGCCCGGTGAGCCCGAAGGACTGCACATCGAGCAGCACCAGGTGGTTGTCGGTTCCGCCGGTGACCAGGCGTGCGCCCCGCTTCAGGAAACCCTCGGCCAGTGACTTGGCGTTGTCCGCGACGCGCTGTGCGTACGCCTGAAACGAGGGCTGGCGCGCCTCGGCCAGGGCGACGGCCTTGGCGGCCATCACGTGCGAGAGCGGTCCGCCCAGCACCATCGGGCAGCCCTTGTCCACGGCATCGGAGTACTCGGCGGTGGCCAGCACCAGGCCGCCCCGGGGTCCACGCAACGACTTGTGGGTCGTGGTCGTGGTGATGTGGGCGTGCGGCACCGGGTCCTCGTCGCCGGTGAACACCTTTCCGGCGACCAGGCCGGCGAAGTGCGCCATATCGACGAACAGGGTGGCGCCCACCTCGTCGGCGATCTCACGCAGCTTGGCGAAGTTCACCCGGCGCGGGTAGGCGGAGTAGCCACCCACCAGCACCAGCGGCTTGAACTCGCGTGCCGCCGCGGCCAGTGCGTCGTAGTCCAGCAGGCCGGTTTCGGGATCGGTGCCGTAGCTGCGCTGGTGGAACATCTTGCCCGAGATGTTCGGGCGGAAGCCGTGGGTCAGGTGGCCACCGGTGTCCAGTGACATACCCATCAGGCGCTGGTTGCCGTACTGGTGGCGCAGCTCCTCCCAATCGGTCTCGGAGAGGTCGTTGACATTGCGCACCCCCTTCTCGGCCAGCGCGGGGGCCTCGACGCGTGTCGCGAGGATCGCCCAGTAGGCGACGAGGTTGGCATCGATACCCGAGTGCGGCTGCGCGTAGGCATACGGCGCCCCGAACAGCTCGCGGGCGTGCTCGGCCGCCAGTGCCTCGACGGTGTCGACGTTCTGGCAACCGGCATAGAAGCGGTGGCCGATGGTGCCCTCGGCGTACTTGTCAGACAGCCAGGTACCCATGGTCAGCAGCACGGCCGGCGAGGCGTAGTTCTCGCTGGCGATCAGCTTGAGCGAATCGCGTTGGTCAGCAAGCTCTTTACGGGTCGCATCCGCGATCCGCGGCTCGATGGTCGCGATGACTTCCAGGGCCGATCGGTAGGCGGCGCTGGCGGTCTCGGCGTACTGCGCGCCCTGCGCGATATCACTGGATGCTGAGGTCGTCATGGCCATCAGCCTAGTCGGCGGCTATGTCAGCGTGGACGCCACCAGGGGCTCGTCGAGCAGCCGCCCGAAGCGGGTCGTGAGGGACTGTTCCGGGGGGCGACGATCCAGCCATCCCTTCAACAATTGATAGCCCTCGACGTAGGTGGAGATGTACGCCCGCCACAACGGCGAGGACAGGAATTTGAGCATGTGCCGGGCACGCTCGTCGGAGACCAGCAGCCAGCGTTTCAGGAATGCGATGACGTCCTCGACGTCACGGTGCTCGTCATGCAGCATCAGGGCCGCGTCTTGGCGGACGTTGATCAGTCCGGCCCGCGCCCGCCCGACGGCCTGAGCCTGTTCGCCGTCGAAACGCAGCCCGAGGTCGGCGTAGATCTCCTGTGCCCACGGCCCCCAGTCGTCACCGACGGCCGCGTACAGGGCGAGGTCGGCGAGC
Organism: Mycobacteroides chelonae CCUG 47445; assembly: GCF_001632805.1. Lineage (NCBI taxonomy): Bacteria > Bacillati > Actinomycetota > Actinomycetes > Mycobacteriales > Mycobacteriaceae > Mycobacteroides > Mycobacteroides chelonae. Next base: position 1,207,768 of record NZ_CP007220.1, on the reverse strand, counting down.
CCCTCCGCCATCAGGCACTGCGGTGTGTTGACCAGGAAGATGGTCTGCTCCTGCTGGTCCCCCAGGTGCACCAGACCCGCCTCCTTGCGGCAGTGCTCGGTGTGGTGCCCGGGATAGGACTCGTGGGCGATCAGGGCCGGCACATTGGTCAGATATTGCTTGAGATCGGAGTTGATGGCGACTGTCGAGCGGTAATTGCCCTCGTAATAGTTGAACCCCGACCAGGGCTTGTCGCTGACGATCTCGTAGGTGATCGTCTCGGTGTCGGGCAGCGGAAACTCCGCGCGCACCCGGTCGCGCAGCGCACTGGAGAACGCGTCGACGCATTCCTGCAGGCGGTTCGGGTCGATTTCCTGGGACCGATCATAGGCGGTTTTCCGTTCCAGCAGCGAACCGCCCTCCGGCAGAACACTTTCCAGCGCCTCATGCGCTTCCTGGTAGCGCTCTTCATCGCCCTTCGCGATGCGCACGTCGAAGTAGTCATGCACTTCGTCGACAAATCCGATGTTCTCGCCCGCGAACTTGCGGCCGGCACAGGCCAACGCCTTCAAGTGCGTGTCGATGAAGGCCTTGCGCGCGGCATCGAGGTCACTTGCGGTCAGCTCGGCCTGCAGGGCCACGGCCTGGCGGGCCAGGTCTGCCGGATCGGGGATGGGCTCGTTCTCGACACGCTGCCGCAGCGCCGGATCACCGGTGAAGGAGTCGACGTATCCACTCTCAATACGGTCAAATCGCAGCCCGAGCAGCAGGTATTCGTTGACGAGGCTGTTCTCCGACCGGCCGTTATCGCCCATGTCACACAACCCTAGTGCCGCGTTTACGGAGGGTTACTGCCAGACTTGCATCCATGCCGCGGCTGAGCGAGCCGAGCCCCTACGTGGAGTTCGACCGGAAACAGTGGCGCGCGCTGCGCAAGTCCACGCCGCTGGTCCTCACCGAGGAAGAGCTCTTCGGCCTGCGTGGCCTGGGCGAGCAGATCGATCTGACCGAGGTCGCCGAGGTCTACCTGCCACTGGCTCGCCTCATCCACCTTCAGGTGGCCGCCCGCCAGCGGCTCTTCGCCGCCACCGCCACCTTCCTGGGGGACCAACACCCGGACCGTCTTGTCCCCTTCGTCATCGGCGTCGCGGGCAGCGTCGCGGTCGGCAAGTCGACGACGGCCCGCGTGCTGCAGGCATTGCTGGCGCGATGGGACCACCATCCCCGCGTGGACCTGGTGACCACCGACGGATTCCTCTACCCCAATGCCGAACTGTCCCGACGGAACATCATGCACCGCAAAGGTTTTCCCGAGAGTTACAACAGACGCGGGCTGCTGCGATTCGTCACCGAGGTCAAATCGGGGGCCCATGAGGTCACCGCCCCCGTGTACTCACACCTGCTGTACGACATCATCAAGAACGAGAAACACGTTGTGCAGCAACCCGATATCCTGATTCTCGAAGGCTTGAACGTACTACAAACCGGCCCCACCCTGATGGTCTCGGATCTGTTCGATTTCTCGATCTATGTGGACGCCCGCATCGAAGACATCGAACAGTGGTACATCTCCCGGTTCCTGGCCATGCGCTCCACGTCCTTCGCAAATCCGTCATCACATTTCCATCACTACGCCAAGCTGTCCGATAAACAGGCAACCCTTGCCGCACAGGAGATTTGGCACTCGATCAACCTGCCTAACCTGCTGGAGAACATCCTGCCGACGCGGCCACGGGCGACGCTGGTGCTCCGCAAAGATGCCGACCATTCGATCAACCGGCTGCGCCTGCGCAAGCTATAGATCGGCTTGCATGAAGTAGACCGAATGGTATATTCGGCGCATGATCAACGACGTGGTTGAAACCTGGCACGGCATCATTTCCGGCGCGAATCCGGAAGCGCTCAACGACCTGCTGGCCGAGGACGCGGCCTTCTACTCCCCCGTGGTCTTCACCCCGCAGCAGGGCAAGCAGATCACCGCCATGTACTTGTTGGCCGCCTTCGCCACCCTTGCCGGACCCGAGAACAACTTCCACTACACCAAGGAAATCCTGGACGGCAACACCGCGGCACTCGAGTTCGAGGCGACCGTGGACGGCAAGTACATCAACGGAATCGACATCATCACCTGCAACGACGCCGGAAAGATCGTGGAGTTCAAGGTCATGATCCGCCCGCTGCAGGCCATCAATCTGCTGCACGAGAAGATGCGCGCCGCGTTAGCCCAAGCGCAAGGCTGATTTCACCCCACAGCTCACGACCAACCAGTAGGTTGACCGCCATGGACTATGACTACGACGTAGTCGTCATCGGGTCCGGTTTCGGTGGGAGCGTTGCGGCCCTCCGCCTCACCGAAAAGGGCTACCGAGTCGGCATACTAGATATGGGAAAACGCTGGAAACGCGAGGATTTTCCCCCGAACAACTGGCACGTTCGCAAGGCGATGTGGGCACCGGCGCTCGGGTGCTTCGGACCGCAGCGGCTTACCGTGCTGGGCAAGACCTTCATCGCCAGCGCGGTGGGTGTGGGCGGTGGATCGCTGATCTACGGCAACACGCTGTATGAACCGCTGGAGCAGTTCTACACCGATAAGCAGTGGGCGCATATCACCGACTGGAAGTCCGAACTGGCGCCCTACTACGACCAGGCCAGCCGGATGCTCGGAGTTGCGCAGACTCCGCACACCACCCCACCCGATGAGGTGCTGCTCGCCGTCGCCAAGGACCTGGGCGTCGAAGACACCTACCACCCCACCAATGTCGGTGTGTTCTTCGGCGATGAGCCGGGCAAGACTGTGCCGGATCCGTTCTTCGGCGGCGCCGGCCCCGAACGCTCCGGCTGCATCGGCTGCGCTGCCTGTATGACCGGCTGCAAGCACAATGCCAAGAACACCACCGAGACCAACTACCTGTATCTCGCCGAACACGCTGGCGCAGAAATACATCCGCTTACCGAGGTGCTCGACGTGCGGCCCCTGCAGGATCGTGAGGGCTATGCGATCAGCACCAAACAAACCGGGCGGCTGATACGCAAGAAGAAGCGCACGTTCACCGCACAGCATGTGGTGTTCTCGGCGGCATCGCTGGGCACCCAGCGGCTGCTGCACAAGTTCAAGGATTCAGGGTCGCTGCCCAACCTGTCCGATCGCCTGGGCGAACAGACACGCACCAACTCCGAATCGGTGCCCATCGTCTATTCCCCCACCCGCGATGACTTCTCGCAGGGCGTCGCCATTACCTCGTCGATCCACCCCGAGCCCAATACCCATGTCGAGGTGGTCCGATACGGGGAAGGCTCGACCTTCCTGAGCATGTTGGGCACCAACATGGTTGACGGCGGCCCGTGGCGTTTCGCGCGCACCTGGCTGGCCAACGTGCGGCACCCCGCGATGGTGTTCCGATCGATGTTCCCCTACCGCGCCGCGCAGCACTCGATCATCGTGCTGGTGATGCAGTCGTTGGACAACTCGCTGACCACTTATCTCAAGCGCGGACTGTTCGGCAAGAAGATGACCACCAAACAGGGCTCCGGAGAACCGAACCCGGATTGGATCCCGGTCGCGCACGATGTCGCACGACGGATGGCCGACAAGGTCGACGGATACGCGGGCAGCACCCACCTGGATTCGATGAACATCCCGCTGACGGCACATTTCATCGGCGGCTGTCCCATCGGTGATTCTCCCGAGACCGGCGTGATCGACCCGTACCAACGGGTCTACGGATATCCCGGGCTGTATGTCTCCGACGGTTCGGCGATCTCGGCCAACCTGGGAGTGAACCCGTCATTCACCATCACCGCCCAAGCCGAACGCGCAATGGCGTTCTGGCCCAACAAGGGTGAGCTCGATCCACGGCCGGCGCTGGGCTCGCCCTACAAGCGCGTCTTCCCGGTGCAGCCCAACCGTCCGACGGTTCCCGAGTCCGCACCCGGCGCGCTGCGCTTGCCGCTGACCCCGGTCTAAAACATGAAGGTGCCGGGCCATCCACTGGATGGCCCGGCACCGGCTCGCCTTCAGAATGAGGCGAGCATGTGGGCGGCTACGCCGAGCGCAGGCGCCGTAGTCCCAGGAATTGGATGTCCGCCATGACGGCGGTGTAGATGCCGAACGCGATGGAAAGCGTCACCCCGGCGGTCGTCAGCGGTACCCATTTCATGACACCTGCTGCCACATAGAGGACGGTGGCCAGCAAGTTGCCGGCGATATAGACGGCGCCGATGGTTCCGAGCCTGGACCTGTCAGCCCGGCTCAGCACGAAGGCCAGTACCCCGTATCCGATAAGCGCGGCGGCATGCGCCACCTGAAATCCCAGCGAGGGACCAAGCGGCTCGACAAGCCATTTCGCGGCGATCAGCAGGACGACAGCAACCGAACCGGTAGCAATGCCGTCGAGGCCGATTCCGAATCGCAGGAGCGAGTCGGGTTGGGCGAATCGTGTGCGAAGCACCGAGGCGTTCTCTGAAGCTATGGACATTGGGGACTCCTTGTGTGAAAGCTCCGGGTGAAAGCTGACACCACTGACATTCCTCGGGATGCACTGCCATCTCGACATTCGGCACTGCCAATCCCTGCCAATTCGCCGCGCGGTATGCCATCATCTAAGGATGACAACAGCGGATGTCATCTCTACCGCACCCGGTGCACAGCTCGACCGTCATTCACTTTTATGGCGCTGGGCTGGCGATATGCGCATCGCCTTCACCGGCGGCACGGCCGGGCTCCTGCAAACGATGGACCCCGCCATCGGTTACGCGCTGATCGAGCACTCGAATTTCTTCGCAGACCCCGTTGACAGGGTGTTCCGCTCGCTGCCACCGATCCTGGGCACCGTGTACGACGATCCCGCCGCCGGTACCGGGGTGAAGGTGCGGGACTTTCACCGCGATATCAAGGGAATCCAGCCCGACGGCGTCCGGTATCACGCACTGAACCCGACAACGTTCTGGTGGGCGCATGCCACGTTCCAGGTGATGGTCGAACAAACCATCGACAGGTACTCCCGCCATCGACTGTCCGACGCCGAACGTGAGCAGCTCTACCAGGAGGGTGTCGAGTGGTATCGCCGGTACGCGATGAGCGAGCAACCGCTGCCACCGAATAGGGCGGCTTTCCAACAGGAATGGGACCGGTACTGCGACGAGGTGCTCACCCCCAATCCTGCCGCTGATTACCTGATGAAAGTCATCGAGGGACGCGCCGTCCCCGATATGAGCAAGTCCCCCTACCTACCGGTGGCGCCCTATTTGAAGCCGGCCGCACGACTTGCGTTGCCGACCACACCGATGCGGATGGCGTTGGCACCTCCGCTGCGGCTGACTATCTATGGCGGCTTGCCACCCCAGGTGCGCAAGCGTTTTGGGATTCGATGGAACCTGGCCGACGAGGCCGCCTACCGCACACTGTGCCGTGCCGTGCCGCTGGCGTGGCCCTTCATTCCGACATCGTGGAGGTGGCATCCGGGCAGCCACGCCGGATGGCGTCGGGAACGGGGACGGCTACCGCGGAACTGGTGACGAACCGTTGGTGCGAACGCCGTTGGGCACCGGAACGGTCTGTGCGCGCAGATCCGCGGCAATGAGTTTGGCCGCGGCGTTCTGCCAGTTGTGCAGCGAACGCTGCGGCACCTCGGTGACCAGCCACTGCCACGCCTGACGCGATACCGGGTCCAGTCCTGCCGCCGTCGCGCCCTGCGCATATGCCCGCACACCCATGACGTACGGGAAGTACAGGGCGTTGTAATACCGCCATTGGTCGGTGGTGCCGAAGTCCCCGTCGTCCCGGGGTTTGAGCCGCGAGATGGATTCGGCCAGCACGGCTCTGAGTTCATTGGCACGCTCGACGGGCTGGTCGGAAGCGCCGCGATCGGTAAGTCGCTCATCGATCGCGGGCAGTGACGTCAGCGGGCTGGCGACGAGTTTGGCCAGGTCGCCGTAGTGGCTCAGGGCCCGGCGAGTCAGACGGGTGAACGTCTCGTCATCGACGCCGTCGATGGGCGACGCCGATTTCAGTGGCAATGCCGCCTCGGTATTACGCAGCTCGGAACGCTCGTGGCGCAGCTGCGGGGAACGCGAGAAGGCCAGGCGGTCAAGGAAGTCGGCGAAGGGGCCCGACTGCACCTGAATGCAGATGGCCAAGCCCACGCTGGTGAACAGCAGGACCACCAGCGCAACCGACTGCCCGACAACGGCGATACCGATCATCGCCTGGGCCCCGAACAACGCCCCGACAAGGATCGAGGCCACAAAGGAACGCAGCATGTCGCCGCGCAACGCCTGTCCTTCGTCGAAGGCGTCCCAGAGCGCCACACCCAGACCGAGTAGCACCAGGTCGAAGCCGGTCGACGCCAACGCCAGCCAGCTCGGAAGGATGCCGAGCGGAATGATCAGCTGCGCATCGCCAAGGGTGAAGAACATGGTGGCGACCAGGACGACACCCCGCGCCGAACCGGGTATCGAGGCACGGCGGCGGAACAACAAGATGGCCGCACCGATGGCGGCGGTCCCGTTGGCACAGAACATGATCCAGTGCCCCAGCTGAGCCGGACCGGCGATGGTGCCGGCCAATGACGCGCCCACGAGCAGCGCGATGGCCAGGACCGCACCGGGTACGGCCATCGCGGCGCGATCACGCCACCGGTCACCGGTGTTGGTGAGTTCCAGCAGCACCAGCAGCCAGGAGACGCTCGGAATGATCGCGGTGAACACTTCGATGCGGCCCAGGAGTTCGGCATCGGAGCCGGGGGTGACCCGGATGGCGTCGAGTGCGACGACTACGGAGTAGCCGATCAGCCCGATGGCGGCGAGGACGAGGACGGGCTTGCGGGGATTACGCGCGAGCAGATACAGACCCAGCCACCAGCTGAGTCCGAAAACCAGTGCCGACATCGCCACCATTAGTAACAGTGTGACAGGTGACCGGTTGACGAGTCACGCCCGTCTATCCGGCAGGGAAGAAGTGGCCTATAAGGCCAATCGGCTACCGCACGAGGCGGTGCCCAGCCAAGTGTGCGGATTGCGGTCCCAGCACCACCCGAGTTTGGGACGCCGATCGGATATCCAGATCGCAGGCACCCGCTGTCCTTTTCCCCGCGAGGCCGCCAGCGAGAAACACTTGTTCTTGCGCAACATGTCCGGGCGCAACAGCACCATGGCGATGCCCTCCTCGATGGTGAGCGGGGTGCGTCCACGCGCGGTGATCGTCTGCAAGGCTGCCTCCGGTGTCACGTCGCAGAACTCGCTGCCGGTGTCGACATCGGTCAGCAGGTAAGCCTGATCCGGGATCTCCACAATCGGCCGGTACACGTCCACATCGCCGTCGTCCATCACATGAAAGCCCTTGCGCCCATTGAGGCTCATCAACGGCGCGGTCTGCTCATAGCTGGCCCCGGTGGCAATGAGAATGAACGGGATGTGATCGCCGGGGTCGACCGCTGACTGCGGGAGGTCAGCGACTCGGATTCCAAGCTGACTGGCACGGTCACCGACCGGGTACCCCAGTTCGGTCAGGCGGGAAAGCTGGCGGTCGAATTCATCCTGGGCAGCGGGCTTTGACCGTCAACGCAGCGTTCGGTCGGCAAGTTCCCGCGCGCGAGCCGCTCAGGCTGCACGGGTGATATCGCGCCACAGCTCCCGTTGCACGCGATGCGGGTCCATGTCGATACGCCGATGCTGGTCGAACACCATGACCGCGTGCTCAGGCTCTGTGTAGGCCGGCCATTCGACGCCCGGGACGCCTGTTCGTGCGAACGCGAGCCATCGGCTCTGGATGTCCTCGGTCAACGCCAGCGCCTCGGGCATATCGCGTTTCCCTGCCAACGCGGGCCAGTGCTTGAAAAGACCAAACACCGCGAACAACTCCGTCGCGTGCGCGGCTCCCGGTCCGAAACGCCGCAGCGGCCGCGGCGCATAGTCGTACCGGTAAAAGTAGACCGACGCATGCTGGCTGTGCGCCCGAGCCACCCGCCAGGCCTCCGAGCCGAACATCGCATCCCCCATCAGACGCACCAGCGCAGCCTTGGACGGATAACCCTCGTAGGAATCGATCACCCGTTTCGCGGCCTCGGGTCGCAGTGCGTCGAGTGTGCCCGCGACAGCACGGGCGTCGAACCGGGACACCGACATCACTCGGGTCAGCAGTCGGTTGAACAACCGAACCTCTTCCGCGTTGTATCCGATGATGAGGGGGACCCGTTGCGCCTCCCCGCGTTCCATCATCGCGATCGGATCATCGGGCACAACCTCCCCGTCGATGCTGGGGCCCACGCCTAGCGAGAAGGCCGACTCACGGGTTTTCGCGGTGAGCAGCCGATGTGTCGCCCTGACGAGATCGCGCGGCCCGGCATTGATGACCGCCTCGGCGGCATTACGGACATCGACACCGAGATACCCGACGAGCCGGCGCGCATTGGCGGCCGCCTCATCACGGGTATGGATCATTCCGCTGGCCGTGCTCTGGCAGATCGCGCGCTGGAACAACCCGGCCGCCGCCGGAACAGCCAACAACATCTGGACGCAATGCGCCCCCGCGCTTTCGCCGAAGATGGTGACATTGCCCGGATCTCCGCCGAAGGCCGCTATGTTGTCGCGCACCCACTGCAGCGCCAGCACCAGGTCGCGTAAGTACAGATTGCTGTCGATGGTGTGCCGATCATCCGATAGGGACGACAGATCGATCGCGCCGTAGGCACCGACGCGATAGTTCACCGAGACGAAGACACAGCCGCGCCGCGCAAGGTCGGCGCCGTCATACAAGGCCAGCGCGGAACTCCCCAAAACATAGGCGCCACCGTGGATGTAGAACATCACCGGCAGAGCCTCCGAGGAAGGATCGTCCGGCATCGTCACGTTCACCGTCAGACAATCCTCGCTGACCGCCTGGAACCTGTTGAGCGAAAGCGGCACATAGATACGTTTCTGCGGTGACGCCGATTTCCAGGAATCGCAGGGCAACACCCCAGCCCAGGGCTTCGCGGGCACCGGGCTGCGCAGACGCAGCGCGCCCACCGGTGGCTCGGCGTACGGTATGGCCCGAAAGCGGCGCACGCCTTGATCGTGGAATCCCTCCACCACACCATTGGCGGTCTGCACCCGCACCGGAACCCGGGCAACGGATTTCGATCCCTTTGTCATCGGCGTCTCAGACCACGGTCAGCGGCAGCGACTTGCGCGGCTCGAAGACGAACCGCGATCCCCCACTGACATTGGCGATCATGACCTCGGGCAGCTGCTTGTCCTCGCCCTCATGCTCGACGAACGAGGCCACCCAATCCTGCGCGTCTCCCGAAATCTCCACGCCAATATGCGGATCGACCGCCGTCGCGATGGCCTGAAGCGGGCGCGTCTCGGCGGGACCACACAGCGAGATCCAGGCGTGGTCCTCGTGTGCGGGTGACTCCCACACATGGAGCTGACCGCCGGAAATTTCGGCGTTCACATAGCCGAGCGGACTCAACAGCGGGTGCACCTGAAGTACCCGCAGGACACCCTCGATCCCGTCGGGAAACTGCAACGCATGTTTGATCCGCGCCGCGGCGACACCCGCCAGCCCGATCAACTGCTGGGTGCATACGGTGCGGGCCAGCTCCGCATCGGCCGCCCGCTTACACACCGCGATGGAGAACCCCAGGAACAGCAGATGCATCTGCAGGCAGATCTCGTCGGCTATCCGCACCAGTGCCGAATGTGAGAACGCACCGAAGTCCAAGTCCGACAACAGCGGTCCGGCGTAGTCGGAGGCTCCCACATCTCCGGAATCGATTCCGCGCAATTCCCACCCGGCGGCGACCGATGCACCGACAACATCCAGGGCCGGGATTCCGGACACCGCCGGATACGACTCGTCGATAGTCACCGTCCACGCACAGTGCGGATGCCTGTCGGCGGGTGTACGCGGCGGCCGGTGGATCGGGCGAACCTGCGCATGCGGATTGGTGGCGAAGGCCGTCGCATCGAAGGTGGGGTCTTCGATGTCGTGACACATACCCGTCACGTAGTCGGGTCCCAGCGGTTCGACGTCGAGCAGCGCACCGCAGTGGTCGAGATGAAACTCTCCGTGCCACTTGTCGTGCACGGTGTACCGGAAGTCCATGAACTGGGGCGGCGCGCCGATGTCGAGCTGCATACCTTTGAAGATGGTGATCACGTCGTCGCCCTCGAACCGCAGCGCCTTCTGCATGCGCCGGGTATAGATCGGACTGGATGACGCCCATTCCTCAATGGCGACCTGCAGCATCTCTTCTCTGCCGAAATGCTGTATGCAATAGGCCATTCCAGAGCGGTCGATCAGCTGACCAATGAGCAGCAGCTCGGGAACCAGGACCGCCAACTGATCCCGGGACAACTCCGAGAATCGGCTAGTCACCGGAGGATTCCGCGTCTTTCTTGGCGCGTTTGGCGATGGCCATCTCGACATGCTTGTTGACCCGTTGCCCCAGCGGCCACCCGACGTAGTGGGTGATGAACAGCGCGACCTCGCGCAGCTCGGCATCGGTGAGTTCACCGTTGGCCAGGGCGGCCCCTGTTTGGATCTCCAGGATCTCGTCCAGCCCCAGGGCGCTTACCGCACCCAGGAGCAGCAGCCGGCGATCACGCATCGACAGCTCCGGGCGATCCCAAATGGTGCCGAAAAGATGCTCGGCGGTGTACTTGAAGTAGTCGCCGGGTAGGTCAGGCATGTCCCAGCCGTAGACCTCTTTCATCTTATCCAGGCCCCTGCGGCGCAGCTCATCCATTACTTGCCCCTTCCTCGTGTGGCACACCAAGACTCGCGGCCAGTCGCTCGCGGGCCAACGCGGCCAGCGGCAGCTGGACGGACTGCACTTCGCCGAGCGCCAGTGCCAGGCTCAGGTCTTTTTCACCGAGACCGCGCACATGCGTGAAGATGGGGTGCCAGAAGCTGTCCGATGTCACCGGTTCGGTGGTATCGCGCAACATGATGGCGCCCGGCCCACCGGTGATGGCGTCCGTATGGCGCACCACCTTGCCCAGATCGGTGATGTTCAGGCCACAACTTTCGGCCAGGCGCTGCGCCTCCCCGGCCGCGGTGAAGGCAACGAAATGTAGAAGGTTGCGCGCCAGCTTCATCCGGGTACCCGCACCCGGGGCACCGGCATGAATCACCAGCGACGCCCACTTCGAGAAGGGCTCCTTGACCCGCGCGAACGTCGCGTCGTCGGCGCCGACCATGGTGGCCAGCTCACCCTTGTGGGCACCGGGGGCGCCACCGCTCACCGGTGCGTCGATGACGTGAATCCGTTGTGGCGCGAGTTCTTTGGCGAGCTGCACCGCTGTCGCGTCACTGATGGTGGAGTGGATGGCGATGATGGTGCCGGGCTTGACCTTGGGCGCGAGTTCTCCGATCACCTCACGTACCTGTGCGTCGTCCAGCACCGTGACGCTGATGAGGTCGGCCCCGGCGATATCGGCCAGGCTGTCCGCAGCGCGCGCGCCGGCCTCGACAAGCGGCGCCATGGTCTCGGCCCGCAGATCGAAGACCGTCAGGCCGCCGGGCCAGTCGACAAGCCGCTGGGCCATGGGCGCACCCATGTTGCCCAGACCGATGTACCCGAGGGAGAGAGCAGACTGCGTCATGACCGGATGATCTGTCCGCCGTCGACGTTGAACACCTGGCCGGTGATCCAGGAAGCCTTGTCCGACAGCAGGAAAAGGCACATGCCCACCATGTCGTCGACGGTGCCCATGCGGCTCAGCGGGATGTTCTTGACGAGCTCGCTGCGGAACTGTTCGGGCACCGTGCCGCGGGTAGCCTCGGTATCGGTGGGCCCCGGCGCGATGGCGTTGATACGGATCTTCTGGCCGCCCAGCTCGCGAGAGAGCTGCTGCGTCAGACCGTTGATGCCCACCTTGGCCAGCCCATAGAACCCTGAGTACAGCCATGCAGCCGTGGATGATTGGTTCACGATGGCGCCGCCGCCACGCTTGGCGATGTGCTTGTACACCGCCCGGGTACACACCAGCGCGCCATCCTGATTGACGCTCATGAACTTCTTGTAGTAGTCCCACGGCACCGACAGCAGCAGGTCCAGCTTCATGCCGCCGTAGATGGCGGCGTTGTTCACCAGGTAGTCGATACCGCCGAACTCGGCGACCGCCTTGTCCGCCATGGCTATTGCCGAATCAGGGTCGGAAACATCGACGCTCGCGAAGATCGCTTTGCCGCCGTCGGCCACGATCTGCTTGGCGACGTCCTCTCCCAACTCGGCATTGATATCGGCGACCACGACCGCCGCCCCCTGGCTGGCCAGCGCGTGCGCGTACGCTTCGCCGATGCCCTGTGCGGCTCCGGTGACGATGGCGACCTTGCCCTCGAACTCTCCCATGAGATCTCCTCTATTTCACAGCCGTTGCAATGACTTTGGTTTCCAGGTATTCCTCGAAACCGGCGACACCCATTTCCCTGCCGTTACCTGACTGCTTGTAGCCGCCGAAGGGCGCGTCGGCGGAATACCAGACGCCGCCGTTGACGTTCACCGTTCCCACCCGCAGCCGGGATGCCACTCGCGCCGCACGCTCATCGTCTCCGCTGAACACCGTCCCGGACAGTCCGTACGGTGAATCGTTGGCGATCCGCACCGCGTCGCCGTCGCCGTCATGGGCGATGACCACGAGCACCGGGCCGAAGATCTCCTCCCGTGCCACACGGGCATCGTTGGTCAGTCCGGTGACGACGGTGGGTTCGATGAAGAATCCGCGGTCTCGTCCCTCTGGCCGTCCGCCTCCGCAGGCGAATGAACCACCCTCGGCAACAGCAAGATCCAGGTATGACTGGACCCGGTCGCGCTGGCGGGCCGAGATCACCGGGCCACAGATCGTTCCCGGTTTGGTGGGATCCCCCGGCTTGAGCGAGCCCATCGTGGCAGCAGCCGCCTGCACCGCCTCGTCGTATCGAGCGCGCGGTACGACAAGCCTGGTGGTGATGGCACATCCCTGGCCCGCATGCATCGCCGTGGTGAACGCGGAGACCGAGCAGGCCGCGGCGAGATCGGCGTCATCGAGCACGATGAACGCCGACTTGCCACCGAGTTCCAGGAACACCTTCTTGACGGTGGCGGCGGCGTCGGTCATGACGGTGCGCCCGGTCGCGGTGGAACCGGTGAACGACACCATGTCCACCCGGGGATCCGTCGACAGCTGCGCACCGATGCGGTGGTCGCTGGAGGTGACGACATTGACGACGCCCGGCGGAAAATCGGTGTGCTCGGCGATGATTCGGCCCAGCACCGCCGCGCACCAGGGGGTATCCGGAGCAGGCTTGAGTATCAGGGTGTTGCCGGCGGCCAGCGCCGGACCCACCTTGGCGAGGTTGATCTGATGCGGGAAGTTCCACGGCGTGACCGCGCCGACCACGCCAACGGCCTCACGCACGAGAGTTCGTTGAGTCTTGATGCCCATCGGTGAGGCAACACCGAGATCAGTGTTCCAGTCGAAGGATTCCGCGGTATCGGCGGCGAAGCGCAGATCGTCCACCGGTCCCTCCAGCTGCGCGCCGGCGGTCAGCATCCGAGGCGCCCCCACCTCGGCGATGGTCAGGTCGCGCAGCTCCTCGATATGAGCCCTCATGCCATCCCGGAGCTGCCGCAGGCATCGCACACGCAGCTCCACATTGCGTGACCAATCGGTGTCGTCGAACGCGCGGCGCGCTGCCTCGATGGCACGGCTCATGTCATCGACATCGGCATCGGCCGCGGTTCCGAGCACCTCCTCGGTGGCCGGGTTCACCGTAGGGAACCGTCCGGCACCGCCGGGAATCAACTTTCCGTCGATGAACAGATCACTGTCGCCATCGGCCAGAAGCGCCATGTCACCTCATTCCAAGAATCTGGACACATGTCCATTCCTTACTGGTGAACCATAACCACCCGAATCAAGCCATGGCAAGAGTGCATGCGGTTACTGCTCAAAAACTAGTGTTGGACAGTATTTTTCATGAACCGTATTGCCCAGGTACCGCGCACACGCTAATCTGGACACGTGTCCAGTGAAGCTGTGGTGACCTTGACAAGCGACTCGCCGCGAAACCGGCGACAGGAAGAGACGATCCGCAAGATCGTCACCGCAGGCCGGGAGATGCTCGGCGAGACGACGTACGCGGATATGACCATCCGCGGCGTGGCCGCGCGCGCGAAGGTGGCCCCCGCGACCGCGTACACCTATTTCTCCTCCAAGAGCCATCTGGTGGCCGAGATCTACCTCGACCTCATCCACGAAGCGCCCTACTTCACCGACGTCAACGACGGCCAGACCGCCCGGGTCACCAAAACGCTGCGCAGCCTGGCATTGGTGGTCGCCGACGAGCCCGAAATCGCAACGGGGTGCACGACCGCGCTGCTGAGCAACAACGACGAGGCCGTGCGTGCCGTCCGCGACAAGATCGGGCTGGAAATCCATCGCAGGATCCGCTCAGCAATGGGACCCGATGCCGATCCGCGCGTGGTGTCGGCCCTCGAAATGACCTTCTTCGGTGCCCTCATGCACGCGGGCAGCGGCACCTTCACCTATCACGAGATCGCCGACAAGCTGACCTTCGTGGTGGGCCTCATGCTGGGAGGCAACGAATGACGGCCGCCTCGATGTCCTCTGTGGTTTTCGATCCGTACGACTACGACTTTCACGAGGACCCATACCCGTACTACCGGCGCCTACGCGACGAGGCACCGCTGTACCGCAACGACGACCTGAACTTCTGGGCACTCTCGCGTCATCAGGATGTGCTGCAGGGCTTCAGGAACAGCGAGGCACTGTCCAACTCCAACGGTGTCTCGATGGACAAGGCCTCCTTCGGGCCACACGCCAAACTGGTGATGTCGTTCCTGGCGATGGATGACCCCGAGCATCTTCGGCTTCGCACACTGGTGTCGAAGGGGTTCACTCCCAGGCGAATCCGTGAGCTTGAAGGACGGGTCGTCGCACTCGCTCGCACGCACCTGGACAAAGCCCTGCAGTCGGAAAGCTTCGATTTCGTCGCCGACTATGCCGGCAAGCTGCCCATGGACGTCATCTCGGAGCTGATGGGTGTGCCCGAGCCCGACCGTACCCGCATCCGGGAGTTAGCCGACGGAGTGATGCACCGCGAGGATGGCCTCGCCGACGTGCCGCCCGAGGCCATCCAGGCCTCCTTCGACCTGATGACTTACTACATCGACATGGTCAAAGAGCGTCGTCGGCGCCCAACAGAGGATCTGACTTCCGCTCTCCTGCAGGCGGAAATCGACGGCGACCGCCTCACTGACGAAGAAGTGCTCGCCTTCCTGTTCCTCATGGTGATCGCCGGCAACGAGACGACCACCAAGCTGCTCGCCAACGCCGTGTACTGGGGCCACCGCAACCCCGACCAGCTTGCCGCCGTCCACGCCGATCACGAGCTCATACCGTTATGGGTGGAGGAGTCACTGCGGTACGACACCTCAAGCCAGATCCTCGCGCGCACCGTGGCAACGGATATGACCTTCTACGACACCACAGTTTCCGCCGGTGACATCCTGCTGTTACTGCCCGGCTCGGCCAACCGCGACGACCGGGTGTTCGAGAACGCCGACGAGTACCGCATCGGGCGAGAGATTGGCGCCAAGCTCGTGAGCTTTGGTAGCGGTGCACATTTCTGCCTCGGTGCGCATCTGGCACGGATGGAGGCCAAGGTGGCGCTGACCGAGCTCTTCACCCGGATTCGCCGTTACGAGATTGATGAAAGCGCTTCCGTTCGTGTGCATTCCAGCAATGTCCGCGGGTTCGCGTATCTGCCCATCACCGTGGAGGTCTGTTGATGCCCCGTTTTGAGCCCCACCCACGCCGACGTCCGTCGATCATCGCCGGAGCTTCCTCAGGTATCGGCGCGGCGACGGCAATCGAGCTCGCGGGCCGTGGATTTCCGGTGGCGCTCGGCGCCCGCCGCGTCGACAAGCTGACCGAACTCGTCGAGAAGATCCAGGCCGACGGCGGAGAGGCGGTCGCCTTCCCTCTGGACGTCACCGACGCGGACTCGGTGAAGTCCTTTGTTGCGCAGAGCATCGATGCACTGGGCGAGATCGACCTGCTGGTGTCGGGTGCCGGCGACATGTACCCGGGGCGGGTCCATGAAATGAGCGCCGACACCTTCGCCGCGCAGATTCAGGTGCATCTGTTGGGTGCCAATCGGCTCGCCACCGCGATCGTGCCCGACATGGTGGCTCGGCGGCGCGGCGATGTGGTCTTCATCGGATCCGATGTCGCACTGCACCAGCGCCCCCACATGGGCGCCTACGGAGCGGCCAAGGCGGCCCTGCTCGCCATGGTGAACACCATGCGCATGGAGTTGGAGGGCACCGGCGTCAGGGCCTCGATCGTGCACCCCGGGCCGACCTTGACCTCGATGGGCTGGCAGCTCTCCGCCGAGCAGGTCGGCCCCATGCTGGAGGACTGGAAGACGTGGGGACAAGCGCGGCACTCCTACTTCCTGCGCCCCTCGGACATCGCACGCGCGGTCACCTTCGTCGCCGAAACACCCAGGGGCGCACACATCGCAGAGATGGAGGTGCAGCCGGAGGCACCTCTCACAGATGCACCCGCCGACAAACAGAAACTCGAGCTTGGTGAGGAAGGAATGCCATCATGACCACTCCCACCGTTCCGCGGGTCTCCGGTGGTGAGGACCAGTACGGCCACCTCGAGGAATTCCGCACCGACCCCATCGCACTGATGCGGCGCATCCGGGAGGAATGCGGGAACGTCGGCACCTTCCAGCTTGCCGACAAACAGGTCGTGTTTCTCTCCGGCGCCGAGGCCAACGAATTCTTCTTCCGCTCCAGCGACGACGATTTGGATCAGGCCGAGGCGTACCCGTTCATGACGCCGATCTTCGGCAAGGGCGTGGTGTTCGATGCCGATCCCGAACGCCGCAAGGAGATGCTGCACAACGCGGCGCTGCGCGGCGAACAGATGAAGGGCCACGCGGCCACCATCGAAAACGAAGTCCGGCAGATGATCTCGCAATGGGGTGAGAGAGGTGAGATCGACCTTCTCGAGTTCTTCGCCGAGCTGACCATCTACACCTCTTCGGCGTGCCTGATCGGCAAGAAGTTTCGCGATGAACTCGACGGCCGGTTCGCCCACCTTTACCACCAGCTTGAGCAGGGCACCGACCCGCTGTGCTACGTGGACCCGTACCTGGAGATCGAGAGCTTTCGGCAGCGCGATGCCGCACGAAAGGGCTTGGTGGCGCTGGTTCAGGAGATCATGAACAACCGGATTACCAACCCGCCCACCGACAAGAGCCAGCGCGACATGCTCGACGTGCTGATCATGATCAAGGACGAGGATGGCAATCCCCGCTTCACCGCCGACGAGATCACCGGCATGTTCATCTCCATGATGTTCGCCGGGCACCACACCAGCTCGGGAACAGCCTCCTGGGTTCTTATCGAACTACTCCGGCACCCCGATATCCAAACGCAGGTCATCGACGAGCTGAACGAGCTGTACGCCGACGGCAGCGAGGTGAGTTTCCATGCGCTGCGCCAGATCCCGAAGCTGGAGAATGTACTCAAGGAGACCCTGCGGCTGCACCCGCCCTTGATCGTCCTGATGCGGGTCGCCAAGGGCGAATTCGAAGTGGGTGGTTTTCCCATTCATAACGGCGACATGGTGGCGGCCTCCCCCGCTGTCTCGAACCGCATCGCCGAAGACTTCCCCGACCCGGACGGATTCGTGCCCGACCGATACGAGAAGCCGCGCCAGGAAGACATCGTGAACCGCTGGACCTGGATACCGTTCGGCGCGGGCCGGCACCGCTGCGTGGGCGCCGCGTTCGCCACTATGCAGATCAAAGCCATCTTCTCGGTGTTGTTGCGTGAGTACCAGTTCGAGATGGCCCAGCCCGCCGACTCGTACCACAACGATCACTCCAAGATGGTGGTGCAGCTGGCGCAGCCCGCCAGGGTTCGTTACCGGCGCCGAGGGGCCTGAGGAAATGCCTTTCAGGATCGAGGTGGACAGGGACCTGTGTCAGGGGCACGCGATGTGCGAACTGGAGGCTCCCGATTACTTCCGCGTCCCCAAGCGCGGCACCGTGGAGATCCTGAATCACGAACCGCCCGAGGACGCCCGCGACGAGATCGAACGCGCTGTCGAGGAATGCCCGGCCCGAGCTTTGTTCATCACAGAGAAGAATTAGGAGCGTCAACGATGCCGCAATTCCCCCGCCAAGAACTCGACGATGTCGTCGCGGACTGGCTACAGGCCAATCTGGATGCCGAGAAGGCCGGCGACTGGAAACCCCTGGCTCGCTTCTACACCGACGACGCCACCTACGGCTGGAACATCGGCCCCAAGGAAGACGTGATGTGCGTCGGCATCGACGAGATACGGGATATCGCCCTCGGCCAGGAGATGGAGGGCCTGGACGGGTGGACGTATCCGTATCAGAAGGTGATCGTCGACGACAAGCAGGGCGAGGTCATCGGATTCTGGAAGCAGATCGCCACGGACTCCGACGGCGGTGAGTCCGAGATCTATGGCATCGGGGGCAGCTGGTTCCGGTATGCCGGTAATGGCCAATGGAATTGGCAACGTGACTTCTTCGATTTCGGCCACGTGTCCGCCCTGTACATGGACCTCATCAAGGCGGGCAAGCTCAGCGAGGGCATGCAGAAGCGCATTCAGCGCGGCCTGTCGGGCGAGAAGGTGCCGGGCTACTACCCACTCGGCAAGACCCCGGTCCCCCTCTGGTGAACGGCGGGCTTCCCCACCCACCGCGCCGAGTGTCGAGTTTCTGCGAAGAAGCGCGGGTAGCGGGCGCAAGAAGTCGACACTCGGCCCGATACGGAGGTGTATGGCAATGAAAAGCAGCGCGGAGCTTGGTCTTCCGGAAGGATTCGATTTCACCGATCCTGGGCTGTACGGGGAACGGATGCCACATGCGGAGTTCGCGACCCTGCGCCGGGAGGCACCCGTCTGGTGGAACCCGCAGCCGCGCACGGTGGGCGGATTCGCCGACGACGGGTATTGGGTGATTTCCAAACATCGTGACGTGCGGCAGGTTTCACTACACACAGACATCTTCTCGTCGGGCCGCAAGGGCGCCATCCCCCGTCTCGAGGACCACATCAGCCCCGAGGAGTTCCAGGCCACGCTGTCTGTCCTCATCAACAAGGACGCTCCCGAACACACCCAGCTCCGCGGGCTGGTGTCGCGCATGTTCACCCCACGCTCGATCGCGGCTTTGCGCATCACCCTGGAGGAGCGGGCGGAACGCATCGTACGGGCCGCCATCGAGGGTGGACACGGCGAATTCGTGCGCGAGGTGGCCAGTGAGTTACCCATGCAGGCCATCGCCGAATTGATCGGCGTCCCAGAGGAAGACCGCGTCAAGCTCTTCGAATGGAGCAACCAGATGACGGGATACGACGAGGCCGATGTCGAGATCGATCCCCGTATCGGTGCCGCCCAGATCCTCGGATACTCCTATCAGCTCGCCGAACAACGCCGGGACTGTCCGGGCAATGATGTGGTTTCCCGCCTGCTGACCGGGACGGTGGACGGCGAGCAGCTCACCCCCGAGCAGTTCGGGTTCTTCGTGGTGATGCTGTCGGTTGCGGGCAACGAAACCACCCGTAACGCAACCACCATGGGCATGATGGCTTTCCTGGAACACCCCGATCAGTGGGAACTGTTCAAACGGGACAGGCCTGCCTGTGCCGTCGACGAGATCGTCCGATACACCTCCCCGCTGATCTCGCAACAGCGCACCGCGTTGCAGGACACCACGATCGGTGGAGTTCCCATCAAGGCCGGTGAGCGAGTGGTCATGCTCTACCCGTCGGCCAACTTCGACGAGGAGGTGTTCGAAAACCCGCACAGCTTCGACATCACCCGTGATCCCAATCCGCATCTGGGCTTCGGCGGCACGGGAGCCCACTACTGCCTCGGCGCCAACCTGGCCAAGGTTGAGCTGGAGATCATCTTCAACAAGATCGCCGATCGAATGCCTGACATCTCGCGGATCGGGGACGCTCCGCGGTTTCATTCGGGCTGGATCAACGGCATCAAGAAGTTCGACACAGCCTACTGCCCGGTCGCGCACTGATGTCCTGATGGCCAATTGTGTTGTCGTCGGCGGTAGCCGCGGAATCGGCCGGGCGGTGGCCCGGCTCCTGGGTGAACTCGGCGCGAATGTGGTTGTCAACGGCCGATATTCCGACGCCGTCGAGGAGACGGTCGCCGCGATCACGTCAGCCGGGGGCGCAGCGGTCGCTTTCGTGGGGTCGCCCGATAACGAACAGACGGCCACGGATCTGATCGACACCTGCCGCACCGAGTTCGGCGGCCTCGACGCGTTGATCAACTGCGCGGGCATACCGGAGCCGGCCGGGTCGTCCATCCTGACCATCACCCCCGAGGACTTCCACCGGCTGATCGACGCGCATCTGGGCACGGTGTTCCACACCTGCCGCGTCGCCGCGCCGCTCATGGCCGCCCAGCGGCACGGAGCCATCGTCAATACCGGATCGACTGCCGCCCTGGGCATCTACGGCGGCACCGGATATCCGGCGGGCAAAGCGGCCGTCCATGGACTCACCCTGGCCATCGCCGCCGAGCTCAAGCAAAGCGGTGTGCGCGCCAATGTGATCTGCCCGGGTGCACGCACCCGGCTCTCGGAGGGCGGGGAGTACATCGCCCACCTGCGGGATCTGTATGCCCGCGGACTGCTCGACGAGATGACCCTGCAGGCATCGCTCGAACCCGCACCGCCGGAATGCGTGGCACCGCTGTACGCCTACCTCGCCGGGGATCTCTCCGCCCGCATCACCGGCCAGATATTCATCGCGGCAGGCGGTTTCATCGGACGCTTCAAACGACAGGTCCCGACGCCGCTGGGATACCGCGAGGCCCCGGTATGGACCGTCGGCGAGATCGACGAGCTGATGGGCCGCCGTTAACTACTGGCCGAACCGCCGGTTTCTCGCGGCGTAGTCACGCAGCGCGCGCAGGAAATCCACCCGCCGGAACTCGGGCCAGTAGGCGTCGGTGAACCACATCTCGGAGTACGCGCTCTGCCAAAGCAGGAATCCCGACAACCGCTGCTCTCCTGATGTCCGGATCACCAGATCCGGGTCCGGCTGTCCCGAGGTGTACAGGTTCTCCGAGATGGCGTCGACGGTCACCGCCTGCACCAACTGCTCGGCGGTGGCGCCGTTGGCCAGCTCCTTGTTCAGCAGGGTGCGCACCGCATCGGTGATCTCCTGCCTGCCCCCGTAGCCGACCGCCACATTCACATGGAAGGCCGCATCCGCGGGCGCCGATTTCACGGCCTGACGCATCCGCTCAGCCACCTCGTCGGGCAGCAGATCGAGATCTCCCACACTGCGCACGCTCCACTTGTTCTGCGGGGCACACAGCTCTTCGACGACATCGGTGATGATCTCCAACAGCTCGCCGAGCTGATCGGGATCACGGGTGAGGTTCTCGGCCGACAACAGGTACACGGTGGCCATCTCGACGCCCGCGTCCTGGCACCAGCCGAGCATCTCGCCGATCTTGCGGGCGCCCATCCGGTATCCGTGGCTGACGTCGGTGTACCCCGCCGACCGGGCCCAGCGGCGGTTTCCGTCGCACAGGACGGCGATGTGCCGTGGTTTCGCCGACTTGGCCAGCTCCTGGCGGAGCCGCATTTCGTAGAGCTTGTACAGCGGTTCCTTGAGTGTCGGCGGGATGATCTCCACGTATCCAGCCTAGCGAGCCCGCCGCACGCCGGAGCAGCAGATATCGATCTGCACACAACATTCACAAACTGGGTTTGGGTACGGAAGGGATACTGTGACGCATGCAGACCGATGAGTCTCCTGCACCCGAAGCGCCGACCTCCGAGCTCTCGCTCCCGATGGCAGCGCTTGTCGGCGGTATCGAGACCCTGCCGATCAAACCCAAGGCACGCGGCTGGATCCATTTCTATGCCTGCGTGATCGCCATCGTCACGGGAATCGTGCTGGTCTCGGTCGCCTGGTCGGTGCGCTCACCGCAAGCCGGACTGGCCACCGCCATCTACAGCCTGACGGTGCTGGGCGTCTTCGGGGTGAGCGCCGCCTATCACCGGGTGAACTGGAAATCCCAGACCACCCGCACCTGGATGAAGCGGCTCGATCACTCGATGATCTTCGTCTTCATCGCGGGCAGCTACACACCCTTTGCCATGCTCGCGATGCCGCCCTCGGAAGGCAACCTGGTGCTCGCCATCGTGTGGGGTGGCGCGCTCGCCGGTGTGATTTTGAAGATGTGCTGGCCGACGGCTCCGCGGTGGGTGGGAGTGCCGCTGTACCTGCTGCTCGGTTGGGTGGCGGTCGGCTTCTTCCCCACGCTGCTGAATGGCGCCGGGGTGCCCGCGGTGGTGCTGCTGATCGTCGGCGGCGCCCTGTACAGCATCGGCGCGATCCTGTACGCCGCGAAATGGCCCAACCCGTGGCCGCTGCACTTCGGCCACCACGAGTTCTTCCACGCGGCGACGGTCATCGCCGCGACATGCCACTACATCGCGGTCTGGTTCGCCGTCTTCTCGTAGCGGCTCCCCGGGAGGGTTAGAGCTGCTTGATGTCGTCCTGGGTCCAGAAGGCCCGCATCGAGCTGATCTTGCCCTCGTCGTTGAAGGTCATCACGTCGATCGGTGCGATGACCATGCCACCGTTCTCGTGCTTGATGGTCAGCTCGAAGTGGAACGCGGCCTCGTTGTTCGTGGCCCGCACCAGCTTGAGGTCGCCATGACGGTCCAGCGGCTCGATGGCGGCGTAGAAGCCCTGGATCGCCTCACGGCCCTTGAGCACATCGGCGCCCAGCGGATCCTCGACGGTCGCATCATCGGCGTAGAGGTCGGCGATCTGCGCCGCGGTGCCGGTGGTGAGCAGATCGCAATAGCTCTGGACGACAGCGAGAACTTGTTCGCGGGTAACGGTCATGCCCCGGACGCTACCTACCCAACGCGGCGTCTAATTGTTGGGTCCCGGTGACCGGGAGATCGCAGACGGTACCCCGGCACACGTAAGCGGCTTCGACATCGCCCACCGGCCCCCTATCGCGTAGCAGCTCGCTCGAATCCTTGACCCCGCCAACCACAATCGCGCCCCCAGGCGCCGAGAGCCGGGCCTGCCGCAGCAGTGGTGAGTTCTCCGGGTCGCAGGCCACCGCCACCTGGATCGGGCCCCGGACCGCGGCTTCGGCCACCGCCAGCCAATGACCGGCCGATCGCGGGGCACGCGCCAGCGCCATGGACGCCGCCGACAACGAGGCGTGCGCGGCTTCCCGGTAACGCGAGTCCTCCAGGAGGTAACCGCCGGTGAGCAGCGCCTCGGTCACCGAGGACGCCCCTGATGGGGTCGCGCCGTCCAGGGGATCGCTGGGCCGCAGCACCAGCTGCTCGGCATCGTCGGCGATGTCGAACCATGCACCGGGCGATTCCGGATCGGCGAAATGATCGAGCGCGGTGTCGAGCAGCGCGGTAGCGGCCTCCCGCCAACGCCATTGACCGGTCACCTGATACAGCGACAGCAGGCCTGTTGCGAGGGTGCCGTAGTCCTCCAGCACACCGTCCCCGTCGGAGACCTGCCCACCCAGACTCGCACGGCGCAAACGCCCCTCGCGCAGATGCAGCTCCAGCAGCCTGGCGGCGCAACCCGCGGCCGCATCCAACAGATCGTCGCGATCCAGGGCGATCGAGGCTTCGACGAGCGCGGTGATGGTCAGCCCGTTCCAGGCGGTGACGGCCTTGTCGTCACGGCCCGGCTGCACTCGCTGCAACCTCGCCGCCAGTAAGGCTGTGCGCACGTTCTGCCACCGGTCAACGTCATCGGGATCCTGCAGAAGCTGCAGCACCGAGCTGCCGTGCTCGAAGGTGCCCGCCGCCGTCACCTCGAAAAGCGTTGCCGCCCAATCGCCGTCCTCTGCACCCAACACCTCGGCGAGTTGTTCGGGCGTCCACACATAGGTGGAACCCTCGGAGCCGGCGGCGTCGGCGTCCAGCGATGAGACGAACAGGTCGCCCACCCGTAGCTCGTGCAGCAGGAAATCGGCCGTCTCGGAGGCGATGCGCCGCGCCAGGGCATCGCCGGTGCGGCGAGCCCAGTGCGCGTAGACCCGCAGCAGCAGCGCGTTGTCGTACAGCATCTTCTCGAAGTGCGGCACCACCCAGGCCGCGTCCACGCTGTACCGCGCAAAGCCGCCGGCCAGTTGGTCGTAGATACCGCCACGCGCCATCGCTGTGGCGGTGCGTGCCACCACCCCGAGCACCGCCGCGTCTGCCGTGCGTTCGTATCCGCGCAGCAACGCCTCCAGCAGAGCCGATGGCGGAAACTTCGGCGCCCCGCCGAATCCTCCGAAGCGCATGTCTTCCGCGGGCAGAATCGCCGCGATCGCGGTATCGCACAGCGCGACATCCACACCGGGCCCGGCGGGCAGGCGGCCCGACATCGCCTGCAGCTGGCCGGTGATGCTGGAGGCCGCCTCTTCCACCTCGTCGCGGCGCTGCTCCCAGGTCTCACGAACCGCCGAAAGTAACTGCAGAAAACCCTGTTTCGGGTAGTACGTGCCGGTATAGAAGGGCCGCCCGTCCGGGGTGAGGAAACACGTCATCGGCCAGCCGCCCTGACCGTTCATCGCGACGGTGGCGTTCATGTAGACGGCGTCCAAATCGGGACGCTCCTCGCGGTCAACCTTGATGTTGACGAAACCGGCGTTCATGACGGCAGCCACCTCGTCGTCCTCGAAGGACTCGTGGGCCATCACATGACACCAATGGCAGGCTGCGTACCCGATCGACAACAGGATGGGCACATCGCGAGACTGCGCTTCCTGCAATGCCTCTGGCGTCCACTGCTGCCAGTGCACAGGATTGTCGACGTGCTGGCGCAGGTATGGGCTGGTCGCCTCGCCGAGCCGGTTAACGGTCATCGCCCCGCTGATCGGCGGAGCCCGAAGGCTTTTCGGGTTCATCGGCGGCTCCGACCGTGCCGTCGTCGACGGCCTGATCAGGCTCGGGATGCTCGGGATCAAACGTCTCCGGCAGCTTGCGCAGATGCGCGTTCATCGACCGAATCAGGAAGAAGGTGCCCACCAGCAGCAGCACCACCACCGTCAATCCGAACGGACCCGCCTTACCGAAATCTGGCCCGATGTTGGTCGGGCTCTTCTCGTCGGCGAGCACCAGCACAGCATCCATCAACATCATTTGGCCTCAACTCCTGCGAACAAGTCGTCCTCGGGGGTGCTCGTTGGCACGCGTGATTTCGCGAGCTCGAAATCCTCGGTGGGCCACAGCCGACGCTCGAACTCACGCGGGACCGCGAAAAAGCTACTGTCCGGCGGAATTTGAGACGCATGCGCGCGTAGCGCGGCATCCCTGGCGTCGAAGAAGTCGGCGCAGGGCACCCGAGTGGTCACCCGGCGATCCAAGACGTCGTCATCGGCCGGCCAGCGCTCAAGCCATTCGTCGAACGGCCCCTTGTATCCGTGCTTCTTGCACTCGTCGTTGAGTAACTGCATGCGGGCCCGCATGAATCCATGGTTGTAGTAGATCTTGCTGACGGTCCACGGCTCGCCGGCCTCGGGGAACTGCTCCGGGTCCGCAGCGGCCTCGAAGGCGGCCATCGACACCTCGTGGCACCGGATGTGATCCGGGTGCGGGTAGCCGCCATTCTCGTCGTAGGTCGTCATGACATGTGGCCGGAACTCCCGGATCACCGCGACCAGCTTGGCGATCGGCTCCTCGATGGGCACCAATGCAAACGAATCCGAGGGCAGCGGGGGCAGCGGGTCGCCCTGCGGAAGGCCCGAGTCGACATACCCCAGCCAGCGGTGTTGCACACCCAGCTCGGCCGCCGCCTTGGCCATCTCCTCGCGACGGATGGTTCCGATGTTCGCGGCCACCTCGGGGCGGTCCATCGCCGGGTTGAGGATGTCGCCGCGCTCGCCGCCCGTCAGCGTCACCACGATGACGTCGTTGCCCTCGGCCGCGTACCGCGCCGTGGTCGCGGCACCCTTGCTGGCCTCGTCATCGGGGTGGGCGTGCACCGCCATCAATCGCCATCCGGTCACCCGTGCGCCCGCCTCTTTCTGTCAGCCGTCACTGCTCTCGCGCCCCCATCGTTTCATCCCGGGTATACCCGTCATACCGTTGACCCGTGCAGCGACCAGAGGACCGTTACGGCACCAAGCCCGCCAAGCCCAACCGCGGCCGCTGGATCGCGGTCGGGCTGACCGCGTTGGTGATCGTGGCCGGAGTCGCGATCGCCGCGATCGGATATGCCCGATTGGGCCCCGGAGACGTCAAGGGCGAACTTTCCGCCTACAAGCTCGTGGACTCGTCCACGGTATCGGTCACGGCCTCGGTGGAACGGAAAGATCCGTCGCGGCCGGCGGTCTGCATCTTGCGGGCACGGTCCATCGACGGGAACGAGACCGGACGACGCGAGGTGCTGGTGCCGCCGTCGTCACAGCGATCGGTGCCGGTCACAGCCCTAGTGAAGACCACTCATCCTCCGGTGACCGGAGACGTCTACGGCTGCAGTCTTGCGGTTCCGCCGTATCTGGTCGCATCCTGACGCCGATTTCCTGACGATCGGCGTCATCGGACCACGCTGGGGGCCGACAGACACACGTCGGCAACGTTCACATCGGGCAAACCTCGTCCAAAAATAGGCTGAACATCACAGCGACAGTGGTATGCTGGGCGGATACACGGATCCCTGCTGGGACCGTGTATTGCTGCATTTTGGACAGTCAAACCCGCAGCAATGCACCCGACCCGGCACCCGATAGATGAGCGCCAGTGGACGTTGCTGGCCTGAGACAAGGAGTACCTGCACCATGACCGACACCCAGGTGACCTGGCTGACCCAGGAGTCACATGATCGGCTCAAGGCGGAACTCGACCAACTGATCGCCAACCGCCCCGTCATCGCCGCCGAGATCAACGAGCGCCGCGAAGAGGGAGACCTGCGCGAGAACGGCGGCTACCACGCCGCACGCGAAGAGCAGGGCCAGCAGGAAGCGCGCATCCGTCAGCTGCAAGAGCTGCTCAACAACGCCAAGGTCGGTGAGGTCCCGACGCAGTCCGGTATCGCGCTGCCCGGTTCGGTCGTCAAGGTCTACTACGACGGAGACAAGGACGACACCGAGACCTTCCTCATCGCCACCCGCCAGGAGGGCGTCAAGGACGGCAAGCTCGAGGTGTACTCCCCCAGCTCACCGCTGGGTGGTGCACTCATCGACGCCAAGGTCGGCGAGACCCGCACCTACACCGTGCCCAATGGCGCCGAGGTCAAGGTGACGCTCGTCAGCGCCGAGCCCTACCACGACTGATTCTTTCCCCTAGTTCGTCGAGCGAGCGCGAGCCTCACGCGGAAATCTGACCCGAAATCCGCGTGAGGCTCGCGCTCGTTGTGGACTTAGCGGCTACCGCTCTTCCTCGACGGTCAGCCCGGCCGCGACGATGGCGTCGAGAACGGCCTGACGGTGTTCTGGGCCCCTGGTTTCGACGGTCGCCAGCACATCCACCTCACCGAGACGCAGACGCTCGCTATTACGCCAGTGGGTCACGTCGACGACGCTGGCCCCTGACCCCCGGAACACGTCGAGAAGACCCGACAGACCACCCGGCGCGTCCGCGACGGTCACACGCACCGTCAGATAACGTCCGGCCGCCCGCAGACCGTGGGTGATGACGTGGGTGAGCAGCAGCGGATCGATGTTTCCGCCCGAGAGCACCGCGCATACCGGGCCGCGCAGGTCCAGCTCCTCGGCGGACAACGTGAGCAGTGCCGCCACCGCGGCCGCGCCGGCCGGCTCCACCACCAGCTTGGCCCGCTCCAGGCACAGCAGCAGCCCGCGTGAGAGCGCCTCCTCACTGACCGTGACCACGTCGTCGACCAGCGCGGCCACATGCTCGAACGGCACCGCCCCTGGCTTGCCTACCGCGATGCCGTCCGCCATGGTCTCCATGGATTCCAGCGCCACCGGATGCCCGGCTTGCAGCGACACCGGCCAGGCGGCCGCACCCGCGGCCTGTACCGCGATGATCCGCACCTCGGGCCGGGCCGCTTTGACCACCGCGGCGATACCCGCGACCAGCCCGCCGCCGCCCGCGGGCACCACGATGGTGCCCACATCCGGAAGCTGCTCCAGAATCTCCAGCCCAACGGTGGCCTGCCCGGCCACGACGTCCCGATGGTCGAAGGGGTGGATGAGTACCGCACCGGTCTCCGCCGCGAACTCCGTCGCGGCCAACAGCGCCTCGTCGATGGTCGTGCCGGTGAGGTGCACCGTGGCGCCGTAGGCGCGGGTGGCGACGATCTTGGGCAGCGCGGCCCCTACCGGCATGAACACCGTGGACGGGATGCCAAGCGTGGTCGCGGCCCAGGCCACACCCTGGGCGTGGTTACCCGCGCTGGCGGCCACCACACCGTTCACCCGCTGGTCGTCGGGCAGCAGGCTGATCCGGTTGTAGGCGCCACGCGGTTTGAAAGATCCTGTGCGTTGCAGGTTTTCGCATTTGAGCCGTACCTCGTGACCGCAGCGTTCACTGAGCGCCCGAAAAGCCACCACCGGTGTGCGCCGCATCACAGGAGCGAGACGCTCAGCCACCTCCTGGATCTCCTGGACCGTCACCAACCCTGTTGCTCCCGCTGCCTGGATGCCCATGCCACGCATCATGTCACCAGTTCTGCCGCTATTGTCCCCTCATGCCACAGATTGCGGAGGACCTCCTGCTTCTGTTGCTGAACAATGCCTCCGGACGGCCGCTGCTGGACAAGGATCGGCGTACGCAGGCGCTCGCCGCCGCGATCATTCTGGATCTTGCTCTGGCACAACGCGTCCGGCCGGCCACCCACGGTGAACCGGGGAAGGCCGGCGATCTGCTGGTGCTACAGGCGCCCGATATCGGGGATCCCGTGCTCGACAGGGCGGTGCACCGGCTGCGACGACGGCCGATGAGCCCGACCGAGGCGATCACCAAGGTTGGTCGCGGCGTCAACTCCCAGATGCTGCACAGGCTGGAGATCACCGGGGATATCCACACGGTTCGCATGGGCAGCCGGCTCTTCCCGGAGAAGTACTGGCCGGTGACCAACAACGAGCGTGCGAACGCGGTGCGACAGGGCGTCACGGATGTGTTGTTCCACTATGCCCCGCCCGCTCCCAGCACGGCCGCGATCATCGCAGTACTGCACGGGGTCAACGGATTCGACGCGATACTGAGCCTGGATCCCGTCGGCAAGCAGCAGGTGTCCCGGTGGTCGCAGACCATCGCCGACGGCGGCTGGGCGGCCCAGGTTCGTGACAATCGCGGCCCGGCGGTCAATCTCGCCGTGACCGGCGCGGTGATCTCCGCGGCCCTGCACTCGATGAACTAGACGCGACGCGCCTAGCGCAAGGCTTGTTCGAGATCTCCGATCAAGTCGCCGACCTCTTCGATACCCACGGACAACCGCACCAAGTCCTCGGGTACCTCCAGCAGCGATCCGGCGGTCGACGCGTGCGTCATCGCGCCCGGATGCTCGATCAGCGACTCCACGCCGCCCAAGGATTCAGCGAGAATGAAAAGCTCTGTTCGCGAGCACAAATCGAGCGCGGCCTGACGTCCTCCGGCGAGGCGCACGCTGATCATGCCGCCGAATCCGCGCATCTGCTTGGCCGCCACCGCATGTCCGGGATGACGGTCCAGGCCCGGGTAGATGGTGTTGGCGACCGCGGGGTGCCCCGCCAAGAACTCGGCGACCGTCTGAGCATTCTCACTGTGCCGCTGCATGCGCAACGCCAATGTCTTGATACCCCGATAGGTGAGGTAGGCATCGAACGGGCCCGGTACAGCGCCCGACCCGTTCTGCAGGAAGGCGAACGCGGTATCCAATTCCTCGTCGTTGGTGAGCAGGGCGCCGCCCACCACATCGGAGTGTCCGCCAATGTATTTGGTGGTGGAATGCAACGCGATATCGGCACCCAGATTCAGCGGCTGCTGCAGCGCGGGCGATGCGAAGGTGTTGTCCACCAAGAGCTTCACGGAATACTCGGCAGCCACCTGGGCCACGGCCGCGATATCGGCGATGCTCAGCAGCGGATTGGTGGGTGTCTCCAGCCAGATCAGCTTGGTCTGGGGGGTGATGGCGGTGCGAATGGCGTCGACATCGGCCACCGGAACAGGTGTGTGGCTAATTCCCCACTGCGAGAACACCTTGTCGATCAGCCGGAAGGTGCCGCCATAGGCGTCGTTGGGGATGATCAGGTGATCGCCGGGGCGCAACAACGCGCGCAGCACGCAGTCGGTGGCCGCCATACCCGATGCGAACGCCCTGCCGAAGTGGGCGTCCTCCAATGCGGCCAGCGAGGCTTCAAGAACCGCTCGAGTGGGGTTGCCGGTACGCGCGTACTCGAATCCACCGCGCAGCTGGCCGACGCCATCCTGGGCGAAGGTCGAGCTGGCATAGATCGGCACGTTGACCGCACCGGTCTGCGGATCGGCATGGAAACCGCCATGGATGGCCCGTGTGGAAAACCCTTGCCACCGAGACGCGTCGGCGGCGCTGCGCTGCTCACTCATCGGGTCCGAGCCTATACGGACCGCGTGACGTGAGACAGCCCAACGCCGCCGAACGGGTTACTTCTACTTGGGAACGACTACGGTCTTCACTAGCATGTCGGCGATCGTCTGCCGTTTGGCCGTGAACAACGGCAGCAGGAAGCCGATGTAACAGATGACCGCGTCCAAGAAGTGCGCGATCTGACGGACGACGGACATGCCGAATCCGATCGGCTGGCCGGTCGCCTCACCCAGTACCCGGATACCGAGCAGGCCCTTGCCGATGCTCGATCCGGTGGTGCCCTGCTTCAGGCCCCAGTTCCACACCGCGAACGCGATCGCCGCGAGGGTGAACAGAATGTAGGCGGCCCAGCCCACGCCGGTGTACTCCGGCTGGCAGCTGATGTAGCTCATTCCGCCGGTCATGGGGTCGCCGTAGGAGTCGCTGATGCAATCAGCGGTCGTAGCGGTTCCGCCCGCGATTCCGCCGCCGATACCGCTCAGCAGAGCCACCGGAATGACGTCGATGATGTAGGCACCGACACGCCGGAGCCAGATTTCGAAATTGCCGCCCGGTAGACCTGGTGCACCGGCTGCCGGCGGAGGCGGCGGGTAACCGCCCGGATCCTGCGGCAAGGGTGGTGGAACTTCAGTCACGGTTGTCCTCCAGTTCGTATGGCACGCATGAGCGTCGAGCAACAGAGGACATTACGCTTTCAGCGTTTCCACAGGTTGGCTTCTGCGAAACGATTTGGGACCAAATTCAGTGCCGCACGCCTCTACCGGAGGATACGAATCCGAGCAGGTCATGGCGGGTAATGACACCGACGGGCTTGCCCTCGTCGATAACCATCACCGCGTCGGTGTCGCGCAACATGGACCCCGCGGTGCTCAGCGGTTCGCCGGCACCCACCAGTGGCAACGGCGGACTCATGTGCTGGGACACGGCATCGGCCAGTTGCGCCCGGCCCTCGAATACCGCTGACAGCAGCTCCCTTTCGGACACCGACCCGGCGACCTCGCCGGCCATGACGGGCGGCTCGGCGCCGACGACAGGCATCTGCGACACCCCGTACTCACGCAAGATCTCGATGGCATCGCGCACCGTCTCCGACGGGTGGGTGTGCACCAAATCCGGTAGCGCACCGGACTTTCCACGCAACACATCGCCGACGGTGGGCTCGGACTTGCTGCCGTCGAGGCGGCTGCGCAGGAAGCCGTAGGAGGACATCCAGGAGTCGTTGAACACCTTGGACAGGTACCCGCGGCCACCGTCCGGCAACAGCACCACGATCACGGCGTCGGGTCCGGCCTTCTCGGCCAGTCGAATTGCCGCCACCACGGCCATGCCGCAGGATCCGCCGACCAGCAACCCTTCTTCGCGCGCGAGCCGTCGTGTCATCTCGAACGAGTCGGCGTCGGATACCGCGATGACCTCATCGACCACGCTCGGGTCGTAGGCGGTGGGCCAAAAGTCCTCTCCCACACCCTCGACGAGGTACGGGCGGCCCGTCCCTCCGGAGTACACGGACCCCTCCGGATCCGCACCGACGACCTTCACCGCGCCTCCCGAGACCTCCTTGAGGTATCGGCCCGCACCGGTAATGGTCCCTCCGGTTCCCACTCCGGCGACGAAATGGGTGATCTTGCCGTCGGTGTCGGCCCAGATCTCCGGTCCGGTGGTCTCGTAGTGGCTGGCCGGTCCGTTCGGATTGGAGTATTGGTCGGGCTTCCAGGCGCCCTCGATCTCACGCACCAGACGGTCCGAAACGTTGTAGTAGCTGTCCGGGTGCTCCGGTGGTACGGCCGTGGGGCACACCACGACCTCGGCCCCGTAGGCCCGCAACACATTCCGCTTGTCTTCGCTGACCTTGTCGGGGCACACGAACACGCAGTGATAGCCCTTGCGCTGGGCCACCAGTGCCAGTCCGACGCCGGTGTTGCCCGATGTGGGTTCGACGATGGTGCCACCGGGCTTGAGCAGGCCCGCTTCCTCGGCCGCCTCGATCATCTTGACGGCGATGCGGTCCTTGGAGCTACCGCCGGGATTCAGGTACTCGATCTTGGCCGCCACAACCGCGCCACCCGCGGGCACCACCGAGTTGAGCTGGACAAGGGGGGTGTTACCGATCAGATCGGAGACATGCTGGGCAATGCGCATACCGGTAACGCTATTAGACCGGCGGCCGGCCCGCGCACAGGGGAGCTGACGGAGCGATCAAACCGCCGCGGGTGCGACGAACTCGGCCGAGGAAGTCTCGGGCACGGCGTCGCGGATGTACTGGCCGATCTGCGCCAGGGACCTCTTGGCCTCGGGCACGACCTTGGTCGCCACCTGGAAGACGTGCATCTGACCGGGCCAGACCTTGATCTCCACCGGCACACCCTGCTCGGCGAGGCGCTGCCCCAGCAGGCGCGCGTCGTACAACAGCACCTCCGAGCCGGAGCAATGCACCAGAGTCTGCGGCATCCGGCCGTCGACCTTGTCGATGATCTCCTGGGGCGGAACGCCACCTCCGGCCTTGGTAAGGATCTTCTGCAGCGCCTCAAAACAGTTGGGCGGCAGCATGACATCGGTCTTGGCGTTCTCATGCGCGACCTTGGGCGCCGGATCCAGCTCGATCAGTGGCGAGATGAGGGCCAGCGCGGCCGGGACCTCACCGTCCTCTGCGAGCAGCCGCTGGGCCACCGCCACCGAGAGAAAACCGCCGGCAGAATCGCCCGCGAATACGATCTGTTCCGGCGCGTAGCCCTGCCCGCGCAGCCAGCGGTACCCGTCCAGGCAGTCGTCGACCGCCTGGTCCAGGGAGGCCTTGGGCGGCATCCGGTAGTCGACCAGCAGACACGGTGCGTCCGCGTGCTGGGAGATGGTGGACACCAAGGCGCTGTGGGTGTTTGGACCGCCCACGATGAAGGCGCCGCCGTGCAGGTACAAGACCACGCGTCCGGTGCCGTCCACCGGACCGACACCCTGGGCGCGAATCAACCGCGCATTGGTGTTCGGCAGCGTCACCGTCGCCTTGACCGTGCCGCGCGGGGGAACCAGGAAGCGGCCCAGCTCTTCGAGCAGCCCAAACGGGTACGGGAGCGTAGGGGCGTGGCTGCCGATCTGCAGCACCGTGCGCACCGTCATTCGGACACCGAATCCGAGGACTCGTGCGGCCAGACTGGCCGCGTCCTCGATCACTTCGGCTGCGGCGCCATCGCTCATCGGAAAGGCGCGTACCAGCGTGTTCAGGGAAGATCCCATCGACCCTGCAGGCCCGTATTCGGGGGCGCGCTTCGGTGCGGTCATCTGTTCAGGCTCCTTTGCCTAGCCAGTGTCCTGTGACGCTTCAGACTGCTAGCTGCCAGCTAGCGTCCGATGGACTATACCTATCAACAGGCAACGAACCGCTTTCGATACCGCATCGTCCACGCCTCATTTCGCGTGATGCTGGTCAGAGGACTGGCGCGGTGTGTCGCCTTCCGTGAAAATAGCCACCGTGAGCATCCTCGCCACACGCAGACGGACGATCTGGGCAGCCCTGAGCACCGGGGCCGCGGGCGCGGCGATGGGTACCGGGCTCTGGGGGGCGTACAGCTTCCTGAACGCGCAGGCCAGGCAGGTTCGCCTGGTGATCCCGAAGACTCACGACGCTCCCCCGGTTGCGGACGGCATTTACGTACAGGGCGGCGGCCCGGTGACCAGGTACAGCCGGGGCGTGGAATTCGACCTGCACCTGGCGATTTTCGGAGACTCCACCGCCACCGGATACGGCTGCCACGTCCCCGACGAGGTACCGGGAGTGCTGCTGGCCCGCGGTTTGGCCGAAGAGTCCGGGAAGCGAATCCGGCTGTCCACCAAGGCGATATCGGGCGCAACGTCCAAGGGGCTGGCCGCCCAGATCGACGCCATGTCGATCATCGGCCCGCCGCCGGATCTCGCCGTGATCATGATCGGCGCGAACGACGTGACCTCGCTCAACGCGGTGCGCGCCTCCGCGCAGCGACTGGGCGACGCGATCCGGCGACTGCGCACGGCCGGCTCGGCCGTGGTGGTGGGCACCTGCCCCGATTTCGGGGTGATCACCGCCATACCGCAGCCGTTGCGCGCGGTGGTGCGCTCTCGCGGGCTACGCCTGGCCCATTTCCAGGCGGCAGCGGTGCGAGCCTCCGGCGGGGTGCCGGTTCCGCTTGCCGATCTGCTGTCACCGGAGTTTCTGCAGGCACCGGAAGAGATGTTCGCCGACGACCACTACCACCCCTCGGCAGCCGGATATGCACTGGCAGCACGCCTACTGCTACCGGCTGTCGCGCACGCCCTCGGCGAGTGGACGGGCGGCCCCATCCCCGATTTGCCCTGGGTGTCCGCTGCCGCGGAATCGCAGACCATGAGTGCCCGGATACGCGTTCTGGGACGGATCTGGCGGCGCAGCGCCGCGGAGCTCGGGGTGGCGGTCAACCAGCATTCCGAACCGGAAGCGGTAAACGTCTGACGTTGACGGTAGACCGATCGGTATACTAGCTTCGAATCATGGGAACTCATGTCGGCGACAATCGTCGTACTGGCTGGCGACTCGGCGATATCTACTCACCGCTGGTGCCGTTTGTGCTGCGCACCACCGGCCTCGTCTTCGTGGCGTTCTTCCTGATCACAGTGCCCGTGGCCAACACATCACTGGCGAACGAGCACCACTCGACGATCGGGAAACTGGGCGCCTGGGGCGCGGGTGGCGGATTCGAGTACGTGGTCATGATCGCGGCGCTCAACATCGGGCTTGGAATCTGTCTAGCCGTGGCGGCGGGCGATCCCGTCAAGTACCGCGCGGCCGTCGATGTGTTCCTCGTGTGCGAGTCATTGCACATGCTGTCGATGGCGATCATGGCTCTCGCGCCGACGCATCACATGCATCTGATCGGCGATGTGCCGCTGGGCATCGGCGGCGTTGCCCTGGTCGCGCTCGTCTGGCTACCGGTGCGTGCTCAGGCATATGCCCGCTAGCACAGCCATGCGCGTCGCCCGACGCATGTCATCGGCCGCATACCTGCCTACCGCCCGGGCCGACGACCTGCCCGCCGTGTCCCTGCATTAGATTCCAGGGGAGTAGAACCAGTACTAATTCCCCTATATTCAGGAGTTTTCATGCCCGAAGCCGTGATCGTTTCCCTCGCTCGCTCCCCGATCGGGCGCGCAGGCAAGGGCTCGTTGGTGAGCATGCGGCCGGATGACCTGGCCGCGCAGATGGTGCGCGCCGCGCTCGACAAGGTGCCCGCACTGGATCCCAAGGACATCGACGACCTGATGCTGGGCTGCGGTCAGCCCGGTGGCGAGGCC
Organism: Mycobacteroides chelonae CCUG 47445; assembly: GCF_001632805.1. NCBI lineage: Bacteria > Bacillati > Actinomycetota > Actinomycetes > Mycobacteriales > Mycobacteriaceae > Mycobacteroides > Mycobacteroides chelonae. The sequence continues at coordinate 1,171,928 of NZ_CP007220.1, read as the reverse complement.
GGTTTCAACATCGGTCGCGCCGTAGCGGTGCAGTTGGGCTACGACTTCCTGCCCGGTACCACGGTCAACCGCTACTGCTCGTCCTCGCTGCAGACCACCCGTATGGCATTGCATGCCATCAAGGCCGGTGAAGGCCACGCCTTCATTTCTGCTGGCGTGGAGACGGTTTCACGTTTCCCGAAGGGCACCTCCGACGGCTGGCCGGACAGCCACAACCCGCTGTACGCCGATGCCGAGGCTCGCACCGCCACTGCCGCGCAGGGTGCCACCGAATGGCATGACCCGCGTAACGACAGCCTGACCCCCGATGTCTACATCGCGATGGGCCAGACCGCCGAGAACGTGGCGCTGCACACCGGCATCAGCCGCGAGGACCAGGACCACTGGGGCGTGCGCAGCCAGAACCGGGCCGAAAAGGCCATCGCCGACGGCTTTTTCGAGCGTGAGATCACCCCGGTGACCCTGGCCGACGGCACCGTGGTGTCCAAGGACGACGGCCCGCGTGCCGGCACCACCTACGAGGCGATCAGCCAGCTGAAGCCGGTCTTCCGCCCCAACGGCACCATCACCGCCGGTAACGCCTGCCCGCTCAACGACGGCGCGGCCGCGCTGGTCATCCTGAGCGACACGCGCGCCAAGGAGCTGGGCCTGACCCCGCTGGCTCGCGTCGTGTCCACCGGTGTGTCCGGCCTGTCCCCGGAGATCATGGGCCTGGGCCCGATCGAGGCCACCAAGCGTGCACTGGCGAACGCCGGCAAGACGATTGGCGATATCGACCTGTTCGAGATCAACGAGGCGTTCGCGGTGCAGGTGCTGGGCTCGGCTCGTGAGCTCGGTATCGACGAGGACAAGCTCAACGTCTCCGGCGGTGCCATCGCCCTGGGACACCCCTTCGGTATGACCGGTGCGCGCATCACCGCCACCCTGCTCAACAACCTGACCACCTACGACAAGACCTTCGGTGTCGAGACCATGTGTGTCGGCGGCGGCCAGGGTATGGCGATGGTCATCGAGCGCCTCGCCTAGTTCGTTCACACCGAGACCGAGGTTGTGGTGGGTTCGTCTCAGACATTCCCGCCACAACCTCGGTCTCGTTGCTACTAAAGTTCAGTCGCGATGACCACTATCGGAACTCCCCTGTCACCGCGCGCGACGCGGGTCATGCTGCTCGGCGCCGGCGAGCTCGGCCGTGAGGTGCTGATCGCCCTGCAACGCCTGGGCGTCGAGACCATTGCCGTCGACCGCTACGAGAACGCCCCCGGGCACCAGATCGCTCACCACGCGCGCGTCATCTCGATGACCGACCCCGAGCAGCTGCGCACCCTGATCGAGGCGGAGAAGCCCGATCTGGTGGTCCCCGAGATCGAGGCGATCGCCACCGCCACCCTGGAAGCCCTGGAGGCCGAGGGCACGGTACGGGTAATCCCCACCGCCCGCGCTGCCCGGCTCACCATGGACCGCGAGGGCATCCGGCGCCTGGCCGCCGAGACACTCGGATTACCCACCAGCCCTTACCAATTCTGCGACTCACTGGCCGAGCTGCAGGCCGCGATCGACGGCGGTATCGGGTACCCGTGCGTCGTCAAGCCGCTGATGAGCAGCTCCGGCAAGGGGCAGAGCAAGCTCGACGGACCGGCCGATGTCGAGAAGGCCTGGGATTACGCGATGGCGGGCAGCCGGGTAACCAACAACCGCGTGATCGTCGAGGGATTCGTCGACTTCGATTATGAGATCACGCAGTTGACGGTCAGGGCGCTGGGAGACAGCGGAGAGATCGAGACCAGCTTCTGCGCGCCGATCGGGCACCGGCAGGCCAACGGTGACTACGTCGAGAGCTGGCAGCCGCACCCCATGTCGGATGAAGCCCTGCGGAGTGCACAGCACATCGCACGTGCTGTCACCGAAAACCTGGGTGGGCAGGGAATTTTCGGCGTCGAACTGTTCGTCAAGGGCGACCAGGTGTACTTCAGCGAAGTGAGCCCCCGCCCGCACGACACGGGCATGGTCACCATGATCACGCAGTGGCAGAACGAGTTCGAACTGCACGCGCGCGCCATCCTCGGGCTTCCCGTCGACACGTCGTTGAAGACCCCGGGTGCCAGCGCGGTGATCTATGGCGGGGTCGACGCGGAAGGTGTCGTGTTCGATGGGCTCGAGGCCGCCCTGGCCGTGCCGCGCACCGATCTGCGGTTGTTCGGGAAGCCGGAGAGTTTCGTCACCCGCCGTATGGGAGTGGCCCTGGCCTACGACCCGGACGTGGAGACCGCGCGGCGCAATGCCGCCGAGGCCGCGGGCAGGGTCCGCGTTTCTCAGTGACATGAAAAAGGGCGCCCCGCGAACGGGGCGCCCTTTTGTTGTCGACAACTAGTCGTTCTGGAAGTAGCTCAGCAGTCGCAGGATCTCGACGTACAGCCAGACCAGGGTGACGGCCAGCCCCAGGGCGATACCCCAGGCGGCCTTCTCAGGCGCACCGGCGCGCACCAGCTGATCGGCCGCGTCGAAGTCGACCAGGAAGCTGAACGCGGCAATGCCGATGCAGACCAGCGAGAAGATGATCGCGATCGGGCCACCGCTGCGCAGACCCATGTCGATACCGAAGAAGCCGAGCACCAGGTTGCCCAGCGCCAGCACCAGCACACCGACCAGGCCGGCCAGCAGCATCCGCTGGAACTTGGGCGTCACGCGAATGGCGCCGGAGCGGTACACGAACAACATGCCGATGAACACACCGACGGTGCCGAGGACTGCCTGACCGATCAGCGCACCCGCGCTGGCCCCTCCGACACCCACGCTGGCCGGGATGACAAACGAAATGGCACCCACGAAGAGGCCCTCGAGCGCCGCGTAGCTCAGCACGATCGCCGGGTTGTCCTGCTTACGCCCGAAGCTGGCGATCATCACCATGATGAAACCGCCGATGCCACCGACCGCGAGGAACGGCAGCGCCAGCCCGGTGTTGGAGCTGATCAAGAAGAACGCGGCCGCGGCGACGGCGACGATCACGCCGAGGGTGATACCGGTCTTGGTCACCACATCGTCGATGGTCAGTGGCCGGGATACGCCGGCCTGTGCCTCCGGGTACGCGGTGTAGGGGTCCTGCCGCAGCTGCTGGGCCGCCATGGCACCGGCACCTGCAGCGCCCGACCCGAACTGCGCATAGCCGCCACCCTCTTTTCCGGGCAGCGACCGAAGAATGGGATTGCTGGTGGTTCGCACCGTCGTGATCCTCTCCTGGAAGTGCGGTGCCGCGATATGCGGCCTCCGCGGATGACGTCAAACAAGTCAACTGGACGTTTAACGAGCAGGCAAGTGCAAGAGTTCCATGCTTACGCCACAGGTTCCCGAACTGTCCGGCCACGTCGTGGCCTCACAGTACCGCTCGCGGCCTGCCGCTGTGGCAAATCCCTGTGAGATCCCTGTGAACAACAGGATTTTTAGCTGGAAGTCCTACTAGACATTACATGGATGTCCAACTAGATTCAGAAGTGCCGACCTCCCGGATATCCAACCGTTTCCCAAGGGGCTACACCATGAGTTCGTTACCGCAACTGTCACATTTCGTCGCCGGTAAGCACGTCCCCGGCACCTCCGGCCGCTATGCCGACGTCTACGACCCGACGTTGGGCAAGCCGGTACGGCAGGTGCCGTTGGCAGACGTTTCCGAAGTCGAGGCGGCCATCACGAACGCCGCCGAAGCTCAGCCCGGCTGGGCCGCCCGCAACCCTCAGCAACGCGCTCGTGTGCTCGCCAAGTTCGTCGACCTGGTTCGCGCGGAGATCGACGACCTGGCCACCATGCTGTCTCAGGAGCACGGCAAGACACACGCCGACGCCAAGGGCGATATCGAACGCGGGCTCGAGGTCTGCGAATTCGCCACCGGCATCCCCCACCTCATCAAGGGCGAGTACACCAGCGGCGCGGGCACGGGTATCGACGTGTACTCCATCCGCCAGCCCCTGGGCGTGGTCGCGGGCATCACCCCGTTCAACTTCCCCGCCATGATTCCGCTCTGGAAGGCCGGGCCCGCACTGGCGTGTGGAAACGCCTTCGTGCTCAAGCCCTCCGAACGCGACCCGTCGGTGCCGCTGCGCCTTGCCGAGCTGTTCCTCGAAGCAGGACTGCCGGCCGGCGTCTTCAACGTCGTCAACGGTGACAAGACCGCCGTCGACGCGCTGCTGCACGATCCGCGCATCGCCGCCGTCGGCTTCGTCGGATCGACCCCGATCGCGCAGTACATCTACGAGACCGCCACCGCGAACGGCAAACGCGCCCAATGCTTTGGCGGCGCCAAGAACCACATGATCATCATGCCGGACGCCGATATCGACCAGGCCATTGATGCGCTCATCGGTGCGGGATACGGCTCGGCCGGCGAGCGCTGTATGGCGATCTCGGTCGCGGTACCTGTCGGTGAGTCCACCGCCGAACGGCTCGTCGACGGCCTGACCAAGCGCGCCCGCGAGCTGGTGGTCGGACCGTCCCTGGACGAAGGCGTCGACTTCGGCCCGCTGGTGGGCGCTGACGCCCTCAAGAGGGTGCGCGACTACATCGATATCGGCATCGCCGAGGGAGCCGAGCTGGTCCTGGACGGCCGCGATCTGACCGTGTCCGGACATGAGGATGGATTCTTCATCGGCGCATCACTTTTTGACCACGTGACACCCGACATGCGTATCTACAAAGAAGAGATCTTCGGGCCGGTGGTATCGGTGGTGCGCGCCAAGGATTACGACGAGGCCGTGCGCCTGCCGTCCGAGCATGAGTTCGGTAATGGTGTCGCGATCTTCACCCGCGACGGCGACACCGCACGCGACTTCTGCGCCAAGGTCAACACCGGAATGGTGGGCGTGAATGTGCCGATTCCGGTTCCGGTGGCGTACCACACGTTTGGTGGCTGGAAGCGATCCGGATTCGGCGACCTCAACCAGCACGGGCCCGACTCGATCCGGTTCTACACCAAGACCAAGACGGTGACCCAGCGTTGGCCCTCGGGCACCAAGGAAGGCGCTTCCTTCGTCATTCCCACCATGGACTGAGTGGACTGTCCATGTTCAATCTCACCGACGAGCAGCGCGAAATCTGGAATACAGCACGGGAATTCGCCGACATCCACATCGCGCCGCACGCCCTGGAATGGGACCGCGACAAGTACTTCCCGGTCGAGGTGTTCCCGAAGGCCGCGGCACTGGGCATGGGTGGCATCTACATCAACCCCGATGTCGGGGGCTCCGGGCTCACCCGCCTGGATGCCTCGTTGATCTTCGAGGCGATGGCCACCGGGTGCTCCGCCGTCTCGGCGTTCATCTCCATCCACAACATGGCCGCCTGGATGATCGACGAGTTCGGCGACGAGGAGCAGCGCCAACGATGGCTGCCCTCGATGTGCACCATGGAGACGATCGGGGCCTATTGCCTTACCGAGCCCGAATGCGGCAGCGACGCATCGGCCTTGCGAACCAGCGCGGTTCGCGACGGTGACGAGTACGTGCTCAACGGGGTCAAACAGTTCATCTCGGGCGCGGGAGCGGCGGATCTCTACGTGGTGATGGCGCGCACCGGTGGCCCCGGCCCACGGGGCATCTCGACCATCGTGGTGCCCAAGGACGCGCCGGGACTGTCCTTCGGGCCGCCCGAACGCAAGATGGGCTGGCACGCCCAGCCCACCGCGCAGGTCGTCTTCGAGGATGTCCGGGTGCCGGTGGGCAACCGGATCGGTGAGGAAGGCATCGGATTCACCATCGCGATGCGCGGCCTCAACGGCGGACGGCTCAACATCGCGTCCTGCTCACTCGGGGGTGCCCGATCCGCACTGGAGAAGGTCATCGAGTACCTGCGCACCCGCAAGGCATTCGGTGACGAGCTGATCAAGTTCCAGGCGCTGCAGTTCAGGCTGGCGGATATGGCCACCGAGCTGGAATCCGCCCGCACCATGGTCTGGCGTGCGGCCTCGGCGGTGCACGAGGGCGATCCGCGTGCGGCCGAGCTGTGTGCCATGGCCAAACGCATCGCCACTGACGTAGGTTTCACGGTGGCCAACGAGGCGTTGCAGCTACACGGCGGCTACGGCTACCTGGCCGAGTACGGCATCGAGAAGATCGTCCGCGACCTACGGGTGCACCAGATTCTGGAAGGAACCAACGAGATCATGCGAGTCATCGTGTCCCGCAAGCTTATCCAGGAAGGGCTTCCGGCGTGACGGATCAGATCCAGACGCGGGTCGAAAAGGGCGTCGGTCTGCTGACGCTCAACCGCCCCAAGGCCATCAACTCACTGACCAACGACATGATCACCGCGATGTCGGTGGCCCTGTCCGAGTGGGAGGCCGACGACGACATCCGCGCCGTGGTGCTCGCCGGCGCCGGGGAACGTGGCCTGTGTGCCGGGGGCGATGTGGTGGAGATCCACGACAGCGCCAAGATCGACGGCGTGGTGGCCCGCCGCTTCTTCCGCGAGGAGTACCAACTCAACGCGCAGGTCGGCCGGTTCCCGAAACCGTATGTGGCGCTGATGGATGGCATCGTGATGGGTGGCGGCGTCGGAGTGGCCGGACATGCCAACACCCGCATCGTCACCGACACCTCCAAGGTCGGCATGCCCGAGGTGGGCATCGGATTCATCCCGGATGTGGGCGGAACCTATCTGCTTTCCCGCGCCCCGGGACAGCTGGGACTGCACGCCGCACTGACCGGCGCCCCCTTCTCCGGTGCCGACGCCATCGCGCTGGGATTCGCCGACCATTACGTGCCCCATGACCGGCTTGAGAAGTTCGTCAAGGCCATCATCGACAGCGATATCGCCACCGCACTCACAGTGCACGGTGCCATCGCTCCGTCGAGTGACCTTTTGGCCCAACGCAGTTGGATCGACGAGTGCTACGCCGCAGACACCGTCGCCGATATCGTGGCCGCACTGCAGGCCTACGGCGACGAACGTGCCCACGCGGCCGCCGATCAGATCCTGACCCGCTCCCCCATCGCCTTGTCGGTAACGCTCGCAGCAGTGCGGCGGGCACGCGAACTGCCCTCGCTGGAAGCAGTTCTCACGCAGGAGTACCGGGTGTCCAGCCAGTCGGTGAGCTCCCACGACCTGGTCGAGGGCATCAGGGCGCAGCTGGTCGACAAGGACCGCAACCCGCAGTGGAATCCGAAGACACTCGCCGAGGTCACCGCGGCCGATGTCGAGGCCTTCTTCCAGCCGGTCAACGACGATCTGGAGTGGTCGTGACGAACATTGCCTTTATCGGCTTGGGCCACATGGGGTTACCGATGGCGGTCAACCTCACGAAGGCCGGGCACACCGTGACCGCCTTCGACCTGTCCGAGCAGGCACGTGCTGCCGCCACCGAGGCCGGCGTGCCGCTGGCGGAATCGGGCGCGGCAGCAGCGGCGGCCGCCGACGTGGTGATCACCATGTTGCCCAAGGGTGAGCATGTGCTCGCCGCGTACCAGGAACTGCTGCCCGCAGCGCGTCCGGGCACGCTGTTCATCGACTCCTCCACCGTCGATGTGGCCGACGCCCGCGCCGCACATGATGCGGCGACGGCGGCGGGGCATCGCTTCGCCGACGCACCGGTTTCCGGCGGTGTGCCCGGGGCCACCGCGGCGACGTTGACGTTCATGGTGGGCGGCGATGATGCGGTCTTCGCCGACGCAGAACCGATTCTGGGGGCCATGGGCAAGCGCATCGTGCACTGCGGCAGTCCCGGTGTGGGGCAGGCCGCGAAGATCTGCAACAACATGATCCTCGGGGTGTCGATGATCGCGATCAGCGAGGCGTTCGCACTGGGCGAGAAGCTCGGTCTGAGCCATCAGGCGCTTTTCGATGTCGCCGCCAACGCCTCGGGCCAGTGCTGGGCTCTGACGTCGAACTGTCCGGTGCCCGGCCCGGTGCCCGCCAGCCCCGCCAATCGCGACTACACACCCGGCTTTGCGGTCGCGCTGATGGCCAAGGACCTGGGGCTGGCCGCCAATGCGGTGCGCACCAACGGCGTTGATGCACAGCTCGGTCTCGCGGCCGCCCACATCTACGACGACTTCAATACCTCGGGCGGCTCGGGCCTAGACTTCTCGGCGATCTTCACGCGAATTCAAGGAGCGTCATGACTTTCGAAACCATCCTCACCGAGCGGATCGACCGCGTCGCTGTCATCACCCTGAACCGGCCCAAAGCGCTCAACGCGCTGAACTCACAGGTGATGAATGAGGTCACCACCGCCGCAGCGGAATTCGACGCCGATCAGGGCATCGGGGCGATCATCATCACCGGTAGCGAGAAGGCGTTCGCGGCGGGTGCCGATATCAAGGAGATGGCCGACCAGTCGTTCAGCGATATGTTCGGCTCCGACTTCTTCGCCGCCTGGGGCAAGTTGGGTGCGATACGGACTCCGACGATCGCCGCGGTGAGCGGATACGCCCTCGGCGGTGGCTGTGAGCTGGCCATGATGTGCGACCTGATCATCGCCGCCGAGAACGCCAAGTTCGGGCAGCCCGAGATCAAGCTGGGCGTGCTGCCCGGCATGGGCGGGTCGCAGCGGCTCACCCGTGCCATCGGCAAGGCGAAGGCCATGGACATGATCCTCACCGGGCGCAACATGGATGCCGCCGAGGCCGAGCGCAGTGGTCTGGTGTCACGCGTGGTCGCCACCGAGAGCCTGCTCGACGAGGCCAAGGCCGTCGCGAAGACCATCTCCGAGATGTCCCTATCGGCCTCGATGATGGCCAAGGAAGCCGTCAACCGGGCCTTCGAGTCCAGCCTCGCCGAGGGATTGCTGTTCGAGCGCAGGCTCTTCCACTCGGCATTCGGCACCGCCGACCAGTCAGAGGGCATGGCCGCGTTCGTCGAGAAGCGCCCCGCCAACTTCAGTCACCGGTAAAGATTCGCCGGAACCATGACTCTGCCGTTCGATCCCGTCGACGATGCCCATCGCCATTGGGTCGAGAACGGCTGGGGTGAGGTCGCCGACGGGATGGCCGCCGTCACGTCGGTGATGCGTGCGCACCAGATCATGCTGGCGCGGGTCGAAGATGTGTTGCGCCCGCACGGTTTGACCTTTTCGCGTTACGAGCTGCTGATGCTGCTCTCGTTCAGCCGGGCGGGCTCCATGCCGATGGCCAAAGCCAGTGCGCGGCTTCAGGTTCACCCCACCTCGGTAACCAACACGGTGGACCGGCTGGAGGAGGCGGGGCTGGTGCGCCGGGTGCCCAACCCCGCCGACGGCCGCGGCACGCTGGTGGAGATCACCGATGCCGGCCGCGATCTTGGTTCAGTGGCGACCACCGACCTGAACGCCAAGGTGTTCGCACAGATCGGGCTGTCACCCTCACGCACCCGCACACTGGTGTCGGTGCTCACGCACCTGCGGCGCGACGCGGGCGACTTCGGCTAAAGCCAGACGTCCTGGACCTCGCGCACGTGGTGCCCGCCTAGATCAGGATGCCCTTGTCCTTGAGGGCCTTGTATCCGCCGATGACGTCGGTAGCCCGGTACAGGCCGATCTCCTGCAGCGAGGCCGCGGCCAGGCTGGAGGTGTAGCCCTCCTGGCACAGGATGACCCACTCGATGTCGTGATTGCCCGCCTCAGGAATGCGGGCGTCGCTCTCGGGGTCCAGCCGCCATTCCAGGACGTTGCGCTCGATGACGAAGGCGTTGACCACTTCGCCCTCTTGCGCGCGTTGTGCGGCCGGGCGAATGTCGACCAGGAACGCGCCGCGGCCCAGCGCGGTGGGAACCTCGTCGGCAGGCAGGCGCCGCAGCCGGCCACGCGCGGTGGCCAGCAGATCGTGCACCGTCATGCCGCCGGTCCTTCGGGCTCGTCGGTGAGGATGGTGCGGCTGCGCCGCAACGTCTTGGCCTGGGTCACTTCGTAATACGACATCGCAGTCAGCGGCGGCGAGTACGCGTGCACGCTCAACGTAGGTCCGGTGGCGATGCGCACGGGAGCCTCAGGTGCGCGCATCACATCGTGCACCCAGCCCAGCGGGAATCCCGCTTGATCGCCCGCGTCGAGCCGGCGGCGCACCAGTTGGCTTCCGTCCCAGCGATACTCATGCAGCGAGCCGTTGAGCACGGTCAGCGCGCCGAGCGAGCCGCAGTGGTCGTGCAACTCGGTGGACTTGTCGGGCACCCAGCTGATCAGCCAGACATCGAGCTCGTCGTCGGCGTGAATACGGGTGGCCCAGCGCTCGTCGACCGGAAGGCCGCCCTCGGGCAGCAGATGGTCGAAGCGACCGTGCAGGGCGTCGTCGGCGCCCTCATCGGTGATGCGGAGCAGATCCGGCAGGCGCAGGCGGGTGGGCGAGGATCCGGCGGAGACAGGGCGGCGCAGATCCAGGACAGATGCAGTGGTCATGAAGGCTCAAATCGATGGCAGGGGCAGGGATGGTGGCGGCTAGCCGCAACACCACCCCTGAAAACCCCTGTGTCCCATCACAGCTGAAATGGTACCGGCGTTTTCCTGCGCTTTTGCCCCCAGGGCAAAAGCTCTGAGTGAGTAAATGTTGCCGCTGGTAGGCACTTGCTACTTTGGAGTGGTGACCGTCCCAATCCGCATCGCCGCGACCCTGATGGCCCTCTGTGTCCCGTTGATCGGTGCGGCATGCACGTCGAAATCCGACGAGAAGGCGGCTCCCAACCCGGCCGGCGCCTCCACCACCCCGATCGAGGCACCGGCGGCACAGCCTCCGGCCTCCGGCTCGGGGATGTCGCCAGCGGGCGTCACAACGTCCGTGGACGCCGCACCCAGTTCCCTGGAAGAGGAGTACTACCAGGCCTGCCGTGCGGCCGCCGACTGGATGACCGGGAAGCAGGATGGCCCCACCCAGCTCGTGGAGGGCTATCTGCAGTCCATCCAGACCACTGGGAACGTCGGCCCCGGGACATTTCACAAGTCCTGGCACGAGCTGCCCGCGGACCGGCAAGCTGCGGTGATCGTGGCGACGAACGCCGCCGCCGCGCAACAGTGCTAAGAACTGCCCGATAGGGCCCCTATCGATACCCCTTGCGATTCAACAATATTCGGAGAAATCCGACGCGATCGCAACACTCAGCAAACATCGAGTAATGCACGTAACCTCACCTTGGATGAAGCTGTACACGGTGTTAGCATGCTCCGGTCAGTGCTCATGGGGTCACGGATGCAATGAATGTGTCCACTCACCGAACGGACGGTAACGACGTTGGCAAATTCAGATCAGCTTCCCCCGAAGCCCACGCTGGTTCATTGGACGATCGTCGGAGCGGCGGTTGTCGCAACCATCGTCGCGGCGGTTGTCGGCTTCACGGCGGGCGACACCGAACTCGTCCGATTCGTCCAGGGCATCGTCACACCGCTGCTTGCCCTCGTCTCCGGGATCTTGATTGCCGATCTGTATCACCGCATTCAGCAGAGCAACAAGCTTGATCGCAATGTCGGGCAGTCGGCGTACGCCACGATGGTGACCCTGCAAGGCATGATCGACGTGGACAAGCACCTTGCGACCGCATCGAACGACCTCAACGAGGGCAACAAGCAGTCCGCCTCCAGCGCGCTGAACCTCGCGCTGACCATCAGCCGCCTGACTTTGCGCCACGCCTTCCAGGCCCTGCGCGAGTCGGAGAACGTCTCAAGCGCCGCGGTGGCCAAGGCCAAGACCGATTTCGCGACGGCCGAGACCGCCGGGCAGCCGGAGCGGCAAAAGATCGAGACCGCGTCGCGCCCCAACAACTACACCGTCGGCGTGGGCAATGCCTGAAGAGACGAAACCAGCGGAGCAATCGGCTGGTGAACTGGAGCCGGAGCCCGTTGACCCGATCATCGGGAAGGTCGCCGATATCGTCGACCGCTACTCGGTGCTGGTCAACAAGGGCGACGAGGCCGGTGTCGAGGTCGGGATGATCTTCTCGGTCATCGGGGCCACCGGGACCGCGGTACGCGACCCGGAAACCGGCGATGACCTGGGCACCCTGCCCATCGAAAAGGCGCGCATCCGGGTCACCGAGGTGTACTCGAAGTTTTGCCAGGCCGAGACCTACCGCATCACCGAACCCGCAGTCGCCGGTCTGATCAGCGACATCCTGCAGGAACAGTGGCCGGGGACCACCGATGAGTTCGGCCGTGAGCAGTTCCAGCTCAACGTCGTGCCCACCCCCACGGTTCCGGATGCGACCGAGGTACACATCGTCGTCGGCGACTACGTCTGCGAGCTGACACCGGTTTCGTAGTTTTTCGCGTAATTTCGGTGCATTTTCGTGCGTTCAACGCGCCTTTTTCCACCGAAATCGCCCGATGACCAATTGGTGAACATCGAAAAACTCACCTATTGGTCCGGTTTACATTGTTACGTTCGGTTCATGGATACCAATCTGATGAAACGAGCAGCAGGCGCGGTTTCCATCGTCGCCATGTCAGCAGCAGTCGTCGTCGCGTGTTCTCAAGATGACAAAAACGCCGCCAAGGAGTCGCTGTCGAGCGCGACCAGTGCGGCATCCTCGGCCATCAGCGCTGGTGGTAGCGCCGCATCGAGTGCCGCTTCGTCGGCCAGCAGTGCGGTGTCCTCCGTCGTGGCCGGGGCTCCCTCCACCGTCAATGTGCCGGGTGTCGGCGATGTGACGCTGGAGCCGCCGGTTGCCGAGGCGTACACCAAGGCCGGTGGAGAAGCCAAGCTCGGCTTGCCGACCGGGCAGCCCGAGAAGGTGGGCGACGGCACGGTGCAGGCCTTCGCCAAGGGCACGATCTTCAGCTCGCCGTCCACCGGTGCGCATCTGGTTCAGGGCGAAATCCTGAAGGTGTACACCGAGCAGGGCGGCGCGGGCGGCACGCTCGGCTTCCCCACCGCCGACGAGGCGGAGACGGCCGGCGGACCCGATGTCGCCAAGGGCGGCTGGATCGGCGAATTCCAGAAGGGCACCATCACCTGGCTGAACCAGGGCGACGGGACCTTCAAGGAGACCGTCACCCCGAAGTAGCGATTGGCTGCCGCGGCAGGCGCTGAGCGGTTAGCGCCTGTCGCGGAACCAGTGCGGGTTTTCTGCCGGTGACCATCCCGGCAAGGTGAGATCAGGCCATGGCGGCCGGCGGATCAGGGCTGTCAGTCCCAATACCGCCGCGACCATTCCGGTGAGTATGCCCAGGGTCGAGGCCCGATCGGCGTTAAAAGCAGGCTGCCATTGAGCATTCCCGTCCTTGACGACGAAGACTCCTAATGGTCTCGCACGCGTTTCCAGGGCTTCACCGTCGGCGCCGCGGCCCCGGCTGCGCACCTTGGCAACCGTGATGACCAGGGTGCCGTCGGCTGTCGTGTACGGCTCGCCGTACACGATGGACTTGCCGCCGTCGGTGACGAGCCCTTCAAATGAGGTTGGCAATCGCATGCCTCATTGTCATCGCTCGGCGCCCCAATGGCGAGAGCTTCTTTTCAGGCTTCCGCACCCGAGAACAACAGCAGGTTCCCGTCGGGGTCTTTCACGATGAAGGTGACGCTGCCCCACTCCTCGGTCTGCAGGGGCTGATGGAAGGCCACACCCGCCGCCTGGTACTCGTCATGCAAGGGGCCCAGCTTGTAGGTCGTGAGTATGGCGGAAAGCGGATCATGTTCCGTGGCAAGGAAATTGCCGTCATAGACCGGGCCAACGACCTTGCGTAGGTTCAGGCTCCCCCCTCCCCGGCGCACCTGGCCGTAGAACGGCGGCTCGCCGTAGGTGAAGGCCACCTCGAATCCGAGCGTGTCGACGTAGAAGCCGATGGCGCGTTCGAAGTCGGTGACGAACAGTTGTGGTTCGGCAGCGACAATCTCGGAGGAACCCATAGTCAAAACGCTACCGCCGCGGTGGCCCCTATGTGGGACTATCTGTGGGTGGAGCCGGACGGTGACCCCGAAGCCCGAATCCGAGAGCTGGAACGCTCCCTGAACGAGACCGCGCGGACCTCGGAACTGGGTGTCACGAAACCGAACCCGTATCCGTACCCGCCGACGGCGTCGAGCCCGTATCCACCCCCGCCGGTCTACGGAACGCCCTATCCGCCCCGGCCGCCTGTCCGCAGATTTCGCCGGCGATTGATCGTCTTCTTCGCCCTGATCACGGCCGGAGTTGCCGGATTGGTCTTCTACGCCGCCAAACCCACACTGCCCCAGCATGTGCGCACGGGTCCGACATCCTCACTGCCCGTCAGGTCAACTCTCGTGCCACCTGCCACGCGTACCCGCGCGACTCCTTCGTCGACCGCGCCCGCGGGTCCCACCTTCGTGCCCGCGGGTGCGACCTTCAGCGTCTCCGGTACGCATAAGCAGGTCGCGGTCAACTGCGACGGCTGTCTGGTCAACGTCAGCGGAGTGTCCAATACCGTTGAAATCATGGGCAATTGCGACACCCTGACGGTGTCCGGTGTCGAGAACGCGGTGCACCTGGAAACAGCCCGCAAGATCGGCGTCTCGGGCTTCGACAACAAGGTCACCTATTACTCCGGGGAACCGGAAGTCTCCAAGTCCGGTAACAACAACACCGTCGAGCAGGGTTGAGCTCAGCTGACCGGTGAGCGGCCATTCGACGCACGCTCAGCAGCCGCCAACAGGTCATCCCGGAACTGCGGGTGGGCGATGGATGCCAGCGCCTCTCCGCGCTCACGGACCGTTCTGCCTTCCAGCTCTGCGGCGCCGTACTCGGTGATGATCACGTCGACCTGGTGACGTGGCGTGGTGATGACGGCACCCGGACCGAACCACGGCACGATGCGTGACTGCAGCACACCATCCTTTTCAAAGGTTGAGGGCAGGCAGATCAGTGAACGGTCCGACAGCTCCAGCCCGGCCCCGGCCACGAAGTCCTCGGCGCCACCGATCCCGCTGAACTGCCCTCCGTTGATGGTGTCGGCGACAACCTGCCCCTGGATGTCGATTGAGAGCGCACCGTTGATCGAGATCATGTCGTTGTTGGCGCCGATAACCTCTGGCGCGTTGACAATCTCGACCGGCAGGAACGCGACATCGGAGTTGTTGTCCAGCCACTCGTACAGCTGCGGTGATCCGAAGGCGAAGGTCGTCACGCTGACGCCGCCGTACTGTCCCTTGCCGGTGTTGGTGACCTTGCCGGCGCGGTGTAGTCGCATACAGCCGTCGGTAAACATCTCGCTGTGCAGGCCGTAGCCCCCGCCGTCACCTTCGGCCAACAAAGCCGCAATCTGGTTGGGAATGGCGCCGATTCCGGTTTGCAGTGTCGCTCCCGGACCGATGAAGCCCACCGCGTACTGCGCGATCGCCCGATCGATATCCGACGGCTCCGCATCACCCCCGGGCAGCGCCAGTGGTGCATCCGTCGAGCGCACCAAGATGTCGATCTCGTCGATATGCAGCGCGTGGCGATGATCCTCCCCAAACCCGTAGGTGCGCGGATATCCTTCCGAGACTTCGGCAATGAGCAGTCGCTCCGGATCGGCGCCCGCGCGGTGCAACTCGCCAATGGTCCCGCCCGCGTGTAGCGACAGGGAACACCAGCCGTCGGCATCCGGTGGCGCCGCGACGGTCGTCATCACCCGCGGCGACTGGCGCTCAAGTAATGGCCCGAACCGGCGGAAGTCCGCGGCGGCGAATTCGATATCGGCACCCATGTCCCGCAGCGCACGTTCGAGCGGGCCGAAAAAGCCCGACAGGTAGTGCACACCCGGCCGCGAGAACAGCTCGGTGCCGACCGCCAGCAGCGCACCGTACACCCGCAGATCTGTCCAGTCCGTGCGCACGCCGAGAGCGCGCAGGAAGGCCGGTGGCTGGCCGGGGCCCAGAGGGATTCCCAGCGTATCGGCGGGGTTCAACAGTGCAGCGGCCTGTTCGGCGGTGAGCTCCTGCGGCATGGCACCCATCTTGCATGAACCAGTGGCCGGTGCTCGACCAATGGGTTGCGGGGCTCACCGAAGAACCTCGCATAAGCCCATATGTGGCGAGAGCGCCGGGAGTAGGCTCCGCATATCCCGACCGCGCCTCCGCGCGCCGGGTAACCCGGTCTCACGGGAGGCCACCTTGAGACAACTGGACAACGCCGATACGCCCCAGCGCGAACTGGCCATCGAACTGCGCAATGTAGTGCGCCAGTACAGGGTTGGCGGGCAGACGGTGCGCGCGCTCAACGAGATCAGCCTGCGATTGTCCGGCGGCCAGTTCGTCTCGATCGTCGGTCCGTCGGGGGCCGGGAAAAGCACACTGCTACATCTGCTCGGGGCGTTGGACTCCCCCGACTCGGGATCGATCACCTTCGACGGTGAGGAGATCGGCAGGCTCCGCGACGAGCAACAGTCGGAGTTCCGTCACCATCGGGTCGGGTTCGTCTTTCAGTTCTTCAACCTGCTGCCCACGCTCTCGGCGTGGGAGAACGTGGCGGTGCCCAGGCTGCTCGACGGCGTCCGCCTCGGCAAGGTCAAAGCGGAGGCGGTTCGGCTGCTGGACCGGGTCGGCCTCGGTAAGCGGACCGAACACCGCCCGGCCGAACTGTCCGGCGGCGAGATGCAACGCGTCGCGGTGGCACGGGCCATGATGATGGACCCACCGCTGATCCTTGCCGACGAACCGACCGGAAACCTGGATTCCCATACGGGCACCGCCATCCTGGCGCTGCTCGCCGAGGTCGCCCACGAGGAGGGCTCCGGCCGTCTGGTGGTGATGGTCACCCACAACGCCGACGCCGCCGCGGCAACCGATCGGGTCATCACGCTGCAGGACGGTCGGCTCGGTTCCGACGAGATGTCGGTGGCGCCAGGGTGAGTGGCCGCGGACGCGAGGAGCAGCACGGCCCCGGAGCCACCATCGCCGCCGCAGCGAGCCGGCTACGTGTGTTCAGCCTGCGCGAATTGACTGTGCATCGTCGCCGCACAGTCGCCTCGGTTGCCGTAATGGCGGTTTCCGCAATGTATCTCGTGGCGATATTCGGAATCTTCGGGTCGATCACCGGATCGGTCAACCGGCTGGCGGACGGAGTCGCCGGAGTCGCCGCACTCGAGGTATCGGGTATCACCGATGCGGGGTTCCCCGAGGCGGTGCTGGCCGATGTCGCCAAGGTTCCCGGAGTCGCGGCTGCGGCACCGATGATCCGGATGTCCGCGCCCACCGATACCGAACCGGTTCTGCTGTTCGGCGCCGATGACCGCAGCGCCGCGCTGGAAGGTGCCTTGAAAGATGCTGTCGGCGTGAAGGTTGACGCACCGTCGCGGACGGCCGCCGGTGTCCAGATCGGGCCGTCCGTCGGCCATACGAGGGGCGATACGTTCCGGCTCGGCTCGGGTTCGGTCACCGTGGCCGAGGTGCTCCAGGGCAAGCAACTCGCGGATCTCAACGGCGGGCACTATGTGCTCGCCCCACTGCCGTTGGCGCAGGAGGTCACCGGGCGGCAAGGTCAGCTCGATTCGATTCTGGTCACCACAACACCGGGCGCGAATCTAGCCACCGTTCGGGACGGGGTCACCGCCGCCGTGAACGGCCGGGCGATCGTCGCTGATCCGAGCCTGCGGGCGGTGCGGGCTGGCGACGGCGTCAAGCTCATGAACTACATGGCCCTGATGGGCGCGGCGGTCGCGTTGGTGGTCGGCGCGTTCCTGATCTACACGACGATGACCATGGCGATCGCCCAACGCCGCCCGGTCATCTCGATGCTGCGCGCCATCGGCGGGCGCCGCGTCACGATCATTCGCGACATGCTCGCCGAGGCCGCGATCCTCGGGCTGATCGGCGGCGCCATCGGCTCGGCTCTCGGAATTCTGCTGGGCCGAAAGGCGATTGGCCGTTTGCCGCCGACGGTAACCCAAGGGCTCGAAGCCCGCATCGAGTACTGGTTGCCCGACTACGCGATCCCGGCTGCCGTCGCCGCGACGGTACTGACCAGTGTGGCCGCGTCTGCGATGGCCGCCCGGCAGGTGTACAAGGTGTCACCGATCGAGGCGCTGGCACCCGTCGGGGTTTCCGTGGCCGACAACGTGCCGCGTTGGCTGCGTGTCGCCAGCGGAGTCGTGGCGGCGGCGGTGTTGGCAGCATCGATGCTGACCGTGCTCTACCAACCGGGGTCGCTCGCCTTCGTCGCGATCGCAGCACTGTTCGTCGCCGAGATCGCGCTGGGTTTCGCGCTGGCCGGACTCATCGTCGGTGCGACAGCCACCGTGGCCCGAGTGTTCGGTTCACCCGGGGCGCTGGCGGCGCCGACGGTCCAGCGCGCACCGCGGCGGGTGTGGGCCACGGTCATGACCGTGCTGATCGCCGTAGTCACCACCGTGGTGATCACCGGGACGAACAACGACATGATCCGATCCGCACGCGCCATCTTCGCGCCGGTCGCCGATGTCGATGTCTGGGTGAGCGCGAACTCACCCGACCGCTACCCCACTGACGTTCTGCCACAGGGTCTTACCGAGAAGGTGGCGGCGGTGCCGGGTGTCGCGAACGTCGTCGAAGGTGCCTCCGGATTTGCCGTCATCGGCGGCACCCGCGTGATGCTCGACGGGTTCTCCCCTGGCACACGCGATCCGCTTTTCCGTGCGCTCGACGATCGGGTACGTCAGGACGTACTCGCCGGCCGGGGCGTGGTGCTCTCACAGAACCTGGGCAAGACTCTCGACGTCCGGGTGGGCGACGAGCTGGAGCTGCAAACGCCCCACGGTCCACAGCGCACGCCCGTGCTGGCACTGGTTCCCTATTTCTCGACGGTCATCGGCACCGTCGGAATGAGCCTGGAACGCATGCGGGCATGGTTTGACCGCCCGGGCACGACGACACTGCAAGTCACCGCCGTCGAGAGCACAGATCCGGGACGGCTACTGGCCGCCGTACGCGGTGCGGTGCCCGCACCGAACTATGTGTACGACGGCCGCGCCGCGTTGGCCGGTCTGGAAGCCCCGCTACACCAAAGCATGCTGATCGCTAACGCCGTGTGGATCATCGTGGTGTTCGTCGCCGCGGTCGCACTGCTCAACACACTGACGCTCTCGGTGCTCGAACGTCGCCGGGAGATCGGTGTGCTGCGGGCGATGGGATCGAGCCGCCGATACACGTTGGGCATGGTTCTTGCCGAGGCCGCGGCCATTGGGGCCGTGGGCGGTGTCGCGGGGCTGCTGATTGGTGTCATTGATCAGTGGCTGTTCAGCCTCGTCAGCGGCAGCGTCATGAACTTCGACGTCACCTTCCGGCCGAGCCCGATGGCGGTGGCCTTCACCGTGGGCGCGCTGGCGATCAGCCTGCTGGGCTCGGTCCCACCCGCACGCCGCGCCGCTCGGCTCAACATCATCGAGGCCATCAGCGTCGAATAACGATGTCGAATAGCGCTATTCGACTACGGTGGCGACGCCTTGCAGGTGAGGCGTGCACGGCGGCGGCACCAGGGTTCTTCGAACACTGCGCAGGCCGCTGGTATCGAATCCGGCCGCGGCAATCGCTTCGACGGTCCGGCGGTTGGGCTCGCACCCGGAGGCAAGCCACGACCATGGCTTGGCGATCAGATCCTGGAACCGCCCCATCACGCCGTCCCCACGGACATGCTCAAGAACCACCAACCGGCCTCCCGGGGCGAGCACCCGCCGGATCTCGCCGAGGGTTGCCGCCACATCGTCGACCGAGCACAACACCAGCCCGACATGTACCGAGTCGAAACTGTTGTCCGGGAAGGGTATCGCCTCCCCGACCCCCTCCACGATGTCGACCTCCACGCCACAGCGGCGTGCCAGGGCGCCAGCCATCCGACGCATAGCCGCCTCCGGTTCGACCGCCGCGACCGATGTCACCGCGGGCGGCAGAAACATGAGGTCGGTTCCCGGGCCGAGGCCCACGACGAGCAACCGGCCGGTCGCAAGACTCATCGCCGCCCGCCGGTATCGGCGATAGAACAGCCGGTCGAATATCGGCATACCGAGCCCATATATATACGGGAACAACGGATTACGTTGCTTCACGTGCCACCACCGCCCAAGTCCATCCGGAATGGCGGGTATTCGTCGCACATCAACGACACGTACGCGGCCACCCGGTAACGCCACCGCACGATTCCCATGAGGAGGTCGAACATGCCTTGCGACACCGTGCCTCTCACCAACAACCGCACCGCGGAAATGACGGCCAGCACCTGCAGCAGTGGCTCCATGGCCCAGCAGATGATGATCTGCGGCAGTGCCAGCAATACCTTCACCAGCACTGCCCAATGGGTGAGGTGCTCTGGATAGTCGACATCGAGTTCGCCGGGATAGTCGGGCCGCGCGGCGAGCGTGAAAGGCGGATACCTATCGGTGCTGTTCATCGGAAACCGGTAGTTCATCACCCGCCAGGACCACCGCAGCACTCCGACGTTGACGTCGAAGATGATTCGCGGATATCGGCCGGTGAACAAGATCGCGATACCGGCGACGACGGTCAGCACCGGATACATCAGATACAGGAAGATCAAGATGGGGTAGTGCGGCACGGCCAACACGCACCATTTGACGAGAAAGAGCCAGCGCGAGGGCGCGTCGATCGCGCCTCGCACACGGACGGCGTCGGACATCACGGACGGCAGGCGGTGTCGGCGGCATGGTCCCGGCTGATGTCAGCGGCCATCCGGCGATGACTCACCGACTGCAGGAACGTCGCCAGTGCCCACGTCATGAAACGGTCCGAGACCATCGCCGCCGTTCTCAGCACGGCCTCACCGTGCGAAACCTGAAGCGAGGCAACCCGGGACACGGCGGCGGCGCGGCGGCGCCGGGTCTTCTCATACCAGCGCAGCGCCTCGGGCAGATCGGTGTTATTGCCGCGCTGGAACTCCGAAACCGCCCTACACAACACCATCGTGTCGAGCAGTGCCTGGTTGGCGCCCTGCGCAAGCGTGGGCGGCATGGTGTGGGCCGCATCGCCGAGCAGCGTCAGCACTCCATGGCCCGGCCGGGGAATCGGATGGCGGAAATGCGGATAGGGCGAATGGGCCAGATCATCATTGGTGAGCGTGGCGAGTACGCGATCGACGGGCCCGGACCACCCGGCGAACGTGGACCGGATCATGTCGATCGGGCGTTCGGGTCTGACAAAGCCGGACGACCAGGGCAGGTCGAACCACCACTGCACATCGGAACCTCCGGCAGGCCACAGACCGAGGCTTGCATGCTCGCCGATGACGACGAAGGCGACCTGCTCATCGGTGCCGTTCGGGAGGGTCGTCAACCCCTGCCAGCTGCACCATCCGGTCGGCTCCGCCTGGTCTGCGCCGACGACATCGCGAACGAGCGAATGCCTGCCATCGGCGCCAATCACCAGATCTCCCTCGGCCACGCTGCCGTCCGCGAACTCGACCCGCGCGCCGTTACGTCCACCCATCACGGAAACGGCCCGGGCATTACACCGGATACGTTCCGCCGGAAAACCTTTCAGCAGCCGCTCAAGTAGGACATAACGCGGGACCATCCGAATCGGCTCGCCCAGCCGGTCGGCGATCGAGGCCACGTCCAAGGTGGCCAGAGAGTGGCCCGTCGACGTCATGACCCGCACCGTGGACAGCTGCTGGCCGGCCCTGTCCATGTCCACGCCCAGCTGCCGCAGCACCGTGGCGCCATTGGACCAGATGGTCACCGCACCGCCACCGGCGTGCACATCCGGACGCTGCTCGTAGACGGTGACGTCATGGCCGTCGCGCAATAGTCCCCGCGCGATGGAGATACCGCCGACACCGGCGCCAACTACCAGGACCCGCAACGACGGCGCGTGCGCTGCTGGCATCAGCTTCGTGGGTCGGCTCGTGAGCCGTTTTGGCTCCACGGCTCAATGTATGACTGCGGCGAGCGCGCTGTACACGGAATCGAACGGAGGAGGCCGCCAGTAGTACGGCAAGTGCAGGAACGTCCAGCAAGGCCTTCCCCACAAGTGCAGCGACGCCTTCGGTCTAGACCGCCGATAGTGTGAAAGTCGCGTGTCAATCGCCTCGAGAGACGGCACAGTTAATGAGATGTAGTCGTTGACTCAACGGCTTCCCCCGTTTGTTTTCGGGTGCTAGTTCCGGTCCTACTGCCTGGACCTATGGGACCAATGCGCATCATCGAGCAGCAATACAAGCAATCCCTTGCAAACCCATTGCATCCGGCCTTACGATCTCGTCAGTTTGCCGCTAGGGGGTAGTCCTATGGACATGTTCGGACCAAATCATTACGTGCCTGTGCTTCTCACTAAAGCTGGCGAGCGCGATGCGTTAGCCGAGATCGACGATGCCCGCAAAAGCCAATTTGCACCCCTATTCGTGGTGCACCCTATCGACTGGGATTTCGACCTCGACCAACCGAAGAAAACGGTCGACGAGCACCTAAGCAAGCTGCCCACAGCACTTCTGGCAGCTTGGGGAAAGCACGACGCCTTCGTAGATGTCCTCCATATTGACCAGCAGATCATGGCTGACGGCCGGCACCCACTCGAATGGATTGTGGCCGAAGCGGCCACAATCGGCTTGCCGCTCGTACCCGTCATTTCACCCAGCCGCTCGGAGGGTTGCATAGAGGCCGCGCGAAACCTCCTGACCGCGGGCTCGTGCACCGATTTGTGTTTGCGTTTAGAGGCAGAGCACTGGCCGGTGCCACCGCAAAGCGAAGAAATCGACGCACTGATTGCCGCAATCGGTACGGAAAGATCCGCTGTGCATCTGGTCATCGACCTTCGTGACGACACAGCCGCACCGTCACGATTTGCGCTTACAGCAGCCCTACAATCGCTCATCGCACCGGGGGAATGGAAAACACTGACTGTGACCGCGACGTCCACTCCCAAAGCACCTCCCCCGAACCGGGGGCTCCACGAATACCTACGCCAGGAATGGGTGAACTACCGGGATCTCGTTGTTAACGCACGATATGGAGATCGTCAACCGACCTACGGTGACTACGGTATTGCCCACCCCGACCCATTCGAGGAAATCAATCCCCGATTCCTTCAGATCGCCGCCAAGCTTAAGTACACCTGCGATGAGAAATGGCTTGTCGGCAAGGGTGAACTCTTCAAAGCGACAGGCGGGCGCAGCGCAGGAGGCGAGGCCATTCGTGCTGTCGCGCGGGCAATCTCAGTTCACAACGAGTTCACGACAGGCCATTGTGGAAGCGAAGATTGGATTCTCGCCGCCGCTTCCGACGGCCCCGTCGGCAACCCCCAGACGTGGGTCAAAGTCGGCACACGGCATCATTTGCTGCGAGTGCTCGACCAGATTGAATCGAGCTAGAGTCAACCCGCCACCGCCGACGCGCTTTTAACTGCTCACGGACTACCAATCGGAGATCGTCAACTACCGTGACATCCGCTAGACGCTGCCAGAGAAGGTTTCGAGGCTTACTTCGGAAACCCTTTGCTGCACTGAGGGATTCAAGAGCAGCGAGCGCCTCCTCCCGCCACAACAACTGAGCTAGTGCGTATCCATCGATACAGGGGTTCAGCTCCGATGTGGAGAGCACCTCCAGAGCAACACTCTCGCCGTCCCATCTCGCCGCGATGCAGCCCCACCAGGGGGGAAGCATCGCGACCGCGCGGTCCAGATGACACTCCGCTACGACGATCGTGCAGTAGTCGAGTACCCGTGAATAGACCTCAATCTGCGTTGGGAGACGCCGAAGCGTGTCCGCTGCACTTTTCAGCTCAAAGCCCGACAAGGCAGCATTAACAACCGCGACATCCACCCGAACCTCGCCACACAAGCCAAGTTCATCTACAAACAATGTTGAGTCCAGGTCGTCGGCATGCTCCTTAATGAGGAGTGAATGCAGCGCGGAGCGCACGTCACTGTCCCGCATGTTGGCCACGGTAGACCTCACTCAAGTCGAACGACTCAATAGGTCCTGGTAATCCAGGTTGCGAACTGATTCCGATTCGGCGACAGCGGCAGCACCGTGCCCCCAGTCGGACTCGAACCGACACTTGGCGGATTTTAAGTCCGCTGCCTCTGCCAATTGGGCTATGGGGGCCTTGCAGGTCAGCCCTAGTTCTACCCGGCGTATCCCCATGCGCCAACTTCCGGTCCCCACCCCCGCTGACCTACGACGAAGATCACACCCCCGCGCGACACACCCTGGCGTCACATTGAAACTCTCCGATAGATAGTGATACCCCTTGTACAACACCAGGATTCGAACGGACTCTGGTGTGATTCGTCACCAGACCGTGCGAACGCCGACATTGAAAGTTGCCGCCCGCTCCTCGCCCGACGGGTCACCTGCGAACCAAGAGATTCCTTAGTTAGCGCAGGTAGTGTTTTTCATCGTGAGTCGGGAGTTGGATATGTCAGATGCAGTGGCGGTTCGCCAGAGTGGAATTGAGGATTATCTCGACGCCCAGGGCTCGATCGACCTTCCTCCCGGCACCACCCTGCTCTCCAACTTCGCACACAACATCGCCGAATTCGGCGCCACCGCCGCCTACCGCTACCTGGACTTCACCCGCGACGATGACGGTGTCGCACTCGAACTGAGCTGGCTGGAGCTGGACACCCGGATGCGCGCCATCGGCGCCCGCCTGCAACAGGTCACCCAGCCGGGTGATCGCGTGGCGATCCTGGCGCCGCAGGGCCTCGATTACGTCATCGGCTTCTTCGCCGCCATCCAGGCCGGAAACATCGCGGTGCCCCTCTTCGCCCCCGAACTGCCCGGCCACACCGAACGCCTCGACGCAGTGCTCTCCGATGCCACTCCGTCGGTCATCCTGACCACCGACAGTGCCGCCGAATCGGTGAACGCGTTCTTGCGCAAGCTTCCTCGTCAGCGGCGCCCGCGTGTTATCGCCATCGACGCGGTGCCGGACTCGGTCGGCGCGACATTCGTACCCGCTGAACTCGATTCCGAGGACCTCGCCTACCTGCAGTACACCTCGGGTTCCACCCGTACCCCGGCCGGTGTCGAGATCACCCATCGCGCGGCCTGTACGAACGTGCTGCAGATGATCCTGGCCGGCGGCCTGGACACCAACATCCGCAGCGTGAGCTGGCTGCCGCTGTATCACGACATGGGCCTGATCATGATCCTGTTTCCCCCGCTGTGCGGCGGCCACATCACCTTGATGTCGCCATTGGCCTTCGTGCGGCGCCCCCGGCGCTGGGTCAAACAACTGGCCACCGAATCCGCGTTCGGGCGGGTATTCGCCGCCGCCCCCAACTTCGCCTTCGAACTCGCCGCCCAGCGTGGCCGCCCACCGGCCGGCGAGACCTGGGATCTGAGCAATGTCGCGGGTCTGCTCAACGGATCTGAGCCGGTGACCATCTCCGCGATCGAGAAGTTCACCGAGGCCTTCGCTCCCTACGGATTCCCGGCCACCGCGATCAAACCGTCGTACGGCATGGCCGAAGCAACGCTGTCCGTGGCCACCATCGCCACCGACGCGCGCCCCAGCGTCATCTACCTGGACCGCGACCAGCTCGCCGAAGACCGCGCCGTACCCGTCTCACCGGATGCACCCATGGCGGTCCCGCACGTCTCCTGCGGTCAGGTGATCTCCAGCCAATGGCTGACCATCGTCGACCCGCGCACCGGAAACGAACTCCCCGAAGGGGAAATCGGCGAGATCTGGCTGCACGGCGACAACATCGGCCGCGGCTACTGGGGCCGCACCAAGGAAACGCAAGACACCTTCGGCAACACACTGAAGTCGCGACTCACCCAGCGCAGTCACGCAACCGGAACCGCCGCCGAGGCCCGCTGGCTGCGCACCGGCGACCTCGGGGTGTACCTGAACGACAACCTCTACGTCACCGGCCGCATCAAGGACCTCATCATCATCGACGGGCGCAACCACTACCCACAGGACATCGAGGCCACCGCCTCGGAGGCCTCGTCCGCGGTGCGCTCCGGCTATGTCGCGGCGTTCTCCGTCGCGGCCAATCAGCTCGCCGAGGCCGCCATCGCTGACACCAGCGAGCGCCTGGTCATCGTCGCCGAACGCGCGCCCGGATCGGGACGGGCCGAACACGCTCCCGTCGTCGAGGCAATCCGTGCCGCCATCTCACGCCAGCACAATCTGCCCGTGGCCGACGTCCGGCTGGTCGCGGCGGGAGCGATACCCCGCACCACCAGCGGAAAGCTCGCCCGCGGCGCGTGCCGCGCGGAATACCTCACCGACACCTACCGCTAAAACTGGCCTCAACTGTGCGTTGAATCACACTGGGAGTCCGCCCCCTCACGTTGAGAGCGTGCGGCATCGGTGTTTGACTTAGTAGATGGCCACTACGAGCCCGCCGCAGGTGTCCCTTCAGGACGCCAAAGCCGCCGACGCGAACCTCGCTGATCGCATCAATGCGCTCTTCCAGTCGCATCGTCGTCCCGACGGCCGGATGTGGACCAATGATGAGGTCGCCAACGGCATCAAGAAGGCTCACCCCGGCATCAAAGTCGGCGGTGCCTACCTCTCGGCGCTGCGCACCGGTAAGCGCGCCCGTCCCGCCATCGACCTGCTCGGCGCACTGGCCGACTTCTTCCGCGTTCCGCTCTCGGTGCTCACCGATCCCGAGCGCACCTACTCGCTCGATGAGCGTCTCGGTGCGCTGGATGAAACCACGCGGGACGAGGTGGAGCTGATCGCGTTACGTGCGATCGGCCTGAACAAGCAGAGCCTGGAAACAGTCGCCGCCGTGCTCGATCACGTGCGCGCGCTGCAGGGCCTGCCGACGGTGGACAACTCGGTCAGCAACGGGCAGTAATCATGCCGAAGATGCGTTGTGTCACAACCGATCTACGGTCCACTCGCGAACTTCAGGCTATCCACAAGCAGTGCACCCGCAAGCTGGCGGACCTGGGTCTGGACACACTCACGACCGTCGAGGACATCCGCGCCCGCGCCAGTGAACTCAGCGAGCGCGACATCCAGCTGGTGCCCTACGCGCTCTCCGGCAGCGGCGTGCACGGCCTACTGGTCCGCACCGATGCCACCGACTACGTGGTGTACGACAGCGACACCACCACCATGCATCGCGAGCACATCATCCTGCACGAGCTGAGCCATGTGATGTGTGGACACACCAGTTCAAGCAAGCGTGAACTGGCCGAAGTCCTGTGTCGCGAGACCTATCTCGACGACCAGGAGGTCGAGGCAGAAATGCTCGCCTCCATGATGGGGCAGCGCGTCAGTCCCGACAGCCACCGCCCCATTCCCGTCACGAACGCCAACCTGCGGCGCATCCTGGCATCACTCGTGCTGGAAGGCTCACCGGCGGCACCGTGACCTCAGTTTTTGAAGACTCCGCCGCGGCGTATTCGATAGCGGCCGTCTTCAGCTTTGGCGCCGTGGTTGTGGTTGCCGCCGCGATGCTGCGTTCCCGGGTCCGTCCACCCGCCTCGGTGGCACTGTTGTTGTCATTCCTCTTCAAGGGCATTGCCGTCACGTTGGCGACTCCACCGCTCTACGAGAAGTTCGACAACTTGGTCGGCGTGCACAACATGGGCCGGCTCGTCTTGAACCTCTCGGGCGGCATGGCGTGGACCGCATGCGTTCTCACCGTCATCACCTTCTGGGGTGAATCCGGTCCCCGTGCCGTGCAGCGCGCACGGCTCTGGGTCGGCATGGCAGTAGCCATCGGCGCCGCGCTGGTTCTCTGCTGGTTTGTGGCACCGACTTCCGAACTGCCACAGGACTTCTACGCCTCGCACGGCAACAAGCCCGCCTGGGTGCTCTACATGCTGATCTATCTGATCACCTACGGCCTGGGCGCCCTCCTGATCACCGTCAAATGCCTGCAGTACGCCCGTTTTCACGATGTGGCGTGGCTGCGACGCAGCATGCTGCTCACCGCGGCCGGAGCCGCCATGTGCCTGTTGTTCTGCATCATGCGGGCACACTCGGCCATCTACGGCATGATCACCAACGACAGCTACTCCTGGCAGCGTCTGGCCCCTCTGGCCGCCACCATCGGGCAGATCCTCATCGTGGTAGGCCTTGCCGGACCGTCCTTCTCACAGCTGGTCACGTCCGCACGCCAACGCATCCAGGCCTACCGGCAGCACCGTCAACTCGAGCCGCTGTGGACCGCGCTGTATGAGGGCAACGCCCAGATCGCACTGGCACCACCGCAGGCCGCCATCGGCGATCACAATTACCGGCTCTACCGCAGAATCGTCGAGATCCGCGATGGCCTGAGCGCCATCCGCCCCTACCTCACCGAAGACGCGTCCACCACATCCGCGGCGCGCCAAATTCATTCGGCCATCGAACAACAGCGCACCGCACCGCAGCACGACAAGACCTCCGGCACCAAGATCATCGGCGAACGTACGGGTGCCAACCGCAAGGAAGAACTGAACTGGCTCCTGGACGTCGCCCGGGAGCTGCAGAAGATCAACCGCCAACACACGCCTGCGACGCCGGCACCGGACTTGGTTTCTTCGTCGTCCGGGCAGACGAGCTCGTAAACACCCGCACGATCTCGCGGATGGCGATGAACACCAGATAGGACCCAAACACCAGCGCCAGCCAGCGCGCGTTCAGGGCGAGCGCCAGCAGCGCCCCGATGACGGTGCCCGGCAACGCGAATGCTGCCAACCGGAAACCAATCGGAGCATCAGCGGTGCCCTGACGCAGATGTGTAGTCGCCGCGACCAGCGCGTTGGGCAGCATCACCATCAACGAAGTGCCCTCTGCCACGTGCAGATCCGAACCAAACAGCACCAGCATCGCCGGAACCGTCAGCAGCCCACCGCCAAGACCCAGTGCAGCCGACCACGCACCGACCACGAAACCGACCACGGCACCGATAGCGATGACCGATGGCACATGGGCGAGCACAGCATCGGGAAGCAACGCCTCACCCGCCGAAGGGTCGATGCCTGCGGCGCTGAGCAGCAGCTTGAGCGCGGTGGCCAGCAGCACAAAAACGAACAGCGCCTTGAGGATCCACTCGGGAATGCGGGCCACCAGCTTGGCCCCCACCACCGCACCGATCACGCCGCCCGCCATCAGCCCGGCGCCCGCCACCACGTCCACCTTCGCCCCGTGCAGCGCGTAGACGGTGCTGCCCGCGATCGCGGCAGAGACGTTCGGCAGGGTCGAGGTGCCGTGAATGACGGCCCGGCTCAACGTGGTCGCCCGAGCCAGCGAGGGCACGGTGATCACCCCGGTGCCACCGCCCAGCAGCCCGCCCGACATACCGCCGAGCACCCCGATGCGGGCAAGCGTCGCCAGTCTCGGACGCGGCCCAGGATCTCCGGTCACCCGGCCACCCGCAGCTTCTCGATATCGGAGAACTCGGACAGCCGGAAGAACGCCTCGGCGCGATCCAGGATGCGCTCACGCATCGTCACCGTCTGCCCGTGGTTGCAGCCGGCCAGCAGGGCGAAGTAGGCACGCGGCATCCGGACCGCAGCCTCCCGCGACTCGGCCAGCCGCATGGGGTCTTCGGACCCGGCGAAAAACAGTGTGGGCGTCTCGATTTGAAGCAGGACATCTTCGGCGACACCCGGCTCGGCATCCCACTGCCGCAGCAGCGCTGCCAGGCCGCGCTGGCCCAGGGCCTCGATGGTCGCCCGGAATCCCGAGCCCATCTGCTGGCCGCGGTGTGCCTCCCAGCCGTCGACGAAGGCCTCCAGACCGGACTCCTCCACCACGCGAACGGCGTTGGGGAAGATCAGCACGTCCACCGCGCCACGCTGCGGCCGGTGCGAAGACCCCGCCACCACCAGTGAGGTGAGCCGCTCGGGCGCGGTGGCCGCCAGCGTCAGGCCGATCCGTCCGCCCAGCGAGTAGCCGATGTAGTGCGTCCGGTGGATGCCTAGGTGATCCATGACCGCGCAGACATCCCGCGCCGACGAGGCGATGGCGTATCCGCCGGGATGATCGGGCTTCTCGCTGGCGCCGTGCCCACGCACGTCGATGGTGGTCACCCGGTACTGCTGAGACAGCTGCGCGATGTAGCCGTGCTTGGACCACACGGCCGAGTTCTGCAGGCTGCCGTGCACCAACACCACATCGGCGACACCGGGCCGCGCGCGCCCATACGTCCGGTACGCGACCGCGGCACCGTCCGGGTCGGGCCGTCGCACGAAACCTGTTTCCGAAACCCCAATTTCGCGTACTTCGGCCTTCGACATCAATCCGGACATGGGATATCCAAACCTTCCGCACCTAATCAAACGTTGCTGATCCGGGCTCCGCGCGACGCTGCGCTTTCTCAACTGACCGTTCATGGAACTTCAACTGTCCGTTATCGGTCTGTGTTGATATATCAACTGTCAGTTGATTTGATCAACTTGTCAACTGGAGCAGGGGGTACATTGTCAACTGTTACGCAGGTCACACGGTTACGTGTTAAGGCCTGGTTACCTGCGTAAGGACATTGCGATGCCATCGAGGATGTCGTGCTCGCTGACCACCAGCTCGGTGATGCCGGCGCGGGCAGAAAACTCGCGCGCCAGTTCCTGCACGACGATCGATCCACCACCGATGACATCGACGCGTCCCTCATGCATCGGCCCCAGGGCGGCGCGCTGCGCGCGCGGCATCGCGATCAACTCGGACGTCACCTCGGACAAACGCTCCAGCGGCACCCGCGACAGGTGAATCGCGGCGGGATCGTAGGCATCCAGCCGGTGCGCCAGCGCCGCCAGCGTGGTGAAGGTGCCCGCCACCCCCACCCAGGTTCGCGCATCCTGGACCGGCACCACCTCGAAGGTCCGCGCCAGCTGCGCGCGCACCGCGTCGCGTGCTGCCTCGATCTCATCGTCGGTGGGGGGATCCGAGTGCAGGCACCGCTCGGTGAGCCGTACGCATCCGATATCGGCCGAGAAGCTGGCCCTCACCCCATCGGCATCGCCAATCACCGTCTCGGTCGATCCTCCGCCGAGATCCACCACGACATAGGGTCCGGCCGCCGAATCCAACTCGCCTACCGCGCCGGCAAATGACAGCCCGGCCTCCTCGGTGCCCGTGATCACCTCCGCCACCGCCCCCGGAACGACGGATCCGAGCAACTCAGCGGTCATCGCAAAGAATGCCTCGCGGTTCGTGACGTCACGCGCGGCCGAGGTGGCCACCATGCGCACACGCTGTACCCCAAGGGAGCTCATCAATTCCGTGTACGCCTTGAGCGCCACCCGGGTGCGCGCGATGGCCTCCGGCGCGAACTCCCCCGTCGCGTCCACGCCCTGTCCCAGCCGCACAATCCGCATTTCGCGGTGTACATCGGTCAGCCGTCCGGCGTCGTCGACATCCGAGACCAGCAGGCGGATCGAGTTGGTGCCGCAATCCACGGCGCCAACCCGCAGGGCCGTCACCAGACCTCCGGCAGCACACCCGGCATGGTGCCCAGCAGCTCTCGAATCGCCTCATCCCCCAGGGGATTGACTCCGGGCCCCACGGCAAGTGAATGTCCGATCAGCACATGCAGACACTTCACCCTGTCGGGCATTCCGCCCGCGGTCACCGTGGTGCCGAGCGGCTCGATGGCGTCACGCTCGGCGAGGTAGCTCTCGTGGGCGCGCTGATACGCGGCGGCCAGCTCCTCATCGGAGGCAAGGCGATCGGTCATATCACGCATCAGCCCGCCGGACTCCAGACGGCTCGCCGCGGCCGTGAGAGCCGGGTGCGTCAGGTAATACAGGGTGGGAAACGGTGTGCCGTCGGGTAGCCGCGGAGCGGTCTTGACGACGGCGGGCTCACCGTTGGGACAACGGTAGGAGACCTCCAGCATGCCTCGCGGTGCGCGACCCAATTGCCTTGTGACCGCGGCGATATCGTCGTCGGAGATCACGGGATCGGCGCCGGGGCGGTCGGTATGGCCGTGGGCGAGTCGGCGATGTTGTGCCACAGGTTGGTGTACCACGGGTTGCCGTTGTCCACGGGCCCCTGGCTCTGCGGCTTGGCATCGACGGGGGTGTTCGGCAACTGCACCTGGAACGGCACCTCACCCGGCATCACGAACCCCAGCCGCTCGCGTGCCTGGGCGGCGATATAGGCCGGGTCCGCCAGCCGGCGCTTCTTGTCCTCGAGCCCGGCGATCTGGTCGCGCAGCTGAGCTTCCGCCGCCGCAAGCTGATTCCGTTCGGCCTGTTGCGAGAAGTAGGTGCGAACCGGACCGGCCACGGTCAGGGTCAGCGCACACACCACGGCGGCAAGAACAGCGGCCCGGCGTGCGGTGGACCCCAGGCGCTGCTCGGACTGATGCTCGGCACTGCGTTCGATCGACGCGGCCACCGCACCGGTAGCTCCGCCGGTCTTGGCCGCCTTGGCAGGAGCCGCCGGACCGCTGCGGGCGGGGCCTCGGACGACCTTCTGCACCGGCCGCTTGACCGGTGTCCGTTTACGGGCAGCCGGAGCCGGACCCCGCGACCTACCGGACGCGGGGCGGCGCTTGGAATCAGCCATAGCTCGGCCTCAGCCCGTCGGCTTGTCCGCTAGTCGGACGTCTCGATCGAGAACCGCGGGAAGGCAAGGTCGCCCGCGAAACGGGCAGCGTCCCCAAGTGTTTCCTCGATACGCAGCAGCTGGTTGTACTTGGCCACCCGCTCGCTACGCGCCGGGGCGCCGGTCTTGATCTGACCGCTGCCCACCGCGACCGCCAGGTCCGCGATGGTGGTGTCCTCGGTCTCGCCACTGCGGTGGCTCATCATCGTCTTGTAGCCGCTGCTGTGCGCCAGTGTCACCGCATCCAGCGTCTCGGTGAGGGTGCCGATCTGGTTCACCTTGACCAGCAGGGCATTGGCGGCGCCCCGCTCGATGCCCTCTTCCAGGCGCTCGGGGTTAGTGACGAACAGGTCGTCGCCGACCAGCTGCACCCGGTCACCGATCGCGGTGGTCAGTGCCACCCATCCGTCCCAGTCGTCCTCGGACAGCGGGTCCTCGATGGACACCAGCGGGTAGGCGTCGAGCAGCTCGGCGTAGAAGGCGCCCATCTGCTCGGCCGTGCGCTTCTCCTTCTCGAAGCTGTAACCGTCTGCGGCGCTGTAGAACTCGGTGGCCGCGACATCCAGCGCCAGCGCCACATCCGAGCCCAGCTTGAGGCCCGTCGCCTCGATCGCGGTGCTGATCAGATCCAGCGCGGCCCGGGTTCCGGCGACGTCGGGGGCGAACCCGCCCTCGTCACCCAGTCCGGTGGACAGGCCCTGCTTCTTGAGCACGGACTTCAGCGAGTGGTACACCTCGGTGCCCCAGCGCAGTGATTCCTTGAAGCTCGGGGCACCGATGGGCGCCACCATGAACTCCTGGACATCGACCCCGGTGTCGGCGTGCGCGCCGCCGTTGAGGATGTTCATCATCGGCACCGGCAGGATGTGCGCGTTCGGGCCACCCAGGTACCGGAACAGTGCCAGCCCGGCCGAGTCGGCGGCAGCCTTCGCCACCGCCAGCGAGACGCCCAGGATGGCGTTGGCGCCGAGGCGCGACTTGTCCGGGGTGCCGTCCAGATCGAGCAGGGCCTGATCGATGAGGCGCTGATCATCGGCGCTCTCACCGATGATGGCCGGGGCGATCTCGTCGAGCACGGCGTTCACGGCCTTGGTGACGCCCTTGCCGCCGTAACGTGCATCGCCGTCGCGCAGCTCAACGGCCTCATGCTCACCGGTGGAGGCACCCGAGGGGACCGCCGCCCGTGCGAACGTGCCATCGGTCAAGGCGACCTCGACCTCGACGGTCGGATTGCCGCGTGAATCGAGGATCTCGCGGGCGCCTACCTGCTCAAGAATCGGCACTGTCTCTCCTTAGGGGTGCTGCGGTTCCGACGTCGTATGTTGATGAGCCACTCGGGCGAAGAACATCGGGTACAGACTAGTGCTACAGCGACCCGCCCTTGGCGTAGGCCGTGGCCCAATCCCGTACCTGCTCGGCGTACACGTCCGACATGTTGTACGCCCACAGCGCCTTGATCCAGCCCTCGGTGGTGCTCAGGTCGCCACCACGCGAGCACAGGTACCCCGCCGCCGACAGCGCCGCGTCGTCGATGTTGTCGGGACTGGGGTCGCCCTCACCTGCGGCGCGGACGCCGTAGATGCGCCAGGTCTCGGGGATGAACTGCATGGGTCCCATCGCCCGGTCCTGGTTCGCGTCACCGTCCAGCACGCCCTTGTCGGTGTCCGGAAGCCGCAGGTTTCCGTTGGATCCATCCAGGCGCACCCCACGGATCGGGGGCAGTGCGTCGCCGTTGGGGTGCAGCTCGGCACCGTGGTAGGTGCCGTTGTGGCTCTCGACAGTGCCAATTCCGGCCAGCGTCGTCCACGCGATCTTGCACCGCGGATTCTCACGCTCGGCAACCTTGGCCGCGTATGCGTACGCCTCCAGGGCGATGACGGGGATTCCCGTCTTCTGGGCACGCGGGGTGGACCAGTCACGGAGCTGGTCAGCGGGACGGCCATGAATCTGCGCGGGCGGCGTCTCGATATCGGGCACCGGATCTCCGGCAGGCGGCGGCACCCCCTGCGGTAGCGGGGTACGCCCACCCAACTGCCAGGAACAGCCCGCTGCCAGCAGAAACGTCGAAATGGAGACGACGAGCACGATCCGCACTAAGCGCGCCGACAGGGAGCGCACGGCGAGGGACGACACGACGGAACTCCTAGACGGTGCGATGGATTGCTCTCCATCGTCGCATGAGCTGGACACACACGGATGCAGCCGACGCTCTGCCATCGCTTCCACAGGACCTATTCAGGTAAGGTCAGCCGCACCTTGGCAAGCGTTGGCTAGCCAAAGTCACATGAAGGAAAAGGACCCTGGACATGGGCAGTATCGGCGTCCTAGCCGACGGGCCGACTCACTTCTCGCAATACTTCAGCAGCGGCCTCATCGGACTGCGCGAGGGCCTCGAATGCGGGATCGTCGTGATGATCCTGGTGGCGTTCCTGGTCAAGTCGAACCGACGCGACGCGCTGCGCTGGGTGTGGCTAGGTGTCGCCGGCGCCATCGCGATGACCCTGCTCGTCTTCCTGACGATCCACTTCGGCAGTAACACCATCAGCGACCTGGGCGCCGAAGCGATCGCCGGGGTGGCCTCGCTGGTCGCGGTGGCGATCGTGACCACCATGGTGCTGTGGATGCGCACCGCCGCCGCCAGCATCGCCGGCGAGCTGCGTCAGGGTATGGCCCAGGCATTGGAAGCCGGCTCGCTGGCGGTCCTGACCGTAGCGTTCCTGTCCGTCGGGCGTGAGGGCGTCGAGACGGCCCTGTTCATGGTCGGGTACGCCAAGGCCGAAACCGCCTGGCCCCTGGCCGGACTCGTCACCGGAGTCGCGGCCGCGGCCGCGCTGTCCTATGGCATGTACCGCGGCGCGGTCAAGATCAACTTGAGCAAGTTCTTCAAATACACCGGCGCCTTCCTGGTCGTGGTGGCCGCCGGCATCCTGTCCTATGGCATCGGCGCCCTCCAGACCGTCGGATGGCTGCCCGGACTGTCGCACAAGGCCTTTGACATCACCGGCTGGTTCGACTGGAGCGCCTGGTACGGCGAGCTGCTGCGCGGCATCTTCAACGTGACACCGACCCCGACGGTGCTGCAACTGGCGGGCTGGATCACCTACCTGGTGATCGTGCTCGGACTCTTCCTACGTCCGGTGGCCACTCAGCCCAAGGCGCCCACCACCGACACCACAGAAGCCCAACCCGAGAGGACCGCTGGATGAAACCATCACTCGCCTACGTAGCCGCCGCGCTTGCGATGGCCACCGGTACGACCTTGGCGGCCTGCACCCCCAAGGAGCCTGCCGAGAGCGGTGCCGCCGGTGCCGGCCAGGAGATCACCGTGACCGCCACCGACACCAGCTGTGAGGTGTCCAAGACCGAGGCCACCACGGGCCCAGTCACTTTCAAGGTGACCAACAACGGGTCGAAGGTCACCGAGTTCTACGTCTACGACAAGGGCGACCGCGCGCTCGGTGAGGTCGAGAACATCGGCTCGGGCATCAACCGCAAGCTCATCGTGCAGTTCACCGAGCCCGGCACCTACCAGACCGCCTGCAAGCCCGGCATGATCGGTGACGGCATTCGCGGCGACTTCACGATCACCGGAGCCGCGGTGAAGCTCGACGCCGAGGGCAAGTTCAAGGACGCCACGGACCGCTACCGGGGTTACGTGATCAGCCAGGTGGACGCCCTCAGTGAATCCGCCGGCAAGTTCGTCGAGGCGGTCAAGGCCAAGGACATTGCCTCCGCCAAGGCCCAGTACCCGACCAGCCGCGTGTACTACGAGCGGATCGAGCCGGTGGCCGAAGCCTTCCCCAACGACCTGGACCCGCGAATCGACTTGCGCGAGGCCGACCTTCAGCCCGGCGAGAAGTGGACCGGCTACCACCGCCTGGAGAAGGACCTGTGGGTGACCGGCCTGCAGCCCGATACCGACGCCATCGCCGATCAGCTGCTCAAGGACATCAAGGAGCTCTCGGACGGCGTGCGCGCCAAGGACTTCGACATCAACACCACCAAGATCGCCGGCGGAGCGCAGACGCTGCTCGACGAGGTGGCCAGGACGAAGATCTCCGGCGAGGAAGAGGCCTTCAGCCACACCGATCTGTGGGACTTCCAGGCCAACGTGGACGGCTCGCAGAACGCGGTCGCTACCGTGCGCCCCATCCTCGATGAGCGCAAACCCGAACTAGGACAGGCGATCGACAAGCGGTTCAAGGAAGTCGACACCCTGCTGGGCAAGTACCGCAAGGGTGACGGATTCGTCTTCTACGACACGGTGACCCAGGATCAGCGCATCGAGCTTGCACATGCCATCGACGCGTTGTCCAAGGAGGTCAGCGAGGTGCAGGGTGTCATCGCCGGACGGTAACGGCTTCAACCGCCGCAAGCTGCTGGGCGCGGCGGGAGTTACCGCCGCCGTGGCCGGCGCTGCGGGAGCCGGAGTGCTGGGCGGCCGCGCGAGCGCGGCAAGCGTCGGACCGGACAACGTCAAGGTCCCGTTCCGCGGCGAACACCAGGCCGGGATCACCACCCCGGCGCAGGACCGGATGCATTTTTGCGCCTTCGACGTGATGCCCAACGCCACCCGCGGCGAGGTGCAGGCCATGCTGCGTCAGTGGACCGAGATGGCCGAGCGGATGTCCCAGGGCGAGGAGACCACACCGGGCGGTGCGATCGACGGCAATCCCTATGCCCCGCCGACCGATACAGGCGAGGCATTGGACCTGGCCGCCTCCGCACTGACCCTGACGATCGGCTTCGGCCCTTCGTTCTTCCGCAAGGACGGAGTGGACCGGTTCGGCATCGCCGACAAGCTACCGGCGCCACTGCAGGAACTGCCGAAGTTCCGCAACGAGAAGCTGGACCCTGCCCGCTGCGGCGGCGACATCTGCATTCAGGCCTGCGCCGACGACCCGCAAGTCGCGGTGCATGCCATTCGCAACCTGGCCCGGGTGGGCTTCGGAACCGTCGCGGTGAAGTGGTCGCAGCTGGGATTCGGCCGCACCTCCTCGACCAGCCGGTCGCAGGTGACACCGCGAAACCTGTTCGGGTTCAAGGACGGCACCCGCAACATCAAGGCCGAAGACACCGGGAAGGTCAACACCAGCGTCTGGGTGGCCAAGGGCGACAACCCCGAATGGATGACCGGCGGCACCTACCTGGTGGCGCGGCGCATCCGGATGCTGATCGAGAGCTGGGACCGCACCGTACTCAACGAGCAGGAACGAGTCATCGGGCGCGCCAAGGGATCGGGTGCGCCGATCGGCCAGAGCGACGAGTTCGCGGCCATCGACTTCACCGGCAAGAAATCCGATGGGGAACCGCTGCTGGATGTGGACGCGCACGTGCGACTGGCCTCCGCCGAAGAACTGGGCGGTATCGAGATCCTGCGCCGCGGTTACAACTTCACCGATGGGTCGGACGGGTTCGGGCATTTGGACGCGGGGCTGTTCTTCATCGCCTTCGTGCGCAATCCGCAATCGCAGTTCATCCCGATGCAGCGCAAGCTGGCCACCGAGGACGCCCTCAACGAATACATCCTGCACACCGGTTCGGCGATCTTCGCCTGTCCACCGGGCCTGGGCCCCAAGGAGTATTGGGGTCAGTCGCTCTTCGGCTAGCTGAGCAAGGTCCTGCCGTACCAGTCGTTCTCGTCGACGACGCCCGGCAGCGCGAAGAAGTATCCGCCCCCGAACGGCTGCACATAGTCGACGAGGGGCTCGTCGTTCAACCGGTTCTGCACGGTTTCGAACTGGCGCTCGAGGTCCTGCTGGAAACAGACGAAGACATGTCCCGACTGCATGTTCCCGTTCGGTTCCACGCCCAGGTCGTAGTTGTAGGAACGCCGGACCAGCCGCTGGTTGTCAGTTTCGGCGGTGCGCGGGTTGGCCAGCCGGATATGCGCATCCAGGGGAATGGTCTGACCTTCGGGGTCAGTTGTGTAGTTGGGGTTATCGAACTCGTTGTTCCCGTCCAACGGGGCGCCGCTGTCGCGACGTCGACCGAACATCCGCTCCTGCTCGTTGATGGAAACCCGATCCCAGAACTCGACGAGCATCCGGATGAGGCGTACCACCATGTAGGTGCCGTCTGCGGTCCACGCGGGTTCGCCATCGCCCACCCAGATCAGCTTTTCGGCATCGTTTGACACCGGGTTGGCGGTGCCATCCTTGAACCCCAAAAGGTTTCGGCCCGTTCCGGACGGGCGCGGGGGCGAGTTGTACCCCTCGATCCGCCAGCGCATCTGCAGATCGCCCCGCACCGCGCGGGTGATATCGCGCAGTGCGTGATGCACGGTATCCGGATTGTGGGCGCACAGCTGAACCAGCAGATCACCGCGTGTCCACGCCGCATCGGGAAAGTCGTTGGGAAATACCGTCATTGGTTTGAGCTTGGCGGGCTTGCGGTCGGTCAGCCCGAATCGGCTATCGAACAGGCTGGACCCGACCGCCACTGTGACGGTGAGGCCGTCGGCCTCGACCACGGGCCCAACCACCTCGCTATCCGCCGGCGGTTGCCCGACCCCCAGCTCGGGCGGGGTGCCGCCGGTACAGAGGAACCGCGCCCGCTCGGTCAACTTCTTGAAGGCCCCAGCCAGCGCATCCCTGTTCTTGGACGTCACATCGAATGCCACGTGGCAGGCGAAGTTCTGCTTCTCTGCGGGCACCGGGGTGAGGATTCCCGACTGCTTGGCCCCGTGGAATGGGTACCGATTCGGGGGCGCGGCCACTGCCGCCGCGTTCGCGTCAACCTCGGCACCGTGCGCCAGCACCGCACCCGTGACGGCCGTGCCTGCGGCCCCGATGGCCGCGCCGCGGAGGAAGTTCCTGCGGTTGACATCCATATTGCGCGCCTCCTTGGTCATCGGCTCGGCGGAAGTTCGATGAGCAGTGGCACCGAGGCGAGCGTCTCGAGCACCTGCCCCAGCGCGGCATCCACCGCCTGGCGACCGGCCAGCGGCACCTGCTCGAGCGGACGCCACTGTCCACCCTGCTGCGTCGCCTTGAGTGCGGCGTCAAGGATATCGAGCTGGGAGTTGCTTTCCGCCAATAACTTCGGCGCGCGGGCATTGATCAGCGCAGAGAACTGGCCCAGCACCGCACGGGTGGCTTCGACCGCAGCTGCCGCCTCCGCGTACTCGGTTCCCGCTCCCTGGTTCGTGTAGCCCATGAGCTGGAATCGCAAGGTGTCCTCGAGGATTTCGTGTGGGCGTTTCGTCTGGTCGGCCGGCTCGGTCATCACGTCCGCCAGGTTGGCACGCAGCTTGTCGATGGTCGAGACCAATTCGTCTGCCACCGGCACCAACACCGGCGCGGGTTGCCCGTGCCACAACCCGTACTCCAGGCGGCGTAAGCCCTTGAAATCGGGATCGTGCACCCCATCGGGGAGCCCATGCGGCAGCCCGGCGATGGCATCCCCGTAGTCCTTGAAACTGCCGTACGCCGCACCGATTCGGTTCCAGGTCAGAATCGCCGGCAGCCAATCCTTCTTCGCCGCTTCGATGTTGCCCGCGGCGAGGTCGGCACGAAGTGCGCGCGCCTGGGTACCCAGCACCGCCAGGAGATTGTCGGCGTAACGCTGGTAGGCCTGCATCGGCGGCTTGAGATCGTCCTCGGTCACCCTGACCACCGGCTGCGGCGCCCCGGGGTCGGCCTTGCCCCGGACTTGTTGAGATGCAGAGTATCTGGCGGGCTCTCCGGCCATCAGGCACGCGAACTTGTACGTGCCGTCCGAGAGCGTCGCGGTGAGCGTGGCGCTGGTGGAGGGGCCCAGGGTCTCGATCTCGGCGACCACACCGTTGTTGCCGTCCACGAGGTTGATCTCACCGGTCTTGCCCGACTTGTTGACGACAGAGAACGTCTGCAGGCCGGTACCCGCGGACGTCCAGTCGTCGGCGCACCCGTCGGCCGTCACGGTGACTTGCGTATCGGCATCACGGTTGGCGGACGGCAGAATCGCAATCACCACGGCCGCCACGAGTACCGGTACCACCACGATGGTCGCGGCAACCGCGAAGGGGCGCTGGCCGATCACGCGCGCGAAGGCCGAGGGTTCCTCGTCGGGCTCGGACGCGGCAGCGGGCGAATGGTTTTCACGTGATACCCGCAAGAACGGGGGTATCACCAGTATCAGATATCCAGCCCAGGCCACCACCTGCAGCACGGTCATCCGCGGGGTGAGCTGGGTGATGCCGGTGACGATGGTGGCCCACCAGGAGTCCGCGGAGATGCGCTGACTCAGATCGAAGGCGTACCAGGTCCGCCCGGGCAACCAGCCCGCGGTCTGTAGATCCCCGATGCCGTAGGCCAGAATTCCGGCGGCGATCACAATGAGCACGACCGCCGTGCGGGTGAAGAACACTTTGAGGTTGAGCTTCACCGCGCGGCGATACAGCAGCCAGCACAACGTCACCGCGATCGCCAGCCCGAGGGCGCCACCGATCACCGGTCCGGTGGTCTCCCCCGCCGCCTTGGCCGCGGTCCAGAAGAACAGCGTGGTCTCTAATCCCTCGCGGGCGACCGCCAAGAACGCCGTCAGGGCCAGCGCGCCCGCACCGAGGGTGAGCGCGTGCTCCACCTTGCCGGACAGCTCACCGGAGAGGCTGGCGGCGGTGCGCGACATCCAGAAGATCATCGCGGTGACCAACCCGACGGCCAGGATGCTGAGCACGCCGCCCACCACGTCCTGGCCGGTTGCGCCCAGCGAGCTGGTCGTGGAGGTGAGCACCGCCGCGAAGCTGGCCGATACCGAGAGCGCCCCGAGCACGCCCAGCCACACCGGCGCCGTGGCCCGGCGCCCATTGGCCGCCAGCGGTGAACGATGGACGGCGGCAAGCAGGATGCTCACCACAAGTCCTGCTTCGAGACCCTCTCTCAGGCCAATCAACAGATTGGGGACCGCATCCGATAACACCACGTAGATAAGGTATGGCGTACCTAAATGCTGTGCAAATGCTGTGCGGACCATGGTCCCGCGAGGCCAGGCACAAAGTCCCGCCGCACGGTCTCCCGGGCTACGCCCTAGCTCTCGGCGGGTACCTCGACGGCATCGTCGGCAGGAGCCTCAACCGGATTCCTCAGCCAATGCTCGCGCCACTCCCCGGCAGCGACATCACGCAGATCGGCGCTCGCCAATCCGGCGGCGGTGTCCTCACCGCGGCGATCGGCCAGGATGCTCTTCTCGGCGCGACGCACGGTATCCATGAATTCCAAAACATCTGCCCGCAACTGGTTCTCGGCATCCCCATCCAGCTCGATGGTTACCGAAAGCAGCTGCGCCGGGATCAACTCGGTGGGCAGACCAGCGGCCGTCACGCGGCCGAGCACCTTCTGCGTGAGTGCCAGGGCCGGCTGGCTGCTGGACACGCCGTCCAGACACGAGTCGCGATCCTTCTCCTGCGCCTTACGCTCTTCCCATTGCGCCAGTTGCTCTTCCAGCGAGATCGAGCTGGAATCGCCACCGGCGCCGAGGATCACCGGAATGCGGTTACCCAACTTTTTCAGCAGCGCCTCGGCGACATCATCGATGTTGAAGGGATGCTCCGGGGCATCCTCGGCGATGCGCGCGTGGAAAAGCACCTGCAGCAGTACATCCCCCAGCTCTTCACGAAGCTCGTCGACGTCACCGGTACGCACCGCGTCGAACAGCTCGTAGGTCTCTTCAAGCAGGTATCGCCGCAGCGAATCGTGAGTCTGGGTGCCCTCCCACGGGCCGTTCGTGCGCAGCCTGTCCATTACCGCCACCGCGTCGATAAGCTTCTCGCCCTGCCGCACCGGCGGTGCGATGATTGTGGCCCCGGCCGCGATCCGCGCCTTCACCTCCGGATGGTTGCGGTCCGAGGACAACAGCGCCGGGGCGTCCTCACCGATGTACACCGGACGTGCGGTCGACAGCGACCACGCCAGCCGGACGGGAAGCTCCTCGGTGTACTGCAGATCACCGGCAAGCAAACCGACGGCCTCGACCGGCACCATCGACGGATGGCGCGGGTCCACAAGGATGACGGTCATTTGCTCACCTCCACTGGTGTTATATCAACACTGCCCGCCGGACGCCCCGACAACGCCAGCAGCAGATCGACAATCATGTGCACCAGCTCCAGGTCGCGGATGCGCTCTGAGCCCACGCCCCCGTCGCCGGCGCGCGGGATGGGAACCTGCACAACGGAAGTCGTCGCACGATACTGCGCCGCCGGGTGCAAACGCTTGAGGCGCAATTGCGCCGAATCCAGAAGCGGCAACGGCTGTATTCGGATGTTGGTACCGACCACCGAAAGATCGGTGATTTCCATCTCACGACACAGCAAACGCAGCGAGGCCACCGCGACCAGTCGCTGCACCGGAAGCGGCAGCGGACCGTACCGGTCGACGAGTTCCTCGACCGCCGCGCCGATCTGCGCGGCGTCCCCGGCCGCCGCCAGCCTGCGGTACGCCTCAAGGCGCAACCGGTCGCTACCGATGTAGTCGGTGGGCAGGTGCGCGTCGACCGGCAGATCGATACGCACCTCCTTGGGTTCCTCGGCGGTCTGCACCGTCTTGCCGTCGGCCGCCGCGCGATACGCCTCGACAGCCTCGCCGACGAGCCGGACGTACAGATCGAACCCCACCCCGGCGACGTGGCCAGACTGCTCGACGCCGAGCACATTGCCCGCGCCGCGGATCTCCAGGTCCTTCATGGCCACCGCCATGCCGGCACCCAGATCGTTGTTCTGCGCGATAGTCGAGAGCCTGTCGTAGGCGGTCTCGGTCAGCGGCACCTCGGGCGAGTACAGGAAGTACGCGTAACCGCGCTCGCGGCTGCGGCCGACGCGCCCGCGCAACTGGTGCAGCTGCGATAGCCCGAAGATATCCGCCCGCTCCACGATCAGGGTGTTGGCGTTGGAGATGTCCAGACCCGTCTCGATGATGGTGGTGCACACCAGGATGTCGTATTCGCGGTTCCAGAACCCCTCGACGGTGCGCTCCAGCAATTCCTCGGGCATTTGGCCGTGTGCCACAACAACTCTGGCCTCTGGAACCAGATCACGTATGCGCGCGGCGGCCCGATCGATGGAGCTCACCCGGTTGTGCACGTAGAACGCCTGACCATCGCGCAACAGCTCGCGCCGCAGCGCAGCTGCCACCTGTTTGTCGTCATGCGGACCGACGTAGGTGAGCACGGGGTAACGCTCCTCGGGCGGAGTCAGGATGGTCGACATCTCCCGGATGCCCGCCAGACTCATCTCCAGGGTGCGCGGAATCGGGGTGGCACTCATGGTCAGAACGTCGACATGGGTGCGCAGCGCCTTGATGTGTTCCTTGTGTTCGACGCCGAATCGCTGCTCTTCGTCGACGATCACCAGGCCGAGGTCCTTCCACCGCACCGCGGTCTGCAGCAGCCGGTGTGTGCCGATGACGATATCGACTGAGCCATCGGCCATTCCCTCGATGACCAGCTTCGAGGTGGCCGGATCGGTGAACCGCGACAAGCCTGCCACCTTCACCGGGAACCCCGCGGTGCGATTGGTGAACGTCTGCAGATGCTGATCGGCCAGCAGCGTCGTGGGCACCAGCACCGCGACCTGCTTACCGTCCTGGACGGCTTTGAACGCCGCGCGCACCGCGATCTCGGTCTTGCCGTAGCCCACGTCGCCGCACACCACCCGGTCCATCGGAACCGGCTTCTCCATATCGGATTTCACCTCGGTGATGGCGGTCAGCTGATCAACCGTCTCGACAAACCCGAAGGCGTCTTCCATCTCCCGCTGCCACGGAGTATCCGGCGCGAAGGCATGTCCGGGCGCGGCCTGGCGCGCCGCGTACAACGCCACAAGCTCACCCGCGATCTCACGAACAGCCTTGCGCGCCTTGGTCTTCGTATTGGCCCAGTCGCTGCCGCCGAGACGGCTCAGGCCGGGAGATTCGCCACCGACATACCGGGACAGCTGATCGAGGGAGTCCATAGGAACGTACAGGCGATCGCTCTGCCCACCGGCGGCGGCGCCACGCTTACCGGACGCGTATTCCAGCACCAGATACTCCCGGCGCGCCCCGCCGACGGTGCGTTCCACCATCTCCACGAATCGCCCGATGCCGTGTTGATCGTGCACAACGAGATCGCCGGCCGCGAGGGCCAGCGGGTCAACCTGGTTGCGGCGCTTGGCAGGTAACCGCTTGCCATCGGTGGCCGCGACCCGGCTGCCGGTGAGATCCGTCTCGGTGACGATGACGATGTTGGCGCCTGCGAGCACCACACCGTCAGTGAGGTGACCACGCAGCACGCCGACAACGCCCTCGACGGGCTCTGCCCCGGGCTCCAACAGCTTTGCCGGCGTTTCCGTTTCGGCCAGCTGCTCGATGATCCGGTGGGTGGTGCCGGCACCAGCGGCTACCACCACGGCCCGCCCGCCGGTCATCACG
Source organism: Mycobacteroides chelonae CCUG 47445 (assembly GCF_001632805.1). NCBI lineage: Bacteria > Bacillati > Actinomycetota > Actinomycetes > Mycobacteriales > Mycobacteriaceae > Mycobacteroides > Mycobacteroides chelonae. The sequence goes on along the minus strand of NZ_CP007220.1, from coordinate 1,127,236 downwards.
TGGGCGCGCAGCATCGCGAAGATCTCCGCCGCACCCTCCTTGTGGCCGCGCGAGGAGGGCGATGGCCGTACCGCGAGATCGATCGCCTGATCGTCGCCCATGCTCAGCGGGCTCAGTGACCACCACGGATGCCCGGTCTCGTCCGCCGCGTGCTTGACGCCATCAAGCTCCCGAAATCCCGAATCCGCCAGCGCAGCAACGTCAATTGGCGCATCGGCGCCGATCGCGGCAACCGACCACGATGCCTCCAGGAACTCCCGGCCGGTGCGCTCCAGATCCGCCGCCCGGGTGCGCACCTTCTCGGGATCGCAGATCAGCACGGGAGTGCCCTCGGGCAGATGGTCTACCAGCATGGTCAGCTCACCCGAATGCAGTACGGGCAGTAGCGATTCCATTCCGTCGACACAGATTCCGTCGGCCAGCTTGGCCAGCATCTCCCCCAGCCCGGTACCGAGCCGGTGCTCGCCCTCGCTACTACCGGAGTCTCCGGCCGCCGCCGCGAGCTCGGCCGCACGCGTGCGCACCTGTTCGGTGAGGAGCAGTTCGCGACAGGGCATCGCGAGCACTGAGGTGACCTGCAGTTCGGGGATCGACCGCTGGTCGGCAACGGAGAAGTAGCGCATCTCGCTGACCTCGTCGCCCCAGAACTCCACACGCACCGGATGGTCTGCGGTGGGACTGAAGACGTCGAGAATGCCGCCGCGCACCGCGAACTCGCCACGGCCGGCCACCATGTCCACCCGGGTGTACGCGAGCTCGACCAGTCGGGCGATCAGCCCGTCGAATTCCGACTCGGCACCCACGGTGAGCTCCACCGGCTCCAGATCGAACAGCTCGGGCGACATCGGCTGCAACAGCGAGCGAACCGTCGTGACAACCACCCGCAGCGGGGGCCCCATCCGGGAGTCCTCCGGATGAGCGAGCCGGTGCAGCACCTGCAACCGGGCACCCACGGTGTCGACGCCGGGTGACAGCCGTTCATGCGGAAGCGTCTCCCACGACGGCAGCAGGGTGACCGAATCGCCGCACACATCGCGCAGCTCGGCGGCGAGATCTTGCGCTTCCCTGGTGGTAGCCGTCACCACCAGGACGGGCGCATCGCTCGCATCGGCCATACCGGTGACGACGAATGGGCGGGCACACGACGGTGCGGTCAGATCAAGGCCGGTCTTGGCGGCGAGGGCCGGGGCAAGAACATCGAATGCGGGATCCCGCAAGGCTGTCCGGATCACCCCGGCGAGAGGCGGGGCAGTCACAGTCATGGTGCGTTCATTCTACGGCGCCCAGATCTCGAAAAGATCGGGCCCATCACCGTCAAGGCCACGTCAAGAAACTCCGCATGGGGTCGCCACAGGCGCACGGTAGATGCATGACACTTCTGGACCTGCTGCCGTCCTTACATAACGTGGCGCGACCTCGCGTCGACCCGGCCGTGTGGCCGGTCACCACACACCTGGACGAGCAGGGCCGGATGTGCGTCGGAGAGACGGCGCTCTCGGAAATTGCCGACCAATTCCGCACCCCCGCCTACGTGGTTGACGAGGAGGATTTCCGTCACCGCGCCCGTCACTATCGCCGCACCCTGCGCGAGATCGAGATCGCGTATGCCAGCAAGGCGCTGCTGACGACCGATATCGCGCGCTGGGTGGCGCAGGAGGGGCTGTCGCTGGATGTCTGCTCTTCCGGCGAGCTGGCGACCGCGCTCGCGGGCGGCTTCGACCCGGAACGAATCATCATGCACGGCAACGCCAAGACCCCTGACGAGCTCAGTGACGCGGCCGCGGTCGGCGTGGGCCGGATCGTGCTGGATTCCAACACCGAGATCATGTTCCTGGCGACTCGGCTCAAGAAACGCCAGCGTGTACTGGTACGGGTCACCCCCGATATCGACATCCACGGGCACGCCGCGGTAACGACGGGCATCACCGATCAGAAGTTCGGATTCCCGCTACACAGCGGGCATGCCACCGAGGCCGTCCGCCGCGTGCTGGACCAGCCCCTGCTGGACCTGGTCGGCCTGCACTGCCACATCGGCTCACAGGTCACCGATTGCACGCTCTACGGCGAAACCATTCGCCGCATGATCGCCGCGATGGCCGATATCCGCGCCAAGCACGGTGTGATCCTGGGTGAGCTCAATATCGGTGGCGGCCACGGCGTTCCCTACCGCTCAGGTGACCCCGAACTCGACCTCGCCGAGCTGCGCGACTTCATCGACGACGCCCTCGACGCCGCCTGCGCGGCCGAGCGCTTCCCGCGCCCGCGCGTCGTCGTGGAGCCCGGCCGCGCCATCTCCGCACGCGCGGGAGTGACGCTGTACCGGGTGGTTTCGGTCAAGACCCAGCCCGGCGGGCGTACCTTCGTGGCCGTCGACGGCGGCATGAGCGACAACCCGCGAGTCTCGCTGTATGACGCGAAATACAGTGTCGCGCTGGCAAACAGGCATCCTTCTGCCCCACCGCAACTCGTGACGGTGGCCGGGCGGCACTGCGAATCCGGCGACGAGATCGCCCGCGATGTCAGCCTGCCCTCTGATGTGCACCCCGGCGACGTGCTGGCAGTGGCCTGCACCGGTGCGTACAACCACAGCATGGCCTCGTCCTACAACCTGGTCGGACGGCCCCCAGTACTCGCGGTCCGCGACGGACGGGTGCGCGAGCTGGTACGCCGCGAGACGATCGCCGATCTGCTCTCACGGGACTGCGGCGCGCGTTAGGGCCAGTGCGCAGTAGGCACCGGTTTGGTCTGTTCGACCGTCAACGGCGGCGTGGCCTCGTGCGCAGGGTCCGGAGTCGAATGAATCTCGGCATTACCCGGCTTTGAACAATCCTGTTGGCTGGGAGCCGACTCCCGGCAACTCGGACGGCTTGTCGCCGACGGCGTCTCGGACGTCGTCGGCAATGAACACGTCGCTGCACCCGGTGCGCATGGATCGGCGTATGAAACGCCCACCACCACCGAACCTCCCATGACGAGGCTCGTCACTGCTACTGACACCGCGGCACGCCTCAGCGACAACCGCATGACTCCACCGTAGGAGCCGGGACTCGCATTCGTCTAGAGCGCGGCACCACTCTTGGTCGGTGCAACCGTCAACGGCGGTGCCGGGATGTGGGCCGTCGGGGTTGAGTGGAGCTCGGCATCACCGGGCTCGGCGCAAACCTCTTCACCCGGCTTGGGCGCACTGCACTTTTCGTGAGCACCCGCCGGCGGGACAACAGCCGTGGGCAGCGCGCATGCGGGCGCACCCGGCGCGCACGGGGGGTCGGCATGCGACACCCCCAAGGCTAGCGGCATACCGATGGTCACACCCGCCGCCACAAGCAGCGCCGCACGCCGTACCAGCACAAACATCATGAGCAAGACGATAAGTCGAGCCGTCTCAAGATGCCATCAGACCGGCACTATTCCCAGCCAGTTCACAGCTGATGCCAACGATGCCAAGGCTCAGGGGTGGTTACGCGCTTCCCCGGGGGCGTTGATCATCTGCCACGGCGGCATGCCGCTCTGCGGGGCCTGCGGCATGTCCGCTGGATTCGGTTTCGAGTGAAGCTCGGCATCCTCGTGCACCGGCCCCGGTGTCGGTGCCTGGCACATCGCCGGATCCGCGCACGGCTGCTCTGCCGCAGCCATCGGGGCAAGTACCGCGGGCGTGACGACCAACGCCGCCGCGGCGGCTCCCGCCACCACCCACCGCATCACTGTTGACGTCATGACGACCACCTCGCCTATCCATCGACCCCAGAGTCTGACTTTAGGCGCTTTTCGCACGTCATACAGCTAGTTCACAGCTTTTTCGAACGTATCGCGAAGGTTCTGGCCCTGAACCACCTCAGAGGTTGTCCGGGCGTAACGGAACGTCAGGCGGCGTCGGCAGATCGGCCGGATCCGGCCACGATCGCAGCTCGGCATCACCCGGAGTTATGCACACTTCCGATCCGGTCCGAGGCTGCGCGCAGTTTCCGTGTCCGCCACGGACGGCACTAGCCACATCCATTGAACTGGCACCGGCAGGTACCGCTGCCAGCAGACCCGCCACTACCACCGCCATGGCATATCGAAGGCCAGGCATGGGACAACACCCCTTAAATGCTTAGATTCCCTAACGACACAACATTAAACTCGTTAGGATCTGAAAGCAACCATCAAGGGCAGTGCTTCCCCCGGGTTTACCGGATTAGTGGCCGCCCATACCGGGGTTACCGAAAACCATCCAGGGCGGAGTCTCGGCCTGCGGCACCGGCGGAATGTCTGCCGGGTTCGGCGAAGAATGCAGTTCCGCGTCCCCCGCACGGGTGCACACCATGTCGTCAGGCCCACCGTTGCAGTTCTCGGGGTTGGGCGGCTCGGACTGACACATCGCCGGGTCCGCGCACTGCGGATCGGCCGCGGCAACCGAAGCCAGCGACACGGGCAAAACGCCCAACGCGGCCGCGGCGGCGCCGACCACAGCCCATCGCACAACTACTGACGTCATGACAAACACCTCATCCTGTGGTCAACCCCAACGACTTAAATTCTAGGTGATCGGCGCATGTCACGCACTGATTCGGTTCGACAGCGCGTGCGCTTATGGGATCCAGATACCCGAGCCGGTACCACCCACGACCAGCCAGGGCGAGGCCTGCGGAACATCAGGGATGAACTCCCGGTTCGGCGTGGAATGCAACTCGGCGTTGCCCGGCTTCACACACACCCGCGCGGTCAGCGGACCACTGCAGTCGTCTGCGGCCGCAACGGGAGCACCCATCAACGCGACCGCGACGGCGGCCGCGGCACCGAGAACCAGGCGAATCCCTGTCACCACCGACCACCTCCTGCGCGTACCACCCGTCATATCCAACGAAGCGCAGCGCTCAGATGTTCCGGTGTGAGGGCTCATTCCTCCTGTAGCTGCGGATCTGCTTCCAGGTGCTTCAAGCCGTGCCAACACAGGTTGACGATGTGCGCCGCCACCACTTCCTTTTTGGGCTCCCGCGCATCGAGCCACCACTGGGCTGTCATCGATACCTGCCCCACCAACGCCTGCGCATACAGCGGCGCCATCTCCGCATCCAGTCCCCGGCGCTGGAAGTCGCCCGCCAGGATGCTCGACACCTGACTGACCGCGTCGTTGAGCAGGCTCGAATATGTCCCCGAGCTGACCCCCGGCGGTGAGTCCCGGATCAGGATCCGGAATCCGTCGGTGCGGTCCTCGATATAGCTCAACAAGGCCAACGCCACCTGTTCCAGCCGCACCCGCGAGCGATAACTCGTCAACGACGAGGTGATGCCGTCGAGCAGCACCGACATCTCGCGATCCACCACGACGGCGTAAAGGCCCTCCTTGCCGCCGAAATGCTCGTACACGACGGGTTTAGAGACTCCGGCGCGTTGGGCGATCTCTTCGATGGACGTGGCCTCGTACCCACGTTCGGCGAACAAGGACCGCGCGACATCGATCAGCTGGCGGCGCCGCTCAGTACCGGCCATCCGGACGCGAGGAGTCCGCCCGGGGCCATCCGGCCTACTAGGTACCGACATGTGCCATCACTTTCCTCGGCCGCACGACCGAGCTTGTTGACCTGATGTCGCTCGGACAAGCCTCGCTCCTTGGTCGACTACAGTCTTCATTCTGTAACAGTCCGTCGTGGTGTAATCGGCAGCACCTCTGATTTTGGTTCAGATAGTTCAGGTTCGAGTCCTGGCGACGGAGCAGTAGGGAGTAGGAAATGCCAGGCAATCCCGCTGGGACTGCAGTAATCGTGCTAGCCGCGGGTGCCGGTACCCGTATGTGTTCGGACATCCCCAAGGTGCTGCATACCCTCGGCGGCCGCTCGATGTTGGCGCACTCGGTACATGCCGCCGCCAGTGTCAACCCCGAACACCTGGTGATCGTGCTGGGACACGACCGCGAACGCATCGCCACCGCGGTGGAGATACTCGCCGAATCGCTGCATCGCGAGATCGCTATCGCCGTGCAGGAACAACAGCTTGGCACCGGGCACGCCGTCGCATGCGGCCTGCAGGCGCTGCCCGCGGACTTCGCCGGCACCGTCGTCGTCACCTCCGGCGATATCCCACTGCTCGATGGGGAAACACTTGCCGGGCTGATCAACCGGCATCAGGCCGAGCCCGCCGCCGCCACCCTGCTGACCACCACCCTGGCCGATCCCACCGGTTACGGGCGCATCCTGCGCACCCAGGACCGCGAGGTCATCGCCATCGTGGAGCAGACCGACGCCACCGACAGCCAACGTGCCATCGGTGAGGTCAATGCCGGGGTGTACGCCTTCGACATCGGGCCGCTGCACGCGGCGCTGTCTCAGCTGCGCTCGGACAACGCCCAGCACGAGTTGTATCTCACCGACGCCGTGTCGATCATCCGCCAGGGCGGAAAAGCGGTGCACGCCAACCATGTTGACGACAGTGCGCTGGTGGCCGGCGTCAACGACCGGGTGCAGCTCTCTGAGATGGGCGCCGAGCTGAATCGGCGGATCATCCGCTTCCACCAGCGCGCCGGAGTCACCATCGTCGACCCGTCCAGCACGTGGATCGATGTCGACGTCCGGATCGGGCAGGACGCGACCATCGCGCCCGGCACCCAGCTGCACTCGCAGACCGTCATCGGCGGCCACTGCCACATCGGCCCCGACACCACCCTCATCGACGTGACGGTGGGCGACTCGGCCACCGTCATCCGCACCCACGGCCAGGGCGCCACCATCGGTGCGCGATCGGTGATCGGGCCGTACACCTACCTGCGGCCGGGCACGGTGACCGACGAGAGCGCCAAGCTGGGCGCGTTCGTGGAGGTCAAAAACTCGACGGTGGGCCGGGGCACCAAGGTGCCGCACCTGACCTATGTGGGCGATGCCGATATCGGCGAGCACAGCAACATCGGCGCATCCAGCGTCTTCGTCAACTACGACGGAGAAACCAAGCGGCGCACCGTCATCGGCTCGCACGTGAAGACCGGATCGGACACTATGTTCGTGGCCCCGGTCACCGTCGGCGACGGTGCGTACACCGGCGCGGGCACAGTCATTCGCGAGGACGTGCCGCCGGGCGCGCTGGCGGTGTCGGCCGGTCCACAGCGCAACATCGAAGGCTGGGTGGCACAGAAACGCCCCGGAAGCGACGCGGCCAGGGCCGCCGAAGAAGCGTCCAGGGATTCCTGACCTCCGAGGGCGAACACGGCCTCCGAAAACCGGGGTTGGACATCTCGCGTTCAAATTCCGGCAACCCGCTCCCAGTCACCGGGGGAAGGTCCGTACCATTATCCCGGCGGGCCGGTACCCGGCGCCGTCCTTGTGAAGCCCAAAATTACGAACCCAAGAGGACTAGCTGCGCCGTGAGCACCGACTGGACCGATAACCGCAAAAATCTGATGCTGTTCTCGGGTCGTGCGCACCCTGAACTGGCCGAACAGGTCGCCAAGGAACTCGACGTCCAGGTGACCGCACAGACCGCCCGCGATTTCGCCAACGGCGAGATCTTCGTGCGCTTCGAGGAGTCGGTACGCGGCTGCGACGCGTTCGTCCTGCAATCGCATCCGGCGCCGCTGAACACGTGGCTGATGGAACAGCTGATCATGATCGATGCGCTCAAGCGCGGCAGCGCCAAGCGGATCACCGCGATCCTGCCGTTCTACCCCTATGCGCGCCAGGACAAGAAGCACCGTGGCCGGGAGCCGATCTCGGCCCGCCTGGTGGCCGACCTGTACAAGACCGCGGGTGCCGACCGCATCGTCACAGTCGACCTGCACACCGACCAGATTCAGGGCTTCTTCGACGGACCGGTGGATCACATGCGCGCCCAGTCGCTGCTGTGCGGATACATCGCCGAGCACTACGTGAGCAATGGCGAAGATGTCGTCGTCGTGTCGCCGGACTCCGGGCGTGTGCGCGTCGCCGAGAAGTGGGCCGACTCCCTGGGCGGTGTGCCGCTGGCCTTCATCCACAAGACACGTGACCCGCGAGTGCCCAACCAGGTCAAGGCCAACCGCGTCGTCGGTGACGTCACCGGCAAGACCTGCGTCATCACCGACGACATGATCGACACCGGTGGCACCATCGCCGGTGCTGTCGGGCTGCTGCACGAGGCCGGCGCCAAGGACGTCGTGATTGCCGCCACCCACGGCGTGCTGTCCGACCCCGCCGCCGAACGCCTGGCCAATTGTGGCGCCCGCGAGGTGCTGGTCACCAACACGCTGCCCATCGGCGAGGAGAAGCGCTTCGCTCAGCTGACGGTGCTGTCGATTGCGCCGCTGCTCGCTAGCACCATCCGCGAAGTTTTCGAGAACGGTTCGGTAACAGGACTTTTCGACGGGAATGCGTAGCGCCGCGCTGGTCGCGGGGTGCCTGATGGCGCTCGCGGCGGCCGGATGCGAGTCGAAACAACCCGAGCCACAAGCCAGTTCGTCAAGCAGCTCGGCATCGAGTACCACGGCGACACCCACCACCACGCCGACGTCGATGAACGAGTACCTGCAAAGCGCCGGCGTCACAGTTGTCCCGGTATCGCCGGAGAGTTCCGCGAACGTGCGCGTCGAGATGCCGCTGCCCGAAGGCTGGGAGAACCTGGGTGCGTTCGAACCCGCCTACCTGGTCAGTGACAAACCCAGCGCGGCCGATCAAGGACGAACACCCAGCGCGGTGATCTACCTCATCAGGCTGGAGGGTGCCCTGGACGCGCGCACGGCGATCACCGAGCACGGGTTCGTCGACGCGCAGAACGCCCAGGGCTTTCAGAAGATCAGCTCCTCCCTGGACGACTTTCAGGGATACCCGTCGGCCGCCATCGAGGGCACCTACGACAACCAGAATGTCCGCGTGCACGCCTGGAATCGGGACGTCATCGTGCCGGACGGACCGCTGCACTACCTCGTGCAGCTCACGGTGACCACCACCGAGGCGCAGGCCTCGGCACTGGCCAAGGACGTCGCCCTCCTCACCGGAGGTCTGAAGATCACGAAGCGCTGAGGCACCGAATGAATGCGATGGCGTCCACGCCCGTGAGCTGGCCGGGGTCAACCGGGTAACAACCCGTCTGCGGGGCCACGTCCTGGCGGGCGAGCAGTCCGTCCGGTATCTCGCTCATGGGAAACAGGATCCGATCGGATTCCCAGCTCCACATCCATCCCTGCAGAGTGGCAGCGTGCGGCACACCGATGTTGGCGGCCTCATGGGTGCCGAAATCGCTGGCGATGACCGCGTACGGGACACGAGCGGCCGAAGCCACCAGCGCTCCGGCACACCACCAACTCGCCTGCGCAGGACCCATGGACACCGTGCTCTGATGTCGCTGCAGGTGCTCGTTGTGGGCGAACACCAACGTTGGGCCCCTATGCATTTCGGCCTCGGCGATAGCCTCCAGATTCTCGGCCATGAGCGCATCCCGGACACCCAGCATGGTGGACATGCGATCCGGGCCAGGATCGGCCATCGCGAAATGTGACCGCAGCAGGCTCACTGCCGCGCGAGCGACGGTGCACATCTGCCAGAACTGCTGCGGCGAGGTTGAGGCGCGCAACGCGGGGGCATGCCTGGACAACGCGATCACGAGTTCATCGGCGATCAGCCGCAATGCACGTGCCGGAGCCGAACGGCCGATCGAGACGGTGGCATCGAGCATGGCGTCCGGATGAGACCAGGCGGCATCGTCACCCGCCAGATCAGTGATCACCTCCTCCGAGTAGGGCAGGGCGGCGCCACCGTTCGACAGATACCTGTGCACCGCAAGGAGGGTGTCGCGCGGACTCGGCGACGCCATCATCTCGGTGGTGGCATCGAAACCGTAGAAACGCACCTGTTCATCGGGGCCTCGGCTGCTGTTCCAGTCGCGTAGCCACGCGATGAGCTCGCGGCTGGCCGGGTACGCACCGAACCCGTGACTGAATCCGGCGTCGAGCACGTCGTCGAGAGTGCCCTCCCCTGCGGTCACATACCGGTCGACGTCGAATCCGGCCACGGCATCACTCTCCAGCGCGACCGACCGGAAGCCACGCTCGACCACAAGGTGGCGAAGCAGCCGGTTGCGCAGATACCCAAACTCCTGCGGCCCATGGGTCGGTTCTCCGATACCGAGCAGGCGGGGCGGGGTGCGCAAGCCCGAAAGGAAGGCGTCGACGTCTGCCTCAAAAGTCACACCCTCGACGGTATCGGCCTTGACCGTTAGGGTCAGCTCCCGTGACCAAATGGACCGCCGCAGCGCTGCCGTCATTCGAAGGCCGCACCGTCATCATCACCGGAGCCAATAGTGGACTCGGTCTGGAGACCGCCCGCGAGCTGGCTCGCGTGGGCGCTCATGTCGTCATGGCGGTGCGTAACACCGAGAAGGGCAAGGCCGCCCAGGCCTCGATCACGGGAAGCACCGAGGTGCGTCAGGTCGACGTCGCCGATCTGGCATCGGTGCGCGCCTTCGCCGACACCGTCGATGCCGCCGACATCCTGGTGAACAACGCCGGCATCATGATGGTGCCGCAGGCCAAGACCGTCGACGGCTTCGAAAGCCAAATCGGCACAAACCATCTCGGCGCATTCGCACTCACCAATCTGTTGCTCCCCAAGATCACCGACCGTGTGATCGCGGTGGCCTCGGTCGCTCATCGCGCCGGGAAGATCGACCTCGCCGACCTCAACTACGAGCGGCGCGGATACACCCGCGCCGGAGCGTATGGCGCATCCAAGCTCGCCAACCTGCTGTTCACCAAGGAACTGCAGCGCCGGCTGAGCGCGGCCGGGTCGTCGGTGCGCGCGCTGACCGTCCATCCGGGTGTGGCCGCCACCGAGCTGCAGTCGCACAGCGGGAACCCGATCTTCGAGATCGCCCTGAAGACCGGCAACCTTTTCGCGCAGGACGCCGCACACGGCGCCCTGCCGGCGCTGTACGCCGCATCCCAGGACCTGCCGGGCGACACGTACGTCGGACCGGATGGCCCGTTCGAAGCCAAGGGCTACCCCAAGCAGGTGGGCCGCAGCCGCAGAGCCCAGGACGCCGAGAGCGCTAAGGGCCTATGGGACCTGTCCGAGCAGCTCACCGGGGTGTCCTTCCCGCTCTGACGACCACGCTGATTGGTCTTTCAGGCCCGGGCTCGGCTACTCTGAACGGGCTGTCACGGCGAGGGTGGGTCTTCCCACCGTTATCGACGGGATCATGGGCGTCATCCTGATGTCCTCCCTGCGCCGTGTCTCACGAAACGCAAGGAGTTGACCAGATGTCCAAGAAGAACGCCCCCACCAGCAATAACCTCGCTGTCACCGTCCGCACCGACACCGGTAAGGGTGCCTCGCGCCGCGCCCGCCGAGACGGCCTGGTGCCCGCGGTCCTGTACGGCCACGGCACCAACCCCGAGCACCTGAACCTGCCGGCACGCGACCTCGCGGCGGTGCTGCGCCACTCCGGCACCAACGCCGTCCTGACCTTGGACATCGAAGGCCGCGAGCAGCTGGCCCTCACCAAGACCATCGAGATCCACCCCATCCGCCGCAACCTGGTACACGCCGACCTGCTGGTCGTGCGCAAGGGCGAGAAGGTCACCGTCGAGGTGAACGTCCACGTCGAGGGCGACGCCGAGAGCGGCACCCTGGTCACCCAGGACGCCAACACCCTGGAGATCGAGGCCGAGGCCCTGTCCATCCCCGAGTTCCTCACCGTGTCGGTTGAGGGCCTTGCCGCGGGCACCCAGATCACCGCCGGATCGGTCGAACTGCCCAAGGGCTCCACCCTGGTCTCCGATCCCGAGACCCTGGTCGTCAACGTCGTCGCGGCCCCGACCGCCGACGAGATGGACGCTGAGGGTGGCGGCGGCGAAGGTGACGCCGAGGTTCCCGCCGCGGACGAGGCCGCCGAGGGCTCCTCCGAAGAGTAGAGCGGAGTAAGACGTGCCCGACGTATCCGACGACGCCGTGCTGGTGGTCGGCCTGGGCAACCCCGGGCCGACCTACGCCAAGACCCGGCACAACCTCGGATTCATGGTCGCCGACCTGTTGGCGGCCAAGGACGGCGCAACATTCAAGCCGCACAAGAAGTCCGGCGCCGAGGCGACAACGATTCGCCTCGGCGGCCGGGCCGTGAATCTGGCCAAGCCACGCACGTTCATGAACACATCCGGCCCTCAGGTGGCCGCGCTGGCCAAGTTCTTTTCAGTTCCCCCCGGGAACGTCATCGTGATGCACGACGAGCTGGATCTCGATTTCGGCACCGTGCGTCTCAAGCTCGGCGGCGGCGAGGGCGGCCACAACGGGCTGCGCTCGGTATCGCAATCACTGGGCACCAAGGACTATCTACGGGTCCGCCTGGGTGTCGGTCGCCCGCCCGGACGCAAGGATCCGGCCGCCTTTGTGCTGGAGAACTTCGCCAAGACGGAGACCGAACAGGTTCCGTTGCTCTGTGAACAGGGCGTCGACGCGACCGAGCTGCTGATCCGCCTCGGCCTGGAGGCAGCACAGAATCAGGTGCATGCCTGGGGTTAGACATCCGGGCGGCCCCGCTATGGTCTCCTCATGACCGACATCGCGGAGATCACCGGCATCAACAAGATCGGCCTGCTCAGCCTGGGGGCATACCGTCCCGAACGCGTCGTCACCAATGAAGAGATCTGCGAGCGCATCGAGTCCTCGGACGAGTGGATCTACACCCGCACCGGCATTAAGACCCGTCGGTTCGCTGCCGAGGAAGAATCCGCCCAGACTCTGGCCATCGAAGCCGGACGTAAGGCCATCGCCAACGCACTGCTCACCGGCGCCGAGATCGACGCGGTGATCCTCGCCACCAGCACGCACTACCTGCAGACGCCGGCGTCTGCCCCAGCCGTCGCCACCGCGCTGGGGGCCCAGGGTGTTCCGGCATTCGACCTGTCCGCCGGCTGCGCAGGGTTCGGATACGCGGTGGGCGTGGCGGGCGACATGATCCGTGGTGGCAGCGCCAGCAAGGTGCTGGTCATCGGCTCTGAAAAGCTCTCCCCCGCGCTGGATATGACCGATCGCGGCAACTGCTTCATCTTCGGCGACGGGGCCGGCGCGGTTGTCGTCGGCGAGACCGCCGAACAGGGCATCGGTCCCACGGTATGGGGCAGTGATGGCAGCCAGGCCAACGCCATTCGTCAGGACATCGACTGGATGGACTTCGCGGCAGCACCCGACCCGGAGGGCCCGCGCCCCTACCTGCGCATCGAGGGCACCTCGGTATTCCGTTGGGCCGCATTCGAAATGGGCAAGGTGGGCCAGCGCGCCCTGGAAGCAGCCAAGGTGGGCCCGGAGGATATCGACGTCTTCGTCCCACACCAGGCCAACAGCCGGATCAACGAACTGCTGGCCAAGAACCTGCACCTGCGTTCGGATGCGGTGATCGCCAACGACATCGAGCACACGGGCAACACCTCTGCCGCTTCGGTCCCGTTGGCCATGGAGGGCCTGCTGTCCACCGGCGCCGCCAAGCCGGGCGATCTGGCCCTGCTCATCGGATACGGCGCCGGACTGAGCTATGCCGCTCAGGTGGTCAGGATGCCACCCGTTCCGTTCGAGTAATCAGCGCTTACGCATCGCGATGCCATCGAGAAGCATCATGATGCCGAGCTCGAATTCTTTAGCCGCACTGGTTCGCCGTGCCACGTCCGCCAGGGCCGCCACGTTCGGATAGACATCACCGGCGACCCCGCCGATCCGAGTCGCGGCTCCGCTGCTGTCATCCCCCAGGCCGGCCTGCGCGGAGCCAAGCGCGAACCCCAGCACCGCCCGGAACGCGGCCAGCCGACTCTCCTCGTCAAGCCCAGCGCGGCCAAGTGCCGCAATAAGTGCATCGATCACCGCGAAACCGGCGGGCGAGGACATTCGACGTGTGAGCACCAACGGGATGGCCGCCGGGTGCTTACGTACCGCAGTCCAGATGCCCCGTGCGATCCGTTCGACGTCGACGCGCCAATCGGTAGATGACCTGGGTGTCGGCACGGCGGCCATCACCGCCGTCACCACCAGCTCCTCCAGTCCTTCCTTATCGTCGACATAGTTGTAGAGCGTCATCGGCCCGGTGCCCAGCGCCGTCGCCAGCGATCGCATACTCAGCGCAGCCAACCCCTTGGCATCCACGAGTTCCAGTGCGGTAGCGGCTATCTCATCCCTGGTGAAGCGCGCTTTCATCGACCTCCCTTGACAAGTACATCGTACGTATTGCAGTCTCAATCTATACGTACATCGTACCTATAGAAACCCAGGGAGCGACCTCATGACGCCGTCCACTACCGAACGTGTCGGATTCTCATCGGCGGGCGTTCGATGCGCCGGGTGGCTCACCCGTCCCGCCGAACCCGGGCGCCGTCCCGCGGTTGTACTAGTGCACGGCCTGGGCGCCACCCACGACATGATGCTGCCGCAGTACGAGAGGCACTTCGCGTCGGCCGGAATCGCCACGTTGGCATTCGACTACCGCTACACGGGCGCCTCCGGAGGTTTACCTCGCCAACAATTCTCAATGCGAAAGCAACGCCACGATGTCGAGTCGGCCATCGCGTTCCTGCAGAACCACCCGGATATCGATGGCGATCGCATCGCGTTGTGGGGCACCAGCCTCGGCGCCATGCACGTGACGCTGGTGGCCGCCGGTCGTGACGATATCGCCGCAGCGGTCATCCAGTGCCCCATCGTGCACGGGCCCGGGGCCGCGCGCACTTCCAGCCTCTGGTCGATGCTGCGGCTCGGCCTCCCAATCATCGAAGATCTGCTGCGCAAGGCATTCGGTCGGCCGAGACGGTACGTGCCGATTGCGGGGCCGCCGGGAGGCTCAGCATTGGTGAGCACCGATGGCGCCCTGGCCGGCTGGGAGTCCACCTGCCCACCCGGCCATGAGTTCGACAACCGGATGGCGGCCGCCGACGCGTCCACACTGGTATTCACCTCTGCCCTGCGTCGCGCACGGAGAATTACCGCACCGCTACTGGTCTGCGTCTGCGACCGCGAGGAACTGATGAATCCCCGCTACGCCGAGCTGGTGGCGCGTCGCGCGCCCCACGGCGTCGAATTCCACTACGAATCAGGCCATTTCGATATCTACCAGCCACCGGTGCTGGAGCGTGCGCTGGCCGACCAAACCCTGTTTCTTCGAGAGCACCTCCATGTCGCGCGCTGACATCCTTCGCGTCAATGACGCGAGATTCCTCGATGCCGTGGCGGATCTCAGCCAGACGGACTGGCTGGGCCCCAGCCTCTGTACCGAGTGGTCGAACCACGAGGTGTTGGCGCATCTAGTGATTGGATGCAGCGCCTCGGTACGAGGCATCACCGCGGGAGTGGTCCGACAGCGGTCCTTCGACCGAGAAAACACCAGGACGGCAAGGTGTCTGGCCGCCGATCGCTCGCCCGAGGAACTCCTGGACGATTATCGCGGGTTCATCAACCGACCCACCGGAATCGGCAAGGTGTTTCCGCGCAGCCTGCTCCTGGGCGATCACGTGGTCCACGAACTGGACATCCTGTTCGCGCTCGACCGCACCTCGTCGATACCCACGGGCATTCTCGTCAAGGTGCTCAACACGCAAGTGGGGCTGCCGAATCCGTTTGTCCCCGCGTACTTCACCGCACGTGGGCTCCAGTTGCGCGCGACAGACGCCCGCTGGGCTCACGGAAGGTCGGGCCCTGTCGTGCAAGGCCCAGCCGCCGCACTCACATCGGTACTGGCCGGCAGGCCACGAATGCTCACATACCTGACCGGTGAGGGCGCCGCGGTACTCGCGGAACGACTCGGATCACGTGCGCGACGCTAACGGCACCTAGATGACGAGGGCCACCGACGTCGAGCGGCGCAGCTTGCCCGACGGGGTCTTCGGAATGCTGCCCGGTCCGAGCACCACGACATTGCGCGGCCGCACATCAACCTCGGCAACGACCTCGTGCGCGACCTGCTGCTCGATCCGGCGAACCTCATCCGCATTCTCGAATGCGTTGGACTCCACCACAACCGCGAAGGTCTCGCGCTGATTCTTGGGATCCACCCCGGCTTCCAGTCGCACGGCGACCGCACAACCGGGCCGCACACCCTCGACGCGGCCGGCCGCACGTTCGATATCGGTCGGGTAGATGTTGCGGCCCGCCATGATGATGACGTCCTTGACGCGACCGCAGACCACCACGTGCCCACGCTCGGTCAGGTAACCGAGATCGCCCGTGTTGTACCAACCGTTTTCGTCCTGCGCCGCCAGGAATCCGCCCATGGTGACGTAACCGGGGGTCACCGACTCGCCCCGCAACTCGATGACGCCGACGCCGCGCGGGGGCAGCACATTCAAGTCCTCATCGATGACACGCGCCTCGATGCCGGGTAGCAGCGGGCCGAGTGTCGCCAGGTGGCGCAGATTTCCGCGGGTGGCGGGAACGGCGCGGCGCAGCGCGGCCAACAGGTCGGCGTCAACCTCGTCGACGATGAGACCGGAAGCCTCGACCTCCGAGAAGGACACGGCCAAGGCGGTTTCTGCCATGCCGTAGGCAGGAACCATCGCGGAGGGCTTGAAACCAAACGGCTTTCCGGCATCGCACAGGTCGTGGACCACGGCCGGATCCACCGGCTCGGCGCCGGAAAGCACGAATCGCAGGGTCGAGAGGTCGAAGTCGCCCGGCTTCGCCTGGTTGCGTAGCCGCTTGGCGAATAGCGAGTAGGCGAAGTTCGGGGCGGCCGTCATGGTGCCCTTGTACTTATCAATCAGCCTGCTCCACAACAAAACGTCGCGCATGAAGTCCATCGGGGTGATCTTCACCAGCTCGGCACCGAAGAACATCGGCACCGTGAGGAAGCCGACCATGCCCATATCGTGGAACAGCGGCAACCAGCTGACCATCACGTCGGACTCGGGCTTGTACTTGGAGGCGACGTACATGCCGTGCGCGTTGGCGTACAGGTTGCGGTGGGTGATCTTGACTGCCTTCGGGGAACCAGTCGACCCCGAGGTCAGCTGCATGAGCGCGACGGCATCCTCGTCGACATCCAGGGGCTCGATCGCATCGGCATCCCACAGATCCTTGATCTGGACGACGATGACGCCCTTCTCCTCCAGTACCGGCGCGGCGGCGTCGAACGGCGCGGACACGATGACGGCCTTGGCGCCGATCATGTCGACAACCTTGAGGGTGTCCTCGGCCCACACCGCGAGGTCGGTGCGTGGAGTCGGCTGGTGCAGCATCGTCAGCGAGGCACCACGCATCCACACCGCCTGGATCGCCGGGGCGATCTCGACGGGCATACCCACCAACATGCCGATCGCATCGTCAGGCCCGAGACCCGCGGCGGCCAGACCACCGGCGAGCTGCTTGGCGCGCTCGTGGACCTGCTTCCAGGTGTGCCGAACGGGAGTATCGGGTTCGCCGGTGACCATGCCCTTGCTGCTGGACAGCGCATTGGCGTAGAGCTCGTCGGTAAACCTGCTCACAGTTCCTCCTGGCCTAGGCCTGTTGGGCGAGTCACGCGTCCTTATCGGATGGTCCGCCACAGCTGCCGCGACGCGCGGTAGGCGCGCGCGGGGCCGTTAGCAGCGGATTCATATCGTTCAGGTGACAGTCCGGATGCCTTCGTACGATCCCGTAGCATCTTAGGCTTTTCTTAATCGCCGTCAAAACCCACTGTGATCTGGCCGTTCGGCGTGTCGCATTGTTCGGCGTGTCTAGCCGTCGCTGCGGCCCTGGATGACCTGCGCGCCATGCACGGGCCCGCTGGCCACCCGGACGGTCCGGCACACGCCGGCGCCCGCGAGTTCGGCACCCACCTGCACCGCATCGTCGGCCGAGGTGCACAAGAACGCACACGTGGGGCCGGAACCGGACACGATTCCGGCGAGGGCGCCCGCGGACTCCCCTGCCCGGAGCGTGCGCCGCAGCCCCGGATTGAGACTCACCGCAGCGGCCTGCAGCTCATTGCCCAGTAGCGGCGCCAGTCGGCGTGCGTCCCCGGCAGCGAGCGCCCCGAGTAGTTCGTCGGACTCGTCGAGCCGCGGCGGATCGCCGTTCTCACGCAGCCGGTCAATCTCCCGGAACACATCGGGTGTCGACAAACCCCCGTCGGCGAACGCGAACACCCAGTGAAAGACGTTGCGCGCCAAAACCGTGGCCAGCTGCTCGCCCCGGCCCGTGCCCAGGGCTGTTCCCCCGTGCAATGCGAACGGGACATCACTGCCCAGCCGCGCGGCCAGCTGGTGCAGATCGCGGCGCGGCACACCGGCGCGCCAAAGCTCGTTCATCGCGACCAGCACCGCGGCCGCATCGGCGGATCCGCCGGCCATTCCGCCCGCGACCGGTATGTCCTTGTTGATGAAGATCGACACGTCGGGGGCGCGGCCCACATGGTCGGCGAAGAGCTCGGCAGCCCGCCAGGCAAGGTTGCGCTCGTCGGTGGGGACCGTTCCCTCGCCCTGCCCGACGACGTCGACCGACAGCACGTCGGCATCCCGAACCGTGACGTCGTCGGCCAGTGACACCGCATGGAAAACGGTGGTCAGCTCGTGATAGCCGTCCTCCCGCAGGTCGCCGACGGCGAGGTACAGGTTGACCTTGCCGGGCGCCCGAACGGTCACCGCGCCGGTGGGCACCCAATCGGAGACGGTCTCGGACACGCCCATGAGGGTACGTTCTGGCGGCGCACTTGGCCGTGACCCGTCGAACAACGAAGACATCGCGGCTTTATCTGACTAAAGTCAGGTAAATGACCGATGCCCTGGTCGACGGGCTGCGCAGCTTCAACAGAACCGTCACCCAACGAATAGGCGTCCTCGAGAGCGAATACCTCACCCGGGACCGCCCGCTGGGGCAGTCGCGGGTGTTGTGGGAGATCGGCGCCAACGGTTCCGGACTCTCGGGGGGATGCGACATCCGCGAGCTACGCGCCCGCCTGGGACTGGACTCGGGGTACCTGAGTCGGCTGTTGCGCGCCCTGGAAGGCGGAGGGCTCATCGAGGTGAGCGCCGCGGACGGCGACACCCGGGTGCGCACCGCGCGCCTGACACCCGCCGGGCACACCGAACTCGCCGAGCTGGATCGCCGCTCGGACGACCTGGCGCGTTCAATCCTGGAGCCGCTCAGCATCAATCAGCGGCAACGGCTCGCCGATGCCATGGCCGAAGTCGAACGACTCTTTGTGGCCTCGCAGGTTCAGATCGCCGTCATGGACACCCGCTCCCCGGAGGCCCGGTATTGCATTCGCGCCTACTTCGAGGAGATCTCGGCCAGGTTCGCCGGCGGGTTTGATCCCGCACTGACGCTCCCCGCCGGCGATGCCGAACTCTGCGCTCCCGCCGGCCTGTTCCTCGTCGCAACTCTGCACGAAGAGCCCGTCGGCTGCGGTGGGCTCAAGCTGCTCAGGAACGCCGGCGGCATCATCGAAACGGCCGAAATCAAACGAGTGTGGATCTCCCCCAATGTCCGCGGCATCGGGCTCGGGAAGCGCATTCTCGCCGAGCTCGAGCAGCGGGCGATCACCCACGGCGCCCGCACGATTCGCCTGGACACCAACCGGGCGCTTACCGAAGCGATCGCGATGTACCGCTCGGCGGATTACGGCGAGGTCGCCGCGTTCAACGACGAGAAGTACGCACACCACTGGTTCGAAAAGCGCCTGGGTTAAGGCGTTTTCGCGGCGCCGATGCAGGTGGCGGTGAGCAGCCGCGTGAGCGTGCTGGCGAAATCCGTGTCCCAGTCTTGCGGAAAGCCCGGCTCTTCCTTGAAATCGTGCTCAAGCCCCTCGGGGGGATGAGTGAACTGCCACAGCATTCCGGAGAGCGCGAAGGCCGAAGTGACGATGTCGAGCGCGCTGTTGCGGTCCAGCTCCGGCACCGCGCGTTCTATCGCATCGACCATCGTCATCGCCGCCGCCTGGTTGACGCGCTGAGCCTCCCGGACCTGGCCGAGTTCCACCTCGTGCTCAAGGTGCAGATAATGGCTGCCCAGCAGATCGCAGAACAGCGGCGCCTCGATGAGAGCACGCGACAGCACGGCACCGACGTCTGCGGGCGACCGTTCCTGCGAGCCGTCCAGTGCCGAGCACACGGATTCGGCCAACGCGGCCATACCTTCTGTCGAGAGCCTCAGCAGCACCTCTTTATGGGAGCTGAAGTAGCGGCGCACCGCGGAGTGATGGACACCCGCACGATTGGCCAAACCCGTGAGAGTGACCGACGCGACACCGGACTCCAGCGCCAGCGAGCGCGCCGCTTCCACGATCGTTGCCGCACGTTGACGCTTGTTCTCCTCCGAACGTGCGCGCCGGAAACCCAGATGTGTCATCCACCTCAAGATAACGCACGGCGTGTGACTTGCGGGCGCACTTACCCGCTGGTAGGTTGCCTGTAACGCACACGCTATGCGTTATACGTGAACGCTTCATGCACTTTCCGGTAATCGATCTGTTCGACAGCACACGGGTGAAGGGGTCCTGCGATTCTCAGCGCATTGAAGCGGGCGTGGATCCCGGTGGTCATGGTGCTTGTCCTGGCCATCGCGGGTTTTGCGGTATGGCGCATTCGCGGCATCTTCGGCTCTCACCAGCTGCCCACCTACGCCGGCAGCATGACCGACGACAAAAACAACTCCAAGCCCAAGCACGTGGTCTACGACATCTTCGGCCCGCCCGGAACCATCGCCGACATCAACTACATCGACAAGGAAGGGGAGCCCCACCAGATCAACGGGGCGACGCTACCGTGGTCGATTGAGATCGTCACGACGGCACCGTCGATGACGGGCAACATCCTGGCTCAAACCCGCAATGCTGACGGACTGGGCTGCCGCATCACGGCCAATGGCGAGATAAAAGACGAGAGGTATACCAACGAGGTGAGCGCCTACGTCTACTGCTTTGTGAAGTCCGCATGAGCGGGGCACACGCCAACGGCGAGCCCACATTCATCGCCAAATGGATTCGGCGCCTGTCGGTTCCCATCGTCATCGCATGGGTGGCAGTCGTCGTCATCCTCGCTCTCTCGGCACCTCAGCTGGAACAGGTAGGCCAAGAGAACACCGTTTCGCTGAGCCCCAACGACGCGCCGTCGATGAAGGCCATGAAGAACATGGGACGGCTCTTCCAGGAGTCGGACTCCAACAGCGCGGCCATGATCGTGCTCGAGGGCGACCAACCGCTGGGCCCCGGCGCACACAAGTTCTACGACGAAATGGTGACGCAGCTGCGCGCCGACACCAAACACGTTCAGCACGTGCAGGACTTCTGGGGCGATCCGCTCACCGAGTCCGGCGCCCAGAGCACCGACGGCAAGGCCACCTACGTACAGCTGAACCTGGCCGGGGACATGGGCGAAACGCTCGCGAATGAATCGATCGAGTCCGTCCGCGCCATCATCAAGAAACTGACCACCGACGCGCAGGGCAACCCCAAGCCGATGCCGGACGGACTCAAGGTCTACGTCACCGGGCCCGCCGCCCTGCAGACCGACTTGGCCCACGCCGGCGACAGCAGCATGATCAAGATCACCGGGCTGACGTTCATCGTCATCATCGTGATGCTGGCGTTCTTCTATCGATCGTTCTTCACCGTGCTGTTGGTGCTGCTTATGGTGGGCATCCAGTTGGGTGCCGCACGCGGAGTGATCTCGGTGCTCGGCGACAACCACATCATCGGACTGTCCACCTTCGCGGTGAATCTCCTTGTGGTGCTGGTCATCGCGGCGGGAACCGACTACGCCATCTTCCTCATCGGGCGATATCAGGAAGCCCGGGTGAAGGGGCTGGATAGCGAAGCCTCGTACTACGACATGTTCCATGGCACAGCACATGTCATCTTGGGCACGGGATCGACGATCGCCGGCGCCATGTACTGCCTGAGCTTCACCCGCATGCCCTACTTCCAGACCCTGGGCGTGCCCTGTGCCGTCGCGGTTCTGACGGCCGTGGCCGTGGCCCTCACCCTGGGACCGTCGCTGATCACCATTGGAAGCCGCTTCGGCCTGTTCGAGCCCAAGCGCGCCATGCGAATTCGAACCTGGCGTCGCATCGGCGCCGCGATCACCCGCTGGCCGGGCCCGATCCTGGCTGCATCGATGGCGATCGCGATCATCGGACTGGCCGCGCTTCCCGGCTACCAGACCAGCTACGACGACAAGAAGTACATACCCAAGGACATCCCCGCGAACCAGGGCTTCCAAGCCGCCGACCGGCACTTCGACCCGGCCCGGATGAACCCGGAAATGCTGGTGCTGGAGTCAGATCACGATATGCGGAACTCCGCGGACTTCCTGGTGATCGACAAGCTGGCCAAGGCGGTCTACAAGGTGCCGGGAATCGCACGCGTGCAAGCTATTACGCGCCCCCAGGGCACCCCGATCGAGCACAGCTCCATCCCCTTCCTCATCAGCGCCCAGGGCGTCGGCCAGGTTCAGAACATGAAGCTGATGAAGGACCGGATGGCCGATATGAAGGTCCAGGCCGACCAAATGGGCCTCATGGTGAACACCATGAAAAAGATGCTGGCCAACATGACCGAGCTCACCGGCGTGATGCACCAGATGATCGTCGAGATGCACACCCTGCAGGGCACCATCCACGACATGCGGGACAGCCTCGAGAACTTCGACGACTTCTTCCGCCCCATCAAGAACTACTTCTATTGGGAGAAGCACTGCTTCGATATCCCGGTCTGCCAGGCGTTCCGATCGATCTTCGAGGTGCTCGACAAGATCGATGAGCTCACCGAGAACATGGACGGCATGGTCCTCTCGATGGAGAAGATGGACGTCATCATGCCCCAGATGGTTGCCGATATGCGGGACATGATCCCGCTCATGGAATCCATGCAAAACATGATGCTGACGATGTACAGCACCATGGGCGGCATGTACAACCAGATGGACGAGATGAGCAAGGACTCGACCGCCATGGGCAAGGCCTTCGACAAGGCCAAGAACGATGACTCGTTCTACCTGCCGCCGGAGATCTTCGACAACCCGGACTTCAAGCGCGGCCTCAAGATGTTCCTGTCCCCCGACGGCAAGACGCTGCGCATGATCATCTCGCATCGCGGTGATCCGACGTCGCCCGAAGGACTTTCACACATCGAGCCCATCAAGCTGGCCGCGATCGAAGCTGTCAAGGGCACTCCCCTTGAGGACGCCAAGATCGAATTGGGTGGCACCGCAGCGACATTCAAGGACATGTCCGACGGCGCCCGATACGACCTGATGATCGCCGGCATCTCCGCGCTGTGCCTGATCTTCCTGATCATGCTGCTCATCACGCGAAGCTTCGTGGCCTCGCTGGTGATCGTCGGCACCGTGTTGCTGTCCCTGGGCGCGTCATTCGGCCTGTCGGTCATCATCTGGCAGTACATCCTGGGGCAGGAATTGCACTGGATGGTCATGCAAATGGCGATCATCGTGCTGCTCGCCGTGGGCTCCGACTACAACCTGCTGCTGGTGTCCCGGCTCAAGGAAGAACTACCGGGCGGGTTGAAGACGGGCATGATCCGGGCGATGGGCGGCACCGGCAGTGTGGTGACCTCCGCCGGCCTGGTCTTCGCCTTCACCATGATGGCCATGGCCATTAGCGATCTGACGATCATCGGACAGGTGGGTACCACCATCGGTCTGGGTCTGCTCTTCGACACCCTGGTGGTGCGGTCGTTCATGACACCAGCCATCGCGACCCTGCTGGGCCGCTGGTTCTGGTGGCCGCTGAATGTGCGCACCCGTCCCCTGCCGCCGCCGAGGACACCGCAGCCGGCAGGTTCGGTACCGCCTCCCCCAGCGCCTGTCGGCGCGGGACCAGATCCGGTGACCACAGAGTTCCCCAGACACGCGTAGTAGGACGAAATCCGCCACCACGCTGGGCTACTCGTGACACCCTCGGTGCATGCCGGTACCGGGTGGCGAATTCCATGGCTACGTCATCGATGCTGTGGCGGGCCGTGGCGGGACGGCACAGGTCTTCCTGGCGCACCGCGATGACGGTCCGGACGTCGCCCTGAAGGTACTGGATCCACGGCATCGAAATCCCGAGAGTGTCGACCGTTTGCATCGGGAATTTGATTTGGCCCAACGGTTTTCGCACCCCCGCATCATCACGGTCTACGAACGCGGTGAGGATTGGCTGGCCATGGAGGCGCTCACCGGCGGTTCGGCGAAAGACTTGGTGGGCACAAATCAAAGCTGGATCATGCCCATAAAGCTAACTACCCTCCAGCAGATCGCCGGAGCGCTGGACTATATCCACGACGCCCAGGTGGTGCATTGCGATGTGAAGCCGTCCAACATCATGCGTCGGCGCTCAGGCGGCGCCGTACTGACCGATTTCGGTATCGCGCAGGAACTTACCCTCGCCTCCGGGCCGCGCAGGCCCGTCGTGCAGACATCCCTCCCCTACGCGGCACCCGAGGTGCTGCGTGGGCAACCCGTCACAGCGGCCACCGACCAGTATGCGTTGGCCTGCACCGCGGTCGAACTGTTCGACGGCAAACCCCCCTTCACCGCGCGCACCGCGATGAGACTCGCTGACCTGCACCTGAACGCCACTCCATGGCCGATCTCATACCGCCATAAGGACATCCCCCGAGCGTTCGATTCGATCGTCGCCAAGGCCATGGCCAAAGATCCGTTAAGCCGCTATCCGACATGTACGGAGTTCATAACACTTTTGACACACGCGATGACCTAATCCCCGGTACCGTCGCCCCATGGCATCTCCAGCTAATTACGATACGTCCGCCCTCACTCGCGAGGACGAGGGATATCACAAAGGCCTGAAGAACCGCCAAGTCCAGATGATCGGGATCGGCGGCGCCATCGGCACCGGCCTGTTCATGGGCGCCGGAAAACGTCTACATGAGGCCGGGCCAAGCCTGTGGCTCGTCTACGCCGTCTGCGGCATCTTCGTCTTCTTCATGCTGCGCGCCCTCGGCGAGCTGGTGCTGCACCGCCCGTCTTCGGGGTCTTTCGTGTCGTACGCGCGCGAATTCCTCGGGGAGAAAGCCGCTTACGTCGCCGGCTGGATGTACTTCGTCAACTGGGCGGCCACCTCGATTGTGGATGTCACCGCGATCGCCCTCTACATGCACTACTGGGGCTCCTTCAAGGCCATTCCCCAGTGGACCATCGCACTCATCGCCCTAGTCATCGTGCTCACCATGAACATGATCAGCGTCAAGCTGTTCGGCGAGATGGAGTTCTGGGCGGCACTTATCAAAGTCGTTGCACTCGTAGCCTTCTTGATCGTCGGCATCGTGTTCTTGGCGGGACGATTCACCGTCGAAGGTGCCACCACCGGGCCTTCAATACTCGCCGACAACGGTGGACTCTTCCCCACCGGACTATTGGCCCTGGTAGTGGTCACCTCCGGTGTGGTCTTTGCCTATGCCTCAGTGGAATTGGTGGGCACCGCGGCGGGTGAGACGGAAAACCCCGAGAAGGTCATGCCGAAGGCCATCAACGCCGTAGTGATTCGTATCGCCGTCTTCTATGTCGGCTCATTGATCCTGCTGGCACTACTGCTGCCCTACACCCTCTACAAGGAGGGTGAGAGCCCGTTCGTGACGTTCTTCTCCCGGGTGGGTCTGCCCTACGCCGGGGACATCATGAACTTCGTGGTGCTCACTGCCGCGCTCTCGAGCCTGAACGCGGGCCTGTACAGCACCGGCCGCATCCTGCGTTCCATGTCAATGAATGGCAGTGCACCGCAACTCTTGTCCCGCATGTCATCCAACGGCGTCCCTTTCGCGGGCATCGCACTCACCGCTTGCTTCACCGTCGTCGGCGTCTTCATGAACATGGTCATCCCGGCCAAGGCGTTCGAGACCGCGCTGGATGTGGCAGCACTTGGAATCATCGCCTCGTGGGCCACCATCGTCATCTGTCAGCTGCGGCTGTACCAATGGACACAGCGGGGCATCTTGCGACGCGGCAAGTTCCAGATGCCCGGCGCCCCCTACACCGGGTACGCGACGCTCATTTTCCTGCTGGTGGTGCTGGTGCTCATGTGTTACGAAAACTATTGGAACCTGGTGGCTCTGGGAATCTTTACGCCACTGCTCATCATTGGCTGGTACCTATCCAAGGAACGCGTCATGCAGCTGGCCCGCGAGCGAGTGGGCTACACCGGGCAATACCCGGTGATCGCGGAGACCCCGATGATGGACGACCCGCCCAACCTCGGTGACAAGTAGAAACCTAGACGATCGCCGAACGCTCCAGCAGCCGGGCGAAATCCGCCACATCCAAGGTCTCGCCGCGACGCGCCGGATCGATGCTGGCGGCCAGCAGCCGGCGTGCCGACTCGTCACCCGAGCCCGCCCATTCCGCGAAAGCGTTACGAGAGGTCTTGCGGCGCTGGGCAAATGAGATGTCGATCAGGTCGAAGAGCTCCTTACGGAACCCGGCATCAGAGGGCCAGATCGCCTCAGGATGGCGGTCGATGCGCACCAGACCCGAGTACACCCGCGGAATCGGCCAGAACACCGCAGGAGACACCGTGCCGAGACGCTTCACCTTGCCGAAGTAACGCACCTTGACACTCGGCACACCGTAGATCCGCGAGCCCGGCTCCGCCGTCAGCCGATCGGCCACCTCGGACTGGACCATCACCAAAATGGTCTTCACGGACTCGAATTCGGTCAGAATCCGCAGCAGCGCCGGCACCGCGACGTTGTAGGGCAGGTTGGCCACCATCGCCGTCGGCGGATCCCCGGTGATATCGGCGGGCGTGAGCTTCAGTACGTCTTGGTGAATCACCGAGAACCGATTGAACTCGCTGTGCGAATGTTCCTTGACGGTGGCCGGAAGGCGTCGAGCCAACACCGGATCCAACTCGACCGCGGTCACCGCGCAGCCCTTGTCCAGCAGCCCCAGCGTCAGTGAGCCCAGGCCGGGCCCCACCTCGATGACGTGATCGCCCTTACCGACACCCGATGCCGACACGATCCGGCGAATGGTGTTGGCGTCGTGAACGAAGTTCTGGCCCAGCGTCTTCGTCGGTCGGAAATCGAGATCCTTGGCCAGTTGTCGGATCTCGGTGCGGCCGAGCAGCCTGATGGTCAGCGGGCACCGACCCTCGCGCTGCATACCGGCCAAGCGCCCCAACCCTGCACAGCCAGCGTCTTCTCGGCGATGGCGATCTGTTCCTCACGCGTCGCGAGGTCGGCACGCGGTGCGTACTTGGCGCCGCCGTGGGCCAGCCAGGTCCCGTAATCGAACTGCACGCCGCCGTAGAAGCCGTTGCCCGTGTTGATGGCCCAGTTGCCACCGGCCTCACAGGAAGCCAGGGCGTCCCACGCCGAGCCACGGGTCACCGCGGGCACCTCGGTGCCCGGCTTGGCACCAACCCGCAGCACCGAGTCGCGGGCGGGGGTCAGCACGTTGTTGGACACCGGCATCCGCCCGGTTTCGCGGCCATTGACCGTCAGCACCGAGTACACGATGTCCTGGGTACCGGGAGCGCCCGGGTCTTCGACGACCGAGCGGCTCATGTTCATGTCGGCGTCTTCGATCTTCTGAGGAGTCGGAGCCAACGGAGCCTGTTCGGTCACCTTGCTGACGCGGATACGCGTCACAGTGATCGGCATATCGGCGGTCACGGGAGTGCTCGGCGCGGGATCGACGGTGTCGAACTGCTGCAGCGGGTTACCGGTGGCCTCCAGGAGCGTTCCCACGGTGGGCGCGGCGATACGCGGGGTGCTGATCGCGCCGCCGTCGTTCAGGCGCACGGTCTTGGCACTGACCACCGCCAGCGACATGCCCTCCAACGGGAGACGGCTGCCACGTGTGGCGGCGGTCGGAGCGGTGTCGGTCATGGACAGCTGAGACAGCGCGTCGTTCACCGTGTTGGCGGTGGTCCAGACCTGCTGGGTGCCCTGCCCGTCCACGGAGATGTCCAGCGGGCGCGAGCGCTTGAGCACGATGGTGTCGCCATCGCGCACCGCGTCGTGCTTGGCGGGAGCGACATCGTCACGATCCGTCAGCGCGTACCCGTAGTCGGCCAGGACCTCGGACACCTGCGACTTGACGGTCGTGACCGTCATGGCGTTCCCGTCGACGTTGAGAGTCAGAGTCTTGTGCGCAGCGATGGCGTAGCCACCGCCCGCGCCGATCACCACCAGCAGGGCGGCCACAAGAGCGCGCAGCAAGGGCGATCGCGTTGCGTTGAGCTTCGTCAGTGCATTCACGAGTAGGAGATTCCTGCGTTCGTTTCGGTGCCTCGATACCGGTAGTCAACGGTGACACCACCCGGCAATCTGATCACGACACGGTAACGAAAGCATCGCGCCGAGGCAACTCATCAACCATCTTGAACACCCTTACTGCCGTCGCCGTGGACGCGGCCGCTAATCGCTCCGGGCGTTGCCCGGTTATCTCGGCGAGGGCCCGGACGGTGTACGGCAGACAGTACGACTCATTCGGTGCACCCCGATACGGATGGGGAGTCAGGTAGGGGGCATCGGTCTCTACCAGCAGTTGTTCGTCGGGAATGAGCGCGGCGGCCTCCCGAAGCGCATGCGCGTTCTTGAAACTCACCGTCCCCGACAAGCTCAAGATCCAGCCCTCAGCGACGCATCTCTTCGCCATCTCAGCATCCGATGAGAAGCAGTGGAAGATAACCGTGGCCGGCGCGCCCTCGGACTTCAGCACATCGAGCACTTCGACGTCGGCATCGCGGTTGTGAATCATCAGCGCCTTGCCCGTCCGCTTAGCCAGTTCGATATGCCAAGCAAATGCTTCGCGTTGAACCGAGGGCTCCGCGCAGCCCTCCAATCGGCCCGGCCAATACAGATCCAAACCGGTCTCCCCGATGGCCACGACGCGGGGATGTGCGGCCAGATTTTCCAACTCCGCACGCGCGCCGTCGGTGAGATCACCGGCACGGGTGGGATGCAGCGCCACGGCGGCGTACACCCGCGGATCACTCGCGGCGGCCGACACCGCCCACCGCGCCGACTCAAGGTCATCGGCCACTGTCACCACACGTCCCACACCCACGGACTCCGCGTGATCGACGATGGCACGCACGTCCTGGTCCGTGACGGCGCCGCATGCATCCAGATGGGTGTGCGCATCGATGAGGGGCGCGAGCGGCTCAGGGTTGGGCGGGGCTTGCCTCTTATTGCCGGGCGTCATCAGAACACCAGTCTATAAAGTTGCTCAGACCATGCCTGAATCATTGGATCCGTTCTACATCACCACCGCCATCGCGTACCCCAACGGCGAGCCGCACATCGGCCACGCGTACGAGTACGTCGCGACCGATTCGGTCGCCCGCTTCAAGCGGCTGGACGGCTTCGACGTGCGTTACCTCACCGGTACCGACGAACACGGCTTGAAGGTGGCGCAGACGGCGGCAGCCGCCGGAATTCCGACGGCGGAACTGGCCCGGCGCAACTCCGACGTGTTCGAGGCGTTGCAGCGCAAGCTCAACATCTCCTTCGATCGGTTCATCCGAACCACCGACCCCGATCACTACGAGGCGTCGAAGGCGATCTGGCGCCGGATGGCCGATAACGGCGACATCTATCTGGACACCTACTCGGGCTGGTACTCGGTGCGTGACGAGGCGTATTACACCGACGCCGAAACCACCGTGGCCCCCGACGGCACCCGCACAGCCACCGCGACGGGAACCCCGGTCGACTGGACTGAGGAACATTCCTACTTCTTCAGGCTGTCGAACTACCAGGACAAACTGCTGGCGCATTACGAGGCCCATCCGGAGTTCATCGGCCCGGCAGTGCGGCGCAACGAGATCGTCAGCTTCGTCTCCGGTGGTCTGCGCGATCTGTCCATCTCCCGCACTACGTTCGACTGGGGTGTGCCGGTGCCCGACCACCCCGAACACGTCATGTACGTATGGGTGGACGCCCTCACCAACTATCTGACGGGGGTGGGCTTCCCCGACACCTCGTCGGACTCGTTCACGCGGTACTGGCCCGCCGATCTGCACATGATCGGCAAGGACATCAGCCGGTTCCACACCGTGTACTGGCCGGCATTTCTGATGTCGGCCGGAATCGAACTGCCCAAGCGGGTTTTCGCACACGGCTTCCTGACCAACAAGGGCGAGAAGATGAGTAAGTCGATCGGCAATGTGGTCGACCCGATCAACCTCATCGACACCTTCGGACTGGACCAGGTGCGCTACTTCCTGCTGCGCGAGGTTCCCTTCGGCCAGGACGGCAGCTACACCGAGGACGGTCTGATCGGGCGGATCAACGCCGACCTGGCCAACGAACTGGGCAACCTGGCACAGCGATCGCTGTCCATGGTCGCCAAGAATCTCGACGGCATCGTGCCCGAACCGGGCGACTTCGCACCCGAGGATCTGGAACTACTCAGCGCCGCGGATAGCCTGCTGGAACAAGCCCGCACCCATTTCGAGGTGCCGGCGATGCATCTCGCGCTGGAGGCGATCTGGCAGGTGCTGGGCGCGAGCAACCGGTACTTCTCGGCGCAGGAGCCCTGGGTGCTGGGCAAAAGTGACAGCGCCGAGGATCAGCTGCGGTTCGGCACCGTGCTGTACACCACGTTGGAGGTGGTGCGGATCGTCGCGCTACTGGTGCAGCCGGTGATGCCCGAGTCCGCGGCCAAACTGCTGGATCTGCTGGGCCAGTCCGAAGATCAGCGGGACTTCTCCGCGATCGGGACGCGGCTCAAGCCCGGTGTGAGCCTGCCCGCACCGACGGGTGTGTTCCCGAAGTATCAGGTGCCCAAGTAGGTCGCAAAAGTGATCCCGGTCACGGTCTGTCACAGATTTCGTCGCGCCGGTGTCTTAAGGGCATCAGCGACTGAAAGGAAGTCACCGAAATGACCGAGAACACCCGAGTGATCGTGATCGGCGGAGGCTACGCGGGAACCCTGGCGGCCAACCAATTGCTCGCCAACAAGAACCTGACCGTGACCCTCGTCAACCCCCGGCCGCACTTCGTCGAACGAATCCGGCTGCATCAGCTGGTCGCCGGAAGCAGCACCGCGACCGCCGACTACGACACCCTGCTCAACCCGGCCATCCGCCTCGTGGTCGACAAGGTCACCCATATCGATGCCGGTGCCCAGAAGCTGGAGCTCGCCTCCGGCACGGTGCTGCCGTACGACTACCTCGTCTACGCCGTCGGAAGTACCACCACAACCCCCGACATCCCCGGTGTGGCAGAACATGCGTTGTCCATCAACGAGTTCGAACACGCCCAGCAGGTACGGGCCCGGTACGAGAGGCTGGGGCCGGACGCGCCGATCGTGGTCGTCGGCGCGGGCCTGACCGGCGTCGAGCTGGCCGGAGAACTAGCCGAGGCCGGTCGCCGCGTGACGCTGATCTGCGGCACACAACTGTTGCCGTCCCTCGGCGATCCGGCCCGACGCGCGGCCGCCAAGCGACTGGACAAGCTGGGCGTCGAGGTGCTGGTGCCCGCCACGGTGGTGCGGGTGGACGAGGATTCGGTGACGCTGTCCGACGGACGCGTGCTGCCGACCGCGCTCACGGTGTGGACCGCGGGATTCGGGGTGCCACAGCTGGCCGCCGACAGCGGCCTGAGCACAGATGCCCTGGGCAGGCTGCTCACCGACGAAACGCTGGTCAGCGTGGACAACCCGCGCGTCATCGCGGCCGGGGACGCCGCCAGCCCCTCAGGTGTGCCGCTTCGGATGAGCTGCCAGGCCGCCGGACCACTGGCTGCCCGCGCCGTCAAGACGGTGTTGGCGCTGGTCGATGGTCTGCAGCCGGAGACACGGAGCCAAATCTTCACCGGACAGAATGTCAGCATCGGGCGCAACGCTGCCGTCATCCAGTTGGGCCACACCGACGACACCCCCCGCAAGCTGTATGTGGGCGGGCGCGCAGGCGCCGCCATCAAGGAAATGGTGTGCAACGGAACGCTTTCCATCCTGGCAACTGCCGCAAAACACCCCACGTGGTACTTCTGGCCCCAGGGCGGCAAGCGCGCCGAGGCCCTCAAGGTGCAGGCCTAGCGGTGTCCGACTCCGCCCATGCCGAGCTGTTCACCCACCTGCGCCCGCTGCTGTTCACCATCGCGTACGAAATGCTGGGTTCCGCAACGGAAGCCGACGACGTACTGCAGGAGAGCTATCTGCGGTGGGCGCAGGTGGACCTGAACACGGTCACCGACACCAAGGCCTATCTGGCGCGGATCGTCAGCCGCCAATCACTGAACACCTTGCGGGCCAACAGCCGTCGGCGCGAGGAGTACGTGGGACCATGGCTGCCGGAGCCGGTGCGGGTGACCTTCGACGGCAGCACCGACGACGCCTCGACCGACGTGGTTCTGGCCGAGTCGGTGTCCATGGCCATGCTGGTGGTGCTGGAAACGCTGGCGCCGGATGAGCGTGCCGTGTTTGTCATGCGGGAGGTCTTCGGCTTCGACTACGCCGAAATCGCCTCCACGGTATGCAAATCGGAGTCCGCGGTACGCCAGATGGCGCACCGCGCCCGCGAGCATGTGCAGTCGCGCCGGCGCCGGTTCACCCCTACTGATCAGCAGACCGAGGAACTGACCACCAAGTTCCTGCTGGCCGCCGCGGGCGGCGATGTCGACGCACTGGTGGAAATACTCGCCCCCGACGCGGTGTGGACATCGGACGGCGGCGGGAAGGTCAGTGCCGCGCGGCGGCCGGTGTACGGGGCCGACAGAGTGGCGCGCGTCGCCATCGGGCTTTCGCGGGCGGCCGCGTCATTCCCCGACGTGCGCATGGAACTGAGCACGTACAACAGCACGCCCGCGCTGCTGATCTACAGCGAAGGCCGCCTCGACGCCGTGCTGGCGGTATCGATCACGGACGGCAAGGTGGCGCACGTTTTCGCGATCCGCAATCCCGACAAGCTGGCCACCGCCGAAACAGCGCGCCACATCAGCAGATAACCGGTGGCGGCCCCGGCGGGTTGTCAGACACAATCACCGGCGTGTTCTGTGACATCGATACCGCCGCGCGCATTGAGCGCGCCGAAGCCGACACGATTGCCGCGGGAACCGCGCGATGTGACGACGGTGTCGTGATACCGCTGGCCGGGGGCGTCGCGTCCTATGCCGGACCCGATTCACCGATGAACAAAATCGCCGGACTCGGGTGGGGTGGCGTGCCCACCGCATCCGAGCTTGAGGCCGTCGAGCAGATGTTCGCCGACCGCGACACCCCGGTGCAGGCCGAGGTCTCGAGCCTGGCCGATCCGGCGATCGGCGAGCTGCTGACCCGGCGCGGTTACCTGCTGGTGTCGTTCGAGGACGTGCTGGGCCTGACGCTGCGCGATATCCCCGCGCCGGTGCTCCCGGATGACATCACGGTGCGCCACAGCGGGGTCGATGAGCTGGCCAGCTGGCTCGACGTCATCGTCGAGGGGTTCGCGGTCCCCGATGACCAGGGCGTGGCCTCCCACGAATCGTTTCCCCGCGAGGTGCTCTCCCGTGCGATCGATGCACTGTCGACGACGGAGGGTGTGCGGCGCTACATCGCCCTGCGGCAGGGCGTTGTGGCGGGCGGCGCAAGCATGCGCATCCTCGACGGGGTGGCCCAGCTCAACGGCGCGGCGACCGCCGCGCCACATCGCCGGCGCGGTATCCAGTCAGCACTGCTGACCACCCGGCTTCACGAAGCCGCAAGTGCCGCTGCGGATCTGGCCGTGGTCACCACACAGCCCGGATCGAAATCTCAGCAGAACACCCAGCGTCAGGGCTTCTCACTGCTGTACACCCGCGCGATCCTGGTGAAGGGTCTGCGAAACTAGACCCATGCGCGTCCAGCAGCTCGGCGATCTCGGCGCACCGCCAGCCGTGCTGCGATCCCTTGCCGTCGCCGCGCGCGAGACGGGACGCCCGGCACCTGCCGCATTGACCGGATGCTGGTTCGACTCACGGGCGATCATCGCCCCGTCCCTCGCCGCCCGTGCGGTGCTGCCGCGACAGGCGTTCAGTGGCAATACTTCTCATGTGAACACCGCTCCGCCGGGCGCGGTGGGAGGCGGTTGGATCGGCTATCGGGCATATCCGGACCTGACCGCAGACGCCCGGGCCCCACGGCTCCCCGCTTCGGCCGGAGGCTGGAGTGATGCGGTATTGCGCCTGGATAATGACGAATGCTGGTGGTATGAAAGCCTTCTCGACGAAGAATGCCCTGCGTGGATAGTCCAGGGGCTCACCCATCCCCGCGATCCCGAGGTGTGGTCCATCGAGTGGACAGCTCCCGATCGCGAGCGCCATCGCACCGCCGTCGGCCGCTGCCTGGAGGCCATCGCAGCCGGGGAGGTGTACCAGGCCTGCGTGTGCACGCAATTCCGCGGGGCATTGACGGGAGATCCGGTGGACTTCTTCGCCGATGCGATCACCCAGACCGCGCCGGCCCGAGCCGCCTTCGTGTCGGGCGCCTGGGGTGCCGTGGCCTCGCTGTCACCCGAATTATTCTTGCAACGCAACGGATCTGATGTGCGTTCCAGCCCTATCAAGGGCACCCTCGCGGCGACCGAGGACCCCGCCGCGTTATTGAACTCGGTGAAGGACGTCGCCGAGAACATCATGATCACCGACTTGGTGCGCAATGACCTCGGGCGCATCGCGATCACCGGCACTGTCACCGTTCCCGAACTTCTCGCCGTCCACCCGGCACCCGGTGTGTGGCATCTGGTGTCCACCGTCGCCGCGCAGATACCTACAGAGGCCACTGCAGCAGATCTGCTGGCGGCCGCATTCCCGCCCGCCTCGGTGACCGGAACACCGAAAACCCGTGCCCGCCAACTACTGCGCCAATGGGAATCGGATAACCGCGGGGTGTACTGCGGCACCGTCGGCATGCTGTCGCCGGTGGCCGGCCTGGAACTCAACGTCGCGATTCGCACCGTGGAAATCGCACCCGACGGATCCGCCGTACTCGGCGTCGGGGGCGGTATCACCGCAGACTCCGATATCGAAGCCGAATGGCAGGAGTGTCTGCACAAGGCCGCTGCCACGGTCGAGCTCACCGCGATCGCATTGCTCACACCCGGGCTCAAGCCCGCGCTTTGACCACCGCGTCGTAAAGGTCGCGCCTGGACAGCGTCGCGCCGGACTCCCCGATGGCCATCGCGCACGACTCACGCAACCCCATGCCGTCGTCCATCAGCTCCTCCACCCTGGTCACCAGGGTGTCGATTTCGGGGACGGCGGGGCGACCACCGTCGAGCACCACCGTGATCTCCCCCAGCACCTCGCCCTCGGCCCAGACGGCCAACTCACGCAGGGTGCCCCGCAACACCTCTTCATGGGTCTTGGTCAGCTCGCGGCATACCGCCGCACGGCGTTCGGGGCCCAGCACCTCCACCGCATCGGCCAGAGTCTCGGCCAGCCTGCGCGGCGACTCGAAGAACACACAGGTGCGGGGCTCCCCCGAAAGCTCGGCAAGCCAACGCCGCCGCGCCCCCTGCTTGCGCGGCGCGAACCCCTCGAAACAGAAACGGTCGACCGGGAGCCCCGAAACGGCCAATGCCGTCGTCACCGCCGACGGCCCGGGTAGGCATTTGATCGGTATCCCCTGTTTCACGCATGCGGCGACCAAGCGATACCCCGGATCACTGATCGAGGGCATCCCCGCGTCGGTGACCACCAGCACGTCGTACCCGGCCTCCAGATCGGC
This sequence comes from Mycobacteroides chelonae CCUG 47445, assembly GCF_001632805.1. NCBI lineage: Bacteria > Bacillati > Actinomycetota > Actinomycetes > Mycobacteriales > Mycobacteriaceae > Mycobacteroides > Mycobacteroides chelonae. The sequence goes on along the minus strand of NZ_CP007220.1, from coordinate 1,091,697 downwards.
CAGCAGCGGCTCGATGCGGCTGGCTTCGTTCTGGTCGTAGAAACTGATGATCTGGCCGCTGATCTGCACATCCAGCGATTTGGCGAGCGCCCGGACCCGACGAGTGTCCTCGGCGGCCACCACCGCGGTCTTGGCCAGCGCCTCACGCAATCGGGGCGAGGCATCCCCAGGCTCCCCCAGCGGTGTCGCCGCCAGCAGCAAGTTCCCCATCACGCAAGACTAAATCCCCTCGTCGCTCTCGCTCCAGCCCGCCGCACCAACAGGCCCGGGCCGGGCCCTCCCTTACGATCGAGCGTGTGACCGTGCCCGCAACCCTGCCGCCTACGGGGGAGACGTCTCGGAGCTCGGACGGCACCGAGTCCCCGGGGCCCCGGATACCGCCTGCGGATTTCGGGCCCACCGACCGGTTCCAGGGCTGGGTGATGACCGCCGTCATCACGGCAATTGCGGCGCTCACACGATTCATCAATCTCGGCGCCCTCACCGATCGCGGCACCCCTGTCTTCGACGAGAAGCACTACGTGCCACAGGGCTGGCAGGTGGTCACCAACAACGGCGTCGAGGACAATCCCGGCTACGGGCTGGTGGTGCATCCGCCCATCGGCAAACAGATGATCGCCCTCGGCGAATGGCTCTTCGGATACAACGCATTCGGCTGGCGGTTCGCCGCCGCACTCTCGGGCACCATCCTGGTGCTGCTGGTTGCCCGGATCGCCCGGCGGATCGGCCGGTCCACCCTGATGGGCGCCATCGCGGGACTGCTGCTGATCGCGGACGGCGTCAGCTTCGTGACCGCGCGCACCGCACTGCTCGACGTGTATCAGGCACTGTTTGTGGTGGCCGCCTTCGGCGCGCTGATCGTCGACCGTGATCAGGTGCGGGAGCGGCTGTACAACGCATACCTCGACGGGCGCATCGGCGAGACCGCGTGGGGGCCGCGGCTGGGCGTGCGGTGGTGGCGTTTCGGCGCCGGAATCCTGCTCGGATTGGCCTGTGGCACAAAGTGGTCAGGGCTGTACTTCATCGCATTCTTCGGAGTGCTGTGCATCGCCTTCGATATCGCGGCACGGCGCGCCTACGGCGTGCAGCGTCCCTGGGCAGGCACCGGGGTACGCGATCTGGGGCCGGCCCTATATGCGCTGGTGGTCATTCCGTTCCTCGTGTACATGGCCTCGTACTGGTCGTGGTTCGCCTCCGAGACGGCCATCAATCGGCATGCCGAGGGCCGTCAGATCGGTGTCGGCAGTTGGGTACCCGATGCCCTGCGCTCGCTGTGGTACTACACGCACAGCGTCTACACATTCCATTCGACGCTCACCAACGCCAACGGCAATCATCATCCGTGGGAATCCAAGCCGTGGACGTGGCCGATGTCGCTGCGACCATTGCTCTACGCCATCGAAGACAAGAACATTCCCGGCTGTGGCGCCAATTCGTGTGTGCGCGCGGTGCTGTTGGTCGGCACCCCCGCCATCTGGTGGCTGGCGGTCCCAGTGCTGTTGTGGGCCACCTGGGCGACGGTGGTCCGCCGCGACTGGCGCTATGCGGCGGCACTGGTCGGCTACTGCGCGGGATGGCTGCCCTGGTTCGCCAACATCGACCGGCAGATGTACTTCTTCTACGCCACCCCGATGGTGCCGTTCCTGGTGATGATGATCGCGTTCATCATCGGCGATTTCCTGCGCAGGCCGGTGGCCAATCCGGAACGAAAAACGTTGCGAATGTTCATCGCCACGTTCTATCTGGCGGTAGTGGTCACCAACTTCGCGTGGCTGTATCCGATCCTCACCGGCGCCGCCATCTCACCGTTCATGTGGAACATGGAGATGTGGCTGCCCAGCTGGCGCTAGCCCATCTCGGCGACTAGAGGAGGTCGCGCGATATCGGACAGGACATGCAGCGGGGTCCGCCCCGGCCCGTGCCCAACTCCGATGCCGAGATGGCAAGCACCTCCACACCCGATTCCTCCAGGCGCGCATTGGTCTCCACATTGCGCTCGTAGGCGACAACCACACCGGGAGCCAAGGCCAGGGTGTTGTTCCCGTCATCCCACTGCTCGCGTTCAGCGGTCACCGGATCCAGACCGGTATCGATGACACGCAGCTTCCCGATGCCCATCGCGTCGGCCGCCGCCTCCACGAACGGTGCCGAACCCGAAATGCTGACCCCACCATCGTTACGACGAATGGTGAACGCCGACAGCGAATCCTGAATCGCCGGATACATCACGACGGCGTCGGTGTCGACCATGGTGCAGACGGTGTCCAGGTGCATGGACGCGCGTTCCTGCGCGATGGGCACCGCGAGCACGGTGTGGGCCAGGTCGTCGTCGAACAGGCTGCGCGCCAGGGCTTCCGCACCGGCGGGGGTGGTGCGCTCCCCCACACCGACTGCCACCACCCCGGGCCCCAGCAGCAGCACATCGCCGCCTTCGACGGGAGCCGAATGCGACTCATAGGCCCGCCGCACCCCAAGGAACCGCGGGTGGTGGGCATAGATCAGGTCGGTGAGCGAGGTCTCGCGGACGCGCGCCGGAAGTGCCAGCGAGGTGATCGCGAACTTACGCCCGATCCAGAAGGACGAGTCGCGCGTGAACAGCAGATTGGGTAGGGGTTCGATGACGAAGTCCGATCCGTGGTGCATGGTGCGCACCAACGATGGCTGCGCCACCTTGCCGCCCACCGGTAGTTCGTCGAACGTCATCCCACACATCAACACGTAGGCAAGATCGGCCGCGTCCAGCGACCGCAGGTATTCCGAAAGATCCTGCGCAAGCGCATAACCCAACCTGCGTGCGTTCACCGCCGCCGATATGCCCTGCACCCTGGCGGCGCCACTGGCCAGCGCCTCACGCAATAGTTCGGAGAGCAGCAGCACCTCGACACCCCGCGAGCGCAGCACCTCAGCGAAGGCATCGTGCTCCTCCTGAGCGCGCGCCACCCAGGGCAGACCATCGAACAGCAGTTGGTCGTTGTTGCGCGGAGTCAGCCGCTTGAGCTCGTCACCGGGCCGGTGCAACACCACCGCCCGCAGCCGTCCCACCTCTGAATTGGCACCCAGCACTGGCGCATCCGTCATGAGAAGACGCTAGCTTGCCGCGCAATCGAACATGTGTGCGATATCATGAAGGTGTGACAGCCTCTCCACACGCTGTGCAGGCATCCCTGTTCGGCGCCCCACCGGTCCCGCGCCGCGAGTTGGCAGGCGGCGCTTGGCTTGAGGTACACCATGAATGGCTTGGACGTGCCGACAATCTCATGGGTCAGCTGTTGGCGCAGGTACCGTGGCGCGCCGAGCGCCGCCGCATGTATGACCGCACCCTCGACGTCCCCCGGCTGGTCAGCTTCCATGATCTGACCGCGGGCCCGCCACCGCATCCGGTGCTGGAGGCGATCTGCGACCGCCTCAACAGCGAGTACACCGCCGAACTCGGCGAACCATTCACCACGGTGGGCCTGTGCCAGTACCGGGACGGCACCGACAGCGTCGCCTGGCACGGTGACACCATCGGGCGCGGGCTACGCGAAGACACCATGGTCGCGATCGTAAGCATCGGCGCGACACGCACTTTCGCGTTGCGACCACGCCTCGGGGGCGAATCGATTCGCATCCATGTGGGCCATGGCGACCTTTTGGTGATGGGCGGTACCTGCCAACGAACCTGGGAACACGCGATCCCCAAGACGTCCAAGCCGGTGGGTCCGCGGATCAGCTTGCAGTACCGGCCCCGCGATGTGCGTTAAGAACGGACGGCGGCCACTGCCTTGACCAGTAGATCCGATGCGCGCTTGCCGTCGGGCAACGCGGGCGGCACCTTGCCGACCGCAACCGGGCTGACCGTGACGACCACCATGTAGCGACCGAGATATGCCGAGTAGTTCAGCACCTCTTGGCCCACGGCCCTGCCCGAGGTTCCGCTGAGCACGTCCCGCTTCATCGCGAGGGTGCGTGCGCCCTCGATGGCGGGTGCATCGATCACCTCGGTCTGCCCGGCGATCCCATTACCGCGGAAGCCGACCTTCTTGCATTCCGCCGACACCGCCGGATCGAAGGGGACCTCCTGCGAGGTTTCCACCGCGACCGCCACGTACTGATTTCCGGCGCCCGTGGCGGTGAGTGCGGCCATGTTCCCCTTGAGCCCGGCGGGTACGGCACTGCCGCCGCTGTACTTGGCGCAGCCGGGAGGATCCACCGTCATCCCCGGAGGCAGCGGCGCCGGGGAGAGCAGCTTGGGGTCCATCCCCGCGGGTTCCATGGTCTTGACGACGAACTCCGGTCCGAACTGGCTCTTCAGTGAGGCGATGTTTCCGATCTTCACGTTGTGATTGACGGGGTTCTGGACGGTTCGGCCGCAGCTCGGCACAACGAGCGCCAGCACGCAGGTGGCCCAGATTCCCCAGCTCTTGACGGTCACCGGCTTCAACACCCGGCCACTGTATCGATTCGGGCCCAAAAATCGATGGCACCTATAGGGAACAATGTCTGTGTGGCCAAGAGTTAACACCTGTGAGGACGGTATGAGATGAAGACGGCGACTCGCCTAGCGGCTGCGGCACTCGGTGCCGGAGCGTTGATGGCTCTCACTACCGGGACGGCGCTCGCCGATGACGCGCAATCGGTCATCAACCAGTACCAGTCGCAGGGTTATCAGGTCATCATCGACCGAAACGGCTCAGCCCCCACCAACAAGTGCACGGTGTCCAACATCCGGAACGGGCAGGACGTCTACCGCACCGAGTATCAGCGCACCTGGATGCCCAGCGGCAAGTGGCTGGTGCTGCCGGTCCGCGTACTCGACCACAAATTGGTGTACATCTCCCTTAACTGCAACGCCTAGTTAGCCTAACCTAACTGGATTTGCCAGTTCGCTGGGTGCAGTGCGCCCCACGGGCCGTTACGCGCGCCGCCTGAGAGCGGCCGCAGACGTAAGTATGAATTTGGCGTTAATTTCCCCGATCGGGAATCAATCTGGGTATTAGTACGTTGGACTGGACAGATTCACGAGCGTTGATGATTTGGCGAGTCGGGGATCGGGCATTCGTGTGGTATGCGGACACATTTTCGTAACAGCGATGCCACGAGGAGTGAGGCGAGAGGAGTGAAATCGTGAAGAGATTGTTATTTGCAGGCATTGCCGCAGTTGGCGTCATCGGGGCGTCGCTGGGATCGGCAAGTGTCGCGCTCGCCGGACCGTCGGGATCGGGCGATGCCAACGCTGTCATCAATGACCTCAAGACCAATGGGTACCGAGTGATCGTGTCCAAGACGGGCGCTGCGGACCTGAGCAAGTGCACCGTGGCGTCGGTCACGCAGGAGTCGCCGGTGAACAACGTGCAGCCGGCCCGGGATGTGCGTAACAACCCCACCACCGTGCCGACTGTCGACCGCAAGGTCGCGCATGTCGCACTGAGCTGCTGACGCAGCAGACACCTGACAATGGCCCGGGCCACAAGCCCGGGCCATTGTTGTCTCTACTTCAAATGATCGACCAGAGTGCCCTCGGCACCGAACAGTTCGGCACGCCACTGCTCCAGGAGCACCTCGGTGTCGAGATCGTCGGGATGGAAGTCCTTCTTCATGTAAACCGCCAACCTGCCGATCATCCCGTCGTTCAACAGCGGTCCGCGGATCAATCCAACCGTCTCGCGCAGCACGCGCCCGGGTTGGCGCCGGCCATCCGGATCGCTCCACGCAATGGAGAACCAGGAGCCCGCGGTGGCGAATGGCACCGTGCCCGTCCAGATGGCGGCCATCACCGCACGTCGCAGCCATTCCGGCCCACCGACCGCGCGGTAGACGTCGAAGGCGACCGATTTGTGCTCGAGCTCCTCGATCGCATGCCAGTACAACAGGTTTCGCACCTCGTCGTCAGTCACCATGGCCTGCAGGTCGCCGCTTTCCAGCAGACGCTCCGCCAGAACCGCGGTGTAATGCTCAAGTGCCGCGGTCGCGGCCAGCATGGTCAACCGGACGTATTTGAGGCGGTCCATGTTGGGTAGGTATTTGTCGACCAGGTCTTCGACCTTGCCTGATCGCCGCCCGATGGTCTCGACCATCTTGCTGCGGTAGCCCATTTCCGTGAGCTTCTCATTGAGCTCGCGATGGTGCAGACCGTGCGTGACTTCTTGACCGATGAACCCAGCGACACGCTTTTTGAGCGTGGGCTCGGTGATCCTGTCGGCATAGCGACGCACGGATCGGACGAAGAACTCCTCCCCCGGCGGGAACACCGCGGAGGCACCGGCCAGTACATGACTCAACGCGATGTCATTGTCGGCGAAGTGCCTTCGCATCGGGACCGGGTCACCAAACCAAAACCTGATGCGTCGCGTCTTCGGGTATGAGGCCGTTACCGGAGCAGCCATATCGCACACCTCCACCTTGATCGTGTAACTCAGTGTTACACGAATCGCTTACGTATTGAAGTAGTGCGTAAAAGTTGGTGGCCTAGGTCCCTACAGCAGCCCCGGAATGATCGCCTTGCGCCCGCGCGGATACTCGTCAGGGAATGTTTCGCGGTACCACCGATGGATCGACAGCGCCCGCGGCAGCAGATTGGCAATGGAAAACAGCACGAAGATCAGACCGGGCAGCGTCCACGCCATCGATGCCCAGCCGGCCCAGAGGATGATCTCGCCGAAGTAGTTGGCCGCCGAAACCCACCGGAACGCACCGCCATACGGAATGCGGTATCCATCGAAACCATCGGCTCGCAGGTTGATGAGGATGCGGTCAGCCTGGAAGTTCACCAACCAGCCACCGAGGGCCACAAGGACTCCGAGAATGAACCGGGGGTCGGTGAACCAGGCGGCACTCTGCAGATGCGCGGCGAAGGCGACCGCATATCCGTTGGCAAAACCATTGACCGCGTTGAAGACGAAGCCGAAGGCAATCCCGCTGTAGGGGAATCGCTTTCCGCTGCCCTTTCGGGAGAGCGGATAGATCAGTCCGCGGTACAGGTAGTGGCTCTGCCACAACGCATACAGCACGAGCGCCGGTGCGCCGTGGTGGTGCGCGACGGTCCAGAAGGTGACGGTGAACGCCCACCACTGCGGGCATTCAAAGATCAGCCAACCGATCTTGGCGGGTGCGGTAAACCTCTCGTCAGGCTTGGCGAACCGGCCGTAGGGATTGGTGAACCAGAAGCCACTGACGAAGGTGACGATGGCCAGGACCACCAGAAAGACGACCGCAGCGTGATACAGCTCTGTAAGCACACCGGGACAGTACCGAGTGGACGCTCGTTCTAAGCAGGGTCGATGATGTTCGTCTTCATTTGATTGGCAATCTGACCGGCGACCTCAGCGTTGTCGGCGGCACCGGACGAGGTCACCCCGTACACCACATTGCCCGTGGTGTGGATGTGCGTGGCACCGGCGTTGTCGGCCCAGGTGATCGTGATCGGGTTGCGCATGCCGAACGTGTACGCGCCGGGCGAATGCGCCTTGCATGTGTTGAAAGCCTCTGTGATCCTGCGGAATTCGGCTTGAGCGGCGGGCTTGTCGGGATAAATCGCGATGGCCTCGTGCAGTGTCTGATGCGGGTCCACACTGCTGTCGACATTCAGCTGGCGAAATGCCAGCCAGCCGTCGCCCAAGTCACCCTGCGACGCCGCGTGCAACACACCGCAGGGGTCCGATGGGTTGATCGCAGGACCGTAGACCGGTGCCGTGTCGGTATGCGTGGTGTCCGCCGTCGGGAAGCCCAGCGACTTGACCACATCGATCCCGGCGAATAGCGAATCCGCGGCAGCGGCACTGACTTTGAGCTCGGTTACCTCAGGCGTGGAGGTTTCCACAACCAGACTCGCAGGCTGCGAGCAACCGGCAACTGCGACGAGTGCGAGGAGGCCCGATCCGACCCATACTGTCCGCGCCATCTGAGGATTGTGGACTCTGAACCTGGGAAATTCCTGGGTGTTCGGGGTCTATCAGGTGAAATCTGACGACAAGACCCCCGGCGAGAGCACCACCGCAAGGGCCGAAACGATGAGCAATGCGACATATGCCCAGGCATGCGTGACATCAGGAATCCGCGGCGGATGCCGCCGCAGCCACACCACGATCGGCAGCGCTCCGATCAGAAGCGCAGCGGCAGATCGCACATCCACCGCACCGATGACGTACGGATCGTCCGCAGCTGCTGACGTGCCGGTGAGAAAGACCGCCAATGCCGGCACGCTGATCGCCAGCGTCAACGGATTCGCCAGTGCGGTAGCCGTACTCATCGGCTGTCCGCTGCGGCGCAGCAAGGGAACCGTCATCACGCTGCCGCCCACTCCCAGGAATGATGCGAGCGCACCGATAGGCACACCCAGCAATGGCGAGATGGCGAACTCAGGTGGGAAACCCTCGATCCTGTTGGGGCGACGCAGAAATCCGGGACGTGCCAGCACATCGGTGATCGTCACCGCGAGATAGAGCACGAATCCCCACATCGCTAGGTGCGGTGGTGCCAACCTTGCCAGCCCCGCACCGAGGACGCCCCCGCACCCCAACAAGGCGATGAGCGCTGCCGCACTTCGCAAGTGCGCCAGTAATGCTCGTGAGGTTGCCACGGTGGCGGTCGCCGCGTTCACCACCATGACCACCGCCGAGGTCGCCACCGCCACCTCGGCCGTACCCGCGGCGAGCGCACTGTCGGCCCAGAGGATCACCGGAACAGTGATGAATCCGCCGCCGAAACCGAACAGCACCGTGGTGAGCCCCGCCAGAATCCCGATCACCACCAACACGATCACGCCCATGAGGCCAGTCCAGCCGACCGGAATCGTGCAGACAATCGAATGCCGGCTCGATTCATTCGAGTTTCAGCCATACCCTGTGGGGATGCGGAACGTGCCGCTCGCCGATGTCGACCATCTACCCCGCGATGTGCTGCCGATCGCCACGGACTACACCAACGGGCAGCTGCTGGATTGGCATGAGCATCGACGCGCACAGTTCCTCTATGGATCCACCGGGACGATGATCGTGGACACCGACGCCGGAACCTGGACAGTGCCCACTCGTCGCGCGGTCATGATCCCCGCGCGCACGCGCCATCGAGTCCGGATGCTGGAGGTACGCACCGGAAGCCTCTACATCGAGCCATCGGCCGTTCCGTGGTGGCCGTCGTCGTGCGTGGTCGTCGAGGTCAGCCCGATGGTGCACGAACTGCTGGGCGCGGCAGCGGATCTGGCCGCCGATTACGACCTCGCGGGACGCGACGGTGCACTTACCGCGCTCCTGCTGCATGAGCTGGCGTCCTTCGCCGCGCTGCCGCTGCATGTCGATGTGCCGCGGTCACCCGACCTAGCGCGGCTGTGTCACGAATACCTCGACGCTCCGGAGGTGTCGGTCTCCAATGCTCAATGGGCGCACCGGCTGAACACCAGCGAGCGCTCGCTGACTCGCCGGTTCCGCGATGAGGTCGCGATGAGCCCGGCGGCGTGGCGGGTGCGGGCGCGACTACTCGCAGCGGTTCCACTGCTGCGGCAGCAGTCGGTGACCCAGGTTGCCGGACGGCTCGGCTATGCCACACCCGCCGCGTTCTCCTACGCCTTCACCCGCGCATTCGACATTGCCCCGTCCAGCATCCGATGACCTAGAGTTCACAGCTATGAGCCGGACCGCGATCATCATCATCGTCGGAGTTATCGCAGCACTGGCGTTTCTCGCCGTCGGCGCGCTGGTCAAGCAAGTCGGCATACAAGCGGCCGTCACGCACTTCCTGGTTGCCTGGGCCAGCGTTGCCGTGTTCAACATGGGGGTGGGCGTGTTCGAGGCCGGGTACGGCGTCGCCGAGGAACTACCCGTGTTGCTGGCGGTGTTCGGGGTGCCGGCGGCGGTCGCCGGACTCGGCTGGCTTGGCGCCCGGCGCCTCGCGCGGTCCTGACGGCCCACGCCACAGCCTCGACGCACAGGTCAGCGCTTGACGATACTGTGGGGCGTATGACGACAACGTTCGTCGGGATAGCAGTGATCGTGGCGATGACCTTTATCGGTATCGGCATGAATGCTGGGCTCTTCAATACCCGCAGGGCACGACAGGCGATTCCGCCGTTGGTGGCTCGGGCGGCAGCTCCTGTGTATGCGCTTAACCGCCGTATCGGCAATCCGGGTCGCGCCGCCAAGCCCAAGGAAGAACCCGAATCACCGGGCGAACCGCAGAAATGAAAATCCCCCGGGCAAGCCGGGGGTTCTCTTGGTGGAGCTAAGGGGAATCGAACCCCTGACCTTCTCGATGCGAACGAGACGCGCTACCAACTGCGCTATAGCCCCAAGACGCTAAGACCTTACCAGCCGGTCCCGCGTCAGACCGAATCGTGCGATGAGCCGTAAAGAGCGAAGACCGTCAGCCCCGGCCTACTGACCGACAGCGTGCGGCATGCGGTACTGCCGTGGTTCGTCGTAGTAATCCAGGTGCTCGAAAACCGGGTCCTCGTCATCGATTTCGAGGACGGCGGCGCCCGGACGGCGCAGCCGCTGCGGGACCACATCGAGCTCGCGGTCCGCGACGTTCTCCACGCCGACCACACGCGCCCGCTGGTAACGCGCGGCGCGACGACGACGCAGCTGCTCCTCGATGCGGGTTTGGCGACGCAGGTAGCCCAGGTAGAGCACCGCCGCCACACCCAGACCGCCGCAGGCCCACCACGCGGTGCTGGTCGCGGTCGCCGCGACTACCCCGGCGATGACCATTGCCGCGACCAGACCCATCAGCACACGCTTACGGAAGGCGAACTTGCGCGCGTTCTCCTTGGCCATGACGTCGGGGTCGAATCGGCGGCGACGCGACGAGCTGTACACCGGCGGAGCCTGGTGCCGTTCCCGTGTGGGCTCGGCAGGGATCGCCAGACCGGAGGTGTCGTCCACGTACTCGTACTCATAGCTGCGCGAATCGGTTTCAGCGACGGGCGCCTCTTCCAGATCCTCGAGGTCGTCGGACAACGCGGCCTCGCCCGCCGGCAATGCGGTCGCGTCCTCGTCGATGACGTCGACGTCTACGGGCTCGTCGGTCTCGATCTTTTCGGGACGAACCTTGCGCACGGCCATGGCCTTGACGGCCTGCGCGGCGTCGTTGTCTTGCTCGGTGGGCTCGCTGGCGATGACGCCGGTCGAGTCTTCGTCATCCTCGTCGTCGAGTTCGTCGATGTCCTCGCGACGGAAGTCGGGGTCACTACGGTGGCCGGCAGCGGGGCCGGTGCGCCGCAGCAGCTTGGCGGCCTTCCCGTTGAGAACCCGGGTGGCGAGGGCGACGTCGCTTGTGCGCTTCACCACGTCACGCTTGTTGATCAGCATCGGCACCAGGACGAACAGCCACAGCACGACCAGTCCGATCCACAACACCGATTGGGGGATGCTCGGCATTTCGGCCTGCTCCTTTCTGTGCGCGTCAGGTGTGCCTCTGCGCCTTAAGCCTCAGGTCAAGGCTAGGTTGGCGATCTGCGCACGTTATGAGGCGCGCCGATACCAATTACACACCTGTAATTCTACAGGGGCAAGCATCACAGGCCCCAATAGTCACATCAGTCTCAGTAATATCTCGCGAGCCTGCGCCTCACGACGGTTTTTCCCCCGAAAGCGTCACGAGACGCAGACTCGCCACGGGGTGTCGGAGCGCGGTGGGACGCTGCGCGCCATGGGGGACATTCCGTGGCCATTCCGCTCAGCCGACGTACTCGCATCCGGTGCAATCTCCGAACGCCGGATGCGCCGGTTGTATCGGCAGCTGTACCCCGGCGTATTCGTGCCAAGAGATGCGCAGCTCTCGGCGACCGAGCGAGCCGTCGCGGCCTGGTACTGGTCGCGACGCCAGGGCATTGTCGCCGGACTGTCGGCATCTGCACTACACGGTGCGAAATGGATAGACGGCGATCGACCAGCTGAACTCGTGTTTGACAACTACCGGACACCGTCCGGATTAACAGTCCACCAGGATTCACTACTCGCCAACGAAATCACCGAGGTCCACGGCACGAAATCCACGACGCCCGCACGCACGGCGTTCGACCTCGGGCGGCGGCTGACCCTCGGCCACGCCGTGGAGAGAATCGATGCCCTGATGAACGCGACCGGCCTGACCACCCCCGAGGTTCACGCGGTGCTGGCCGGCCACCCCGGCGTCCGCGGCGTCGTACGCCTACGCGAAGTGCTTGAGCTCGTCGACGCGGGAGCCGAGTCGCCACAAGAGACCCGCACTCGCCTGCTCCTGGTCCGCAGCGGATTCCCTCAACCGCAGACGCAGATACGTGTGCTCGACAGATTCGGTGACTTCGTCGCACGCGTGGACATGGGATGGGAGGACGCGAAAGTAGGAATCGAGTTCGACGGCGCGCAGCATTGGACGGACCCACGCCAACGGTCTCGGGACATCGACCGTGCCGCAGCACTCACGGATGAGGGCTGGACGATCATCCGGGTGACCTCAGAACTGCTTCGGCACCGTCCCGGCACGATCGTCGGCCGCGTCGACGAAGCACTTCAGATGGCGAGCCTGCGTCTCACGACGGTTTTTCCCCCGAAAGCGTCGTGAGACGCAGACTCGGCAGGAACGAGCTCAGGCCCAGGCGGCGTTTCCGGATCGCACCAGCATCGCGGCCACCGATCCACGCACTTCCTCGACGGTCATCGCCACCAACAGATGGTCACGCCAGGCACCATCGACGTCGAGATACCGCTTGAGCAAGCCTTCCTCGCGGAAGCCGACCTTGGACAACACCGCACGGCTGGCCCCGTTTTCCGGCCGCACCGTCGCCTCCACCCGATGCAGGGTGACGGGCCCGAAACAGTGGTCTAGCCCCAGTGCGAGCGCTGCGGTTGCCACCCCTTGCCGGGTGACCGTACTAACCACCCAGTACCCGATCCAGGCCGAGCGCAACGCGCCATGCGCGATATTGCCGATCGTCAGCTGCCCGACGAAATTCCCGTTCAGCTCGATCGCGCACGGAATCATCCGCCCCTTACGCGCCTCGGCCCGCAGACCCGAACACAGCGCGGGCCAGGACGACACGCCATGTCGCGCCATCCAGTCGACCTCCGAGGACGGTTCCCACGGTTGGAGATGCGTCTGGTCGGCCAGCCGTGCCCGGCTCCACGCCATCCCGTCCCGCAACCGGATGGGCCGCACCGACACCACTCCCGTGGGCACGCGCAGTTTTCCCAGCGGCATCGGCCAACCAGGATGTGCACTCTCTTGACGCCAGACGCTCATCCGCGCTGCGCCAGGAACGCGACCTCGACGATCTCCCCGGTACGAACCTGTTCCACCTCGGCGGGCACGATCACGAGGCAATTGGCCTCCGCAAGCGTCGCGAGAAGATGCGAGGACGCACCCGGCGCGCCCAAGATCTGCACCAGATACTCGCCGGTGTCCTGATCGCGCATCAGCTGGCCACGCAGAAAACCCTTGCGCCCGGCGATAGAGGTAATAGGAGAAACTGTGCGCGCCTGGACAATTCGGCGCTGCGCGTGCCTGCGCCCCAGGGCAAGGCGGATCAGCGGCCGCACCATCACTTCGAACACCACCAAGGCGCCCACCGGGTTCGCCGGCAGCAGGAAGGTCGGCACCGCGTCACGTCCCAGCTGACCGAAGCCCTGCACCGAACCCGGATGCATCGCGATGCGCCCGACCTCCATATCCCCCAGCGCCGACAGCGCCTCGCGAATCCCTTCCGCGGCGGCACCGCCGACGGCGCCGGAGACGACAACAACCTCGGCCCGGTTCAGCTGACCCTCGAGCACCTCGCGGAATGCGGCAGGCTCGGCGCTGACGATGCCCACCCGGTTCACATCGGCGCCGGCATCGCGGGCCGCAGCAGCCAGCGCATAGGAGTTCACGTCATATACCTGGCCGTTGCCGGGCGTGCGGTCGACGTCGACAAGCTCGCCACCCACGCTGATCACCGACAGCCGAGGCCGCGGATGCACCAGCACCCGGTCACGCCCCACCGCGGCCAACAACCCAACCTGCGCGGCGCCGATGATCGTGCCCGCACGGACCGCGACATCACCGGGTTGCACGTCATCACCGGTGCGCCGCACATAGTCACCCGAACGCACCGCGCGCAGCACCTTGACCCGCGACTCACCACCCTCGGACCAGCGCAACGGCAGCACCGCATCGGCCAATGTCGGCATCGGGGCGCCGGTCTGCACCCGCACGGCCTGCCGGGGCTGCAGCCGAGTGGGGGTGCGCTCGCCTACCCGCACCGTCCCGACCACAGGCAATTCGACCGTTCCGATCTCGCCGCTAGATTCTTCGAGGTCGTCTTCGTCCTCCGGGGCGCCACCTTCACCCGGGCTGATCACGCGCACCACACCACCGGCGGCCTGCACATCAACGCTGCGCACGGCGTATCCATCGATGGCGGCCTGATCAAATCCGGGTAGCGGCCGCGCGGTCACCACTTCCTCGGCGCACAACAAACCCTGGGCTTCGGCGATCGCCACCCGAACCGGGCGCGGCGCGACCGCAGCCGCCGTCACTTTGGCCTGCTGCTCCTCGACCGAACGCACTGGTGCCCTTCTCTTCTTGAGCGTTACTCGGAATCAGGCAGCGTGGTCGGTCCCAAGCCCAGCCTCTCGACCAGCCACTGCCGCAAGCCCGGACCGTAATCGTCGCGGTCCAACGCAAAGTCAACAGCAGCCTTGAGATAGCCGCCAGGATTTCCCAGGTCGTGTCGTGATCCGCGATGCACGACGACATGCACCGGGTGTCCCTCGTCGATCAGCAAGGCGATGGCGTCGGTGAGCTGCAGCTCGCCGCCCGCGCCCCGTGGAATCCGCTTGAGCGCATCGAAAATGACCCGGTCCAGCAGATAACGCCCGGCCGCGGCATAGTTCGACGGCGCATCCTCTGCCTTTGGTTTCTCCACCATCCCCTTGACGCGCAACACATTTGGATTGGCCGCGTCGGGGACGATCTCGACGTCAAATGCGCCATAGGAACTGATCTCGTCGGGGCGCACCTCGATGGCGCAGAGCACCGAGCCACCGCGCTTGGCCCGAACCTTGGCCATGGTTTCCAATACGCCCCGCGGCCACACCAGGTCATCAGGCAGCAGCACCGCAACGGCGTCTTCATCGTCGTCAAGGACAGGCTCCACACAGCCCACCGCATGCCCGAGGCCTAGCGGCTCGGCCTGGACCACCGATTGCACCTTGATAAGTCCCGGTGCGCGGCGCACCTTCTCAAGCATGGCGTGCTTACCGCGGTCCTCGAGCGTGCCCTCCAGCACCAAGTCCTCGACGAAATGCGCGACGACGCCGTCCTTGCCCTCCGAGGTGACGATCACCAGGCGTTCGGCACCGGCCTCGGCCGCCTCCTCCGCTACCAGCTCGATACCCGGGGTATCGACCACCGGGAGTAGTTCCTTGGGCACAGTCTTGGTTGCCGGCAGAAACCGGGTGCCCAGACCTGCGGCGGGCACCACGGCGGTGCGCGGGATGGACACGTCAGGGGCCGTCATAGCCACTCACCCTAACCACTGACCACGGGATTGCGTGGGTAAGGCGGTACCGTCACGGAATCGGCTCTCCCCAGAACACCCCAGAGAACATCAAGGACGTCCTGCGGCAACAGATTGTGCAGGCACGACGGGCGATGTCGCCTACCGATCGCGAAAAACAGAACGCCGCACTCGCCGCGCATGTCGCAACCGCGACTTCGGGGCTTTCGGTGGTCGCCGCCTACCTACCGGTCGGATCCGAGCCCGGGACGGTGGAGATGCTCGACGCTCTAGCGACCCGCGGTGTCCACGTTCTGCTACCCGTCGCACGTCATGACGAGACGGGGACCCCAACATCACTGAGCTGGGGTCAGTACCGACCCGGAGAGCTCATGGACGCACCCTTCGGGCTGCGGGAACCGGCGCCGCCGGTGTTCGGTCCCGCTGCCCTTGCCGACGCCGAGCTGATATTCGTCCCGGCACTCGCGGTGGACAGACGGGGAAACCGGCTGGGCCGTGGCGCGGGCTTTTATGACCGATCACTGAGGTTCGCCGCGCCCTCCGTGGTGCTGATCGCACCCCTCTATGTCGGCGAGATACTCGATGACATCCCGGCCGGTCCGCACGATGTGCCGGTGGCCCAGGCGCTGACGGCAGACGGATTGGTCACACTCGGCTGAATCCCCAGGTCGCCCAGTGGCGGACCTAGCACTCCAAACGGTAGAGTGCTAGTGGCGTTTCATGGCTTGCCAGTTCCTGGAGGACCCCTCATGCCCACCTATTCCTATGCGTGTGCCGACTGCGGCGACAAGTTCGACATCGTCCAGGCGTTCACCGACGATGCCCTGACCGTGTGCCAGAAGTGCTCGGGCAAGCTGCGCAAGCTGTTCAACTCGGTGGGCATCGTGTTTAAGGGCAGCGGCTTCTACCGCACCGATAGCCGCTCGGGCAGCGTGGACGCCGCCTCGAAGAGCGATTCCGGCAGCAAGAGTGAATCCAAGTCCTCCGAGTCCTCGGCGAGTAGCTCATCGACGTCGAGCACCTCAAGTTCCTCCAGCTCGACATCCACCGCCACCGCATCCGCTGCCGCCAGCTGACGAGTTATCCACAGCGGCACATTGCCTGCTGACGTGGGGATGCACGTCGACCTAGCGTGAGGGCATGGCCCGTTCGCCTCTCGATCCCACTGCGCTGCAGCGCGTATCGGCGGCACTTCGCCCCGATTGGGCACGCTCAGCATTGGCCCGGCGAATCGCGGCGGCGATCCTGGTGCTGTTCGCGGCCGTGCTGGCATTTCGTCCCGATCCGGCGAACGATCGCGTCGAGGTGTTGGTCGCCGTCCATGACCTGCATCCCGGCACGATCCTGACCGGCGATGACGTACGACTCGAAAGGCGTTCCTCGACAATCCTTCCCGACGGGGTCAGTACCAACACGGGAACCCTTGTCGGTGCGACGCTCGCCGGGCCGGTTCGTCGAGGGGAAATGCTCACCGATTTACGCGTGTTGGGCCCGCGATTGGCCGAGTCGGCTGCCGGCAAGGACGCGCGCATCGTCCCGGTGCCGCTGGGCGATGCCGCCACCCTCGACATGATCCGCACCGGAGATATCGTCGACATCCTCACCGTGGCCGATCACGGGCCCGGTGCACCGGATGCCGCGCCACCCGAACCCGCCGTGCTGGCCACCGGCGCCGTGGTGGTGCTGGTGTCACCGAAACCCTCAACCAAAGGCGTTGGGACGCAGCGGGTGGTAATGGTCGCATTGCCGCCGCAGCAGGCAAATCGTGTCGCCGCAACTGCGTTAGTACAAGCGATAACGCTGACCTTGCGTTAGTGTCAGACCATGCTCAAGGGATTCAGAGATTTTCTGCTGCGCGGCAACGTCATTGACCTCGCGGTCGCTGTGGTCATCGGCGCGGCCTTCACCGCGTTGGTCACCAAGTTCAGCGACGCCGTCATTCAGCCGCTGATCAATCGGATAGGCACTGGCCCCGATTCGGATCACCCTGCGCTCAAGGTGGGGATTGGCGGCGGCCAGTATCTGGACTTCAACGTCCTGATTACCGCCACCATCAACTTCATCCTGATCGCGGCGGTCGTCTACTTCCTGGTGGTGCTGCCGTACAACACGATCAAGGAGCGGTTGGCCAAGTCGGGTGAAGAGCCTGCCGCTCAAACCGAAGCCGAATTGCTCGTCGAGATCCGCGACCTGCTGGCCGAGCAGAAGAAGACGTCCTAACTCTTCTGCCCGGCCCGCCAGGGCAATTACTTCATGTCCCAGGTTTCGCCGTAGGTGGTGACACTGTCACCAGCGCTACTGATCAACCGGGCGTAGGGACGCAGCAGCACACCACCGGCCGCACCGGTCACCGTGCCATGCGCATTACTGACCGCAACGGCACCCTTAGGGCCCGCGATCGCCACAGAGAACGTCGCCACTTCCTGGATGCCAGGGCCGTTGCCCAAGTCAACATTGATACCCGCCGAAGGCAACAGGTTGGTGGTCTGAATGTAGGAGGCTTCCGGATTTCCACCGAAGGCGTTCGGAATACCGTAAAGAATCGAGGTATTGGGGGTCGTGTAGTTGAAGTTCAACCCCACACCCAGCGACCAGGGGTAACCCACCTGATAACCCAGCTCCAAGGTGCCCTCGAACGCATCGGCTCCAGGGCCAGTCACCTCATAGACCGCACGGCCCGAATGAAACCACTCACGGGTGAGGCGGTTGCGGTCGAGCGGAAACACACCATTCAAGAACGTGTCCCACTGCTGAATCCGCAGCGTCCGACCCTTGCCATCAACCAGCGTCAGCTCATCATCCAAACCCGCATGCGCCGTCGCCGTCCCGATCACTGCCAGCCCCACCACGCCAGCCACCGCGAGTACCAATCGCATGAGGGTGTTGTGCATGACCTGCCAGATGCCACCTGTTCTCATTTAGCTCCCTCAATACTCGGGCGGATACACGCCTGGACAATGCCTGTTTCGCCAGGACCACATTGTTGCCCAAGCGGGCCAAACGTAACGGCCAAATCATCCCTGCGAGTTTCCCGAATGTTTCCGGCAAGCTAACTCACAGCCGATACACAGATTCTGTGATTACGCGCCGTTATTAACTGCGCAGCGTCCGGCCGCAGCATTCCTATTAAGTAATGGCAATTACTTCATGTCCCAGGTTTCGCCGTAGGTGGTGACACTGTCACCAGCGCTACTGATCAACCGGGCGTAGGGACGCAGCAGCACACCACCGGCCGCACCGGTCACCGTGCCATGCGCATTACTGACCGCAACGGCACCCTTAGGGCCCGCGATCGCCACAGAGAACGTCGCCACTTCCTGGATGCCAGGGCCGTTGCCCAAGTCAACATTGATACCCGCCGAAGGCAACAGGTTGGTGGTCTGAATGTAGGAGGCTTCCGGATTTCCACCGAAGGCGTTCGGAATACCGTAAAGAATCGAGGTATTGGGGGTCGTGTAGTTGAAGTTCAACCCCACACCCAGCGACCAGGGGTAACCCACCTGATAACCCAGCTCCAAGGTGCCCTCGAACGCATCGGCTCCAGGGCCAGTCACCTCATAGACCGCACGGCCCGAATGAAACCACTCACGGGTGAGGCGGTTGCGGTCGAGCGGAAACACACCATTCAAGAACGTGTCCCACTGCTGAATCCGCAGCGTCCGACCCTTGCCATCAACCAGCGTCAGCTCATCATCCAAACCCGCATGCGCGGTGGCAGTGGCCGTGAATGCCATCACGACGAGCATGAATACCGCGGCCAGCCATTGCAGTGGCCGACGCACACCACCTCGCATAAAAGTTCCCCTTGAGTGACTGCGCGACGGCGCCTCGACCTACGTAAGGCCGTCAATCTAGCAGGAGGAACCCCAGTGTGAAAACGCTTGTTGTCCAGACGTCAGCGAAGTCCCGCTACTTCATGTCCCAGGTTTCGCCGTAGGTGGTGACACTGTCACCAGCGCTACTGATCAACCGGGCGTAGGGACGCAGCAGCACACCACCGGCCGCACCGGTCACCGTGCCATGCGCATTACTGACCGCAACGGCACCCTTAGGGCCCGCGATCGCCACAGAGAACGTCGCCACTTCCTGGATGCCAGGGCCGTTGCCCAAGTCAACATTGATACCCGCCGAAGGCAACAGGTTGGTGGTCTGAATGTAGGAGGCTTCCGGATTTCCACCGAAGGCGTTCGGAATACCGTAAAGAATCGAGGTATTGGGGGTCGTGTAGTTGAAGTTCAACCCCACACCCAGCGACCAGGGGTAACCCACCTGATAACCCAGCTCCAAGGTGCCCTCGAACGCATCGGCTCCAGGGCCAGTCACCTCATAGACCGCACGGCCCGAATGAAACCACTCACGGGTGAGGCGGTTGCGGTCGAGCGGAAACACACCATTCAAGAACGTGTCCCACTGCTGAATCCGCAGCGTCCGACCCTTGCCATCAACCAGCGTCAGCTCATCATCCAAACCCGCATGCGCCGTCGCCGCCGTCGCAAAGAGAGCAACAAGAGTCATGACTAGGGCGCCAACCGCCAACAGACCGTGGCGGGCCCAGCCCGATACCTTGCTCAACAGCTTCATTCTGTTCCTATCAGTCCACTCATGGCGAACATGAGAAATTCCTAAGCGACGGACAGAAGGATGATATCGGCACGGTGACCACGCGGCAATCTGAACGCGAGTTCTGTTCGCGGTGGAGTCACCCAACTCCTGGCACGTATGTGAAGCCGAAGTTAGCCGAACCCAAGACATCCCCGGGTTAACAATTGGGTGAACGAGCAATTTGCTGGGAAACGCCCCGGTACTACGGGGGAACCGACACCCCGAATGGGTATCCCGACTTCGCGACCTGCCAGATTTACGCGTTCGATATGCGGGAATTCCTTAGCCGTGATGGGGCGGCACGTTATCGCGCAACCACCGATCACTTTCGTGCACGCCGCGCGAATCGTTCACATCGCGTTCATCTGGACCCAAAGACGGCATCGCCTGGCCGAAGATCCTGTCGATGTCCGCATTGCTGACCCTTGTTCCCCCTTCGCCACTTTTGTGGCGAAGGTCACAATCAGGGCCCTCGGGGGTCGGCACCCGATCAAATCTCCAGACTCGATAGCTGCTCGATGATCTGAATCGCCATCGGTGTCACCGTGGCCATTCCATCGCGCACCGCAGCACGCGTTCCCGCAATGTTGACCACCAGGGTGCTTCCCGAAATACCCGCCACGCCGCGTGACAGACCAGCCTCGGTGACACCCGCCGCAAGCCCCGACGACCGGATGGCCTCAGCGATCCCGAGCAGCTCGCGGTCGAGCAGCGGCTGAGTGGCCTCAGGGGTGACATCACGCGGGGTGACGCCGGTGCCACCCACGGTCACCACGAGATCCACACCGCCGATGACCGCGGTGTTGACCGCGTTCTGAATCTCGGTCAGGTCTCCCTCGACCGCCACCACACCGTCGACCACAATCCCGGCCTCCGAGAGCAGCTCAGTGACCAGCGGACCACTGGTGTCCTGGTCGCCGTGGGCCGTTCTGTCGTTGACGATGACGACCAGAGATCGCCCCACCGGTAGCACCTCAAGCTCTGTCATGGAAGCAACCGTAACGGCTCGCAGGGACATCTGAGTCATCGGGCGACCTCACCCAATGTCACATCCACGGTCTTCTCCGGGCCGCCGTTGCCATCGGTGTACGTCAGGGTCACCTTGTCGCCCGGCGCCTTGGAACGCACTGCGGCTACAAGTCCGTCGGCGCTGTTCACCGGGCGGTTGTCCACCTTCGTGACGACCGACCCGTTGGGCACTCCGGCCTTCTCGGCGGCACCACCGGCAACCACCTCGACGATCTTGGCGCCCTGGATCTCCTTCTCATTGCCAACCCGAACTCCCAGGGAAGCGTGGGTGGCGTGGCCGTTGGCGATCAGTTGATCGGCGACCCGCTTGGCTTGGTCGACCGGAATCGCAAAGCCCAGGCCGATGGATCCACCTTGTGTCTCGCCGCTGGAATCTCCACCCATGGTCGCGATGGCGGAGTTGATGCCCACCAGCTCGCCGTTCAGGTTGACCAGCGCACCACCGGAGTTACCCGGGTTGATCGCGGCATCGGTCTGGATGGCGTCCAGCACGGTGTCCTGGTTACCTGCCTGTCCCGCGGTGAATACGGGGCGGTTCAGCGAGCTGACGATGCCTGTGGTCACCGTGCCGTCCAGACCCAACGGAGAACCGATCGCGACAACCGACTGCCCCACAACAAGATTCGCGGACGAGCCGAGTGCGACGGGCGTCAGGCCCGAAGCGCCGGTGATCCGGATCACGGCGATGTCGGTGGCGGGATCGATCCCCACCACGGTGAAGGGCGAGTTCTTGCCGCCCGCGATGGTGGCGGTGGTCTTGGCGCCGGGTTCGCCCGCCGCCTGAACGACGTGCGCGTTGGTAAGCACCAAACCGTCGGCCGAGAGGATGACCCCTGATCCCTCTTCACTCGAACGACCCATGATCGTTTCGAGCTTGACGACACTCGGAAGCACCTTGGCCGCAACCTGTTCCACCGATCCCGCGGGCAGCGCGGACACCTGTTGCGCGGCAGGCTGACGGCCCGGAGCGATAGGCGTCAAGCCGGTGCTGCCGCTGGTGACGACGGGCGCCTTGTGTTGGCGGTCGGCGACGACGGCACCCACGGTTCCGCCCAGCCCACCGGAGACCAGGGCCAGGACGGTCGCACCCACCACGAGCCCACCGCTGCGCTTCCCCCGGGGCGCTTGATTCTGCGGCTGAGGGGGACGCTGCTGATTCGGCGGCTGCTGCGGCGAGTATCCGTATGCCTGGCCCTGATAGTGGTGGCCGGACTGCGCATGATGCGTCGGCGCTTGTTGCCCGGAGTAGTGACCGGACGGCCGGTAGGCCCAATTGCCGTGGGGGTCGTTGGTCATAGGTACTTCCTCACCCGTCCTTCATAGGCGTTCACGATCGACTAGCTCGGGTGCCACGCTGCCGGAGCGGACTGAGAATCCACTGAGATCTCCCTCGCGTTTGGCGCAGACTTCCGGCGCCCGGCGGCGCCACCCCCGTCGGGGTGCCCGATGGGTCCGGGACGGCCCGGAAGGAGCACGTGCATCGACGTACCCGGGGCCGGACTGCCGTCGACCACCGCACCGGGTTCCGTCTCCTCGACCTTGATCGCGCCACCATGTTTGAGCACAACTTGCTTCACGATGGCCAACCCCAAACCCGATCCCGGCATTCCCCGGGCCGGGGTGGCCCGGTAGAACCGTTCGAAGACCAGATCCCGTTCGGCGGGCGGAATCCCGGGCCCACGATCGGAGATCACCAGCTCGGCGTGCGCCGCGTCCACCTGGGCCAACCGCACCGACACCGTGGTACCCGATGGGCTCCACTTCGCCGCGTTGTCGAGCAGATTGAGAACCGCGCGCGAAAGTCCTGCCGCGTCTCCGTAGACCTGCCACGGCTGCATGACGACGTCGAATTCGATGTCATTGCGGCGGCGGCGGACTCGTTCCAAAGTGCCCTCGACCACCTCGACCAGGTCTACCGGCTCATGCACGATGTCGGCACCGTCACCACGCGCCAGATCGACCAAATCGCCTACCAAGGTGGACAATTCCTCGATCTGGGCGATCACATCGAGTTGCAGCGCTTCCATTTCCTCGTCGGGTAGGCGGGGGGCGCCCGGTTGCATGGCGGCCATCAGTAGCTCGGTATTGGTGCGCAACGAGGTCAGCGGCGTGCGCAGCTCGTGACCCGCGTCGGTCACCAGACGTGCCTGGCGGTCTCGGGACTCAGCCAGGGCCCGCAACATGGTGTTGAAACTGATTGTGAGCCGCGCCAATTCGTCGCTGCCGGTGACGGCAATGGGGCGCAGATCATCTGTTCGGGCTACGCGTTCGGCGGCATCGGTGAGCCTGGCCACCGGCCGCAACCCGGTGCCGGCCACCACGGCTCCAGCGGCTGCCGCTACCGCCACGCCCAC
Source organism: Mycobacteroides chelonae CCUG 47445 (assembly GCF_001632805.1). Taxonomy (NCBI): domain Bacteria; kingdom Bacillati; phylum Actinomycetota; class Actinomycetes; order Mycobacteriales; family Mycobacteriaceae; genus Mycobacteroides; species Mycobacteroides chelonae. The sequence goes on along the minus strand of NZ_CP007220.1, from coordinate 1,068,261 downwards.
GCCGCCGACAATCAGCAACACCCAGCCCAGTCGGCGTAGCACGGTATCGGTGGGGTCGAGCGATTTCGCCATGATCAGCGTGCTGCCATTGTCGAGCCTAAGTGCAAGCACGCGTTGATGATTGACGGTGCGCAGCGACTGCTCCAGCTCGCCGCGGGTCACCGCCTGCTCGGGAGCGCCATAGGGAATGATCTGTCCCTGCTGTGTCGCCGAGAACGTGATGAGCCCCGGAAAGATCAGCTTGGCGTTGACATCGGCGGAGTACGCGGTCCCTTCGATTGCGCGACGTGGGTCCACCGACAGCAACCCACTGCCGATAAGCAGGTTGGCACGATCGTTGAGCTGCTTGTCGACATCGCGATACAACGCCGTGGACACCAACAGGTATGAAGCCACGGCCATCAGCACCACGACCATCGCCACCATCGACATCGCAAGCAGCATCACGCGCCAGCGCAGCGATACCGATGAGCTGGTTGCCCGTAGTGGAGAGAACATTGCAGACGTCGGTCTGCGCATCCGTAGTGTCGCCATAGGGATTACGGAGGGGTCTCCCGCAGCACGTAGCCGACACCGCGAACGGTGTGGATGAGCCTGAGCTCCCCCTCGGCTTCGGTCTTGCGCCGCAGATAACCGACATACACCTCAAGTGCATTACCGGACGTCGGAAAGTCGAATCCCCACACCTCTTCGAGGATGCGGCTGCGCGTGAGCACCCGCCGGGGGTTCGTCATGAGCATTTCCAGCAGCGCGAATTCGGTACGGGTCAGGCTGATCGACCGAGTGCCCCGGTACACCTCGCGGGTAACGGGGTCGAGCGTGAGATCACCGAAGCTCAGCGTGGCAGCGTCTGCCGATTCGTCGACAGTGGTCCGGCGCAGCAGCGCCCGCATCCGGGCCAAGAGTTCCTCAAGCGCGAAAGGCTTGGGGAGGTAATCATCCGCGCCCGCATCCAGACCCGCCACGCGCTCGGAGACCGAGTCTCGTGCGGTGAGCACCAGGATCGGCAGATCATCTCCGGTGCTGCGCAGGCGACGGCATACCTCGAGTCCGTCGAGCTTGGGCATCATCACGTCGAGCACCAGCGCATCAGGCCGGTCGGCCGCGATGACATTCAGCGCATCGACGCCGTCCTCGGCCAGATCCACCGAGTACCCATTGAAGGACAAAGACCGTCTCAACGACTCGCGCACAGCGCGGTCATCATCGACTACAAGAATTCGCACAGGTACCAGTGTTAACCGTGCGGCTGAGATATTACTGAGGAAGCCTGAGAATCAGGTCTCGCGTCGTTCAGCGACGGTCGAGATCGATGAGCCCGAGGCGGGCAGCCTTGAGCAGGCGACGGGGAACCTTGTGGTTCTGTCCGCCGACAGTGACATTGACCAGCTCAGTGGCAGTGGCCTTCCACTGCGAGCGCCGGCTACGGGTATTCGAGCGGGACATTCTCCGCTTGGGGACGGCCATGGTCGCGCCCTCTCCTTATTTCTCAGGTTTCTGTGTCATTCGCCCGCGCCGCGCCAACATGTCGGGCGCAGCGAGCGACAATCACCACACGATAGCCGGTGGCGGACGTGAGCTGCAAATTTGCTCGGATCAATCCGCGCCGACACGCCGTATCGCGGCGGATTCGTATCGCATTTCCTCACCACAAGACGGCGTGTCGATGCCGCCACCTGGGCTCGGCCAACCACTTGGTTGGACCGCTAGATTGACGTTTTAGTGCGTGGGGTAATTTGGCAGCGCACGAGCAGTCGATGCCGACCTCGAGAGGACCACCGTGACCACTGCGCCGGTACGAATTGGGAACTGTTCAGGCTTTTACGGTGACCGAATATCGGCCATGCACGAGATGCTCACCGGCGGTGAACTCGACTACCTGACCGGCGACTATCTGGCCGAACTGACGATGCTCATCCTCGGGCGCGATCGCGCCAAGGCCCCCGAACGCGGCTACGCCAAGACGTTCCTGCGCCAGCTCGAGCAGTGCCTGGGCCTGGCCCAGGACAAGGGCGTCAAGATCGTCGCCAACGCCGGCGGTCTGAACCCCGCGGGTCTGGCGGAGGCCATCCGCGCACTCGCGGAAAAACTGGGAATCGCGGCCAACGTCGCACATGTCGAGGGCGACGATCTGCTGCCCCGTGCCGCAGAGCTCGGACTGGGGTCACCACTGACCGCCAATGCCTATCTCGGCGCCTGGGGCATCGTGGAATGCCTCAATTCCGGGGCTGACATCGTGGTCACCGGCCGGGTCACCGACGCCTCCGTGATCGTCGGCCCCGCCGCCGCACACTTCGGGTGGCGCCGCGACGACTACGACAAGCTCGCCGGTGCGGTCGCGGCCGGGCACATCATCGAGTGCGGCACCCAGGCCACCGGCGGCAACTACGCCTTCTTCACCGAGATCCCTGACCTTTCGCGTGCCGGGTTCCCGCTGGCCGAGGTACATGAGGACGGTTCGTCTGTCATCACGAAGCACACGGGTACCGGCGGCGCGGTCAGCGTGGGCACCGTCACCGCACAGCTGCTCTATGAGATCACCGGGGCGCGGTACGCCAACCCTGATGTCACCACCCGGATCGACAGCATCGAGCTGACCCAGGAGGGCCCCGACCGGGTGCGGGTCTCCGGTGTGACGGGCGAGGCACCACCGCCGGACCTGAAGGTGTCGCTGAACGCCTTGGGCGGCTTCCGCAATCAGATGACGTTCGTGCTCACCGGACTCGATATCGACGCCAAGGCGGATCTGACCCGCAAGCAGTTGGAATCCGCCCTGTCGTCCCCCTCCGGAGCACCGCAGGACATCCAATGGACGCTGGGCCGCACCGATCATCCGAATGCCGACACCGAACAGGCGGCCAGCGCCCTGCTGCACGTGATGGTGCGCGACTCCGACCCGAACAAGGTGGGTCGGCAGTTCTCCAACGCCGCGGTGGAGCTGGCCCTGGCGAGTTACCCCGGCTTCCACGTCACCACCCCTCCCAAGGACGGCGAACCGTACGGCGTGTTCACGCCGGGATACGTCCCCGCAGAGAAGGTTCCGCACGTGGCCGTGCTGGCCGATGGCTCGCGTATCGATATCGCACAGGCCTCCCAGACGCTGCCCCTCGCCGACGCGCCGGCAGCGGCGCTGCCCGAACCACTTCCGGCCGGGCCGGTACGCCGAATCCCGCTGGGCACCCTTGCGGGTGCTCGCAGCGGCGACAAGGGCGGCAGTGCCAACGTCGGCGTCTGGGTGCGCACCGATGAGGAATACCGCTGGCTTGCGCATGCCCTGACCATCGACGCGCTGCGAGAGCTGCTGCCGGAAACCGAGCAGTTGGAGGTGGCGCGCTACCTGCTGCCCAAGCTGCGGGCCGTGAACTTCGTCATCCAGGACATCCTCGGCAAGGGTGTGGCCTATCAGGCCCGGTTTGACCCACAGGCCAAGGGAATTGGCGAATGGCTGCGTTCCCGTGAGATCGACGTCCCCGAATCCCTATTGGAAGGAAAGTGACCGCCGTGAATTCCTGGAACACCCCGGAGCGCAAGGCGCTTCGGGAGACCGTGCGCGACTTCGCCGAGCGCGAGATCTTGCCGCATGTCAACGAATGGGAACGTGACGGCCTGCTTCCTCGTGAATTGCACCGCAAGGCTGGCGATCTGGGCCTCCTCGGCCCAGGTGCGCCGGAGGAGGTCGGCGGTGGCGGCGGAGATGCCATCGATCCCGTGATCGTGTGCGAGGAACTGCACTATGCCGGTGTACCCGGCGGCGTGTTCGCGTCCCTGTTCACCTGCGGCATCTCCACACCGCACATCATCGCCTCCGGCGATCAGCGACTCATCGACGAGTACGTGAAGCCCACCCTGGCCGGTGATCTCATCGGATCGCTGGCCATCACCGAACCCGGCGGCGGGTCCGATGTCGGGCATCTGACCACCGCGGCCAAGAAGGACGGGGATCACTACATCGTCAACGGCGCCAAGACCTTCATCACCTCCGGCGTGCGCGCGGACTACGTGGTGACCGCGGTCCGCACCGGCGGCCCGGGGGCCGCCGGAGTCTCCCTGCTGCTGATCGACAAAGACACGCCGGGATTCGAGGTCGCCCGCAAGCTCGACAAGATGGGCTGGCGCTCCTCGGATACCGCCGAGTTGTCCTTCACCGATGTGCGGGTGCCCGCCGAGAACCTGGTGGGTGGCGAGAACACCGGCTTCGCGCAGATCGCCGGTGCCTTCGTATCCGAGCGAATCGGTCTTGCCGCCCAGGCATATTCGAGTGCGCAACGCTGCCTGGACCTGACTGTGGAATGGTGCAGAAACAGGGAGACCTTCGGGCGCCCCCTCATCTCCCGTCAATCCGTACAGAACACCCTCGCGGAGATGGCCCGCCGCGTCGATGTGGCGCGGGTGTACACCCACGCGCTGGTCGACCGCGCGATTGCCGGTGAAACCAACCTCATCGCCGAAGTCTGTTTCGCCAAGAACACCGCCGTCGAAGCCGGCGAGTGGGTGGCCAACCAAGGCGTTCAATTGTTCGGAGGCATGGGCTATATGACCGAGAGCGAGATCGAACGGCAGTACCGCGACATGCGCATCATCGGGATCGGTGGCGGCACTACCGAAATCCTCACGTCGTTGGCGGCCAAGCTCCTGGGGTTCCAGTCGTGACAATCCTGCGCACCGCCGTCAACACCAACTCTCCCGAATACGTCGACGCAGCCGCGGCCATGGCGACCAAGCTGGTCGAGGTCAATGCCGAGACCGCGAAGGCGCTCGCCGGTGGCGGCGACAAATACGTTGCCCGCCATCACGAACGCGGCAAGCTGCTGGCACGTGAGCGCATCGAGCTGCTCATCGACCCCGACTCCCCGTTCCTGGAGCTGTGTCCGCTCGCGGCCTGGGGCAGCGACTTCACCGTCGGGGCCTCGCTGGTCACCGGCATCGGCGTGGTCGAGGGCGTCGAGTGCATGATCGTGGCCAACGACCCCACCGTCAAGGGTGGCACCAGTAACCCCTGGACACTGCGTAAGGTACTGCGGGCCAACGATATTGCCTTCAAGAATCGCCTGCCTGTGATCTCACTGGTGGAATCCGGTGGCGCGGACCTGCCCACCCAGAAGGAAGTATTCGTTCCCGGCGGACAGATGTTCCGCGACCTCACCCGGCTCTCGGCCGCGGGCATCCCGACGATCGCCCTGGTGTTCGGAAACTCGACCGCCGGTGGTGCCTACATTCCCGGCATGTCGGACCACGTCGTGATGATCAAGGAACGCTCCAAGGTGTTCCTGGCGGGCCCGCCGCTGGTCAAGATGGCGACCGGCGAGGAGTCCGATGACGAATCGCTCGGCGGTGCCGAAATGCACTCCCGCGTTTCCGGTTTGGGCGACTACCTGGCAGCCGATGAACAGGACGCCGTACGGCTCGGACGGCAGATCGTTGCGCGCCTGAACTGGGTCAAGAAGGGCCCCAAGCCCGCGGCGGTGATCGAGCCCCTCGCAGACCAGGAGGAGCTACTCGGCATCGTCCCCGGGGACCTGCGTATCCCGTTCGATCCGCGCGAGGTCATCGCGCGGATCGTCGACGGTTCGGAATTCGACGAGTTCAAGGAGCAATACGGCTCCTCATTGGTCACCGGCTGGGCAAGGCTGCACGGGTACCCGATCGGCGTCCTCGCCAATGCGCGCGGCGTGCTGTTCAGCGAAGAAGCGCAGAAGGCCACTCAGTTCATCCAGTTGGCCAATCAGACCAACACACCACTTCTTTTCGTACACAACACCACCGGATACATGGTGGGTAAGGAGTACGAAGAGGGCGGCATGATCAAGCACGGGTCGATGATGATCAACGCCGTGTCGAACTCGACGGTGCCCCATCTGTCCTTGATCGTCGGGGCCTCCTATGGCGCCGGGCATTACGGCATGTGCGGCCGCGCTTACGACCCCCGGTTCCTGTTCGCCTGGCCCAGTGCGAAATCCGCGGTCATGGGCGGCACTCAGCTGGCTGGCGTCATCTCCATCGTGAGCCGTGCCGCCGCGGCGGCACGCGGCCAGGCCGTCAACGAGGACGCGGACGCCGCCATGCGGGCTGCCATCGAGGCACAGATCGAGGCAGAGTCGCTGCCCATGTTCATGTCCGGACGCCTGTATGACGACGGGGTCATCGACCCCCGCGATACCCGAGCGGTGCTCGGTATGTGCCTGTCCGCCATTGCCAATGGACCGATCGAGGGGACGTCGAACTTCGGCGTCTTCCGGATGTGAGGGTTTGAAACACATGACTGCGCCTTCGATCACCTCTGTTCTGGTCGCCAACCGCGGCGAGATCGCCCGCCGCGTCTTCGCCACCTGCCGCAAGCTTGGGCTCGGAACTGTCGCCGTCTACTCGGATGCCGATGCCGACAGCCCACATGTGTCCGAAGCCGATGCCGCGGTGCACCTACCCGGCACCTCGAGTGCCGAGACCTACCTGCGCGGTGAGCTCATCATCGCCGCGGCCAAGGCCACCGGAGCCGACGCGATCCATCCCGGTTACGGATTCCTCTCCGAGAATGCCGATTTCGCTCGCGCGGTGGCGGACGCCGGTCTGACCTGGATCGGCCCACCGGTCGCGGCAATCGAGTCAATGGGCTCGAAGATCGAGTCCAAGAAACTCATGGAAGCCGCCGGCGTACCGGTGCTGGGCCAGCTCGACCCCGACACCGTCACCGCCGACCAGCTTCCGGTGCTCGTCAAGGCCTCCGCCGGCGGCGGTGGCCGTGGCATGCGGATCGTCGACAAACTCGCTGACCTGCCGCACGAAATCGCTGCCGCACAGCGGGAAGCCCAATCGGCGTTCGGGGACCCGACGGTCTTCTGCGAGCGCTACCTGGGCACCGGCCGGCACATCGAAGTACAGGTGATGGCCGACACCCACGGCACCGTGTGGGCCGTGGGTGAGCGCGAGTGCTCCATCCAGCGCCGTCACCAGAAGGTCATCGAGGAAGCACCGTCCCCCTTGGTGAACCGAATCGATGGCATGCGAGAGCGACTCTTCGAGGCGTCACGTACCGCCGCGGCGACAATCGGTTATGTGGGCGCGGGCACCATGGAATTCCTGGCCACCGAAGACGGCGAGTTCTTCTTCCTCGAGATGAACACCCGCCTGCAGGTGGAGCATCCGGTGACCGAGTGCACCACCGGTCTGGACTTGGTGCTGTTGCAGATTCAGGTGTCCGACGGAGGACGACTCGATCCGGAACCTCCTGCCATTCAAGGCCATTCGATCGAGGCGCGGCTGTATGCGGAGAATCCCGCCGCCGAGTGGCAACCACAAAGCGGTACTGTGCGGCGCTTCCACATACCCGGGGCCAGCTCGGAATTCCAGGTGCCCGGACATCCGGGGCGCAATGGGATTCGCCTGGACTCGACCATTGTCGACGGCAGCGTGGTGTCGGTCCACTACGACCCGATGCTCGCCAAGGTCATCACGGTGGCACCGACGCGCACCGAGGCCGCCCGGCTGTTGGCCTCGACGCTGGAACGCGCCCGGATACACGGGCTGACCACCAACCGTGATCTGTTGGTCAATGTGTTGCGTCACCCCGCGTTCGTCGCCGGCGACACCGACACGTCATTCCTGAACAAGCACGGCCTCGACATCCTTGCCAAACCGCTGGCTGACGATGCGGCACACCAGTATTCGGCGCTTGCCGCAGCACTTGCCGACGCCGCCGCGAACCGGGCCTCGGCGGTGGCCTGCGCCGCCCTTCCGAGTGGCTGGCGCAATCTGGCGTCGGGCTTCCAGACCAAGGAATTCGCGGCCGGCGAGAGCGTCATCTCCGTTCGGTACCGCCTGACCCGATCCGGCCTGGAGCTTGACGGCGACTGGCCATCCGTCGACTTGGTCTCGGCGACACCGGATCATGTGGCGCTCGTCATCGACGGCGTCCGGCGTGGATTCGACGTGTCCTTCTACGGGGCGACCGTGGATGTCGACTCCCCACTCGGTCCGGTGGCACTGGCCGTGGTGCCCCGATTCACCGACCCCAGCACCGAGGTGGCGGCGGGCTCGCTCATCGCGCCGATGCCGGGAGTGGTGCTGCGGGTGGGTGCCGCGGTGGGAGACACCGTCACCGCGGGCACACCCATTGTCTGGCTGGAAGCCATGAAAATGGAACACACCATCGTCGCCCCCGCCGACGGCGTTCTGGAGATCCTCAACGTCGAACCGGGACAACAGGTCGAGCTCGGCACCGTACTAGCCCAGTTGGCCGCGGAGGCCAACACCGAAGGAGAGCCCACATGACGCAGACCAATCCGTACGTAGAGTCCGACGAGCGTAAGGCGCTGCGCCAGGCGGTGGCCTCGCTCGCCGGTAGCTACGGCCACGAGTACTACCTGGAGAAGTCCAAGACCCACGCACACTTGAACGAGCTGTGGGATGAGGCAGGAAAGCTCGGCTTCCTGGGAGCGAACATTCCGGAGGAGTACGGCGGCGGCGGCGCCGGCATGTACGAGCTTGGACTCGTGTTCGAGGAGCTCTCGGCGGCCGGGTGTCCGCTGCTGATGATGGTCGTCTCCCCCGCCATCAATGCCACCATCATCGCCCGTTACGGCACCGATGAGCAGAAGAAGAACTGGCTGCCCTCGATGGCCGACGGCACCTTCACCATGGCGTTCGCCATCACCGAGCCCGACGCCGGCTCGAACTCCCACAACATCATCACCACCGCCAAGCGCGACGGCGGCGACTGGATTCTCAACGGGCGCAAGGTCTTCATCTCCGGCGTCGACCAGGCCAATGCCGTGCTGGTGGTGGCGCGCACCGAGGAGGCCAAGACCGGCAAGCTCAAGCCGGCGCTGTTCGTGGTGCCTACCGACACCAAGGGATTCGAGTACACACCCATCGATATGGAGCTCACGCTCCCGGAACGGCAGTTCCAGGTGTTCCTCGACGACGTGCGCGTGCCGGGCAATGCGCTCGTCGGCTCCGAGGATGCCGCGCTGATGCAGCTGTTCGCCGGTTTGAATCCCGAGCGAATCATGGGCGCCGCCAGCGGGGTTGGCCTCACCCGGCTCGCGCTGAACAAGGCAACCGACTACGTCAAGACGCGCCAGGTGTGGAAGACACCGATCGGCGCACACCAGGCCATCGCGCACCCGCTCGCCGAGATCAAGGTCGAGCTGGAGCTGGCCAAGCTCATGATGCAGAAGGCCGCCACCCTCTACGACCACGGCGACGACTGGGGCGCAGCTGAGGCCGCCAACATGGCCAAGTACGCCGCGGCGGACGTGGCCTGCCGGGCCGCCGACCGGGCCGTGCAGTCCTTGGGCGGCAACGGATTGACCTCTGAGTACGCCGTGGCGCCGCTGTTGAACCTGTCACGCTTCGGGCGTATCGCCCCGGTGAGCCGGGAGATGATCCTCAACTTCGTCGCGCAGACATCACTCGGCCTGCCCCGCTCGTACTAAAGGAGACACCCCATGAGTGACACTCTCGTCCAGTACGAGGTGGACGGTCGCGCCGCCCGCCTGACGCTCGACTCACCGCATAACCGCAACGCGTTGTCCAGCGGCTTGGTGCGGCAATTGCGGGAGGGACTGCAGCGGGCCGCCGCCGATAAAACGGTGCGTGCCGTGGTGCTCACCCACACCGGCAACACGTTCTGCGCGGGCGCCGATCTGTCGGAGAGCTCAGCGGCATCATCCGATCCTCAGGATGTCGCCAAGGATCGGGCGGGCCAACTCACCGCACTGCTGCGCGACATCCTGGAGCTGCCGCTACCCGTCATCATCGCCGTCAACGGCCATGTGCGAGCCGGTGGCTTCGGCCTCGTCGGTGCCGCCGATATCGCAGTGGCGGGACCCGACTGCACCTTCGCACTGACCGAGGCACGCATCGGCGTGGCGCCGTCGATCATCTCGCTGACGCTGCTGCCGCGGCTCACCGGCCGGGCTGCCGCGCGCTACTTCGTCACCGGCGAGAAGTTCGACGCACGGGTGGCCGCGGAGATCGGGTTGGTCACCAAGTCCGTCGACAGCTCCGAAGCAGTCGAGGCCGCGGTGACGTCGTTGGTCGATGACATCGCGCTCGGTTCGCCCCAAGGGCTGGCGGAGTCCAAGAAACTCACGACCGCGCCGATCCTCGCCGATTTCGATGCTCGTGCAGTCGAGTTGACAGAAACGTCGGCGCGTCTGTTCGTCTCGCCGGAGGCTCAGGAGGGCATGTTGTCGTTCCTCCAAAAGCGTCCTCCCGCCTGGCAAGTGTGAACCAGTCGGCACTACGCGTGTAGTGCGCTGAGCAACACGAATGAACCGCGTGCCTTTAAGCGCCGTTCGTCGTAGGCTCGGCGGTGATGAGCAACCTCCCTGAGCGGGTTACCGCATCGATGCGGGCCGCAGACGCCGATCGCATGCGTGTCGCGCAGCTGTTATCCGACGCCGCGGCGCAGGGACGGCTGGAGCTCTCCGAATTCGAGGAACGTCTCACCAAGGTGTACTCGGCAAATACATACGGTGAGCTTGATCAGCTCAGCGCGGATCTGCCCGCAGTCGCTACCGCCCAGGTTCGAGGTAAAGACAGCAAGCCAGCACCCTCGACAGTGCTGATGGCGATCATGAGTGGATTTGAACGACGGGGCCGCTGGAACGTGCCCGGCAAGCTCACTTCATTCGCGCTGTGGGGTGGCGGCGTGCTGGACCTGCGTTACGCCGACTTCACCTCCAACGAGGTCGAGATCCGCTCGTTCTCCATCATGGGTGGCCAGACGATCCTCTTGCCTCCAGAGGTCAATGTGGATGTCAGGGGTGTCGCCGTGATGGGTGGCTTCGATCACTCCGCGAGCGGCACCGGGGTACAGGGCGCACCACATGTGACCGTCACAAGGGGTTCTCACTGTGGGGCGGGGTAAACGTCAAGCGGAAGCGGCGCAAGCGTCGCGAGTCGATGGAAGAGCGCTGACGGCATCCAAAGCACCGAAGCGCCACAGCGTATTCACAATCTGACGGCGCCGATCGACATCCAGCGCTGATGCGAGGACGGCATCAAGGTCATTCAGGGTGAACTCGCCGGCCAGCGCTAGGAGTCCGTCAAGATTCACCACGCCTCCGAACGCTATGTCGCGACCACGGGCCACCAGATGGGTCCGATCCGCACCGGCGATCGATTGCACCACCGCGGGGTAGGCCCAGCCGAGCGGGACACCCGCAGGGGGATCGTCGGTACGCAAGGCCGCCACCTTCGGGGGCCGCAGATACCCGGCGGTGCGCTGCTTGGCCGCCGCCAGTTCCATGGTTGTCGCCAGTCCCGATATGGCCTCGGGGTCGCCGAGCGTGTCGAGCACCAGCCGGCGGACGTCATCGAAGCTGCGCGGCGCGTGTGCTGCGTCGAGCCGCGCACCGAAATGGTCGATCATCCAGTCCGAGAATGACTTCCGGATGTTGGGCGGGAAGAGTGTAACTCCCAGGAATACAGAGGGGCCGGCGTTGCGGAACAGGTGATAGCGCCCCCGGGGAATGCATATGAAGTCACCCGGGGTCAGGGTGTAGCGGTGCGCGCCGGGCAGCAGTCGGTCGAAGTCAAACGAGACCTTGCCCAACGACGGGTTCTCGAACAACTGGTGGTGGTCGATTCCATCGGCGGGCCACACCCAGAGGTCCTTGACACCGGGGCCCAGATGGAAGATCAGCGATGGCTCGTCGTCCTTGTGTATCCCGAAGGGAGTCCATTCCACATCGGCGATAAACGTGTAGATATCGGCGCCGGACACCAGATCTCGTCCCGGAACAAGGCTGCGCACCAGGGTCTGAGCGAACGCGCCGAGGCCCAGATCCCATGAGGAGATGTCGTTGATGGCGACGCATGCCGGACGGTCATCGGAGTTCTCGGCGAGCCATTCGGTCAACGGCTGCGCGCCTTGCGGCGCGGTGCGGGCAAGCCGCTCGGTGAGCTTGAAATCGAATTCGCTGCCCCGGAATCCGCGTAGTCGCAACCCCTTTCCACCTGCAATGGTCGCCGTAGCCACCGCCGCGGCGATCCGGCCGCTGATCACACTCGGGTCTGTCACCAATCCGGGGAGGAAGACCGTTTCCTCATACCCGGGGGCCCACTCCCGGACAAACTGACGCCAGCGCGGGTCTTCGACGAACACTATTTCGCCTCCATGGCTGCGTCCGGGCGTGCATAGCCGGGGGACGACCATGCACGCCCGGCGTCCACTCTTAGTGGCTGGCAACCATTTCCGTTGCGGTAACGATCTCTTCGTCCTCGACAACGATCTCAACAGCGATTTCGCGCATGGCGGTTCCTTTCCTTCGAACGGTTAACTGCCGAACTCATCACAGGCACCGTGCTGGCATCCGTCGCGTGGAGCCACCGCGGTGGACGTACGCCCAGCCCACAGACGCCGTCATTAGATCAGTCGCGCGGTCGTGGCCGAAAGTTCCCGCCCGGCTCGATTCACACCGGTGAGAGCTCCCATGCGCCGCTGCCGGTCAGCTGCAACCGCGACCGGTGGTGACGGTCGATCGTCGACCTGTGTCCCACGCTGACAACCACACACTCGGGTAGCCGTTCCCGCACCAGTGCGTACATCGCATCCTCCAGCCCCTCGTCCAGCGCCGAGGTCGACTCGTCGAGGAACACCACCGTCGGGCGCACCAGTAGCACCCTGACGAAGGACACCCGCTGCTGCTCCCCCAGCGAGAGCACGGCGGCCCAGTCGGCTTCCTGATCCAGCCGCTCGGTTAGGTGCCCGAGCGAGACATCGCGCAGCGCCTGCATAAGCTCCTCGTCCGAAACATCCTCCACGGGAAGTGGATACACCACGGTTTCGCGCAGGTTGCCCAATGGCAGATACGGCAGCTGCGGCAGGAACAGTGTCGCCCACCCGTCGGGGCGCTCGACCAGTCCGGAGGCCTGTGGCCACAGCTGCGCCAGGCTGCGCAGCAAGGTGGTCTTCCCGCAGCCCGATGGACCCTTGACCACGACACTGTCACCTGCGGTCAGCGTGAGGTTGAGGTCCGCGATCATGTCCAGCCCCTGGAGATCGCGGACCTGGACATCGGTGAGTATCAGGGCGTCGTCGGCGCCGGTCACGTTGATCCGTGGCAGTTCACGGGCGCGATGATCGCTATCGAGCATCTGATCGATACGCAGGAGCGCAGCCCGGTAGACGGTGAATTCGTCGTAACTGTCTCGGAAGAAGGACATTGCGCCGCAGACGTTTCCGAATGCGGCGACGGTCTGCAACAGGTCACCGACTTTGATCTGCCCGGTGAAGAATCGAGGCGCCTGCACGATGTACGGAATCATGCCGGTGGTCACGTCGCCGATACCGCGGTTCCATCCGTTGAGGCGCAGCTGTGCGTACACGATGCGCCACATATTGGCGATGATCTCGCCGAAACGTGAATGCAGCAGCCGTCGTTCACGTTCGCCGCCCCGATAGAAGGCCACCCGCTCGGAGCTATCGCGCAGCCGCACCAGCGCGTACCGGAAGCTCGCGCTGAACCGTTCGTTCAAGAAGTTCAGCCGCACCAGTGGACGGCCGATCCAGAATGCGATAACGGTCACCGTGATCGAGAAAACGAACGCGATGAAGACCATGGCTCGAGGGATCTCGATTCCCCACAACAACAGTGGACCCGAGAGCTGCCACAGCACCCCGGTGAACATGACGATCAGCAGTGTCTTGTTCACCGCACCCAGCGTCAGATCCACCGATTTGGTGGTGTGCGTCTCGATGTCGATCTGGATCCGCTGGTCGGGGTTCTCCACCGGAACATCCAGAAAACGGTTGCGGTAAAAGGCATCCTTGCTCATCCAGTCGTCAACGAGCCGTGTGTTGAGCCACACCCGCCACCGGATGGCGAACACTCTGCGCAGGAAGAAGTCCACCACCGTATAGGTGACCGTGAGCACCACGAGAATGCCGCTGATCGCGAATGAGGTGAAGAACGCCTGGCGCGCATCGGCCAGCAGAGCCGAGTTGTGGGTGACGAGCGCCTCCGAGCCAACCTGCAGCGCATTCATCAGGTCCTTGTACTGGTACGTGAAGATCACCGTCACGCGTGCCATGTACACCGTGTGCCACATGATGAATGCCAGCAATGCCCACGTGCGCCAACTGTCACGCCCCCGGAAGAAGGGCGCGTTGACTCGCCAGAATTGCTGTCCCCATTGGGTAAACCGGGCGATAGCGAAAGCCACCGCAAGGAATACCACCATGGTGACCGCCCAGGCTTGCAGCGTCCACACCAGAGAGCGCAATGGCTCGCCCGGCCAATCCAAACTGGGCTGAACCATGGGCTCTCCCTATCGTTGCGCCCTAATGGGCGAAGTGACGTGCTCCAGTGGTGTACAACGTGATTCCCGCAGCCTTAGCAGCATCGGTCACCAACTCATCGCGCATGGATCCGCCCGGATGCACGATCGCTCGAACTCCGGCCTGCGTCAGCACCTCCAGGCCATCGGGGAACGGGAAGAAGGCGTCCGAGGCCGCTACCGCGCCGGAGACTCGATCCCCACCACGAGACACCGCCAGCTTGGCGGCGTCTACCCGGTTGACCTGTCCCATTCCGACGCCGATGGTGGCGCCGCCGGAGGCCACGACGATCGCGTTGGACTTGACGGCCCGCCCCACCTTCCAGGCGAAAGCCAAGTCCGCCAACGTGTCCTCGTCCACAGCGGCGCCGGCCACCAACGTCCAGTTGGCCGGATCGTCACCCTCGGCGTCGAGCGCATCGCGCTCCTGCACGAGCAGGCCACCACTGATTTGTCGCCACTCGGTGTACCCGGACTGCGGCGGCGCCGCGCGCAGCAGACGCACGTTCTTCTTGCGACTCAGCACCTCCACCGCGCCGTCCTCGTAGCCCGGCGCCACAATCACCTCGGTGAAAATGTCGGCGACCCGCTCGGCCATCTCCACGCTCACCTCGCGGTTGACCGCGATCACGCCGCCGAAGGCACTCAACGGATCGCATTCGTGTGCCTTGAGATGCGCATCGGCGATCGAGATGTCCGACACCCCGATACCGCATGGGTTGGCGTGCTTGATGATGGCCGCGCAGGCCTTGTCCTGGTCCCACGCGGCGCGCCAGGCAGCATCGGCGTCCGTGTAGTTGTTGTACGACATCTCTTTTCCGTGCAGCTGCTCGGCCTGCGCCAGACCATGCCCCGCGGCGCCGGTGTACAGGGCCGCCTGCTGGTGCGGGTTCTCCCCATAACGCAGCACCGCAGAACGATTCCACGTGCCGCCGATCCATGACGGCAACTGGGCGCCCTCGGGCTCCGCCACGGACGACAGCCAGCCCGCGACCGCCACATCGTACTCGGCGGTGTGGCGGAACGCCTTGGCCGCCAGAATCTTCCGCGCCTCCAGGGTGAATCCCCCGGCATCGACCGCAGCCAGGACCGCACCGTATGAGGCGGGGTCCACGACCACCGCGACGCTCGGGTGGTTCTTCGCAGCGGCACGCACCATCGAGGGGCCACCAATGTCGATTTGTTCGACACATTCGTCCTCGGACGCGCCCGAGGCCACCGTGGCGGCGAACGGGTACAGGTTGACGACCACCAGCTCGAAGCCCTTGACGCCCAGCTCCTCGAGTTGGGTCAGGTGCTCCTCGCGGCGGGTGTCGGCCAAGACGCCGGCGTGCACATGCGGATGCAAGGTCT
Organism: Mycobacteroides chelonae CCUG 47445; assembly: GCF_001632805.1. Taxonomy (NCBI): domain Bacteria; kingdom Bacillati; phylum Actinomycetota; class Actinomycetes; order Mycobacteriales; family Mycobacteriaceae; genus Mycobacteroides; species Mycobacteroides chelonae. Next base: position 1,052,625 of record NZ_CP007220.1, on the reverse strand, counting down.
TCACCCGGCCATCCAGCACCTCCGGAAACCCGGTGACCTCTTCCACAGGTGTCACCGGAATTGACGCGGCAGCAATGGTTTTCGCGGTCGATCCGGTGGATACCAGTTCTACACCGGCGGCGTGCAGCCCGCTGGCGAGCTCTTCCAGTCCGGTCTTGTCGTAGACACTGATCAATGCCCGCCGTACGGGTCGCTGCGTACTCACTTGATGGAGGCCCTTCTTCCGTTCCAAATCAAACCTCTGGTGGCCACCGCGGCCAGCACATCTACCAGCAGCGCGCGTTCCACCACCTTGATGCGTTCATGCAGGCTGGCCTCGTCGTCATCCCCATGCACGGCGACGGCCTGCTGGGCAAGGATCGGCCCGGTATCCATCCCGTCATCGACCAGGTGCACCGTGCAACCGGTGACCTTGACCCCATGCGCCAGCGCGTCGGGGACGGCATGCGCGCCGGGGAAGGACGGCAATAGCGCGGGATGGGTATTGATGACCCGACCCAAGAACTGTGAAAGAAACCGTGGCCCAAGTATCTTCATGAATCCGGCCGAGACCACCAGATCGGGCCGGTGGGCGGACGTGGCGTCGGTGATGGCGGCGTCCCATTGTTCACGGGAGTCGTAGTCCGAGAGCCGCACGGTGTAGCTGGGCAGCTGCGCGCCGGTGGCGATATCGACGGCGGCGCATTGCCGGTCGGTACCTACGGCGACGATCCGGGCCGGGAAGTCATCCGTCGCCGCGTCAAGCAGGGAACGCAGCAGGCTTCCAGTGCCGGACGCCAGGACCACGACCCGCGCCGGGGCAGATGGGGCGATCTCAACGGGCGACTTGGGCTCCGAGGAGCCACCCGCGCGAGGAGAATCCGACACCGACACGCCGCTGAGCGTAGCCGGACTGGTCACTTGGCCTGTTCCGGAGGGTCGCTGGAGTCACTCTCGGCTGGGGGTTGGGCCGGTGCCTCCGGGTCCGGTTCGGCTTCCACCTCTGATTCGGCTTCGGGTTCCGGCTCAGGCTCGGGCACCGGTTCGGGTTCTAGCTCCGTTTCCGGTTCCGGTGCTGGCGCTGGTTCCGGTTCGGGCTCTGGCCGGGCTTTAGCCGGGAGACGGGTGGCTCCGCCCAGCATGAACACCGTCAACAGGCCGATGACCAGGAACCAGAAGAACACCCCGGGGCCGAACGTGCCCTGATCGATCCCCAGGCGTCCGAAGTTCCCCAGCTGCCCGCCGGCAAGCTTTCCGGCGATCGCCAGGAATGTTGCCGCGAGCAGCGCCGCCGTGACCACCTTGTGGATCGCCGTCGGCCACGGAACGGGTCGGCGCGCGCATTGCTGACCGACGGCCACTCCGGACGCCGCACCGATGATCATCAGGGCCACCCACGCGGGACCGAGAGGTGGCGTGGGGACCGCTGCCAGGATCGGCACCGCCGGCAGTTGTCCACCGAAAACAGCGAACGCACTAAAGGCCGCGGTACCCACATGCGCGCTTGATCCGACCGCCAGGGCGCAGCCACCCAGAATGACGTTGGGCGCGTAGAGGATCGCCAACAACGTCAGGCTCAGCTGACCCACGAAATCGTTGGTGACCGAGTACAGCTGATCCATAGTCGCCCAATGGACCACCAAAGACCCCGCGGTCACGGCCGCGGACAGCCCGAAGAGTGCGAGCACCCCGGCGACAGCGCCGCGAGCCGCGTCCATTGGCCATGACGGCAGCTGTAGGAGCACCGCAAGCCGCCTGCCGACCCGCAGCAATACGCCGACAATCGCACCGGCGGCATGGACTCCGAGGACAGAACCGAATGCGCGCAAGGCATTCGGTGATTGCAGCTGCGTCAGAACCGTCGATGCGTCGTGAATGATCGCCAGCGATATCGCCGTCATCAAGAGCGGGCCGGCCAGTGCCGAGGCGATCACCCACCGAATCACGTACCAGGAAGCGGTGGGTGCGATTGTCGAGGCGACCGTTCGGGCAACGCCCCAAACCATCGCCGCCGTCGGCAACAGCGGCAGCACCTCGATGACTCGCCCACCGATCGAGATGGGTACCAGGTGGGTGCCCAGCCACATGCTGGCCACCGCACCGAACGTCCCGGTCATATCGCTGTTGGCAATTACCAACTGCACCAAGACGATTGCCGCAATGACGACCAACGCAACTGCTGACGGGCCAAAGGCAACCGTCAGCAGTGCGCGAGCCTGTGCGGGATTGGCGCGCGAGGTTTGATTCACGCGCCGATCACGGCAGTAAACACGGTCTTAGTTGGAAGGACGCGAGGTGCCGAACAGATCGTCACCACTGGCAGAGGACGAACCACTGCTAGCGCCCGCGCCGCCCTGCTCGCCTCCGGGAGCCTGACCACTGGCACCACCGAAGGTTGGGTACTGCTGGGTCGGCTGCGAGGATCCGGCCTGCTGGGTCGGCTGCGCTGACGGCGGAGTGAAGCCGGAGCTGCTGAAGCCCTGCGGCGGGGTCGGAGGCGCAGACTGCGGCTGCTGCTGACCGTAGCCACCGTACGACGGCGGGGCGGCAGGCGTGGGCTGCTGCTGGCCGTACCCCTGAGCGCTGGCCTGGCCATAGCTCGGAGCAGGCTGCTGGCCGAAGCTCTGCTGCTGGCCGTACCCCTGAGCACCGGCCTGACCGTAGCCCTGCCCCTGCTTGGGCAGTTGCTGCTGGGGCTGCTGCTGCGCCGGGGTGTAGTACTGACTCTGCTGCGGCTGGTACTGGCTACCGAACGGATTGGTTGCGGGCGAGGCAGTCTTGGCCTTGACCACGCCGACCTCGCTGAGCAGGGCATACACGGCGGCTGCGGCCTGCAGGCCGGACACCACGGCGAGCGTGATCAGGCCCCACCCAATACCGACCTCACCGAAGGCGGCCGCAAACGGGTTGCCGAACAGGCCGCCGAGAACAAAGAGGAATCCGACGATCGACAGGATGGCGACGGGCGCCTGCTTGTCGTCCTTGCCGGAGAGGAGCGAGACTCCTGCGGTCAGACCGGCGAGCAACAGCGCGAACTGAGCGAAGCCGAAGACCGGCGACAGCGCCAGCAGGTCGAATCCGCCGAAGCTTCCCGACGTCCCCGAGCTGGCCTTCCCGGTGTAGAACGGCCCGAAGCCGGCAATGAAGCCGATCAGGCTCAGCACCAGGACACCACCGGGCAGGTAAACCCCTAGCGCGCCCGTGTTGGGCTCGGCCACAAAGGACGGGGTGCCGTACGGATTGGACGGCTGCGCGGGCTGGTATCCGGGCCCACCGGTCGAATACGTCATTACATCTCCTACATCACGGTTTCGGTCGTGGTCTCGGGGTGGATCGCCTCCACGCTACTGCACCCGGCGTCGGTACGGACGCAGACAAGGCCAGACACGGCCGAGGCACATCGGTTAGCTCAAAACCGGTACGCGATATTCGCTGTGGGTTTCCTGAGCATCGGCTGCCTCGATCTCGCGGACCAGTGGCAGCACCTTGGCGCCGAAGTATTCGATCTCCTCCTGGAAGTGCAGGAAGCCGCCCAGGATCAGGTCCACACCCCGTCGGCGGTAGGCGACGATCCGCTCGGCGATCTGTTCCGGGGTTCCGATGAGCTGGGTACGAAATCCGTCGTTGTACTGCACCAGATCCTCGAACGAGGAATCCGCCCACATGCCCTTCTTGTCGCCGGTGGCCGAGCCCGCCTGCTGAACGGCCGCGCGGAAGCCCTCGACGGCGGGGCGATTGGCCTTCGCGACGATTTCCCGCAGGACCTCGCGCGCTTCGGCCTCGGTGTCTCTGGCGATGATGAAGCCGTTGAGCCCGACGCTGACCTCGCGGCCGGCAGTGCGGGCGTGGTCACGGACCTCCACGATCTGGTCGGTGATGCCCGCGAAGTCCTTGCCGTTGGAGAAGTACCAATCGGAATAGAGGCCGCCGTTGCGCCGCGCGGCCGTGGAGTTGCCTCCCTGGAACAGCTCGGGAGTGTGCAGTGGCTTCGGCTTCAGCGTGAAGTCGTGGATTCGATAGAAATCGCCCCGGAAGTCGACGTCGTCCTCGGTCCAGATCTTGCGCAGCACCTGAAGGAATTCGCCACTTCGGCGGTACCTCTCGTCGTGCTCTAACCACGGTTCGCCCAAGTGAGTGAACTCGTCCTTGAACCATCCGGATACCACGTTGACGGCGAAGCGACCGCCGGATAGGTGATCGGCGGTTGCGCCCAGCTTGGCGAGCACGCCCGGCTGCCAGAGTCCGGGATGGACGGCGGCGATCACCTTGAGGCGCTCGGTGGCCAGCAGCAGAGCAAGAGAGAAGCTGGTGGATTCGTGTTGGTACTCGGCGCCGTAGCTGGCCTCGTAACGCACCTGGGTGAGCGCGTATTCGAAGCCGTTCTTCTCGGCCGTGCGTGCCAGCGTGACGTTGTAGTCGTAGCCCCAGTCCGTGCGCTGCTCGATGGTGCTGGTGACCAGGCCACCGCTGACATTGGGGACCCAGTACGCAAATTTGACGTGGTCGGATATCCGTTCGGTCGTCATGGAGTTATGCAAACAGCGAACCCTGCGGACGGTCATCCGTCTTACTCACCGTGATCCGTTCCCGGCACCATTTGGAGCCCCACCCTCGACAACAAAACTGGAACACGTTCTAATTGGTGGATGGACTACGGCCTCGTTCTGTTCACCAGTGACCGCGGCATCTCGCCGGACATCGCCGCCAAGGCCGCCGAGGACGGCGGGTTCAGCACCTTCTACGTGCCCGAGCACACGCACATCCCCGTCAAGCGCGAGGCCGCCCACCCCGGCACCGGCGGCGCCGAACTGCCCGACGACCGCTACATGCGCACCCTGGACCCCTGGGTGTCCCTCGGCGCCGCGTGTGCGGTGACAACAAAGATCCGGCTTGCGACCGCAGTCGCGATCCCCGTCGAGCACGATCCCATCACCCTTGCCAAATCGATTGCCACCCTTGACCACATGAGCGGCGGACGGGTCACCGTCGGTGTCGGATACGGCTGGAACACCGACGAGTTGGCCGACCACAACGTTCCCGCGGGTCGTCGCCGCACCATGCTGCGCGAGTACATCGAGGCGATGCGCAAGCTCTGGGAGAACGAAGAGGCCAGCTACTCAGGCGAATTCGTCAATTTCGGCCCCAGCTGGGCCTGGCCCAAGACCGTGCAGAAGCATGTGCCGGTGATCGTGGGCGCGGGCGGCACCGAGAAGAACTTCAAGTGGATCGCCAAGAACGCCGACGGCTGGATGTCCACCCCACGCGACGAGGACATCACCGGCAAGATCGTGGCACTCAAAGCGGAATGGACGGCGGCAGGCCGTGAGGGCGATCCGCTGATCTACGTACTGGCCGGCAAGCCGGACCCCGAACAACTCGCCGCCTGGCGCGAGTTGGGCGTCACCGAGGCGATTTTCGGGATGCCCGACCGCTCCGAGGAAGAGGTGCGGGCGTACATCGAGCGGTTGTCCGGAAAACTGGCCGCGTTCGCCTAAGGCACCGAGAACGGCGGCAGCGCGGCGAACTTCTGTTCCACACTGATGGTCGGCGTCACCCTTGCCACCCATCGCCGCAGGCGCGACAGCGGGTGGTCAGGGAACCTGATGTCCCAACGTATTTCGTCGGCGATGTTGTACGGAATACCCGGCTCCAGATCGGGTGCGTAGGGATGCGGCGGCCACATTTTCGACGACGGACCACCGGCCGCCAACAGCTCCTCGAGCACGGCCGCCTCACGCAGCCCGGTCACCGGCCCCTCCGCGAATGCCCCGCAAACCATCGCATATGAATGCGCGCGCGGAACAACTATCGAGGCCATGAAGGTGAGCCCCTGCGGGGCATCGGTTTTCGGAACCTTCACCACATACAGCAGTCCGGGCAGCGTATCGACGCCGACGATGTACGCCTCGATCACACCCGCACGGCGTTTGAGCACCGCCTCGACAAGCGCGCGGCGCACGGCGTTCAGATCGTCCAGTGGTACCGACAGGTAAGCGCCGCGCGAGTGGGAGACCCAGAACTGATCGCCCGTCGCCGGGTCGTACCAACCATCCTCACTCGGCACCAGTCCGGATGCGTCGAACGAGAGGTCCACGAATCGAGAAGATAGTCGCTGATCAGCGGTTCACAGGCAGCGTCATCCGATTGTTCATGCGTAAGTCACACAATCTCATTGAATGAAACCGAATATCGCCTGCCAGGAGATTCATTGTCTTCAGAGGGGCGAATTACCCTGCCGCGGAGCAAATTTCACCGGCAGGCGACCGCGCGCGAGCGCATACCGTACGCGGCGCCCAGGCCTGAATCAGCCGCACCAGGTATGCGGTCGGCGAAACAACAAGGGCCCCAACCGGAAATCCGGTCGGGGCCCTCGCGTAAAGAACCGTTACAGGCTCTGCAGGATCTCGCGAGCCAGCTTGGCAGTCTCGGACGGCGTCTTGCCGACCTTCACACCGGCGGCCTCCAGGGCCTCCTTCTTGGCCTGGGCGGTACCCGAGCTGCCGGACACGATGGCGCCGGCGTGGCCCATGGTCTTGCCCTCGGGGGCGGTGAAGCCCGCGACGTAACCGACGACCGGCTTGGACACGTTGGCCTTGATGTAGTCGGCCGCGCGCTCTTCGGCGTCACCACCGATCTCGCCGATCATGACGATGATCTTGGTCTCCGGGTCCTTCTCGAACGCCTCGATGGCGTCGATATGGGTGGTACCGATGACCGGGTCGCCGCCGATGCCGATGGCGGTCGAGAAACCGAAATCGCGCAGCTCGTACATCATCTGGTAGGTCAGGGTGCCGGACTTGGACACCAAACCGACCGGACCGGTGCCGGTGATGTTGTTGGGGGTGATACCCACCAGGGCCTCGCCGGGGGTGATGATGCCGGGGCAGTTGGGCCCGATGATGCGGGTCTTGTTGCCCTTCTCGACGTTGTAGGCCCATGCATATGCGCTGTCCTGCACCGGGATTCCCTCGGTGATGACAACCAGCAGCGGGATCTCGGCGTCGATGGCCTCGATGATCGCGTCCTTGGAGAACGCGGGCGGCACAAAGGCGATCGACACGTCGGCGCCGGTCTCCTTGATGGCCTCGGCCACGCTGCCGAACACCGGCAACTCGACGTCGTTGCCGTCGGCGTCCTTGTGCGACACGGTGGTTCCGGCCTTGCGGGCGTTGACGCCACCCACGACCTGGGTACCGGCCTTGAGCATCAGCGCGGTGTGCTTGGTGCCCTCACCGCCGGTGATGCCCTGGACGATGACCTTGGATTCTTTGTTCAGGAAAATGGACATTGATTCAAGCTCCCTTACTTGCTCGCCAGCTCGGCGGCCTTGTCGGCACCGGCGTCCATGGTCTCGGCCTGGATAACCAGCGGATGGTTGAACTCGGCCAGGATCGCCCGTCCTTCTTCGACCTTGTTGCCGTCGAGACGGACCACCAGCGGCTTGCTGGCCGTGTCGCCGAGGGTCTTGAGGGCTCCGACGATGCCGTTGGCCACCGCATCGCATGCGGTGATGCCACCGAACACGTTCACGAAGACGCTCTTGACCTGAGAGTCGCCCAGGATGACGTCGAGACCGGCGGCCATCACCTCGGCCGATGCGCCACCGCCGATGTCCAGGAAGTTGGCGGGCTTCACACCGTTGTGGTTCTCGCCGGCATAGGCGACCACGTCCAGGGTGGACATGACCAGACCCGCGCCGTTACCGATGATGCCGACCTGGCCGTCAAGCTTGACGTAGTTGAGGTCGTGCTCCTTGGCCTTGAGCTCCAGCGGATCGGTGGCGTCCTTGTCCTCGAACTCGGCGTGGCCGGGCTGACGGAAGTCGGCGTTGCCGTCCAGGGTCACCTTGCCGTCCAGCGCCAGGATCTGGTTGTCGGGGGTGCGCACCAGCGGGTTGACCTCCACCAGGGTGGCGTCCTCGCCGACGAACACCTCCCAGAGCTTCTGAATGGTCACCGCGGCGGAGTCCAGCACCTCGGCGGGCAGCTTGCCCTTCTCGGCGATCTCGCGCGCCAGAGCCAGGTCAACGCCCTTGACCGCGTCGACCGGCACCTTGGCCAGCGCGTCGGGGTTCTCCTCGGCGGTCACTTCGATTTCCACGCCGCCCTCGACCGAGCACATAGCCAGGTAGGTGCGGTTAGCGCGATCCAGCAAGAAGGAGATGTAGTACTCCTCGGCGATATCGCTGGCCTCGGCGACGAGGATCTTCTTAACGATGTGGCCCTTGATGTCCAGGCCCAGGATGTTCTCTGCGTGAGTGAAAGCGTCATCGGGAGTGGCGGCGTACTTCACGCCACCGGCCTTGCCACGTCCACCGACCTTGACCTGTGCCTTGATCATCACTGGCTTGCCGATTTCCTCGGCAATCGCCTTGGCATCCTCGGCGGTGGTGGTAACCCGGCCCGGGGTCGTCGGCACGTTGTGCTTAGCGAACAGCTCCTTGGCCTGGTACTCGAATAAATCCATCTAGCTAGCCCATCTTCCTCGTCGAACGTCGGGTCGGCACTATTGCACTAGGGACTGTAGCCAAGGCCACAGCGAGGCCCCTCACTACTTCTGAGTAAGTGGCCGAATTCACCACCTGGTCACCCGCAGAATTCACCCGCTGGCCATCCCCCGGCAGGACTCGAACGCATCTGTAACCGGTTTCAGTTCGGTCACGAGGGGTCGCCATACGGCCGTGATCTGTGGTGAGGTAGCCCCGGCGAGATTCGGCAACGATGCCCGGGCTCGGGAGCCCTATCAGCGACTTCGTGACACAAGTCACATTTATATGCGTTTCCACGCATTGAGTTGCGACTCCCCTTGCCCAACCGTTACCTTCTCTTGGGTTAGATCACGTTTTGGTCACGCTAAGTCGTGACGCCGAACGGAAGACTGGCAGGGTTTTGACACAGCATCGAACGACACGCACGCGTGGTGGTCGGAGCACGGCACCGACCGAGAACGAGATCACCAACATCGTGCCGATCGACGAGTTCGGCCTGAGTGACGCTCTAGAGCGCCCAGAGCTCGAGGACTACGACGTCTACGAGGACGCTCCCGAAGAGGGCGCCGAGACCGAGCAACAGACCGCTCTCGATCAGATCGAGCAGGACTGGGAAGAAGACACCGACGAGTCCGATCGGATTCGTGCCTCCATCGAGGCCACCGCGGACTGGTTCGCCGCCTCCGCGGCACGCACCAGGGACCCCCGTGACACCCCCACCGACAAGCTGCCCCGGATCAGCAGCGGAGGCGTTCATCGCCGCCGCGAGATCGGCCAGGTAGGCAAGACACGCATCGCCCTGGCGGCCATGGCCGCCGGCGCCGCTGCCGCCGCCGGATACACCGCCCTCAGCGAGCACGATGCCGCGACGGCCGCCGATCATCACAGTCTCGCGTTGGGTAGCTCCGCAGCGGTGATGGCCGCCCACGGACCGCAGTTGATCTCCGCTCCGCTGGCCACCGACACCTCGATCACCGACGAGCAGCTGGCGAAGGCCACCGCCTTCGCTTCTGAGCGGGCGGACCGCGAGAAGCGTCTGCTGGCTCCGCGCTTCGTGATGCCGACCAACGGAACCTTCACCTCCGGTTTCGGATACCGCTGGGGTGCGCTGCACGGCGGCATCGACATCGCCAACAGCATCGGCACTCCGATCGTGGCCGCCGCCGACGGCGTCGTCATCGCGACGGGCCCGACCGCTGGTTACGGCGCCTGGGTCAAGATCCGTCACTCGGACGGCACCGTGACGCTGTACGGCCACATCAACACGTGGGAAGTATCGGTGGGTCAGCGCGTGATGGCGGGCGATCGCATCGCCACCATCGGTAACCGCGGTAACTCCACCGGCCCGCACCTGCATTTCGAAGTGCTGCTGGGTGGTTCGCAGCGCATCGACCCGCAGGGCTGGTTGGCCAACAAGGGCATCACCTTCAGCCGCTTCGGCGACTGATACATAGCTTTCAACACCGGGTGTGAGCATCGACGCTCACACCCGGTGTTTTTTTGTTCTAGAGCTTCTGGACGGGCGCGAAGTTATGCATCAACTTCACACGTCCGTCACTGCCGAAGTCGATAAGCGATGTGGCACTCTCGCCGACACCGGTGACCTCCATGACCTTGCCCAGCCCGTACTTGTCATGACTCACGCGGTCACCGGGCTCCAACACCAGCAGCGGCTTGGTGCGCTTCTTGGAGGGAGCACCCAACGATCCGCCGCCACCGCCGAATCCTCCGCGTGATCCGCTGGAGCCGTAACCACCGCCGCCGTAGCTTCCGGCGCCCGTCGCGATACGGCCCGGCAGCGGATCGGTGCGCCGCCAGTCGATCAGGTCTTGCGGAATCTCTTGCAGGAAGCGCGATTCCGGATTCATCATGGGCTGCCCCCACGATGAACGCACCTTGGCCCGACTCAGATACAGCCGCTGGCGGGCGCGCGTGATCCCGACGTAGGCGAGCCGGCGTTCCTCGGCCAGCTCCACAGGATCACCGAGGGCGCGCATGTGCGGGAACATGCCGTCTTCCCAGCCGGTCACGAAGACCACCGGGAATTCCAGCCCCTTGGCCGTGTGCAGGGTCATCATCGTGACCACACCGGCGGTGGATTCGGGCAGCTCGTCGGCATCGGCCACCAGCGACACCCGTTCCAGGAACGCCTCCAGGCTTCCCGGGGGCGCACCGACATCCTCGTCGTCGACCGGCAGATCCTCACCGGCCGCCTGGGCGTTGGCCGCATCAGCACTGAATTCGTGTGCAACGCTGACCAATTCATTGAGGTTGTCGAGTCGCGCCAGCTCCTGCGGGTCGCTGCTGTTCTCCAGCTCGTATCGATACCCGGTGTGGTTGAGCACGGCGTCCACCACATCTCCGATATCGGGAAGCGCCCCCGGATCAGTGCGCAGTGTGGCCCGAATTTCATCGAGCATATCCATGAAGGCGGCAATTGCCTTCTCGGAGCGAGAGTTCAGCATCGCTACCTTGCCCGCCGCGGCGTCCGCGAGCGCCTCCCCGAAACCGATCCCGGCGGTCTCGGCGTGTACGGCAACGCACGCCTCGGCACGGTCCCCGATACCCCGGCGCGGGGTGTTGAGGATTCGCCGCAGGCTCACCGCGTCACCCGGGTTGGTCAGCACTCGTAAGTACGCGACGATGTCGCGAATTTCTTTACGCTCGTAGAACCGCACTCCCCCAACGACTTTGTACGGAATACCGGTTCGAATGAAAATCTCTTCAAGCGACCGGGAGTTGTTGTTGGTGCGATAGAACACCGCGACGTCGCCGTAGTTGGCGTCGCTGCGATCGAAAAGTCCGTCGATCTCCCGGGCAATGAACGACGCCTCGTCGTGTTCGTTGTCCGCGACGTAGCCGACGATCAGCTCGCCCTCACCGGAATCAGTCCACAACCGCTTCTCCCTGCGGTTCGTGTTCTTGGCGATAACAGCGTTGGCGGCACTCAATATGTTCTGCGTGGATCGATAGTTCTGTTCCAGCAGAATGGTTTTCGCGTTGGGATAGTCGCGCTCGAATTCCTCGATGTTACGAATCGTGGCACCACGGAACGCGTAGATGGACTGGTCGGCGTCGCCCACCACGCACAGCTCCGCCGGTTCCGGGCTGTCCGGATCAACCGCGCGGTCCACGTGCGCACCCGCTAGTTCACGGACCAACACGTACTGGGCGTGGTTGGTGTCCTGGTACTCGTCAACCAGGATGTGCCGGAACTTGCGGCGGTAGAACTGCGCGATCTGCGGAAACTGCTGCAGCACGGCCACGGTTTCACCGATGAGGTCGTCGAAGTCCAGGGCATTGGCCGCACGCAGGCGCCGCTGATATTCGCCGTACACGTCGGCGACGATTCGGCGCAGCTCACCGGCATCGTCGTCGACGCTGAGGTTGGCCACCGCCTGCTCCGGTGAGATGAGCTCGTTCTTCAGGTTCGAGATCGCGGTGGCCAGCAGGCGTGGTGAGTAGCGCTTGATATCCAGGCTCATATCGCGCCCGATCATCTGCAGCAGCCGCCGGGAGTCGTCGGAGTCGTAGATCGAGAAGTTGGAGTTCAATCCGGGCAGCAGCGAAGCCTGGTTCCGCAGGATGCGCACGCAGCTGGAGTGGAAGGTCGAAACCCACATGGAGTTGGCACGTCGGCCCACGAGGTTCGCCACGCGCTCGCGCATCTCGGCGGCGGCCTTGTTGGTGAAGGTGATGGCCAGGATCTGACCTGGGCTCACGTCACGCTCGGCCAAGAGGTAAGCGATGCGACGGGTCAACACCGCGGTCTTCCCGGACCCGGCGCCGGCGACGATCAGCAGCGGCGTCCCCTGGTGTGCGACGGCGGCCCGCTGCTGCGGATTCAGGCCATCGAGCAAGGCATCGCTGTGCGAACTCGAGTCGCTGGGCATGTCGAAGAGCGCGGGCTCGGGGAGGGCCGATGAACCGCTGGAGCGAAGAGAATCAGGTGTAGCCATGACCGATCTAACTTACCGCTGACGAGGGACAATCTTGGCCTGACGCTCTTCGCATCGGCGTTCATCGCACGTCAGCTACACTCTTTGATGTGCTTGACCACCACGAGCGATTTTTCTACGGGTACCGGACTCCGGTGCCCGTGGTCTAGCCGATTCACGAGCCCCGCAGTCCGCTACCGGACTACGGGGCTCCTCTCTTGTGAGGCCGGATTCCGGGGCGCCATTGCGGATCGAACCGCTCCAAGAGAAAGTGTGAGACAGAATGACTACTCAAATGACCGAGAACGCCGCCAACAACGCTGCCGAGCCCGCGCCGGACATCGATGAGCTGCGCAAGGAGATCGACCGGCTCGACGCGGAGATCCTCGCCGCGATCAAGCGCCGCACGGAGGTCTCCCGTGAAATCGGCAAGGCCCGGATGGCCTCGGGTGGCCCGCGCCTTGTGCACAGTCGCGAGATGAAGGTTCTCGAGCGCTTCAGCGAACTCGGCCAGGAAGGCCATACCCTGGCCATGCTGCTGCTGCGTCTGGGTCGCGGCAGATTGGGACACTGATCCGACGCATCCCAGCGGGGATCGGCGATGAGGGAGGGATCCGTTGAGCGACCAAGACAAGAGTGCGGATAAGCCTGATGCCGCGGATGACGTCGCCGCGGACAAGCCCACCCCGGAGGACGGCACGACCGGAGATGGCGACCGTGAACCGGTGGACTACGAGCTGGAGGCGGCCGTGGCCGCCGAGCCAACGCCCACGCGCCGGTTCGTCGCCAGGCACGCCACGAAGATTGTCATCGGGGTACTGGCGGTCTGCCTCGTCGCGGTGACGGCAGTTGCGGCGGGCCTCTGGGTCGAGAACAACCGGACCATCGAGGACACACCCCAGTCTCGACCGACCGTCAAGCTCGGTGTCCCTCTGGTGAACCCTGCGGCGCCCAGCACCAGCACGACGACGACCACGAAGAAGTCGCGGACCCGCACGAGCAGCGCCACCACCAGCTCCGCCAGCACGTCGACCAGCGGCGCAAGCTCAACCTCTGCCACGCCAACCACGGCCACCACCACAACGGGCACGGGGACGGCCACCACCAGCATCTCGGTACCGGGCCCCACCACGTCGTCGGTGCCGCGCGAGGGCACCAAGGAAGAGGAGCGTGAGCTGACGAACGTGCTCAAGGCGTTCTATGCCGCGCTGGGCGCCAAGGATCTCGACGTGCTCAACGCGCTGTCCTGCGTGAAGATCACCGACGAGGACCTCCAAGGCCAGCCCGATGATCTGAAGATCAACGTGGACAAGGTGGAAAAGACGGTCGTGAACGGCGATACCGCCTCTTCTCGGGTGACGATCACCGCGTCGGCCGACGGGAAGACCGAGACCAAGACCGGTATCGCCGGGTTCGCCCGGATCAGCAGTCGATGGGTGACCTGCGCCAACCAGTAGGCAGCACTGCGCCGTCCGAGCCCCACTACTAGGCTCGGTCGCATGACACTCGCAGCGGCGTGGCAGGCACTGGAAACTCATCACAAGCAGATCGCCTCCACCCACCTTCGAGAGTTCTTCGCCGACGACCCGACCCGGGGAACCGACCTGACCGTGACGGTCGGTGACCTGTACATCGATTACAGCAAGCACCGCCTGACTCGCGAAACGCTTTCGCTGTTAGTCGATTTGGCCAAAGCGGCCGATCTCGAAGGGCGCCGCGATGCGATGTTCGCCGGCGCGCATATCAACACTTCCGAAGACCGCGCGGTCCTGCACACGGCGCTGCGCCTGCCGCGCGACGCGCAGCTGGTGGTCGACGGGCAGGACGTTGTCGCCGATGTGCACCAGGTGCTCGATGCCATGGGCGACTTCACCGACCGGGTACGCAGCGGCGAGTGGGCCGGGGCCACCGGGCAGCGCATCACCGCCGTCGTCAATATCGGGATCGGCGGTTCGGACCTGGGGCCGGTGATGGTCTACCAGGCACTGCGACACTATGCCGACGCCGGGATCTCGGCGCACTTCGTCTCCAATGTCGACCCCGCGGACCTGGTGGCCACACTCGCCGGCCTGGACCCGGCGACAACGCTGTTCATCGTCGCCTCGAAGACGTTCTCGACGCTGGAGACGCTCACCAACGCGACGGCGGCACGGCGCTGGCTCGTGGACGCACTCGGTGAGGATGCCGTCTCCAAGCACTTCGTGGCCGTCTCCACCAATGCGAAGCTGGTGTCGGAGTTCGGAATCGACACCGCGAACATGTTCGGCTTCTGGGACTGGGTCGGCGGTCGCTACTCGGTGGACTCCGCGATCGGTCTGTCCGTCATGGCGGTGATCGGACGTGCGGCATTCGGTGAATTCCTGGCCGGGTTCCATACGGTCGACGAGCATTTCCGCACCGCACCCCTGACGGAGAATGCGCCGGCGCTGCTCGGCCTCATCGGTCTGTGGTATTCGAATTTCTTTGGCGCACAGTCACGTGGGGTGCTTCCCTACTCGAACGACCTGGCACGCTTCGCGGCCTACCTGCAGCAGCTGACCATGGAATCCAATGGAAAGTCGGTGAAGGCCGATGGCGCACCCGTGACCGTCGATACCGGCGACATTTATTGGGGCGAACCCGGAACCAACGGTCAGCATGCCTTCTACCAACTGCTGCACCAGGGCACCCGGTTGATTCCGGCCGACTTCATCGGCTTCAGCGAGCCCACCGACGATCTGCCCACGGCCGACGGCACGGGCAGCATGCACGACCTGCTGATGAGCAACTTCTTCGCGCAGACGCAGGTGCTGGCCTTCGGCAAGACCGCCGAGGAGATCGCCGCCGAAGGCACCGAGCCTCATGTCGTGCCTCACAAGGTGATGCCCGGAAACCGGCCCAGCACAACCATTCTCGCCAGCAAGCTGACCCCCTCGACGGTAGGACAGCTGATCGCGCTCTATGAGCACGAGGTGTTCACCGCGGGGACGGTCTGGGGTATCGACTCCTTTGACCAGTGGGGTGTGGAGCTGGGCAAGAAGCAGGCCATCGCCCTGCTGCCGGTCATCACCGACGACGCATCCCCGGCCCAGCAGACCGACAGCTCCACCGACGCACTGGTGCGTTACTACCGTGAGGCGCGGGGCCGAACCCGTTAGGTTGCGGCGACGATGACCACCAGCGCCTGCGTCTTGGATATGCGGCGAATCCGGTGGGTGCGGGTGGCGTCAAGGTAGGCACTGTCCCCTTCGTCGAGGACATAACTGACGTCCTCACACTGCAACTCGATCGACCCGCGGTGCACAAACACGAACTCCTGGCCCTCGTGGGATGACCTGTGTTCGGCGAACTCCGTGGAGGGGCTGGCCAGGAACGGCGTCATGATCTTGCCGAGCATCTCGGTGCTCAGCGCGTGGAACTTGCTGTCATCCCATTCATCGGCGCCGCGATCCACCACCACGCGGGACTCATGGGCGTCGTTGGTGAACAGCCGACTGACATCGACCTCAAGTGCCTGAGCGATGCGTATCGCAACGGATACCGATGGCGTGCTGTGCTCTCGCTCAACCTTCGATAGGTAGCTCTTGGTCAGACCGGTGCGGTTGCCCAGCTCTTCCAAGGTCAGGCCACGTTCCCGGCGCAGCGCACGAACCAGCGATGTCATGGGGCCAGTGTGACACGAAGGTTCCTATTAGCCACCGATGACAAACCCGATACAACACTGTTGACCATATGACACTTTGTGTCATATGGTGGTGATCGAACAGCCCGAGATCAGAAAGGAGCACGGAAAATGGCCACCACACTTCAGGACACCAAGTCAGCTCTGATGAATCGCGCCGAGCGCAGCATGGAGACACACTTCTCCGACTCGGAATGGACCACACGACAGAAGGTCGCACTCACCTGCCGCGCACTGTTCGATCGCGGGCATGATTCCGGCCTCGCCGGACAGATCACCGCGCGCGCCGAAGAGCCCGGCACCTTCTACACCCAGCGGCTAGGACTTGGATTCGACGAAATCACCGAGGAGAACCTGCTGCTGGTTGACGAGGACCTCAACGTTCTCGAAGGATCCGGAATGGCCAACCCCGCCAACCGTTTCCATAGCTGGATCTACCGTGCCCGCCCCGACGTGCAGTGCATCGTGCACACTCACCCGTTTCATGTCGCGGCACTGTCCATGCTGGAGACGCCGCTCGTGGTGTCGCAAATGGATATCGCCCCGCTGTATGACGACTGCGCCTTCCTGCCCGACTGGCCCGGCGTGCCCGTCGGAAACGAAGAGGGCGAGATCATCTCGGCCGCACTGGGAGACAAGAAGGCGATACTGCTCGCCCACCACGGCCATGTCGTCGCCGGCGCCTCCGTCGAAGAATCCTGCTCGCTGGCGGTGCTGATCGAGAGGGGCGCCAAGCTGCAGCTCGCCGCAATGGCAGCGGGCACCATCGCCCCTCTGCCCGACCGGCTGGCCCGCGAGGCCCACGACTGGACGCTCACTCCCCGGCGCAGCATTGCCAACTTCGCCTACTACGCCCGCACCGCACTCGCCAATCACCCTGCGACCCTGAGGAAGACCGCATGACATCCACGCCACAGTTTCACGGAATCATCGCCTACCCCGTCACCCCCTTCTTTCCCGATGACGCCGTGGACACCGATCGGCTCGCCGAACTGGTGTCCCGGCTCGTCGAGGACGGGGTCCACGCCATCGCGCCATTGGGCAGCACCGGCGAATCCGCCTATCTCGAGGAGCGCGAATTCGACGCCGTGGTCGACACCACCGTCGCGGCCGTCAACAAGAGGGTGCCCGTCATTGTCGGAGCCTCGGACCTGACCACGGCCAACACCATTCGGCGAGCCCGGCATGCCCAGCAGGCCGGGGCCGATGCGGTGATGGTGCTACCGGTCTCGTACTGGAAACTGAGCGACCGCGAGATCGCGCAGCACTACGCCTCCGTGGCGGCGGCCATCGACATTCCGGTGATGGCCTACAACAACCCCGCCACCAGCGGCGTGGATATGAGGCCCGAGCTCTTGGTCTCGATGTTCCGCGACATCGACAACCTCACCATGGTCAAGGAGTCGACGGGCGATCTCAACCGAATGCTCGGCATTCAACGCCTCAGCGACGGACAGCTGCCCTTCTACAACGGCAGCAACCCGCTGGTGCTCGATGCCCTCAACGCGGGCGCGTCCGGATGGTGCACCGCCGCACCGTGTTTGGCACCGCAACCGTGCCTGGATCTCTACGAGGCGGTGCGCGCCGGGCGCCATGAGGACGCCACGTCGATCTATAAGGGACTTAAGCCGCTGCTGCAGTTCATCGTGGCGGGGGGCCTACCGACAACCGTCAAAGCCGGACTGGAACTGCAGGGACGCGCCGTCGGCAATCCACGACGCCCGCTACTACCGCTGGATTCTGAGGGGCGCGAGACGTTGAAGGGCATCCTGGCGTCCACCTCTTAATGATAATGGTTATCATTATCATGTGACTACAGCCCAGCTCTTACCCGTAACCGTGCTCTCCGGATTTCTCGGAGCCGGAAAAACCACCCTGCTCAACCACATCCTTGCCAATACCGAGGGACGCCGCGTCGCGGTGATCGTCAACGATATGAGCGAGGTGAACATCGACGCCGCCCTCGTTGCGGGCACCGGACACCTGGACCGCACCGAGGAGCGGCTCGTCGAACTCACCAACGGCTGCATCTGCTGCACCTTGCGTGAGGATCTGATCGAAGCCGTCGGAAACCTGGCCCGACAGAACCGATTCGACCAACTCGTCATCGAATCGACCGGCATCTCCGAACCCATGCCGGTGGCCGCCTCGTTCACCTGGGAATTCGAGGACGGAACGAGCCTCGGGCAGGTGGCCAAGCTCGACACCATGGTGACGGTCGTCGATGCTTCCACCTTCCTGCCCGAGCTGGCACGCGGCGAGGCCCTGGCCGACCGCGATATGGCCGCCGCCGACGGGGATGCCCGGTCCATCGCCGACCTACTCACCGATCAGGTGGAGTTCGCCGACGTTCTGATCCTCAACAAGGTGGACCTGGTGAACGAACGGACCCTCGGGATGGTGGAGACACTACTGCGCCGTCTCAATCCCACGGCGACGATCGTGCGCTCCACCGGCGGCTCCGTCGACCTCGATCTCGTACTACAGACGGGATTGTTCGACCCCGAGTTGGCCGCCCAGGCGCCGGGCTGGGACGAGGAGATCGCCGACGGGCACACACCCGAAACCGAGGAATACGGCATCAGCAGCATGACTTTCCGCTCGGACCGGCCGTTTCATCCCCAACGCCTCAACGCGGCGCTGGAAGCGCTGCAAGGACTGTTGCGCAGCAAGGGATTCTGCTGGATCGCCAGCCGCCCCGACATCGCGGCGATCTGGTCGCAGGCGGGACCGAACCTGACGATCGAACCCGCGCAGTTCTGGCGCAACACCGAGGTCACGCCGGGGCAGGAGATTGTCTTCATCGGCGTGCGGCTGGATCGACCGCGTGTGCAGCATCTCCTGGAATCCGCGCTACTCACCGACGATGAGCTCGCCGGTGGCCCCGAGACCTGGCACAGCTTCCCCGATCCCCTGCCGACCTGGGGCGTCATGCACGCCCACTAACCGCGGCGGCTCATGGCAGCCTTTTTGGCGCGGTTCCCGCAGGTGTTCATGTTGCACCAGCGCCGATTATTGGCGCGGCTGGTATCGACGTAGAGGCCATGGCACTGCTCATCCGAGCATGACTTCACCCGATCGCGATCGGGTCCACCCAGTGCCTCAATGGCATCGGCGGCAATGATCGACAGCGCGTCCGCGACACACTCGCCCTGCCAGATTGCCTCGCCGTTCTCGAACAGCCGGTGCGCCTTTCCGTTTCGGGAGAAGGAGTTCAACACCCGGGCCGCTGCCGGTGCGATCCTGCCGCCGCCCGCGACCTGCGCACCCGCACGGTGGATGGTCTCGCGAAGCTCCGCGGCTGCTGCCAGCTCCGCTTCGGTCAACGGCTCACCCGAGAAACTCAACCCGTTGGCCCGCAACCACAGCCCCAGCCGCCCCGGGTCGGTGAGCCGCTCGCGTGCCGCCCCGGCGCGGTCAAAAACCGTCGCGGTGAAACGGAAGGCCAGTACCGCGTTGTCCAGCCGGAACACCACTCGAGGATCCTCTGCCATGTGAACCACATTAACCGGTTCGACAAGGTATCGATGATGCCCTACGGTAGAACCGGTTAAACCAGTTCAATGGAGGAGAGATGTCCGTCAATCACGTCGGGATCACCGTTCCCGATATCGCTGCGGGAATCGACTGGTATCGCGAAGTGTTCGGATTCGAATGCATCATGGGTCCACGCACACTCGAACCCGGGCCGGCCGGTGAGCTCCCACCGGGGCTGGACAGTCGATTCGGCCAGGCGCGCATGGCTGGTCTACAGACAGGAAACGGGGTGGGCATCGAGCTGTTCGAATTCATCGATCCCGTCACGGATCCACGATCTGACGTACCCGTCGAATACACCCGGCGCGGCACCTGGCATCTATGCCTCACGGTTCCCGACGTAGAGAAACAGACGCACGCCGTTGCCGCGGCCGGTGGACAGGTCATCACCCCGCCGCGTCCCGTCGTGGCGGGCCGACCATGGTCCATGTCCTACCTCACCGATCCATGGGGGACCGTCATCGAACTGATGAGCCACGACTACACCGAGATCTTCACCAATTGGCCTACTGAAACAGGAGCGCACCCGTGAGCACAATAGCCGTCGTCGGACTGGGAGCCATGGGAAAGGCCATGGCACACAATCTTCTTCAGGCCGGACATGAAGTCTCCGTGTGGAACAGGTCTCCCGGCGCCGTCGACGAATTGGCGGCCGCGGGCGCTCGCCCACTCCACTCCCCCGCACGGGCCTTTGACTCCGCAGTGGTGTTCTCTGTGCTGGCCGATGACCACGCCGTAACCGAAACCTTTTTGACAGCAGAGATTCTCGGGGCAGCATCGGGAGCTTTGCATGTCAACCTTGCGACCGTCAGCACGCAGCTGGCCGACCGGGCCACGGCACTGCATGCCGAGTACAACGTGGGATACGTTGCCGCGCCCGTGTTCGGCCGGGTCCCCGTGGCACAGGCCGGCCAACTACAGGTGTTATCGGCGGGCGCCTCGGACCACATCGACAGAGCACAACCATTCCTGGACATCATCGGGGCGCGTACCTGGCGATTAGGCGATGTGCCTCGACAGGCCAATGTCGTCAAGATCATCGGAAACTTCCTGATCGCGTCTGCCATCCAGTCTCTGAGCGAGGCCGTCAGCATGGCCGAACGATCCGGCGTAGATTCCGAACTACTGGTCGACTTGCTGACCAGTACCCTGTTCCAGGGTCCGGCATACAGCAGCTACGGCAATCTCATCGCCACCTCCACCTACCAACCTGCTGGTTTCACAACCACTCTGGGACGCAAAGACGTAGGGCTGGCTCTCGACGTCGCGGCAGATACCGGCTTGCGACTGCCCTTCGGCGAAGTACTGCGAACGGTTCTCGATGAGGCGCTGGCCAACGGGCAGGCCGACTTGGACTGGTCCTCGATAGCCGATCTACAGCGGGCGCGCGACGTGTAGCGACTATGGCATGATGTCCACAGGAAATGCCTCACGTACACAGGCGAATCGGACTGTCTCGTATGGAGGTTTCCTGTGGCTACATCATCTCTCGAACTGACGGCAAGTCGCCCCTTTCCCCCTCGACTAGGGCCCAAAGGCTCTCTTATCTACAGACTTGTTACCACCACCGATCACAAGCTGATCGGAATCATGTACCTCGTCACGTGTTTCGCCTTCTTCATGGTGGGCGGTCTGATGGCGCTGCTGATCCGCGCCGAACTCACCACGCCGGGGCTCGCGTTCCTGTCCAACGAGCAGTACAACCAGCTCTTCACCATGCACGGCACCGCCATGCTGCTGTTCTACGCAACGCCCATCGTGTTCGGCTTCGCCAACGTGGTGCTGCCATTGCAGATTGGCGCCCCCGACGTGGCCTTTCCCCGACTGAACGCATTATCTTTCTGGCTCTTCTTGTTCGGCGCTCTCATCGCGATGGCCGGCTTCATCACCCCCGGCGGCGCCGCCGACTTCGGCTGGACCGCCTACACCCCGCTCTCCGATGCCATCCACTCGCCGGGTGCCGGTGCTGACCTGTGGATCCTGGGCGTTGCCGTCGGCGGTCTGGGCACCATCCTCGGTGCGGTCAACATGATCACCACCATCGTGTGCATGCGCGCCCCCGGCATGGTGATGTTCCGGATGCCGATCTTCACCTGGAACATCCTGGTCGTCAG
The DNA here is from genome assembly GCF_001632805.1 of Mycobacteroides chelonae CCUG 47445. Taxonomy (NCBI): domain Bacteria; kingdom Bacillati; phylum Actinomycetota; class Actinomycetes; order Mycobacteriales; family Mycobacteriaceae; genus Mycobacteroides; species Mycobacteroides chelonae. Next base: position 1,030,908 of record NZ_CP007220.1, on the reverse strand, counting down.
TGTGCTTGTGCTACTGGTGTTCCCGCTGCTGGCCGCGGCTGCCATCGGGCTCGCCGCCGACCGTCACCTGGGCGCACACATCTTCGATCCCGCCAACGGCGGTGTCCTGCTGTGGCAGCACCTGTTCTGGTTCTTCGGACACCCCGAGGTGTACATCATCGCGCTGCCGTTCTTCGGCATCGTCTCGGAGATCTTCCCGGTGTTCAGCCGCAAGCCGATCTTCGGTTACACCACGCTGATCTACGCGACGCTCGGTATCGCGGCGCTGTCCATCGCGGTGTGGGCGCACCACATGTACGCCACCGGCGCCGTGCTGCTGCCGTTCTTCTCCTTCATGACGTTCCTGATCGCCGTCCCGACGGGCATCAAGTTCTTCAACTGGATCGGCACCATGTGGAAGGGCCAGCTGACCTTCGAAACCCCCATGCTGTTCTCGATCGGTTTCCTGGTCACCTTCCTCTTCGGTGGCCTCACAGGTGTGCTGCTGGCCGCTCCCCCCATCGATTTCCACGTCACCGACTCGTACTTCGTAGTGGCGCATTTCCACTACACGTTGTTCGGAACCATCGTGTTCGCCAGCTTCGCTGGCGTGTATTTCTGGTTCCCGAAGATGACGGGCCGCCTGCTCGACGAACGACTGGGCAAGTTCCATTTCTGGCTGACCTTCATCGGCTTTCATGCCACGTTCCTGGTGCAGCACTGGCTGGGCAATGAGGGTATGCCGCGCCGGTACGCCGACTACCTGCCCACCGATGGCTTTACGGGGTTGAACGTCGTGTCGACGGTCGGTGCGTTCATTCTCGGTTCGTCGATGCTTCCGTTCGTGTGGAACGTGTTCAAGAGCTACCGGTACGGCGAGGTTGTCACGGTCGACGATCCGTGGGGTTTCGGCAACTCCCTGGAGTGGGCCACCAGCTGCCCGCCGCCACGGCACAACTTCACCGAGCTGCCCCGAATCCGTTCGGAGCGCCCGGCATTCGAGCTGCACTACCCGCACATGTCCGAGCGCATGCGCGCCGAGGCGCACGTCGGGCACTAGCCCGGAACGTGGCCGCCGTCCGGCTCGTGTCCGAAAACGAAACGGCGGCCGGTGATCTGCGCCGGGATGACGCGCACATAATGCAGCTTCACAGTGGGTATCCACGGGTAGAGGCCACCCTGGTCGGCCTCGTCGATATCGGCCGACGAGTTCAGCACCTGTGCCGCACCACGCACCACGACACTCCAGCCACCAATGTCGTTGTGATCGTCCGCCTCGAACAGCACCTCGTCGCTCACGACGGCACCGAAAAGCTTGGTGCCCTCAGCCGTCCGGAACAGTACGGTGCCGCGCTGGGTCACGAAGTTGATCGGGAAGATCTCGGGTCTTCCATCGATCACCACGACCAATCTGCCCAGCTTGGCGCTGGACAGCAGCGTCCAGCTTTCGTACTTTTCCAGCAGGGTCACGGGTTGCGATTCGGGCGTCATGACTGCATGATCGCCGACCGCGGCGGCCATAACTAGATGCGAAAGTCACTATCTGAGGGCGGCAATCAGCGAGTGAAAATCCTTGAGCCCGCGTGGATCTACTCCCATGTACGTGAGATAGGAAATGCCCAGTTCTTCGCGTAGCCCGATGATCCGCTCGATGAGTGCCCCCTTGGACCCGTGCAACAGCGTAGGAGAGGCGAGTAACTGTTCATCGGAATCATGTGGCCGGTAGACACGCATCAGCCCCAGATCAGGTGCGCGGTCAATCGCAACATCGAATATCCCCAAGTTCAGTTCCGGCGTGTCAGTGCGTTGACCGGCCGCTGCCAGCACATATGCGGCACGTTCGGCGAGATCGGTGTTCGTCTTCGCATCAGAGATCGCAACGATATCGGCTTGCTGCGCCCCGAGTTTCAGGATCTTGTCCCCCTTGCCCGCGATCATGATCGGCACGGGAACCTGGACTGGCCGCGGCCAATGCTGCGGGCTTGAAAGCAGCCCCCGCAGCGCGCCGAGAGCATCGGCGAGCTGCTGCACGCGTCCGGCGGGACTCAGGAACGGCACTCCCGCTGCCTCGTACTCCTGCTCGACATAACCGGCCCCCAATCCGATCTCGACGCGGCCACCGGTGAGCCGGTCGATCGTGGCAATGTCGCGCGCAAGTAGACGCGGCGAATAGAAACCGGTAGTCAGTACGAAGCTTCCGACCCGGATGCTCGTCGAGGCGCTCGCGGCGGCAAGCATCACCGGGAAGGGCGCACCCACACCAAGGTGATCGGGAACCACAACAACGTCCACCCCGCAATCCTCGGCCTGCCGCACCTGCTCACGGATCTGGACAGGATCGCCATGGGAGATCAGATTCGTGCCAAACCGAAATCCGTGTCTAATCACCGAGATTCCCACCTCTCAAGATCTGGACCAAGCACTTGTTTGGTGTTATGCAGGTCTGAGGCTACCGGTTGCGAGGAGGCAATGACATGGTCTATCGAGTGGTCCAGTGGGCGACGGGCGAAGTGGGCAAGGCGGCAATCCGCGCGGTACTCGCCCATCCGGAATTACAGCTGGTGGGGTGCTGGGTGCACTCCCCGCAAAAGACCGGCGTCGATATCGGAGAGCTCATCGGGCACGCGCCCATCGGCGTCACAACGACCAACAGTCTGGAAGACATCCTCGCCCTGGACGCCGACTGCGTGATCTACAGCCCGCTGCTTCCCAATCCGTCCGAGGTCTCGGCATTACTCGCCTCAGGAAAGAATGTGGTTACCCCAGTCGGTTGGTTCTACCCAGACAGTTCGGGTGTCGATCTGGATGCCACCGCGCGCCAGTTCGACGTAACGCTGCACGGCACGGGAATTGACCCCGGCGGCATCACCGATCTTTATCCGCTGATCTTCTCGTCTATGACATCGGCCGTAACGTACGTGCGCGCCGAGGAGTACTCAGACATCCGCACCTATGGCGCTCCGGACGTCATCCGACACATCATGAAGTTCGGCGGCACTCCCGAAGAAGCAATCAGCGGCCCCATGCCCAAACTGTTGGGCGGCGGGTTCAAACAGTCCCTACGAATGATCCTCGATGGCATGGGTTTCGCAGAGGTGGAGATCCGGCCCAGCCTCAAGGTCGCGGTCGCCACCGCAGACATCGACTCTCCGATCGGCACCATCAAACCCGGATGCGTTGCCGGTCAGCAATTCTCGTGGGAGGCATTCGTCGGGGACGAGGCGGTCGCACGTATCGCCGTGAACTGGCTGATGGGCGAGGAACACTTAGAACCCGCCTGGTCGTTCGGCCCGACAGGCCCGCGCTACGAGGTCGAGGTGCATGGCACTCCCTCGTCATCGTGCACGATCACCGGCTTTCATCCCCACAGCGTCGAGGCCGGGCTCGTCGCCAACGAGGGCGTCGTCGCGACGGCCGCGCACTGCGTAAACTCCGTGCCCTATGTATGCAGGGCCGAGCCGGGACTCAAGTCCTACCTTGACCTTCCGCTCATCGCGGGCAGGGCGCATCCTCGGCTCCACCGGTGACCGGTGGAGCCGAGGACAGCTCGTTAAGCAGCGTCCTTGTGGGATGAGCCGCCAGCTCCCGACCCCTCGGTCCCGCCGCTCTTCGACGGGCTGGGGGTCGCGGGTTTGGCCGCCTTCGGCTCCGCGCCTGCCGGTCCGCTCTTGTTACCGATGGTCGCGGCGGGTTCAGATTTGGACGGCGCACCAGTGATCTTCTGAACCGCGTCAGAGGCCTTCTGGAGCGCGGCCGAGAGGTGTTCCTTGACGCTCGGCACGCCGCGCGGGGTTTTACCCGGCTCGGACTTGTTGCCGCCGCTCAAATCCGTTGCACCGTTGGCCTTGACCGGCTTGCTCGGCAGCGTGATGACCTTCGCCAGCGGCTTGTCCTCCGGAGCCTGAACGGCGGGATTCTTTACTTCGGGCGCATTCGCCTCTGGCGCCTTTACTTCGGGCGACTTTGCTTCCGGTGCAGCCGATTCATCGGCCTTGGCGGCCGACTTGGCCAATCCGGCCGTCTTCTCCGTTGCCACCTCGACCACCGCGGCAGTCTTCTTCGCCTCGATGACCTTCGCGCCGGAGAGCTTCGACTCGTGGGGCTCGGTGTTGGCGTTGGGTTCGCGCGCAGCAGTCGACTTGCTCTCCGTCACCTTGCTTTCGGCGACCGCGGCCTCCGGCTTGACGGATTGGTCCAGCGCCTTCGGCAATGCGCCACGCACCTCGTTGATGACGTCACGCGCCACCGCTACCGGGAAGTGCACCGTGGACTTGATGACGTCCACCACTCCCTTGGCGACCTCGTCGGCCACCTTGGAGATATCGCCGGTCGCGATCGCCTGCTGGATGCGGTACGCCGTGGTTTGCGGCTGTACGAAGAAGTTGCGGAAATCTACGAACAGCTTGGTCGGCAATGACGGGTTCTGGTTGACGGGCTTGCCATTCCACTCCTTGAGCGTCCAGCCTCCCTCGGGGGTGCCCTCCACCTTCACCACCGAGGTATTACTCAGCGGGTCGGAGAGCAGCAGGGTGGGATCCGGATTGTCCACGTTCATCATGACCCAGAACATGATGGTGGCCCCATGCGAGTAGACCACGGCATTGCGGTCGCCGTTCTCGTAGATCGTCTTCACCGAGTCATCGACACGGGCATCAAACGCGTTGCCGTCCTCACCTCCGGGCACGGGCACGAAACGTGCGCCCAACGTCCACAGCAAGGGCGCGGCGATGTATCCGATACGGCCGATGCCTTCCTTCTCCGATTGCCCTTCGAAGATGCCCGCGCCTATCTCACGCAGGCCGCCCAGCACGGTGGCCTTCTGCCCGAGTTTGTCCTCCATGGGCCTGGCAGTCTCCTGGGTACGGATCATGTCCGACGCATAGATGCCGTCGAAACCGCCGCCGAGCGCGTCGGCGACATCCTTCGCCTGCTGTTGGCCCGTAGCCGTGAGGTGGGGTCCGGGGACCGAGGTGTCGATCTTCCCCGACGCGTTGCCTTCGGACTCGCCATGTCGCACAAAGGTAATGGTCATCGGATCGGCTGCCCAGGCTGCGACCGCGGTGACGATCGAGAAGACAAGGGCAGCGATCACCGTCGTCAGGACACGCGACATTGCCCGCGTTTTCGATTCACGCATTAAGAATCCCCATCCATAGGTCATGTGAGTGCGCTCACATTAGCGATGCCTGATCCGAGTTAGGCAATGTTTCATCCCACTGAGCGGACCATATGGATGTGACCAAATCTGGAACGAGATGTTAAGCGAAAACCCTTGCAGGGCTGAATATTCAGTGCTATCGCTACATCAGCCCGGCTAGCGCGAGCCGGCCTTCTCCCCTTCTTCGAAGATGGCCGAAGCCGGCCCGACGATTAGGGGGTCCGGCGCTCCCACGATCTCGGTGTCCTTGTTGTCATAGTCAAACTGCGAGAGCACGTGGCGCATCGCCTCCAGCCGGGCACGCTTCTTATCGTTGCTCTTGACCACCGTCCAGGGCGCGCTGTCGGTGTCGGTGTAGAAGAACATCGCCTCCTTCGCCTCGGTGTAGGCGTCCCACTTGTCCAGAGACGCAAGGTCAGTCGGCGAGAGTTTCCAGTGGCGCACGGGATCGGTGCGTCGCGCTTCGAAGCGGGCCAGCTGTTCCTTACGGCTCACCGAGAACCACAACTTGATCAGGTGCGTCCCCGAATTCACCAGCATGCGTTCGTATTCTGGTGCCTCACGCAGGAATTCAGCGACCTGCGAGGGAGTGCAGTAGCCCATCACCCGCTCGACACCAGCCCGGTTGTACCAGGAACGGTCCATCAGCACGATCTCCCCACCGCTGGGCAGGTGCGCGGTGTAACGCTGGAAGTACCACTGTGTCTGCTCTACCGAGGTCGGCTTCTCGAGTGCTACGACGCGGGCGCCGCGGGGATTGAGGTGCTCGGTGAACCTCTTGATCGATCCACCCTTACCGGCGGCATCCCGGCCTTCGAAGATGATGCAGATCTTCTCGCCGCGTTCCTTGACCCACAGTTGCAGCTTGAGCAGTTCAATCTGCAACTTGCGTTTGGTCTTCTCGTACTCCTTGCGACTGAGCTTCTCGTCGTAGGGGTAGCCCTGTTTCCAGGCATCCTTGCCCTCTTTGGTGCGACTGATCCCGCCGCGCAGGCTCGCGAGTTCATCGAGCTCGGCGGCGTAGTCCACCGTGACGGAGGCGTTCGGTTTCTCTTGATCGGCCATAGGTTCAGCATCCCACGTGGGCACAAAGTCCCATGTGGGAAACCCATGGCCGATTAGGCCAGGCGCCCGGCCAAACGCGGCGGAATCAGGCGCATGATCAAGGTCACCGGGGCCCACGGCCAGCGAGGTACCGCGGCGCGGCCGGGCTCCCTCTCGATGGCATCCACCATGGCGGTCACGCCGGTCTTGGTGTCCACCATCATCGGCGTGGTGGGCGATTTGGCGCTCAGATCGGTCTGGATGTAGCCCGGCTCGATGGTGCTGACCTTGATTGGGCCACTGGCATATTCGGCGCGCAGCGACTCGCCCAGCGAGGAGAGCCCAGCCTTGCTGGCCGCATACGCGGCCTTCGTACCCGGTAGCCCCTTGGCGGCAGTCACCGACGAGATAAGCACCAGGTGCCCGCGTCCCTGCTCTTTGAACAGTGCGAGCGACGCTTCGATCTGCACCAGTGCACCAATGAGATTGGTTTCGATGGTTTGGATGTTGGCCCACGACTTGCCGCCGCCCAGGTGCCAGCCCTTGGCGATTCCGGCGTTCACAACCACGCGATCCAGACCGCCGAGCTCGTCGCGCAGCTCGGCGAAGACCACCGGCACCGAGTCATGGTCGGTGACGTCCAGGGAACGCACGGCGACCTTGATGCCCGGGCTGGCGGCCAACAGCTCCGCCTTGAGTTCTTCCAGCGCCTCGGTGCGCCGGGCGCACAGTGCCAGGTCGCGTCCCTTCGCGGCGAACTGACGGGCCATCTCGGCGCCCAGGCCGGAGCTTGCCCCGGTGATGAGGATCTTCTGTCGCGTCACGTTGCCACTTTATTTCAGGAGCCGCGAGAGCCGACGGTCGGCCAGCACCTTGCCGCCGGTCTGGCATGTCGGGCAGTACTGGAAGGATTTGTCGGCGAAGGACACCTCCCGCACCACGTCACCGCACACCGGGCAGGGCATCCCAGTGCGGGCATGAACCCGCAGTCCGGATCGCTTCTCCCCCTTGAGAGTCGCCGCCTGTTGTCCCACGCTGCGCTGCACAGCATCGGTGAGAACCGACTGCATGGCCTCGTACAGCGCCGTGCGTTGACCCTCGGTGAGCGTCTTTCCACTGGCGAAAGGGGACAGCTTGGCCACATGCAGGATCTCGTCGCTGTAGGCGTTGCCGATCCCGGCGATCACCCGCTGGTCGGTGATCACGTTCTTCAGACGTGCGGTAGTGCCGGACAGGATGTCGGCCAACCCGGTGTCGGTCAGCGAGAGGGCGTCGGGCCCCAGTGCGGCGATCTGCGGCACAGCAGCCGGGTCTGCCACGACCCAGACAGCCAATCGCTTTTGGGTGCCGGCTTCCGTGAGGTCGAATCCCGGTGCCTCGCCGGGTGTTCCAAGATGAACCCGCAGCGCGATAGGCCCCTTGCCCGGTTTGAGCGGCGCGGCGGCCAGCTTGTCCGACCAGCGCAGCCACCCCGCTCGCGACAAATGAGTGATCAGGTAGTGACTGCCAACCTGAAGGCCCAGGTACTTGCCCCAGCGCGTCGCACCCGTCACCGTGTGGCCATGCAGAGACGTGACCGGCGGATCGAAGGTCTTGAGCACCGAGAATGCCGAGACATCGATGCGGCCGATGGTCGCCCCGGTGGCGTGGCGCCGCAGGTGGTCAGCGAGCGCCTCGACTTCGGGTAGTTCGGGCATGGGCCCAGTCTGCCTCTACTCGCCGACACTCCGCAGTAGATAGGTATCCATGATCCAGCCGTGTTCGGCCCGGGCCGCGGCACGTATCTCGGCGATCCGGTCGCCCACCGCGCCGACGGACCCTGACACCAGCAGCTCGTGCTCTGTGCCCAGATAGGCACCCCACCAGATCTGCGTTGACGGGTCCAGCTGCCGGAATGCGCAATCACCGTCGAGCATCACCACAACGGTTCCGGTGCGAGGCCACTCGTCCAGCAACCGGCGCCCCGTCGTGATGAGCACCGGTTCCCCGATACCGTTCAGCACGATCCGGTGCCGCGCGGTGAGCGCGGCGACTGCGGTGATACCCGGCAGCACGTCGTAATCGAACGCATGAGGATCCTCGACCAGGATCGCGTCGAGGATGCGCAGCGTGCTGTCGTAGAGGGACGGATCACCCCAGGCCAGAAAGGCGCCGACGCCACCCTCCGGCAACTCGGAAGTAATTGCTTTGCCCCACAAAGCGGCCCGTTCTGCGTGCCACTGCTTCACCACACCCCGATACTCGCCGCTGCCACGCACCGGGTCGGGCAGTTCGACGAAGCGATAGTCGGGTTCGGTGATGTACCGCTCGCAGATATGGCGGCGCAACTCGACCAGGTCACCCTTGGTGTCGCCCTTGTCTGCGACGAAGAAGACGTCGACCTCGTTGAGCGCCGCGATGGCCTGCACGGTCAGGTACTCGGGATGGCCAGCACCGATCCCGATGACGCGGATCCGTCGCATCCCGACTTAGGAAGCAGCCGAATTGGGAGTCAACACCGCCGAGATCCCCTCAGTGATCGCCGACACGGTGAGCAGGTTGCCGATGAAATCACCCAGCTGCTCGTCGGTCTGAGTCGCCACAACGCCGGGAGTGACCAGTAGCGAGGCAGCGATCCGGAAGCTCCACTCGGCGGCGGCCTTGACGTCGATGACGGCCAGCTGCTCGTCGGTGAGCAACTTGCGGAAGTACGGGGCCAGCAGCACGGTCGTCTGATCGATGAACGGACGCGCCTTGACGGTCAGATAAGGCAGCACCTGCTCGGGGTTCTCCTTGAGACCCTTCTGCAGCAACGGGTGATGACGTCCGTGCTGAACGATGCGCACGATGGCGTCGATGAATCCGGTGCGGGGGGTCTTCGCAGTCGCGAAGACCGGCTCCAGTATTTCGCCGAATCGGAGAAACTCCCGATGGAACAGCGCCTCGATGATCGCGGCCTGATCACCGACGTGCTTGTAGACGGTGGGCCTCGACAGACCGGCCTTCTTGGCGATCAAGGCATGCAGGCGCGCCTCATATCCGTGCTCCAGCAAGCATTCTTCGGCGGCATCGAGGATGCGGCGGCGAATCTCGCCGTGATCGCGGGTACGGCCGCGATGGCTTGACCGGCTCACTTTCATCGGTGCCTACTTTCGTTCGCCACAAAAATTACGTGGCACTTCGCGTCTCACTTGACGCCCCAACCTGCAACGTTTACGTTTGACATCCTAACGGAAAGGACTGTCAACGGTGACGTCTACCCTCAATAACGGCCCCGCTCGTACCCCGAATCGGGAGGAATACTCCGACCGGCTACTCAAGGGCTCGGTGCGCCGTTCCTACCAGCCCATGGTGGATCTGGACTGGGATGCGCCGTTGGATCCGGACAAGTACTTCCTTCCCCCGAAGGCAATCTCTCTGTACGGCACCGACATCTGGAACAACATGTCGCGCGCTGAACAGATCGAGCTGTCCAAGCACGAGATGGCCAACGTCCTGTCGGTCGGCATCTGGTTCGAGAACATCCTCAACCAGAGCCTGCTGCGCGCTCTCATGCACGCCAGACCGAACAGCAGCGAGACCTTCTACTCGCTCACCGAGATCGGTGACGAGACCCGCCACATGACGATGTTCGGTAAGGCGATATCGCAAGCCGGGGTCGAGCCCTACCGGCTACCGCTCTACCAGCGGTGGCTGGCCAACGCCTTGCCCCTGGTCCTCAAGGGCCCAATGCTGTGGGTCGCCGCGCTGATTGGCGAGGAGATCTTCGACGCCATCCAGCGCGAGATGATGGACGATCCCGAGCTGCAGCCAATGGTTGCGCGGCTCATGCGAATTCACGTCACCGAGGAAGCCCGGCACATCCAGTTCGCCCGCGACGGCCTGCGCCAGCGTGTTGACAAACTGCCGCGTTACGCGCGTTTCATCGTCCGGCAGGTCAACGGCTTCGGTGGCCCCATCTTCATGTACCTGTTCACGAATCCGAAGATGTACCGCAATGTCGGATTGCCCGGATATCAAACCCAGCGGATTGCGTACCGCAACGAGAACTTCCGCGAGACCCAACAGCTCGGTTTCGCACCGCTGTACAACTTCCTCACCGGCATCGGCCTGATGGGCGGCACTTCACGCTGGATGTGGCGTAAAGCAAAGTTCGTCGCATGATGGATGACGACGATCTGTACGACGGCCTGGCTGTTATCACCGCAGGCGAGTTCACCGTCGAGTCCCGGGTGCGACTAATCGGGTTCTTCAACCCTCTGGACGGCAAGTTCCATTGGCAGGGAACGATTTACGCCAAACCCGAGGGTGGTGAGCTCAAGGGCGGAACTCATGTCACCATCGCCGTGGGCGAGACCAGTGCGCAAGGACGCATCACTGAGCAGACCCCGTGGGGCCACTTCTCGGTCGCGGGCGTCGGCGCACCGCCGTACCCGCTAGCCGAGATCGAGCTCGACGTCGCCAACTGACTTATCGGTGCGCAGACCACGCCAGCTGGAGTGCTTGAGAATCCCGCCGGGCGTGCGATCACCGTAGCGAACCTCGGCGACCAGGACCGGTTCGACGAACTGCACATCTTTGGCCTCGACCGCGGAAAGCGGTGCGCTGAAGGGTGATTTGTCACAGTGCAACGGCTCCAGCTGCTCCTTGAGCGAGGCCAGCTCTTTTTCGGTGAATCCGGTGCCCACCCGTCCGGCATAACGAAGTCCGTCGGGCGCCGGTATCCCCATCAGCAGCGCACCGATACCACTGCTGCGTCCGCCTTGCCCCTTACGCCAACCACCGATCACGATCTCTTGGCTGCGCCAGTTCTTCGCCTTGATCCAGGACTGGGTGCGGCCCGGAGCGTAAGCCGAATCCAGCCGTTTGGCGACGACGCCCTCCCAGCCCCGCTCATGCGAATGAGCCAGCGCCGCATCTCCGTCGCCGTTCAGTTGCTCGGGAACGGTCATCATCTCGGTGCCGGCCCCCAGCACGTCGAGCAGGCGGCGCCGGTCACGATACTTGGTGCGCAGCAGGGAATTTCCATCCAGATACAGCAGATCGAACGCCCAGAATCGGATATCGGCACTCGGCGTCCGATTCTGCAACAACGAGAAGCTCGGCAGCCCCTTGGAATCCAGCACCACCACCTCACCATCGAGAACCACACGGTGCTCACCCAATTCACGGGCAAGTTGCCGCAAGGCCGGGAACTCCTCGGTGACGTCGCGCCCACTGCGCGCCACGGCCCGCAGCCGACCGCGGTCGCATTCGAGGATGAGACGGTAACCATCCCATTTACCTTCGAATGCCCACTCATCGGCGGTCAGGCCCGCCACAGATCCGGTAGTCGGCAGCATCGGCGCGAGGCCAACTGGCATTGCGCCAGGTGAGCGCTGATCCTTCATGCGATGCGCCAGCCACTGCTTGCCATCGGTCTGAATCAGCGCATACCGCCCCGAGATTCGCTTGCCATGCAGGGTGACAATGACTTCTCCCTTCACCCCACCGTTGGCGCTGGAGCCGTCGCGTGGATCAATGAACTTCTCGGTGTCATAGGTTCCCGAGTCCCAGATGGTGACCTCACCGGCGCCGTACTCCCCCTTCGGAATGGTGCCCTCAAAGGTCCCGTATTCGAGCGGGTGATCCTCGGTATGCACCGCAAGGTGATTGACGGACGGCTCCATGGGCAGATTCTTAGGGACCGCCCACGAGACCAGCACACCGTCACGCTCCAACCGAAAGTCGTAATGCAGCGCGGTGGCGTGATGTTCCTGAATCACAAACGAACTATCGGGACCGGCTTGCGGTTCGACGGCGGGCACCGGTTCGGGAGTGCGCGCCGGATCGCGCATGCTGCGATACGTCGACAGCTTGTCTTCGATAATCGCCACATCATCGAGCCCTGCCAGCAGATCACCGTCACGCTCGGCGCGCGCCAGGACTTCGTCAAACCGCAACTGGCGCAGTCCTGGGTCGTCCAATTCGTCCCATGTACGGGGTGCGGCAACGGTCGGCGCCTCGCGGCCACGCAGCGAGTAAGGGGCAACCGTTGTCTTGGAACCGCTGTTCTGACTCCAATCCACGAAAACCTTGCCTGCACGTAGTTCCCGGGTCATCGTCGCGGTGACCAGGTCCGGCATCGACTGCTCCAGTTGCGTCGCGACCTTTCTCGCGACGGTCACCGCACCGGATGAACTGACCGGCTGCGCCAGCGGCACATACAGGTGCAGCCCCTTGCTCCCACTGGTCAGGGGAAAGGTGGTCAGCCCGATATCGCCGAGCACATCGCGCACCGCGCGGGCGACCTGCGCCAGCTGCGGTAGCTCCACGCCTTCGCCTGGATCCAGATCGAATACCAATCGTGTTGCTGGTCCTGGATTTTCGCCGACAAACCGCCACTGCGGCACATGCACTTCCAGTGCCGCCTGCTGGGCGATCCAGGCCAGTGCCACCGAGGTGTCGATCAACGGGTAGGTGACGTAGCGGGATTTGTGCTCGATACGCCGCCGGGGAAGCCAGTCGGGGGCCGACGACGCGAGGTCCTTCTCGAAGAAGGACGGCTGCTCAACGCCGTTAGGCCACCGTTTACGGGTGACCGGGCGCCCCGCGAGGTGGGGCAGCATAAACGGAGCGATGGCGGTGTAGTAGCCGAAAACGTCCGCCTTGGTGGTGGCCGGAGTGGTTCCGGTTGGCGGATACAGCACCTTGTCCGGATTGGTGAGCCGCACGAACGCAGTTGATACCGCACCGGATGTCGCGGACTGCGCGGCTCCGGTGGGCCATACTGGGGATATGCGTTCCATCTGGAAGGGCTCCCTCGCCTTCGGGCTGGTGAACGTCCCTGTCAAGGTATACAGCGCGACCGAGGACCACGACCTCAAGTTCCATCAGGTCCACAACAAGGACAATGGCCGGATCCGTTACAAACGCACCTGCGAAGAGTGCGGTGAGATCGTCGAGTTCCGGGATATCAACAAGGCCTACGAGGCCGAGGACGGCCGCACCGTCGTGATCACCGATGAGGATCTGGCGACCCTGCCCGCCGAGTCAAGCCGCGAGATCGAGGTGCTGGAGTTCGTTCCCGCCGCCGAACTCGACCCGCTGCTGTATGACAAGAGCTACTACCTGGAGCCCGATAGCAAGTCTTCGAAATCGTATGTGCTGCTGGCACAGACACTCGCGCAGACGGATCGGGTAGCGATCGTGCATTTCGCGCTGCGCAACAAGACACGCCTGGCGGCCTTGCGGGTCAAGGACTTCGGCACGCGTCAGGTGATGATCATCCACACGCTGCTCTGGCCTGACGAGATTCGTGAACCGGACTTCCCGGTGCTGGACCAGGAAGTGAAGATCAAACCGGCCGAACTGTCGATGGCGGGGCAGGTGGTGGAGTCGATGGCCGACGATTTCGATCCGAGCCGATACAACGACACGTACCAGTCGCAGCTGCTGGAGATGGTGGAAGCCAAGCTCGACGGTGGAGAGGCGTTCACTAAGGAAGAGGCGCCCACCGAGCTCGATGCCACCGATGTCTCTGATCTGCTGGCCAAGCTCGAGGCCAGCGTCAAAAAGCGTCAGGCCGAGAAGGCCAGTACCAACTAGGCGACGCCTCCCCGAGCTGGCCTCGCCGCGGCTCAAGGTTTCGGGTACTCTAACTTTTCTATTCGGGTACTTGAAATAGGAGGCGTGGGTGCTGGAGCGGCCGAAGCAGACGCGACAAATGCACGGGTTTTACCTACTCGGGCCCGCTTTCGTCGCAGCCATCGCTTATGTCGATCCCGGAAACGTCGCCTCGAACGTCAGCGCAGGTGCCAAGTACGGCTTCCTGCTGGTGTGGGTGATCGTCACCGCCAATGTGATGGCCGGGCTGGTGCAGTACCTCTCAGCGAAGCTGGGCCTCGTCACCGGGCAATCACTGCCCGAAGCCGTCGGCAATCGCATGTCACGGCCCACCCGGCTGGCGTTTTGGATGCAAGCCGAATTGGTCGCCATGGCAACCGATTTGGCAGAGGTCGTGGGCGGCGCCATCGCGCTGAACCTGTTGTTCGACCTGCCGCTACTGCTCGGTGGCGTTATCACCGGAATCGTTTCGATGGTGCTCCTTGCCGTGCAGGACCAACGCGGACAACGCTCGTTCGAATATGTGATCTCGGCGCTGCTGGCCATCATCGCGATCGGATTTCTCGCCAGCGTTGTGGTGGAACCGCCGCCGCTGGGCGAGGCCGCCGCCGGACTGATCCCCCGATTCCAGGGCGCCGAGAGCCTGATGCTGGCGACGGCCATGCTGGGTGCCACGGTCATGCCACACGCCGTGTATCTGCATTCCGGGCTGGCCCGGGACAGACACGGACATCCCGAAGCGGGCGCGCCGCGACGCAGACTACTGCGCGTCACCCGTTGGGACGTGTGCCTGGCGATGCTGTTCGCGGGCGCCGTAAACATGGCGATGCTGCTGGTAGCGGCCACCAACCTGAAGGGCCGCGACGGCGTCGACACCATCGAGGGCGCGCACGCCGCCGTCCGCGACAGCCTCGGGCCCACTGTTGCCCTGCTATTCGCAATCGGCCTGCTGGCATCCGGGCTCGCATCGTCCTCGGTCGGCGCCTACGCCGGCGCCATGATCATGCAGGGACTTCTCCGCCGGTCCGTCCCCATCGTGGCGCGACGGCTCGTCACGCTGCTCCCGGCGCTGGCGATCCTCGCCGCGGGTATCGACCCCACCCGGGCACTGGTGGTGTCACAGGTGGTGCTGTCCTTCGGTATCCCCTTCGCCCTCATACCGCTCGTCCGACTGACCAGCGATCGCGGGCTGATGGGCACCGACGTGAACCATCGCGTGACAACAATGTTGGGCTGGATCATCGCCGCGCTCATCACACTGCTGAACGCGGTACTGGTTTTCCTTACCCTTGCAAACTAGTTTCTCCTGGGAGTAGGCTGTGAATCGTGAAACGAATCCTGCCCTCAGCCTTGGCAATTGGAGTCGTTGCTAGTGGTTTGTTCGTTGGAGGTATCGCCTCTGCAACCTCGGCAAAGGCAGATCCAGATATTTGCGGCTCCGTGGATACCTATCCGCGCGTGACCGTTTGCGCGGACGGCAACTGGGACCGCGGCTGGGATCGCGGCTGGCGCGGCGGACATGGCAACGGTTGGGGCAAGGGCCACTGGAAGCACGGCGACTGGGACTGAGCCGCCCTCAAGCATCTGGCGCACGCGCAAAAATTCAGTGCACCAAGATGTTTGACATAACGCCGCGTTAGATGGGACCGCTACTGGAGTAGCCGTCTCCCGAACGCGGCCCGAATCGCCGCGCGTAGTCCTCGTGGATCCACGCGTCCTTCTGACGCTTGAGCACATCGACCAGGCCCGGATCCAGTTCATGCTGCACCAGCCGGTGACGGCGCCACACCTTGTTGAGGGCATGCGCCATGATCAGCACCCACACGTAGATGGGCACCGTCATCTCCATGTGGACGTACAGCGATGCCGGCAGCAGCCAGAACGGCGCGAGGATGAACAACGGTGGAATCGCACACCGCAGAATGTGCCGACGCACCGCGCCCTTGCCCGCCAAGTCATTGGCGACCCACTCCTTCATCGAGTCGGGCAGGCGCCGCCCGTAGCAGTAGGCGATGTACTGAAAGAAGTTCGGGCGATCGGCGGCCATAACTAGATTGTAGACTAATAATTAGTGCACTAACTAATGGTTAGGATAGTGAGAATGACCGCAGTCTCACCCGATGTCGACCCGCTGGCCCTGGAGCGGCAGGTGTGCTTTGCGCTGGCCGTCACCAATCGCGCGGTGCTGGCCGTCTACCGGCCACTACTCGCCCCCCTGGGGATCACACATCCGCAATATCTGGTGATGCTGGCGCTCTGGGACCACGCCAAGAGCAGCGCGGACGACGCCCCGGAAGCGTTGTCCGTCAAGCAGATAGCCGCACTGCTGCAAACGGATTCGGCGACCATCTCCCCCATGCTCAAGCGGCTCGAGACGCTAGGCCTGATCACTCGCCCACGCAGCGCCGCCGACGAGCGCACCACACATGTCACCCTGACCAAGCAGGGCGCCGCACTGCGCCGGAAGGCACTCAAGGTGCCGGCGGCGGTCGTGGAGCGCCTGGGCGTCGACCTCTCCGAACTGGAACACCTGCATGCGGTGCTGACCAGGATCAATGCGGCCGCGCTGGCCGCCGGAGCCCTGGATACCGACTAGCCGCAAAGTCGTTATGTGGCGTCCACCACACCTCCCTGTACACCGATCGGTGTACGTGCTGCAATGAGTGGTAGACCGATCGATATACCAAGGAGGTCATCATGTGGAACGACTCAATGGTGCTTATCGCCATCACGCTCGTCACCCTGGCCATGCTCTGGACCGCGAGCGGAGAGAACTCGATGAACTACTACGAGCGCGACACCCAGAAAGGCATGTGGCAGCGCTAGTTTGCGCGTGCGGCGGGTGTCTGTTTGTCTGAGGTCATGACCAAGGACGAAGCCGCCGAACTGATCACCGCTCGCCGCCTCGAGAAGAAGCTGACGTGGCAGCACATCGCGGAAGCGATTGACTCACCACTGATTTGGACCATTGCCGCGCTGCTTGGCCAGCATCCGGTGCCCGAAGCGAAGGCTGCGAAGGTGGCGGAACTTCTCGAACTGGGGCCGCAGGTCACCGCGGCGTTGCGGGCCCAGCCGTACCGCGGCACGCTGGACGGTGGTGCACCGTCTGACCCGACGATCTACCGGCTGTATGAGGCGCTGAGCGTCTACGGCCCGGCGATCAAGGAAGCCATCCACGAGGAGTTCGGCGACGGCATCATGAGCGCCATCAACTTCAAGGTCGACATCGCGCGCCGCTCCGATCCCGACGGCGATCGTGTGGTCCTGACCCTCGACGGGAAGTTCCTCGACTACCGGTGGTGACCGGTCAGAGCAGGTCGCGGATGTTACGACCCGTAATGGCGCCCCATTTGGTGTCAAGCGCATTCATCAGCAGCTGCCAGTACGGCGCCCACAGCGTGCGTTGCGCCATCGCCGGCGGCATCGTCTTGTAGGTGGCCGTTTGTTGCGTCCACCGCCATGCCAGCCCCCTGGCGACATCGTCGATGCACCAATAAATCAGTTCATTCGGGTTGTTCGTGGTCTTCCATACGAATCCCTTTTTCGGATCACGCGTGTGGTACCAGAACTGCGCTCCATCCAGCACATACTGCGGCGCGGTGTTGGACTGGCGCTCCCCCTTGGCCAGCTCCGTCGGCACGGGTACTTCGGAGATCGCGACTTCACCAGCGAGCCGGCTCAACACGGCAATACGGACATCGAGCTGCTCGCGGATCCACTCCGAACTTCCCGGGCTCCCGGGCTCGGGCGCACTTGCGGCCGGGACAGGCACGGGCGTCTGCTCGGAGACCGTCGGTAGATCAGCGGGGGTTGCCTGCTCGGCGGGAACACCACCCTCGACGTCGACGATCGCCCCTCCCGCCCAGTCGACCTTGGCAGGGTTGAGCACGCCGTCTTCTTCTAACGACAAATCCACGACGTAAGCGACGTCGACGAGGGCATCGCGGGCGCCGGGTGCGAGTGAAACTCCGGGGCGCCGGGGGCCGAGCAGCGCAACGTGCACCATGAAGAATTCGCCGTCATCGTCCCGGTCGCAATACTCACGTTCATACCGGGCGGCGTCGGCCGTTTCAAACCTGTGCTTGACCGGCGGTTCCAGCAGCACACTGCAGAATTGCACGGGATGATCGGCATCTCCGTCCAGCGTGCCGAGTTCTGTTGCGCTAATGGGCAGTTCGGCGGCCAAGCTCGGCACGGCATCATCCGCCACAGCACGGATGGTGAATATGCGTGCGTCGGGTGGCCAGTCGTCTGGCTCCGGCGCGGCCCCCTCGTGACCGGTGGAATCAACCGTCATGTTCTTAACCGTATGGCAATCGTGTACTTCGGGCGACGATGGAGCACCCAGACCTGTTAGTTTTACGACAGACCGTCCCCGCTGGGGGGAGCATTTCGGACGTCAAGGAGACCACCATCGTGAAGATCAATGTGCCCATCACTGCCGCCTTGGGGGCCGTCGCGGCGGCCGCCGGACTTGCCCTGATGCCGACCGCCGGCGCCGACACCACGCTCGGCCAGCAAGGTCGCCTGACCAACGGCGACGTCGTGCAGGCGTGGACCGTCAGCGACCTGAAGGTCAGCACCGACCAGCTGTCGTACCAGCCCAAGGGCACCCTGTGGGAGGCGACCGCCACCGACGAGGCCATCCAGGGCAGCGTCATCCCCATCGTCGCCAACTTCAACGCGAAGGCCAGCGACGGCGAGACCTATCGCGTGCTGTACGGCGTACCCAGCGAGCAGGGCGTGAACCCGGGAACCCTGTCGCAGGGCGAGAAGACCAGCGGCAAGATCTACTTCGACGTGACTGGCGCCGCTCCCGAGACGGTGACCTACACCTCCGGTGACGAGGATCTGCTCACCTGGAAGGCCGCGCCCGCCGCTGCCGCGCCGCGTTCGGGCGGCTCTTCGAGCCAGTCGCATGGCACCGCCCCCGCGCCCGCCACCAGCGCCGCGCCCACCACGTCCGCGGCACCTGCCGCTGTTCCCGCAGGCAGCCAGGGCACCCCGCTGCCCGCCGGTAGCCAGGGCACCCCGGTGGACGGACAGCAGCCCGCGGCGACCGCGACCCCGACGGTAGCTCCCGTGACCGCGACTCCCGGCCCGACTCCTGCCACCCCGGTCCCCGCCGAAGGCACGCCGCTGAACAGCACCGCGGTGCCCGCTACCCCGGCCCCCGCCTCGCCGGTACCCGCGACTCCGGTCCCCGGCGCCGAGGGTGCTCCGCAGACCGCGACCCCACCAGTGGCCGCGCTTCCCGCCGTTCCGGCCTCGGAGAGCACCCCGCACGGCCAGCGCGCAGCGGGCAGCCAGGGCACTCCGGTGTCCACCGAGGGCTAGTAGAAGCCTCAGGAACCGTTTCGGCATTGACCGCCGGCCGCCTCGTGCGGCCGGCGGTTTTTGTTATGAGTGCGAGGACCACCAAGCATACAGCTGGTCGAGGGTCGGACCGGTCACGCCCGAACGCGTCTCGCTGAGCAGCAACCGCTCCTCATCGGTCCAACCGACAACCGGGTGTCCCTGGTTGGTGCCACAGAAGACCGTGCCGCTCACCTGATCCGGCGTGGCGTTGCGACGCCACGGTCCCGGCGACTGAATCCGGCCGGGGCACACCACCACCGCGTTACGTTTCGTCAGACGGCTCAACCCTGCCGCGAGCGCGGACCTGTCCTTCACGAGGGAGTAGCTGGCCTCCAGCGGCCCATCCGGATCGTCACTACGCCCGCACTTTACTTGTGCCACCGCCTCATTCGCGGGTTCAACAACCTTGCAGGCCGACGTCGCGTATCCCGTCGGAAGCATGGAAAGCAAGCGAGCTTCGGCATCGGAGTCCCTGCTGGTCACCGTTGTCGATGGGGCCGCGCTCGGTTCCGCAGGCGGGGCGTCGTCGCCACCGCCTGCGAATGCGGCGACCACACCACCGACGACGACCACCACAGCGGCCAGCACCGCGCCGCCAATCACTAACGGCCGCTTGCTTCTTTGCGGCTTGTCCTCCCAGGACGAGAAATCAACCGGAGCCGTGGGCTTCGCGGGTCCCGGGGCGACGGGCGCCGCCGTGCTGAAGTGCTCGTGACTCGGCCACTGCGGGTACTGGCCGCTTGGTTCTACCGCGGGCGAGTGTGGTTGCACGAACGCCGGCTCATCGAGAAACGGCGGCTGGCTAAACTCCTGTTCCGGCGCGGCGAACGGACCGGGTTCAGACAACATCCCGGGAAACGCGTTGAGGACCGGTAGCGGCGCGGTATCCGCGGCATCAGACGAGTCGTCGGCTGGCGGTGAGCCCGCTCCGATGTCCGTATCCATCCGCTACCCCCAATGTCTAGTCGTTATGTCCCCGACCATGGTCAATGCACAAAGATTACTTGGCCCGGTCGCCCACCGGCCGAAAGCACACACAGTGGACGCCTGAGAACCGGGCCGACGTCGCACCGCCTGGCTACAGCAGCGCCTTGCTGGGCGCTGGCACCAAGGCCCGCGCGATCGGCAGGATGTACTCGCGGGCGTACTGTTCGGCGTCTTCCCTGGTGGCCAGCTCGCGGCGGGCGCTGGGCGCAAGGATTAACGAATGCGTCAGGCGCACAAATACTTCCGCAACACCGTAAGCGTCGTCGACAACATCGCCGGCGCTGCGGCTCACGTGACCCGCCAGGTATGTGGTCGCCATGTCCAGGGCTGGGCCTGCCCCATTGGTCAAGACCGGCAGCACCGACTCCGGATCGGTTTCCACCGCCCGCTGCATCAATGGGTGTGTGTGCACATGCCAATAGATTCCGGTAAATCCCGCCACGAGCTTGTCCTCGGGGCTCTTCAGCGCCGCGATTTCGCGGTCGATGGCGGAGAACATCGTCTGCGCCTCCCGCATGAGAACCGCGAGCACAAGCTCGGTCTTGTTGGACCAGCGGCGATAGACCGTCATATGCGATACGCCCGCACGCCGCGCGATCTCGTCGACCGTCGCCCGCCGAAGACCGAAGCTGAGCATGGTCTGCAGCGCGGCCTCGAGGATGCGCTCGCCGGTCGGATCCGGATCTGCAGACACAGCTCAGTCTCTCACGTAGAGGTACTTCCCAACTTCGTGTGGCAATGTTAGCTTCTAACTAAGTTACTAACACCGACGGAGGATGCAATGACGCATGTACTGCCGCGCGACACCACGCATGACGGCGAATCGAACCGCGATACCCACGAAGAGGGCTTGGCTTTCCTCCGCGCGACCGGCACACGCCCGCGCGTCATGGACGCATTTCGCAAGCACCTGGGCAGCCCCTTAACCGGCGTATTCGGCGGGGTGCTGTTCGACGAGGTAGCCCTGCTGCCGGTGGCGGCGTCTGTGGACCGCTCCGGACGGTTCCGCCAGAATTTCACCGACCGCGGCATTCGGAGTGCACTGAGCGCGATGTCCCTGCTCGCCGGCAATCAGCAGCAGCGAGCAGATACGGCGCAATGGCTCAAGGAGCGCCACCGCGATGTGCGAGGCACGGGAGTCGGCGAGTACGCGGGGATTCGTTACAGCG
The DNA here is from genome assembly GCF_001632805.1 of Mycobacteroides chelonae CCUG 47445. Classification (NCBI taxonomy): domain Bacteria; kingdom Bacillati; phylum Actinomycetota; class Actinomycetes; order Mycobacteriales; family Mycobacteriaceae; genus Mycobacteroides; species Mycobacteroides chelonae. The sequence continues at coordinate 1,009,629 of NZ_CP007220.1, read as the reverse complement.
CATTGGATCCCGAGCTGTGGATATGGATCGCGGCCAGTGCCATGAACGCCACTTTGGAGGCCTTCCCTTACTGCACGGGTTACTCAATGAATCCCGCCGAAAAGGAGGCCGCATATCAATATCAGCGGTACCTGTTCAAGGATCTCGAACTACCCAGCACCAAGGGGAAATTCCCGGAAACATACGCCGCATTCGTCGAGTACTACGACGACATGGTGTCAAACAAACTGCAGTCCAACGGCTTTCTGCGCGAGCAGTTCGCCGGATTAATGCGGCTACCACTGCCCACACTGTTACTCCCCGCCGCGATGCGCCCGGCCCTGTTACCGCTCTGGCTCGCGATTCGCCCGATCGCGGGCCGGGTGATCCAGGTGTGCTCGGCCAAGGCGATGCACCCCGAGATACGCGAGATGATCGGGTTCCGGCTCAAGCCCCGCCACAACGTCGAGTTCGCCCTCTATACCCGGCTCCTGCAGCTGGTGTGGCGCGTGACACCGGAACGGCTGCTGATAGAACCCATGTTGTACAACACGATTCGTATAGACGATGCCCGCGCTCAGCTCGATGGATCGGGTACCGCGCAGCGCAAATACGAGAAGATCTCGCGAACCCTGACCCGCCGTAACGAGCGACTGGCAGACTTCTATCACGGCTATCGCCTGGATAGCTTTGCCGCCCCTGAACGCCCGACCGGTACCTGCCCGTTCGGATGAGAGCCCATGGGGACAGCCCGGTAGACGGTGCTTCGATGGAGCGCGAGACGTAGGTCGTGCCCTAGAACGCCCTGGACTGTTTGACTTGCCCGCCGTGATCTCGCCGAACGGTTTGCGCCCTACGTCAGGTCGGTCCGGACGCAGATCCCGACCTGACGTCCTCGCACCGGCGCACCACGTGGGAGAAGGTTCGCGAACAAGGTGATCGACCTGGCAATGGTGATTTGCACAACTCGGCGCAGCGGAATGCGCTGAAGCGGGGCGGTGAGATCGCGTGCCGGTCAGCCGAGCGAGGGCAGCAGCAGCGGCTGTAGTCGGTAACCGGGCGGCTCGGTGCCGTGTAGATGCCGCACAAAGTAGTCCCAGGTGCGACGTAGCGAGTAGTGCAGCCAACCGTACAGTGAGTGCTCGGCGCCAGGAATCATGATCAGGTCGAAGTCTTTGTCCGCCTTGATGAGTGCATCGGCCAGCCGCATCGTCATGTACGGGTGTGCGTTGTCGTCGAGTTCACCGTGGATGAGTAACAGCTTGCCTTTCAGGTTGGCGGCCAGCGTGGTGTTCGAGATCGCCGCTTGGCCTTCGGCGCTCAGATCGCCGTGGTAGTGCTCGGCCCACATCGCCAGGTTGAGGGCGTTGTCGTGATTGCCCGAGACCGCGACGGCCACCGAGTAGAAGTCCGGATAGCGCAGCACCGCACGCGCCGCGGCGAAAGCGCCCGCGGACTGTCCGGTGATCCCGACTCGGGCGGTGTCCAGCCACGGATACCGCTGTCCGAGTTCGCGGATTGCGGCGATATGGTCGTCTAGGGCGCCGGCGTTGCCGAGATCTCCATAGGAGTGGTCATGAAATGCCTTGCTGCGCCCCGCGCTTCCACGACCGTCGATGGCCACCACCGCGAACCCGAGCGCGGCGAAGGCCTCTGGTTCGCCATAGTGCGGCGGGTTGAACATCGGTGCGGCGCGGTAGAGCTGCGGACCTGGATAGATGTGTTCGATAATCGGGTACGTGCGGTCCGGGTCCAGATCGTGCGGTCGCCAGAGCAGACCGTAGATGGGGGTCTTTCCGTCCGCGGCGGTCGCGCGGAATCGCTCCGGGGGTTGCCAGCCCAAAATCTTGAGGTCTTCGGTGTCGGGTGTCTCCAACTCCACTACCACCTGACCGTCGCTGTCGAGTACCACTGAGCGTGGCGGCTGGCTCGGGCTTGAGGCCCGGTCCACCAGGTAGCCGCCCTGCGGCGGGCTCACCGCGTCATGATCTAGATCGTCATCTGTGAGTCGGGTGAACCCGTTGCCGTCCAGTCCGATTCGGCAGAGTTGCCGCAGGTACGGGTCGGCCTCGACCAGGCCGTTGGCCGTGAAGTACACCTGTCGAGCCTTCTCATCGACCCATAACAGGCTGCTCACCAGCCACGGCCCGGTGGTTATCTGGGTGACCCGGTCTCCGTCAGCCGAATAGAGGTACAAGTGGCCCCAGCCGTCGCGTTGCGACCACCATAGGATCTCGCCGGTGTCCAGCACGTGCACCATGTGCGGGTCGCCAAGCAGCACGGTCGGGTCGACCCGGGTCTGGCCCGTTTCGGTGATCAGCGTGCTGACCGCGCCGGTCGACGGGTCGAGGCGACGCAATGCCAGGGTGCGCGCATCGCGTGACTGGTGCAGGAAGTACACGTCGTCACCGCTCCACCAGGCGTAGACGAGTGCGACATTGTGCATGATCGGTATCGCTTCGGTCTGCTGCCGTACGATCGTGCGTTGCTCGACGTCGAGCACGTTCCAGGTCATCGTTGCCACGGTGTCCTCGCCGGGCATCGAGTAGCGGGTGCGGTGTTCCACGGGCCGGCCGCCGTCGGCAGGGCTGGATTCGACGAGCACTAGTTCGGGCACCTCACGTTGATCGATGCGCGCAACCAGGATTCGGGTGGAATCGGGCGACCAGTGCAGGATCATCGGCGCCGGAATACCCAGTGCACGGGTCAGTGCGCGTGCACCGGTGGTGTCTGGCAGGCCGCCGTAATCGAAGTAGGGTTCAGCGTCATCAGTGAGGGCCTGTTCGGTGCCATCAGCCCGGCTGCGGACCCAGATATTGCCCTCGCGGCGGAACGCATCCCACCGCTCATCGGGAGACGGGATCGCGCCCGGAATAGTTGCGGCGGTGTCAGATTCGGTGCAGGCGCCTTCCGCCCATTTCCAATTACGGTCGAACGCGCTGAACAGCACCGTGTCATCCGCGCGGACATCTACGGCCACAATCGGTAGATCGGCACCGGTCACCGCCTGCCCGGCCGCCGCCGACAGTGCGGCGGCCAGCGCGTCGTGGTCGAAGGCGACACGACGTGTCTTCACACCGGGATCGACCGCGACGTAGCGCGTTCCGACGCGGTACCAGAATCGGGCACCGTCGGCGAACCACTGCGGTGTCAGCACAGTGCCCGGCACCCGCCGAGCCCGGTGTGGGAAAAGCATCTGCTCGGCGCGCGCGTAATCAGAATCGCTCAACAATGTCGTCACGCCAGTCATACAACATCCGGCCGTAGCGGCATAGTCAAGAGCGACTTGACTGTGCCGCAGCGGCGCAGCGTCTGGTGGAGTAATGCCGTTGAGTGCCGTCGCCTACCTGGGTTCACACTTCCTGAGTTTCCTCGGCAACGGGATCCTGGCAGTGGCGCCGTCCCGGCCGGAGTCGGGCTTGCAGGTCCGGTGGCCGGGTGGGCTCGCTGGTCGTGGCCGGGCAGGCCTTAGTGGCTTTCTGGCTTTCGGTGCTAGTCCGAGCGGGTACGGTGTCGCGCCAGGCGACCGGTGCATAGCTAAAGCATCGTTGTGGCTGGCACCGTGGTCAGTATCCGAGCCCGTGATACAAGATGCCCGCACTGTTATAGGCGATGTGCACCATGACCGCAGGCCAGATCGAACCTGAGCGCCACAGCAGGACACCAGTGGCCAAACCGATCATGAGGGCCAAAGGCATCACGCTGTTGATCCCATGTGCCACAGCGAAAACTGCCGCACTGAAGGCCACGCTGATGCAGCTCCCCCAGCGGAACAGGAAAGTCGCAAGCACGCCACGAAACAAAGCTTCCTCACCGAGCGGCGTCAAGATGCCGCCCAGCCCCACTGCCACGATAAGAGGCACTGCTCCCGACCGTGCAGCATCACGGTAGGGCTGCTGCACCCCCTGCGTCCCCGGAAATAGCGGGTCAAAAATCGCCGAAACCGGCCAACTAAGCCCGAAGCACGCCAGGCCGATCATCACGCCGGCTAGCAGCCACAAGAGACTCGCATGCCGCAACCCGAACGGACGAACATCGCGAATCCGAACGAGGACTGCAACAGCAAACCCTCCCAGCGGCGCAAGCCCCGAAATCAGGAAGTTCACATGTCCGAGGGCAACAGGGAAATCTTCCGGCACGAAATATGCGGCGACACCGCCCACTAGATACAGAAGGACAGCGGTGGCCGCAGCTAACCCCAGTTCCAGCCAGCCGGGCCGCGCGGATCCGCTCGCCACGCCGAAGTTCTCTACAACACCCACGTGGAGAAGTATCAGCTATGCCCCCAGGGCACACTCAAGCCTCGTAGCGCGGCGACGGTGCCTCAACCACATCGCAGTCTTCCGTCGGTCACGATTGCCTTCCATCACCGAGATGCTCGGCGAGGAGACGCAGCTATCGCTGAGCTGTGGCCGCCGATCACCATCGCCACTATCGCCTGGAACAACCGCAAGCTGCTCGACGAACTCGTCGCCGAATCCGGTGACGAAGCCGCCGTGCAGTTCCAGGGCCACGACTTCTCCCACCGCGGCATGGCGGGCGGCGCAGCGGCAGCCGCGTCATGCGCCGGCCATCTGATCAGCTTCATGGGAACCGACAGACTGCCCGCGGTCCGATAGCGACACCGCCCGGCCCGCCGCCGGCCGACGTCCGAAGCACACCCGGCGACCCGCTAGAGTTTTAGACACCTATTCACATAGGTCCCCCGCCCTCGGGGACGTGTTGAAAATGCCGTTGTTGCTGATAGCTATAGGTCAAGTTCTTGCCGCCGGAACGCGTATTGGCCGATTTCGGAACGTGGCTCTGGCACCCTGTGAGTGCTACCGCCGGTGGGGGCCATAGGCGCTCCACCCGTTTATGTGAGGTTCGAGGTCGGCGTACCTGGCGGTTGTGATGCTAAGGAGCTGCAGTGGGCCGTTGATCGGGTCCGTGCGGTCGGCGTGCTGACGAATCCACGCAGTCCACTTTCTGGCTTCGTCCGCGTCAGAGGCATTGAGCTGCTGGGCGCGTTGGCGTACGTCCGCATAGCTGCGACCGCCTGTCGACGCCGCAGCTGCTCATCGAGCATCTCAGCATTGCGTTGATACGAGAGTTTCGTGAACGCCTCCTGTTTCACCTCTTCCCACCGGGTTTCGCGAATCTCCGCACGCGCCGAACCGACGAGCTACGCAAGCCAGCACAAACCGACACCCTGGATGTGAGCCTTCTCGTGCTGCTACTTAAGCGGACCGTGCATCTTCGGCGTCGAGTCTGTAGACGGCGCAGAACTGGCGGCACGCTCCTTGAGGGGCCCGGGCGTATGCGTTCACGTCAAGCACCCTGATCACCAAGAAGATCAACTCCAGCGGTCGCGCGTAAACGAAATCAGCACAAGGAGACTGATTCATCCACGCTTAGGTGGTCAGCCTTCGGGGACCGTGATCGGGTTGGGGATGCTCAGGGTCGGGACCACACCTTGTCCGATGGGGAAGCAGTTGAGGTTCTTGCCCGTTTCGGCCATCTTGTTCAGACAGTTAGCGATGGAGATTCGAAGGTCCGGTGGTGGCATCTTGGCAAGTTCCTCGGCGGCTTCACGCTTCTTCTTGTTGGTTTCCACTTCTTGGCCAGCCTTGGTGGTATTCGCGCGTTCCTCGTTGATCTGGTTTATGCGCTCTTCGGTCTTGTCGTCGTAGTCGATCGTCGGTACCGACACATCCAAGATTTCGACTTCTTTGCCGACCTTGGTGCGTAGCAGACCTAATGCCTGGGCGGCGATACTGGGCAGCGGCGACTCTTCCAAGTTCTTTTTGTCCAGCGGGTCGAACTTGGCGAACGCCTCGTTCAAGGCGACCTTGAGGTTGCGCTCAATCAGGTTCACGCGAACACCGTCGAAAGTCTTGTACTGCACGAATAGTTCGTCTGCCGAGTCCGGCTTGATCTGCCACCGAATCGAGGCGTCCGCCAATGCGGTGGAGTTGTTGCCCAGCCGAACCGGGATCCGGCGGTCGCTGCCCGCGACGGCCTGGTAGGTGTCGATCTGTACCGCACCATCCATTTCATGTACCTGCACCCATGGGAATTTGAAGTGCAGCCCGTTGTTGAAGGTCTGCCCGGTGGACCGGTTGAACGCCGTCGCGATACCGACCTGCCGGGTACCGACAATGGTTACCATCGACGACACCAGCACCACTACAGCAAGGAAAACCGCCGCCACGCCCGCACCAAGCAACACCGCGCGCCGGGCAGATACCCTGCGCCCCAGCATGATCAACACCACACCGATGAGGACCAGCACGACGGTAACAAAACTTGAGGTCATCGAATCTCCTTGCAATGGTGGTGCATTGCAGCCCTTGCGTGCATGCACCTGTTAGACCCGGCTGCGTCAGCCGCCCCAACCGGTAGGCCAAAGGCGGGCGAGCAGCGCAGGCTGTTAGCGGCTATTACCAGGCAGCCGGAACTGGAAGCCCTCCAGGATTGCTTGCTTACCTGCGGTGTAGGCGGGATTGCCGGGCTCGGCGGTTTGGATGGTCAGCACCGTGGCCCAGATCTTGGGCCCGGCCTCAACCCCAGCGATCAGGGCAGTCACCGGCCGGTTCTGCAGGGTGTAAGTGATCGTGCTACTCGGGTGCCCACACACCGTCCCCGCAGTGCGGGACTCAACGGCCATGCCACCTTGCTCCACACTGGCGATCTCTGCATCAATACCCTGCTGCGCTGAGGCGACCTTGCCAGTCAAATCTTCCAATGTCACCACCGCATTCGGTGTGAAATCGTTCGCCCGCAACCCCACATTGGCCACAGCCCCGCGAATCACCGGCGAATTCATCGCCGGCGAATACTGCCACCCCTGCGGTGTCGGCACTGCCAACATCGGCTCGTCCGGCGCCTTGGCATCCAACGTGACTCGAGGAATGTCACTGGTCGCGCACCCATCGGCGGTAGCCATAGACGGCGATGTCGATGACGACGTCACCGACGCGGCAGATGTGTTGGATGCGTCGCTTGGCGACTGCTGCGAAGAACACCCCGCTGCAACGGCGACGAATACACCCAATACGGCGACAGCAGTACGTTTGGGCTCCCTCACAGCTAGCATCCCTTTCTCAATCCTCATCTCTTATAGACCGTTCACGCTTCTCATATCTATTAACTCGCTTAACAGGCAACCGAAAGGGTCTAAGTATCTTCGCGAAAGTATTATCACCCAGAGGGGTGAGCCATAAGGCAAATATAAACCGGGCAATCATTACCCCCACGATACAGCCGAATGCGATAGCAAGATTGGGCGCGACAAAGATAAACAGCGAAGACGCTGCCAACTGAACATACCATCCGCTCTTGGAGGGCAGCTTTCTATTAAAATCATCACCAAACACAAGCGAGACGATGAGTACACAGTTCAGAACCAGGACCAGCGCATACAATCCGTTCATCACCCGGTGCCCATCATTCTTCGCCGCCCACCGATATAGTGACGTATCGACGGCGCCTGGCCAACTTGATGATGTTTAGAGCGATCACTAGACCGCCGCATAAAGTACCGATTCGTAGCGTCTGCGAGTCAGTTAGCCAATACAGTCCGCTAGCTGTGAGCGCCACGCAACATATTCCGCCCATCGCCAGTGTTAACAGCTGTACTGGCGACGAATATGGACGTACTTGCATCAGAGTGAGCAGGGTTACCGCTCCGATGAAACCGATGAATACTGCAGCTACCGTGAGCATGAGCTGATCCTCGTTCCCTGTCTGTCACAAACTACCGAAGAAGGATGCGACGGCACCGCCGGCCGTTGACAGTGCTGATCCGGCTGAGCGGGCAGCGCCGCCGAGTGCTTTTCCTACCTCCGAACCGATGCCGCTGCCGACGAACCCGCCGACCACGCCTCCTACGACGCCACCTACGGCCGTGCCCGGGCCCGGGAGGAATGATCCGATTGCCGCGCCGACCAAGGCGCCAGCTTCTGCCCCCGCCCATGCCCCAGCCAGAGATCCCGCAGTTGCGCCTACCGTTTCCGGTATAGGGGCACCGTTGGCTAGGTCAACCCCCATCTTGCCGACTTCCAGAACGCGGCCTACCGCTGTGAAGCGTTCGCCCGCCTTCACGAAGTTCTCGGCCTGGCTCTTGGTGATGGCGCCGATAGTCTTGCCTGTGTCACCCCAATGCGTGCCGGTGGGACTGTATGTGCCGCGGGCTTTTAGACCGTCAGCGACCTGCCCGAGGTGGAAATCAGCGGGGAACTGGTCGCCTGGTTGCGCAGCCTTCTGCGTGCCCTGTTCGGCAGCTTTCGCGGCCTGCTGCGTGCCTTGCTGGCCAGCCTGCTGCGTGCCTTGCTGGCCAGCTTGTTGTGAGCCGCGCCGGGTGGCCGCTGTTGCCAGATCAGTGGGGTCGATCGGGTTCTTTTTCGGCGTGTCAGGCTGCTTTTGAGGTGTCTGATCAGGCTGTTTCTGCGGCTGCTGTTGTGCCGGGTTCTGTTGGTTTGCCGGGTTTAGTGGCTGCTGCTGGCCCGGTTGAGATTGTCCGGGTTGGGGCTGCTGTGCTGGTTGCTGACCAACGGGGTTTTGCGGTGCTTGAGGCGCCTGCTGCACGGGTTGTTGGGCAGGTGCTTGCTGGACCGGCTGCGGAGCCTGAGGTGCCTGCTGGACCGGTGCTTGGGCGGGAGGTTGGGCGTCGGGTTGCCAGGGGCCGTAGTTGGGCAGTGGCTCGCCATGCGCGGCGTGTTGGCCGGACATTTGCGGGCCCATGTTTTGGGAGGCTTGCTGACCGCTGCCCTGAGCAGGGCTTTCGTTGTAGATCGAGATTCCCGAGTTTTGGTTCAGGGGCGCCTGGTTGATGCCGCCTTGGTAGTCGGGTTGTTGGGTGGGCATGTCGGGGGGTCTGAACTGGCTGCCGCCCCCAGGGGGACCGTCAAGACTGCCTCCGCCACCGCAATCTGGTGGGCAGGCAGCCCGCGCCAAGGGTGCGGCGCCGGGGCCGGTGTAATCGGCCGGGGATGCCAGTCCAAATCCCATGGCGGAGAACCAGATCAGTGCGATCACGGCGGCTCCGGCCTGCATCTGTCCCAGCGGGCTGGTGCCGCCGCCGCTGCTGCCGTGGGTGTGGGCCCAGGTCCACCATCCCGATAGTGCTTTCCACCACCATGTATTCGCGAAGAACGCGACGGCCAGGATCGCGGCAATGGCCGCCAAGGCGGCCATTGGGTCATCGCCGGAAAGCCACCCCGACACCCGCGGAACGACGTACCCGGCCAGGAACACCAGCGCCACCCCACCGGCGAGTAGCGTCAGGCCCAGGCCCGGGTGACTGGACCAAAACAGCGCCCACCGCTGCTCTGCGGTAGCACTGTTATCGCGGTGGCGTGTGCCCGAGTAGCCGAAGATCAAAGTGGCGAGGGTTTTGGCGCCGCCGAATAGCAGCGCGCCGAAAACGGCGATGAGTGCCACTTGCACCAGCTGCGAGGTCAACGTCCACCCGGTTGCGCTGTCGGTGCCGGTGAGGTGTGTCCACCAAGTGGCGGCGTGGCCGCGCATCACCCACCAAATACCGCTGGCGCCGATGACGATTCCGGCCGTGGCACGCACGGGGGCAGATATAGGCGCCAGCGGCGCCAAGGCTGCGTCCGTGACGGGTGCCAGGGCCCTGCGCAGCAGGGTGATGCCTTTACCCAGGGCGGTAAACGCCAAGCACAGCAGCACAACCCAGCCGACCGAACCCACCGCACCGCCACCGGGAGTCAGTACGTGCAGGCCCCACACCCCCGCAGTCACCAGGGCTGCTCCGGTGATTCCGGCGGCAAAACCCGTCAACGGCAGCGTCGGCTGCGGACTGGGCGCGGCGGGCAGGGTTTGCGTGGGCGCATCATCGTTCATCGACAGAATCCTTTTCCCCGAAATAGTGCTGTGTAGGTGGGCATGTCAGGTTCCAGTTCCTGCGGCAGCGGGGCCGGGGCTCATGTTCTCTTTGGCCCAGCGGGTATGTCCGTTGGCCGCTGCCTGGCAGCCCTCGTAGTCGTCGTCGTACCCAAACGCGGTAACACACGCATTCGTCAAATCGGCCATAAACGTGTTCTCACACGTAAGCGCGCTGGTGCGGGCTGGAGCCGCGCTCATGCAAGCAGCCAGCCGAGCACATGACGGCAGGAAATCAGCAAAACCATCGGGATTTTGACCATCTCCGGCACCCCGGAATTGCGACGGCCCGGACGCGCACCGGCCACCCTCGGCGACCGGCGGACGCTTAGGTCCCGGATCACCTGGAGCCACCGCCGGGCTAGTGGTGGTGGCGCGGTAGGCCACGGTGATCGTGACGGGAAAATTGAGTAGCCCGACATCGCCGACATTCAGATTCACATCCGATTGCTGATACAGATAGCTTCCCCCGACGGACGGGGACACTGAGATGGCGTTCCCAGCGCCGTCTTTCGCATCGGGAAAACTGAACGCCCCGATAATCGCTGCCGGCTTGCCCGGAGAGGCGTCGGTCTCCACGACCACCGCCTGACCTGTTTGTCGCAGATGGGTGCCGTCGGGATACCTGACGCCTAACAAGAAGTCACTCGGCGAGATAAAGGTCTTGCGGATCATGCGAATATCGGCACCGCCGCCGGCATCAGGAATCACCACATAATCCACCGGCCCCGAGCCGTAAGCGGCCACACCGCCTTCACCCCAGTTCGCAGCCGTCAGGGCGCGTTCATTGGGTAAGTGGATGACAATCTGTCTTCCCGGCCAGGCGGTCGCGGCGTGCACACCATCGGTGGCGACCGGAGGCACCGCGGCCACCGAGCGTTCTCGCGGCTCCGATAACGGCCGCCCGGTGCCGTCTCCCATTCCCTGCGGAACATTTGATTTCACTTGAGCGCCACCGATATTGACAGTGCGCGACAGATTATCCGGTTGCGGAACTGCCAACGGCGGCGGAGCCGGAGCAGGAGGCCCCGGCTGATTCGGGTCAGCCTCCGCCTGCCAACCGGCACCGGCGACCAGCTGGACCGTCACCGGCACGGCCATCATGGCCATCGCAATGACGACCACGACGACACGACGGGCATTCGGACGCCGACCAGGAGCGCGGTTAGGTTGCTGGAAGGCTGCACGTGCAGGCATCCGGCGGCAAGTGATCACCCGCACCCCCGCCTGGGCCATGATTACAATCCTCCGCGAGATAGTAGTTGCCGCTCGACTGGCAAGTGCAGCATCCAGCCACTCATTGCAGACTATCCTACCTCATAGTATGGCTGTGTAGTTACCAAGCCAACCCGATAGTTGAGTGTTTCCTCTTTGGTCACCATGCGACCCGTCGGATCGGGAGTGTCACCGCCAGCACGATACGCATGCCGATCGGTTCCTCACCTGCTTCTAGAGGTCTTTGGGTTAGCCATAGGTACGGCCGTCCCGACTGTGCTCTCCATAGTTATCCGAGGCGTGTGATGGGCACGGTTGATGCTTGCGGGGCGGCGCCGTCGCTTAGGGTTATCGGCACCGACGCTGATACGTGATGAGACTTTGACGAGGACGGTAGTACGTTGACACCGCAATCGACCCCACCTGACAACACCCAGGGCACCGCGAATCCGGTGCGGCGTGCCTGGCGCAGCATCAGGCCCCAAGTCTTCGTTCCGGCATCGTTGGTCATCATCGCGATGATTGCCCTCGCCGTCGTGTTGGCGAAAGGCAAACAGGATGCGTTTGCCCAGCTGAACAAGACAATCGGCGAGGGGGTCGGCTGGTGGTACATCCTCATTGCCACTGGATTTGTGGCGTTCGCGTTGTACTGCGGCCTTTCCCGAGTCGGCACCATCCGGCTGGGCCGAGACGATGAGCAGCCCGAATTCAGCTTCCCCGCGTGGCTGGCCATGCTGTTCAGCGCAGGAATGGGGATCGGCCTGGTCTTCTACGGTGTCGCCGAACCACTAAGCCACTACATGCATCCCCCCGCGTCGCGTGGTATCCCAGCACAGACCACCGCGGCAGCAAACCAGGCCATGTCATTGACATTGTTCCATTGGGGACTGCATGCCTGGAGCATCTACGTGGTCGTCGGCCTCGGCATGGCCTATATGACCTATCGCAAGGGACGCCCCTTGTCGGTGCGGTGGTTGTTAGAGCCGCTACTAGGACGTCAGCGCGTGGAGGGATTCATCGGCGATGTAGTCGATGTCGTGGCGATCGTCGGCACATTGTTCGGTGTCGCGACCTCACTAGGTTTCGGCATCACACAGATCGCGGCCGGTTTGCAATACCTGGGGTGGATTCAGGTCACCAACGGGTGGAAGGTCGCCTTGATAGCCGTGATCACCTCAGCGGCCACGCTCTCGGTTGTCAGCGGGGTCAGTAAAGGTCTTAAATGGCTGTCCAACATCAACATGATGTTGGCCGCGGCCTTGACCGCCTTCGTGCTGTTGCTGGGTCCCACACTGTTTCTCCTGCAATCTTGGGTGCAGAACCTCGGTGGTTACATCCAATCCCTACCGGCATTAATGCTGCGCACAGCGCCGTTCTCTCACGATGGCTGGGTCATCGACTGGACAGTGTTCTATTGGGGTTGGTGGATGAGCTGGGCACCGTTTGTCGGAATGTTCATCGCCCGTATCTCGCGCGGACGAACCATCCGCGAGTTCGTAGGCGGAGTACTGCTGGCGCCCACGGTGATCAGTTCACTATGGTTCACCGTTTTTGGCGGCGCCGCCTTATTTCAGCGCAGAGCAGTCCCGGAGACTGGCGAGGCCGTTGACCCCAACACCTCGTTGTTTCAGATGCTCGAAGGGTTACCACTCGGCGTGATCACGAGCGTGCTCGCCATCGCCGTCATCGTCTTTTTCTTCGTCACTTCCTCGGACTCCGGCTCTTTGGTGATCGACATACTGTCCTCCGGAGGCGAAATGGAGACGCCCAAGCTCAGTCGCGTCTACTGGGCGGTGTTGGAAGGGACCGCGGCCGCGGTCCTACTGCTTGTTGGCGGGCGCGGTTCCCTGCAGGCGCTACAGACGGCATCGATCGCCACCGCGGTACCGTTCTCTTTGATCATGGTCGCGGCATGTTTTGCCATGATCAAGGCATTTCATTTCGATGTGGCCACCACGCCCCGGTTGCTGCATATCTCAGTAGCCGATGCACTTCCGACACCGAAGGGTCGGCGTGGTGGCGTCTCCGCAACTCTGTCCGGGCTGTTCGCAGTGCGCGATGTCGACGCGCATTCGTGCGAGAGGCACCCCGATACCGGTGAGCTGACCGTCCTAGATCCACCAGATCCCCTCGGAGATAATGACTTTGAGCCCGATGAGCAAGAGTTATGGGCAGCCACAGCCAACGAGGATCCATCGACGCCACACGATTAGGCAAGCGGCTACTCGCCTGCAACGTAGCGCCAGGCTTGGCCGCTGGACGTACCCCTTAGTCGAGACGAACGTGATGCCAGGCAGCAGATGCGATGTTCGATCGAACACAACGCGGTTGGCCCTGGGATCATCTCGATGGTTGCATCCCTGTGGCACTGCAGATCCTGTCGCGGATCGGTGATCGTCTGGAGCATGCGTCCTGATCCGTCTGAGCCTCGACGACTTGCCTGAAAGTCGCTGAGAGCACCTCACTGTGTCGAATAAGGTGAAGTACGTGTCAAACAAACGGAGCGGCGCGTCGCAGGCCCCACATGTACACGACGTCGGCCTCCTGACCTACACGGGCCGGTTGGGCGGTGGTCTTCGGGCGGATGCACGGCGAAGGCTGCCTTCCTATGTCAGCGACTTCACCGACGGGCTGCATTCGAAAGTCGTAGCGTCTGTGGGTTTTCTGTTCTTCGCGTGCCTTGCCAATGCTATTGCCTTCGGTGGCCTTACCAGTGTCGTGACCGGCGGTGAGATCGGCATCGTGGAAATGATCGTGGTAACAGCGGTCGGCGGAATCCTGTTCGCGCTTTCTTCTGCCCAGCCTCTGACTCTGTTGGGCGGCACCGGTCCCATCGTCATCTTCACCGGCCTGTTGTACACGATATGCCAGCGTTTCGATGTGCCCTTTTTACCGGTCTACGCCTGGGTGGGCCTCTGGTCGGGCATTCTCATTCTCATCCTCGCGGTGACCGATGCCAGCGCGCTCATGAAGTTCTTCACCCGCTTCGTCGATGAGATCTTCGCAGTCCTGGTCGCTGTCATCTTTATCGTCGAAGCAGCGCGCTCGGTGGTATCGCCCTTCACTACGTCCCCCCGCAACGACGCGACCGCCCTGATGACCGTGGTGCTGGCACTGGGAACATTCCTGTTGGCCCGCACCTTCAAAACGTTCCTGCAGACCAGGTACCTGCAGCGCAGGTTCCGTGAATTCGTGGCCGATTTCGGGCCCACCATCGCCATCGCCCTGATGACACTATTCGCCTTGATGTTGCCAGAAGTCGCGGTGGCGGACGTGGCCATCCCCGACCATTTCGGCACCACCAGCGGCCGGTCCTGGCTCGTTGACATGTTCTCGCTGCCCGTCTGGCTGATAGTCGTCTGCCTCGGGCCAGCAGTCCTGGTCACCGTTTTGCTGTTTCTCGACCAAAATATTACGACGCGCCTAGTCAACAGCCCGTCGCATGCTCTGCGAAAAGGCGGCGGCTATCACCTGGACCTGGCGGTCGTCGGCGTCATCACCGCCGTGAGCTCGATATTTGGTTTACCCTGGATCGTGGCGGCCACCGTCCATTCCCTTAACCACGTCAAGAGTCTGGCGACCACCACACGACAGAACAACGATTCCGGCACCGAACGCATCGTAGCTGTCCGAGAAAATCGAGTCTCCCCACTGGCCATTCATATCCTGATCGCGGCCTCGGTTTTCATGTTGCCGCTGATCAAGCAAATTCCGATGGAAGTACTTTTCGGCCTGTTCCTATTCATGGGATTTGCCACCCTCAACGGGACGGAATTCTATGCGCGGTTGAAACTATGGTTGACCGACCCCAACCTGTACCCGGACACCCACTACGTTCGTCATGTTCCCTGGAAAGTCATCCGCCTTTTCACCTTGGTCCAGCTTCTGTGTCTGGTGGTGCTGTGGATCCTCAAGAGCAGCCCGGCGGGAATCTTATTCCCCTTATTCATCGCGATGCTGGTGCCCTTCCGCCTCCTGCTCAACCGCTGGTTCCAGCCAGAGCACCTGGCATGGCTCGACACCGACGAGGAAACCGACGACGACAGCATGGGCGACTTCCGCCCCTGAACTCGAGGCCGGGGTGAGCAAGGCGACGATCTGGCACCGTCTTCGCGACTAACCCGGAGTGACGGTGCTACGCACTAATCCAGGGCCCCGGAGGCTTCGGCTCGGACATTCTCACGAGCGTCTGTAAGTATTGGTATGCCAACAGCTCTGGCGTGAGCTTGCCAGACTTCATTGCGGCCAAGACATTCTTGATGGCCTTGGCGCGCCCCGGAGCATGCAGGTACTGGGCGGCACGTGCACCCTGGAACGATGTGCGTTCACCTTGTCCAACCGTCGCAACAGGTTTGAACTGGCGCAGATAAGCGCCGAAGACATCGCCGAAATCCGGGCGCACAGTGCGTGGCACCGAGGGCATCGCACACACCCTGCTTCACGAAACGGTTGTTCGGTACGTAATGAAAGAGGATAGAATCGGTTACCGATATCGGTTTGGTGACTGTTCTTGGAGGTGTTGGGGTGCGGGAGTTTCAGCGAGGTGCGGTGCGGCTGCACATCTTGCATCACGCTGCCGAGGAGGAGGTTCACGGTGCGTGGATGACCGAGGAGCTGGCCCGGCACGGCTACGACATCAGCCCGGGCACGCTGTATCCGACGTTGCACCGGTTGGAGGCCGATGGTTTGTTGACATCGCGGCAGTTGGTCGTTGAGGGGCGTGCCCGGCGGCTGTATCGGGCAACACGTGCGGGTAAGGCCGCACTCAAGGAGGACTTGCGGGCGCTAGACGAGCTGGCCCGGGAGATGCTGGATCAGCAAAAACCTTGATCTTGAGTGGCTTTCGCTATGGGTTCGTGGCCGCTGCCCGGCGGTTGATGGCTGCATCCAGCGAGTAGGCGCCTGCGCCGGCCAGGAGCAGGAAGGTGGCGCCGCAGAGTTGTGCCAGGTCGGTGCGGGATTCGTGGATGAAGTCCCACCATCCGGAGGCTTTGGGGAACAGGGCTGCATCAGCCCACAGGATGGGAGCTTTGGTGATCAGCAGCGCCCCGGCCATGTTGATGATCATCGGCACCGCGGCCACGCGGGTGGCTAAGCCGGCCAGTAGCAGGATGCCGCAGACAGTTTCGAGTGTTCCGTCCAGGTTCGCCAAGAAGGCAGGGGCTGGGATTCCGGCTTTGTCGAAGCGGCCGGTGCCGAGGGTTTCGGGGCGTAGGAATTTCAGGATTCCCTCGCACAAGAAGATGAGCCCGACATAGAAGCGGATCAGGATCGTTGCTGCCGGTGCGCTGGTTTGCCCCAGGCGCAACCAAGTGGCCGATGACGGTGCGGACATGGGTGACCTCGAATCTTTCCCAGTGCTGATATCGGGTTCCGTTATCAGTGAGGCTAACCGCCGATGTAGGGCGCTGTCGACCGCGAATGTGGCTGCGGCCGGGGTCTTTGTCAGGTCAGTGCCGCGTGGGCCAGGCCGATGGCGGCTCCGGCAGCGATGTACCAGGCGGTATTGAGTTTGGTTTTCCAGACCGCGACTGCGGTGGCCACCGCCAGTGCGGCGGTGAGTGGGTCGATGATGGCTGCGCGGCCCAGTTGCCAGGTGACTCCGGCCATGAGGGCCAGTGCGGTGGTGTTGAGGCCGTCGAGCAGCGCCGAAGTCCAGGGCAGCGACCGTAGTTTGTCGGTGAGGCGGGTGAGCAGGCCGACGAACACGAAGGAGGGTAGGAAGATCGCGATGGTGGCCACCAGGGCGCCGAGCGGTCCGGCGATGAGATAGCCGATGAAGGTGGCGGTGGTGAACACCGGGCCGGGGGTTACTTGTCCGATGGAGACCGCGTCGAGGAGTTGTTGGCCTGTGATCCAGCCGAGTCGTTCGACGAAATCGCCGCGCAGGAAGGCCAGCAGCACGTAACCGCTGCCGTAGAGGACGGCCCCGATTTTGAGCATCGTGGTGAACAACTGGGTCAGCTGACCGCCGGTGGGGTCGACAAACAGTGGATGGCCCACGGCGACAAGGGGTGCGGCCACGAAGCTGTGTATCTGCCCGCGCGCCCGTTTGGCCAGATGTGCCGCAACGGCCAGGCTCGCCCCGGCGGCCAGAATGACGAGCTCGTTGACTCCCGCCAGGTAGGCGGCCAGGGCGGCGGCGGCCAGCAGCGCCAGGCCGATACCTTTGATGACGGTGCGCAGCAGCGCGAACAAGGCGTGGGCGATGATGCCGATGACCACCGGCACCACCCCGTACAGCAGCCCTTCGACAGCCGGCGTTTGGCCGTAGCGCACATACGCCCAGGCCAGCGCAGTCACCATCAGCGCCGCCGGCACGATAAAACACACCCCGGCGGTGACCAGGCCCCGCCAGCGCGCCCGCTCAAAACCCAAGTGGATGGCCAGCTCAGTCGAGTTCGGGCCGGGGATCAAGTTGGTGGCGCCCATCAGGTCCACGAACCGTTCATCGCTAACCCAACCTCGCCGGCGCACCAGCTCCTGGCGCATCAGCGCGATATGCGCCGCCGGACCACCGAACCCGATGATGCCCAGGCGCAAGAAAACCCCCGCCACCTCCCACACCGTGCCGCAAGGCATCTTGCCGTGCTCGTCCATTAACGCCTCCCTCATCGCGATTCGTTCATCACCACTGCTTCGGTGTATCGGGTAGCGATATCGTAAACCGATATCTTTGGGTAGCATCGCTGCGGTGATGGTGTTCGTCCCCGATTCCTCTGCGATTAACCGGCGCCGATTCCTGGCAGCCCTTGCCGCGGTACCCCTGGCGGCGAGTGCATGCGGCAACGGATCACCTGATTCTCCGGCACCATCAGGGGGTCCGATGGGCTTCGATCGGCCGTTGCCGATCCCGCAGCTGGCGCCCTCCCAGGTCATCGACGGAGTGCGCCGATTCACGCTACAGGCCGCACCCGGCACCACTGAGATCGTGGCCGGAACCCGCACCCCGACATGGGGATACAACGGATCGGTACTGGGGCCGACGCTGCGCGCGGCCCGCGGCGAAACCGTGGCCATCACGGTGGACAATCAACTGCCCGAAAGCACCACCACGCACTGGCACGGCATGCACCTGCCCGCCCGGTATGACGGTGGCCCGCACCAGCCGATCGCCACCGGCACCCGTTGGGAGCCCAGCTGGCGCATCAACCAACCTGCAGCCTCACTGTGGTATCACCCGCACCCGCACGGGGCCACCCTCAAACACGTCTATCGCGGCCTGGCAGGCATGTTCCTCATCGACGACGACACCTCCCCGGAGGGGTTGCCGAAAACCTATGGCGTGGATGATATCCCGCTGATTTTGCAGGACTTGAAATTCCATCCGGACGGAAGGTTGGATGAATCCGATCCCGAAGACCGGGGCCTGCTAGGTAACACCACCGCCACCAACGGCATCACCGGCGCCTACCTGCAGGTGAGCACCGGCCGGGTTCGGCTGCGAATCCTGAACGCCTCGGTCGGACGGATCTACACCCTCGGTTTCAGCGACAACCGCACCTTCACCCTGATCGCCAGCGACGGGGGTCTACTCGAAAAACCCGTGCCCCTGCAACGGATCCAGCTCAGCCCCGCTGAACGCGCCGAGATCATCGTCGAGATGTCCCCGGGCAAGCCGGTGATGTTGCGCGGCTACCCGATGACCCGGTGGCCCGATGAAACCTGGCGCGGGCGGTTCGGCCTGGCCGAGTCCTTCGACATCCTGGCGCTGCGCCCCGCACAGAACCTGCGCCACAGCCCTGCGGTGCCGGACACCCTGGCTCCTCTACCGCCTGCCGCACCGCCCGCTGGGGCGCTGGTACGGCGCTTTCATCTGCAGCGCGGCACCAATGCCGCCGGCAAAAACATCTTCAAGATCAACGACCAGCTCATGGACATGGCCCGCATTGACTTCGACATCACTGACGGCGCCCACGAAATCTGGGAAGTCGCCGGAGGAGACCGGGTCTGGCCGCACAACTTTCACATCCATGACACCCAGTTCCGCATCCTTCAGATCGCCGGGGCACCGCCGCCACCAGAGTTGGCAGGGTGGAAGGACACCGTGTTCATCTACCCGCAGACCACGGTGCGGCTAGCGGCACGATTCTCCGGCTACACCGACCCGGTCAACCCGTACATGTACCACTGCCACATGCTGTTTCACGAAGACCAAGGCATGATGGGCCAATTCCGCACTCTAGCCCCCGGACAACAACCCGGATCCAGCGCCACCGGCCCCGGCATGCACTCGTGATGGCACCACGCTCGCCGTCCCGCGATGATCGCCGCGGCATGAAGCAACGATCACGGGCCAAGCGCTGGCGTATCGCCGCGATCGTCCTGGGAGCGCCGCTGGTTGTGGCCATGCTGGCTCTGGCCGCCTCATTCCTCTACCCGTATGTGCGCGGCGTCGAGCATGTCAACGCCGGCACTACCGCCCAACGCCCTCTGGTGATCCCGCCGCTGGCCGAACCCGTGATCATCAACGGGGAGAAAGTTTTCACACTCACCGCAGCCAGCGGCCGCACCGAACTGCTGCCCGACGCCCACTCGGATACCGCCGGCTATAACGGCAGCTACCTGGGCCCGACTATCCGTGCCGGCACCGGAGACCGGGTCCGTGTACAGGTCACCAATCAGCTCGATGCGACCACAACCGTGCACTGGCACGGCATGCATGTACCCGCCGTCATGGACGGCGGCCCCCACCAGCCCATCGCACCCGGGGCTACCTGGTCACCGCACTGGACGATCCAGAACTCCGCAGCCACCCTGTGGTATCACCCCCACACCCTGGGTGCCACCGCGCAGCAGGTCTACTCAGGCTTGGCTGGCATGTTCCTCATCGATGACGACAACAGCGACGCCCTCGGGTTGCCCACCCAGTACGGGGTCGACGACGTTCCGTTGATCGTGCAGGACCGCAACTTCGACCCCGACAACCACATGACTTATCTACGTGATCGCACCCAAAACAATTTCGGGGAACTGGGCGACACCATCTTGGTCAACGGCACCTACGCCCCCTACCTTGATGTGCCCCGCAAACTTGTCCGACTACGGATCCTGAACGCCTCCAACGCCCGCCGCTACAACTTCGGATTCTCCGACGAACGCCCGTTCACCCAAATCGCCACCGACGGCGCCCTTCTGCCCGCCGCCATCGAACGGACCCGGATGCTCCTAAGCCCCGGGGAACGCACCGAAATCATCGTCGACATGACCGACACCGACAAACCGGTCACCCTCATGAGCTATGAAGTGCCCGGCGCCGCATCGATGTATCACCTCATGCGCACCCTGACCGTCGGCGACAACGACGAATACCAGCGTTTCACCATCCTGGAACTGCGCCCCACCGGCACCCCCGCACCACACCAAACCCTGCCCGGCAAGCTCAACACCATCGAAGCCCTACACCCCGAAAACGCCGCCCAGACAAGAATATTCCGTATCACCGACCGCATGAGCATCAACGGTAAACCCATGGACCACGCCCGCATCGACGAAATCGTCACCAAAGGCGACACCGAAATCTGGGAAATCGACAACCAAGAAGCCCTGTTCTACCACCCCTTCCATATCCACCACGTCCAGTTCCAGATCCTTGACCGCGACGGTCGCCCACCCCAAGCCTACGAACAAGGATGGAAAGACACCGTCCACGTCGCACCATTCGAAAAAGTAAGACTCATCGCCAAATTCGACACCTACGCCGACACCGGTTGGCCGTACATGTACCACTGCCACATCCTCGAACACGAAGACATGGGCATGATGGGCCAGTACATGATCGTCGAGCACCCCTCCGACAAACCCACACTGCAATCACCACTGAACGGCCAACACAACAGCGGCACCGACAACCACCGGCATACCGCATAGCCCGCTACCGGTCTCGCAAATAACGGATGGGCGAGCGACCCTAAGTCGCCCAAGTTTTAACGGCAGCAGTCGGGGTCCAGGACGGCACATAGGGCCGTCAAAGCGTCGGGTACAGGTCGGTGAAAGACGTTCATGCCCCGTCGATCCGATTCCACCAGTCCTGCTTTGCGCAGTTGGTTCATGTGGTGGCTGACGGTCGATTCACTGAGCCCGAGCACTTCGGCCAGCTACCCGCCGATGATTTCGCCCGCTGCGGCACTGAACAGCTGGGACATGATCTTGACCCGCACCGGATCGGCCAGGGCCTTGAGCCGCAGCGCCACCTCCAACGCCTGCGCGTCACTCATTGGCCCGGCCGCCACGGGCGCGCAGCAGACCGGTGCGGAGATATCCACCGTGGGAAGTGCCTTGGGCATGTTCCCAGCATCCCCAATGGGTTGACATATGTCAAAGAGGTGACACACTGGGCATCGTCCAACTAGTTCGATGAATATCTCATTTCTTCGGAGGTGGCGGGATGTCCCGTATACAGCTTGCGCTTAATGTCGATGAACTCGATGAATCAATCAAGTTCTATTCCAAGCTCTTTGGCGTCGAACCGGCCAAGCGTAAACCGGGCTATGCGAACTTTGCGATCGATGAGCCGCCGTTGAAGCTGGTGCTTTTAGAGAACCCCGGCCGCTGCGGCACCGTCAACCATCTGGGGGTGCAGGTCGAGTCCAGTGAGCAGGTGCATGCGGAGATCGCCCGCCTTACCGATGCGGGGATGTTCACCGAGGAAGAGATCGGCACCACGTGCTGTTTCGCCACTCAGGACAAGGTGTGGGTCACCGCACCCGATGCCGAGAGATGGGAAATTTACACCGTGTTGGCCGATTCGGAGACCTTCGGTACCACCCCGGAACTGCTCGGCCAGGGTGAGGCGTGCGCCTCTGATCATGTCGAGGCCACTGACACTGATGATTCCACTCAAAACACCGAAGCTGACGAGGCGCCTTCCTCGTGCTGCGCGACCCGATGACCCAGGCAACGCCCCCTGCTGCGTCACCTGCGGCGGCAGGCAAGCTCTCGACTCTGGACCGGTTCTTGCCGGTGTGGATCGGTGTGGCGATGGCCGCGGGGTTGCTGCTGGGCCGAGGCGTCCCCGGCCTGAACACGGCACTGGAAAAGGTTCAGGTCGAAGGCATTTCGCTGCCGATCGCGATCGGGCTGCTGATCATGATGTACCCGGTGCTGGCTAAAGTCCGTTACGACCGCCTCGACACCGTCACTGGTGATCGCAAGCTGCTGATCGGCTCCCTGGTCTTGAACTGGGTGCTGGGCCCCGCGCTGATGTTCGCGCTCGCGTGGCTGCTGCTGCCGGATCTGCCCGAGTACCGTACCGGCCTGATCATCGTCGGACTGGCCAGATGCATTGCCATGGTGATCATCTGGAACGACCTGGCGTGCGGGGACCGCGAGGCGGCCGCCGTGCTGGTGGCACTTAATTCGGTGTTTCAGGTGTTGATGTTCGCCGTGTTGGGCTGGTTCTACCTGTCGGTGCTGCCCGGTTGGCTGCACCTGCCTCAAACCGAGATCAGCACCTCGCCGTGGCAGATCGCCAAATCCGTGCTGATCTTCCTAGGCTTTCCGCTGCTCGCCGGGTACCTGTCGCGGCGCCTCGGCGAGAAGACCAAGGGCCAGGCCTGGTACGAGTCGAAGTTCCTGCCCGTGATCGGGCCGTGGGCGCTGTATGGGTTGTTGTTCACGATCGTGATTCTCTTTGCCCTGCAAGGCGATCAGATCATCGCCAAGCCCTGGGATGTGGCCCGCATCGCACTGCCACTGCTCGCCTACTTCGCCATCATGTGGGGCGGCGGATACCTCCTCGGTGCCACCATGAAACTCGGCTATGCCCACACCACAACACTGGCGTTCACCGCGGCCGGGAACAACTTCGAACTCGCCATCGCCGTGGCGATCGCCACCTACGGCGCCACGTCCGGACAAGCCCTCGCCGGCGTCGTCGGCCCCCTCATCGAAGTGCCCGTACTCGTCGCACTCGTCTACGTATCGCTGGCACTGCGGCGCCGATTCACCACTGCCCCTGCCCCTGCCCCGATGACGAATGTGACGGAATAACCCATGACCGACAGCACCGCGACCCACCGCACACATCCCGACCTGTCAATCGATCAGCGCCACGCCCTGCACACCGCCTCGACCCGCTTAGAGACCGAGTTTTCCGGAACCTTCGGCGCTGAAACCATTGAACAGTTCCTGCACTCGTCCTACGAACAATTCGCAGGCAGGGCAACAGTTCCCAATTTTCTGCCGCTGCTGGCCGAACGGTTCGCCCGCCAACGCCTGCACGCGCTGGCCCGGGTCGAAGGCAAGGTCAACGACGGCAAACCCACCGTGCTGTTCCTATGCACCCACAACGCCGGCCGCTCCCAGATGGCGCTGGGGTTCTTCAACCACCTGGCCGGCGATCAGGCCGTGGCCTGGTCCGGCGGAAGCGAGCCGGGCTGTGAAATCAACCCCGCCGCGATCGAAGTGATGCGTGAGGCAGGAATCGATATCACCGGCGAATACCCCAAGCCGTGGACCGACGAAATCGTGCAAGGCGCCGACGTCGTGATCACCATGGGCTGCGGGGACGCCTGCCCAGTCTTTCCCGGGAAACGCTACGAGAACTGGAACCTGCCCGACCCCGCCGGACAATCCGCCGATGCCACCCGCCCCATCCGCGACGGCATCGAACAGCATGTCCGCACCCTGCTGGCCGAACTGGGCGTGACCGCAACCCAGTAACAATCGGGCGAGACTCTATTTCTGTTACTGCACAACGTATTTCACACATCCCTCAAGGAGTGAATCCGCAGTGTCCAGCGAAAAACCCTCGGTACTGTTCATATGCCGCCGTAACGGCGGCAAGTCTCAAATGGCGGCCGGGCTCATGCACAAAGAAGCCGGAGAGCGCATCAACACCTAC
Source organism: Mycobacteroides chelonae CCUG 47445 (assembly GCF_001632805.1). NCBI lineage: Bacteria > Bacillati > Actinomycetota > Actinomycetes > Mycobacteriales > Mycobacteriaceae > Mycobacteroides > Mycobacteroides chelonae. Next base: position 985,703 of record NZ_CP007220.1, on the reverse strand, counting down.
TCGGCGGGCACTGAACCCGGCGAAGCCATCAACCAACTATCCGCCGAATCACTGCTGGAAGTGGGAGTGGATATCCGCAGCGAACACCCCAAGCCCATCGATTCTGAGCTGCTGCGTAATGTCGATCGCGTCATCATTCTGGGTCAGGAAGCCAAACTCACAGCAGCCGAAGGAGTTAACGTCGAATACTGGGACACCGACGAACCCTCCGAACGCGGCATCGACGGTATCGAACGCATGCGACTAATCCGCGACGACATCACCGATCGCATACAACAACTCGCCGCCGACCTCGCCCGGTAGAGCAGGCCCAGCCGACCAGGTTCTGGTGCAGTTCGCGCACTGCGGATCTGCAATATCCACGGCCACCTAGGTGCGTTGAATCAGAACCGGGGGTTGAGTTTTTGTCGCATACGGCGCACGGCTTTTGTTGTACGGCCCGTGAGATGGGCGACTTGTTCGTGGTTTAGTGATTGGTTCAGGGCGACACTGATTTCTGACACTGTCCATCGCTGATGGGTGTGGGTGCCGTAGTGATCTGAAAGGCCGGTTCTGCGTCTCGCAGCGGCTGCGTCGGGTGTCTGCTCAAGGGCGCGCCAACGTAGGCGCTCAGCTTCTGCGATCCGGCGGACGCGACTGGCTTCAGCTGTCTGGCAATCCTCGCATCGACATCCGCTCTGATAGCCGATGACTCCGTGTCTTATCAATCGGTTGTCCTGTCCTGTATCAGATGCCTTTCAGCCCAATCGAACACAGGTTTCGGTTGGGCTGATGCCAGTGAGGTAGGGACGTTCCGCGAAGAAGCGGAGTCTGCTCAGGGATGTCCCGTATCAGGTGTAGCGGTCGGAGCTGCCGAAGGAACGCCTGCAGGTTGTTCGGGCGGGGTCCAGTGCCATTGTTCTGGGGCGGGCCCGTGTGCGTCGTCGCCCAAGCCCGGAATCCGGGTTCCGGGCGGCGGTGCGGTTCCGGGTAGAGGTTGGTTTAGCTCCTCTTTGGGTCGGCGGCCCAGCAGACCGCCCCCGAGCTGGCCATCTTGGTGTTGATGCCACAGCCTTCGCAGGTAGTCGCCTCCGGAAATATCGGCGGTCTCCTCGCCGGGCGCGACCCCGTAGATTTCCCCCTTGCCAGGTTCCGCTGGCGTAAGGTTCTGTGGCAGCAAATACTGGTTGTTGAGGGCGTTGGCGCCCGGGACCGTGACCGGGCCGGTGCCGCCGGGGGCAGCTGGCGCCACGTTCTGACCCAGCAGACTCGGATCCCCTGCGATGCTTAGGTTGGTTGGTACGCCCCCGGGACCCTGTTCGGTACCCGCCATGGCCAGTGGATTTCCGATCTGGGACGGTGGCGGAGGCTCCGGCAAGCTTGGCGGTCTGGTTGGCGCCGTCGGCCGCTCCGGTGTATCCGGCCCGGGGTCAGCCTCACAGGTCGCCGCAGAGGCGACCAGAGCAGCAGCTGCGATCGCTGCGGCAACCCCGAACCTTACGGTTGAAAGAGCGGGAAGCATCATGGGTATGCGTGCACCTTCCTGCGGTCCGGGTTAGACGGTCTTGGTGACTCCGTAGTAGGCGACGATGTCTTCGGTGCCGCTGCCCTTGCTGGTCAGTACCGCATAGGAGCGCAGGAACGACTGTCCCACGCAGCCGTCGATCTTGATATGCACGTCTTTGAGCGTGACTCGGGTCTGCTTGCCTTTGAACTTTTTCTTCGTTACAGAGACGTTGATGACTTCGCCGGGCTTAGGCCTGACCTCGACGTTGCCGACCAGTGGCATGCTGATGTTGCCGAGCCCGGACTGTCCTATCGAGGACCCTAGGCCGATGCTGCCGGTGAGGCGGACAGCGCTTAGCGCGATACCACAGCCGATCTGGTAGCCCGCCTCTATTGTTCCGCCTTTAGGTTTGGTGCTTCCACTGCCTTTGACGGTGCCGATGAAGGTGCCTCCGGCCAGGTATTCGCGTGAGGATAGGGCGGTTGTCAGCGGCGGGATCGGCAGCTGGGTCTCCTCTTCGGCGGCCAGCGTCAACATCCAGCCATCTGGTGTGGTGACGACGCTCGGCGGCTCCGAGCCGACGATGCCGTTGTCCGGTGGTGGGCCGGACTCACCGTCGGCAGGAGGCAGTGGAGGCACCGGGCCTTCTGCCGCCGCAGGTGCGGGCGCCGGAACCGGTTCAGGATCGGCTAATGCCAGCGGCGCGGTGGCTGCGAATGTGCACGCGGCAGTGAGTGCAGCAAGAGTCTTGAGCATGATGTTCTGGGCCTCTCGGGCTAATCAAGGGAGGTTGAGGAAGATTGCGGTGCTTAAGATTTCAGACGGCCTTGGTGACACCCATGTAGGTCACCACGTCCTGCGTGTCCTCGGTCGAGCTGGTGAGTATCGCGTAGGACCGGATGAAGGATTGGCCCACGCAGCTGTCGATCTTGATGCGGAACGCGTTGATCGTGACGCGGGCGGTGGTCTCCTCTTCGAAGGCCATCTTGGTGACCGGGATGATGGTCGCCGTTCCAGGCTTGAGGGTGGGTCGGATCTGGGCGAAGACACCGGCACCGATGCTGGGCGCGCCCGCGGGACTGATCTGCGGTGTGATGTTGCCACCGAATCGCAAGTCGACGGTGTCGGCGCTTATGCCACAACCGATTTGGTATCCGGCTTCCAGGACACCATCGGTCAGTTTCGTCGTGCCCGAGCCTTTGATAGCTCCGATGAATGTGCCGCCCACCAGATACTCGCGCGAGGACAGGGCGGTGGTCAGCGGCGCGACGGGCAGCTGGGTTTCATCCTTGGCGGCAACCGCCAGAATCCATCCATCCCGCGTGCGCAGCGTGCCCGGCTCGCCCGACGCAACAGCACCGTTATCAACAGGAGGGGCCGCGGGCGGAGCAGGGGCGGGGACAGCCGCCGCGGCGGCTGGGACGCTATCGGGCATCGGTTCACCCCCGGGCGGATCGGCCACAGCCAACGGTGCGGTCGCGCCGAGCGTACAGGCAGCAGTTAGGGTGACAAGGCTTTTCAGCATGTGGCGGCATTGCCTCTCAGTTGATCTATTCGGAGGTCTATCCCAGGAACCCGCAGTGGCAATTCACCACAGCTACCCGCTACCCCCTCGGGGTACAGGTGGAATGTCTAAGAGGCCCACATAACAGAACGGTAAACAAAGGAGAAACAGGGCCCGGACACTACCCATCCAACTGTGCGTTGACTTCCTAAGTAAGAGGACCCCTTACCCAATGCGGAATAGTTCGCCACAGCATCAGCACCACGGCGGCCTGCGGTCCGGACACCAGGCTCGGCCTTCCCAGGAATAACCGCTACTAGCCCCGTGGCCGTCCTGGGCGCGTGTGGTGAGGACGCGGTCGAGTTCTTCGGCGTAGGCCAGGTGTTTGCGTAGCCGGGTGACGCTGTCGCGCGTCTCGGCTTCTGCGAAATCATCACCGCCCGCGACGAAACGGGGCCCGTGCATGTCGAGTTCGGTTGGCCGGGCGGTGGGCGCCTGCCACTCGGCTCCACCACCCATACCGACAGCGTGCGCGGGTCCATGCGGCCCACCGCAGGCAACCTCTCGACCTTCGGCACCCCACCAGGGCACATCGCACATACCGCGATGGGCCCGCTGGTCAAGCAGGTCGAGTTCGGCCGGGACCGATTGCCTCCAGGTTGACTTGGCGTCACCCCGCTCGATGGGCGGTCTCGCGCGAATAGCATTGTGCGTCAACCCGCCGATCTGCAACGAGCCGCCGAGTGCGTGAAGGCTTGTCGCTACGCCAATTGGGTTACTAGTTGTGTTTGGCTAGGAATCGTCGCAGGAGTAGCCACCCGATGGCGCTGTTGTAGAGGGCACCGGCCAGCAAGTAGGGCCACCAGGTGTCGTGCTCGCCGGCCGCCCAGTAGGCCTTGGCCGCCCAGTACGGAGGCAATATCCCGAAGGCGAGGTTCCAGCCGGAGCTGATGAACCAGGGCAGGCACGGTAAGCCCGCGATGAGCATGCCCAGTGCCCGTAGCATGGCCAGCCCCTGAATCTTGTTGTTGGCCACGGTGATAATAAGCAGCAAGGTGACGACGGCCGACATGCCCGCAAGCATGCCGATGGGTATGAGTGAGAACGTCAGGCCCGGGGCCAGTATGCCGCTCAGGGACATGGTGGCGACCACGTAGATCGTGGTGATTGCTGCAACTGTCGCGGCCCGGTACCCGAAGAATGTCGCCAGCGGCACCGGCGTCACCCGCAGTGCGGTCAGGGTTCCGGCGTCGATCTCGTCCAGGACTAGGAATGCCGCCAGCCCGCCGGGCACGATGATGCTGGTCAGCAGTAAGAACCCGGTGAGCACCAGCGGGTAGTAGGGAACCAGATCGAAGCCGTACTTGTCGTTGAGCATCCGGGTGAACAGCGGGGTCAGCAGCGCTACTCCGCTGGTCCATAGGACCGGAGCGATGACCAACATTACCAGCAGCGGGTCACGGTAGGTGCCGCGTAGGTCGTTGCGAGCGAAGGCGGCTAGCGCTTTTGTGTTGATTCGCGGAAATGTATATACCACAGCGATTTTCATGATGACTATTCACCGGGCCGTTCGATGATGTACCGGATAAATGAGCGCCGGGCGAGTATCCACAGGGCTGCGATGCAGACAAGTGGGTAGCTTAGCGCGTATGCCAATTGCCATGGTGTCACTTCTATTTGATGGAAGGCAGCCCCCAGCAACATCAGTGGCCCCTGGGTGGGTATCAGGTAAAGCACAGGGTTGGGCCACAGACCGCTGTAGTGCACCACGGGCGGTATCAGCATGAAAGCCAGCGGTATGACGGTGATCATGAACCAGTCGGTCACCGATGTGAACGGCAGTGAGGTGATGAACCCGGTGAGCAGCATCAGCAGCGTACCCAAGACCACACCGACGCCCATCAGAGCGAGCCGGCAATGCGCGCCGTGCACGAGGGTGGTCACCGCGATCGCCACAGCAAGTGAAATCGAGACCAGTACAACGAGTTTAGCCGCCAGGTATTCGGCGAAGCGAAGCGGTGTGCAGACCAGGGCGCTCAGGGTGCGTTCTTGCTTCTCAAAAAAGACGGTGCCTCCAATGAAGAAGAACCCGATAATCGCGATATCCCCAATCAGGACGTAGGGTTCGGCAACGGGGCGCAGTGAGGCGGGCATCGGAAGTAGCACCGCCAGCCAGATCAAACCGGAGAAGATCCCGGCGTGCAGAAATTTCTGGCGCACCTGCAAGGTGAGCTCTAGCCGCACAGCGCGGGCCAGCCGGCTCATGCGAGCTGCTTTCCGGTGACTTCGGCGAATACGTCGTCCAGGCTGGCCTCGGTGCTGTGGATGGTCTCGATATGGCGGCTGCGTGCGAGCTCGTGGAACTGCGGGTCATCTGCTAGTCCGTCAATCCCGAACTCAACGCTCTGTAGTATCCCGCCGTTGCCGCGGTAGGTGATGCGGACCATGCGACGGCTTCGTGCGACTCTCAGCTCGGTCGGTGTGTCCAGTGCTGCGATGCGGCCATCGGCAACGAATGCCACCCGGTCGCAGAGTTCATCTGCGGTGTTCATGTCGTGTGTGGTCAAGAATATGGTGCGGCCCTGTGCTTTTAAACTCAAGATGATGTCTTTGACGATGCGTGCGTTGACCGGGTCCAGACCCGAGGTCGGCTCGTCCAGGAACAGTAATTCAGGGTCGTTGATGAGAGAGCGGGCGAATGTCAGTCGCATCTGCATTCCTTTGGAGTATTTGCCCACCCGGATGTCGGCGGCATCGGACAGCCCCACCGCCTCGAGCAGCTCCGCCGCCGCGCGGGTCTTGCCTGCATACAAGGAGGCGAAAAACTGCAGGTTCTCGACGCCGGTGAGCTTGTGATAGTGATTAGGCAGCTCGAAGGACACACCGATGCGCTGGTAATACTGCGGCCCCCATTGCTGCGGGTCCTTCCCCCACACCGCCACGTGTCCGCCGTGCCCGCGCAGCAATCCGATCAACAGTTTCTGCGTCGTGGATTTCCCGGCTCCACTGGGCCCGAGGAACCCGAATATCTCCCCGGGCCCCACAGAAAAGTCCATCCCCCGGATCGCGGGCTCTGGACTCTTCGGATACGTGAAGGTGAGCCCACGCACGCAGATCACGTCTGTACCCACCGAACACGCGGCGTCATTGCCTAAAGCGAAAGTCATGAGGCGGTGCATAGCCTTTCAAGAAAGCTGCAGCACACCAGGTTCACCGGGCACTGCAGAAACGGACAACTCCATCTCCGACCAGGCTTCCCGGAACACCATTGAACAGGATACTGAATTTTCAGTAATCGCAGAAGACTTTGGGGTGCGCGATGGCGGAACCTGGCACGGGAATTCCTGCCGGCCCCTAAACGATGGCGCTTGTACTCTCTGACCATGGGCTGCAGCGCATGACCGCCCGCACGCCGCTGCCCTGCTGTTCACTGAGCAGCGCACCATCACCATGGGAGAGCTAGCCGAGCAGCTGCATGCTAGCGTCGGCGCTATCTCCACAGCGCTGCGTATGCTCACCGAAGTGGTTCTGGCAGAACGGGTGCCGTCCCTGGGTAACGCCGCGACCACTTCCGGCTGTGCGAAAACGCCTGGGCGAACCAGTACACCAACCAAAACCATGCCACCGCCGCAGTGCTGACTGTCACACGAGAAGGGCTGGCCGCGACGTCACCCGGCGGGTTGGCACACCACCGGCTGGCCCGGATGCACGCCTTCTATACGTTCCTCATGGACCAATTCCCGACCCCGCTTGAGCGCTGGCACGAACAGAACCCACCGTCGTAGCGAAACATTGTTCAGCGCAACATAATTCATGACGGATTCAGACACTTTTTCGACTCCGCCGTGGTGCTGGCCACCGGATGGTCGAGATGTCGGCTGTACTGAGCCCGGTGGTGCTCAGCTCATCGCTGCGGGCCGCGGGCCGCGATGATCGTGCCGGGGATGCTGCGGGCACGGTTGGCGCCAGTGGGGCCGTAAGCCGGACGCCATGGTTGGCCCCATCCAGCAATCGTGGATGGTATCTGGCTTGGCGGCTTAGTCGTTGGCGAGGCGTTCGAGGTGGGTTCGCAGGTCGTGTTGACTTAGCGGCTTTTTGGCGGTGGTGACCTGGCCGTGTGCGGTGATGAACACGTAGGCGGGTCGGGTCGTGATCCCGAATCTCATTGCGATGGCTGCGTCCGGATCGACGATCTGGGTGAAGGCCATTTGGTGTTGCCCGTCGAATTCGGTGACCGGTCGCGGACGAGTCCGAGCGATCCCGACAAAGGCGATGTCGCTGTTGCGGGCTGCAGCGGCTTGCAGGAGTGCAGCCTGCTGCCCGGCCTCTGGCTGCTGCGGCGCCCAAAACCATAAGACCGCGGGCTTGCCGTACAGGCTGGCGCCGGCCAATGGAGTCCCGTCGAGTGTGCGCGCGGTGAAGTCCAGTTGCCACGGAACACTCGGTTCGGCAATGACTGTCGATCGTTGCGCGTCGCGATCATTGACTTGGTGTTGGTTGCGGCTACAACTGCACGCACCGATTGCTATGGTCAGTAGCGCGGCGAGGATGGTGCATTTCATCGGCGTGCAGCCAGAGAGCGTTCGATAGGTGATATGTCCATGGCCCGCCCGCACGGTCGCACGTAGAGGTGGCTGTATTCATCGCTACCGGCTTGGCCGTATTCCTGCCATCCGTATTCGGCGAAGAATCCCACAGTCTGTTCGGGCTCAAGGCCGAACCGCCACAGTTGTTTGGCCACGACGAGTTCGTGATGGCCCGCCTCGGCTCCATACATCTCGTGTCCGTCCAGAAAGTCCTTGCGCACGTAGGTCAGTGCGAGATGACTGCCGGGCCCGGGGTCGCACAGATGACTCAGTGTTTGCCGCACCGCCCACTCGGTCAGGTACTGGGTCACTGCCTCCCAGATGATGAACGTGCGCATGCCAGGCTCGAACCCGTCGCGGCGCAAGGCATCAGCCAGATCGTCGGTTTCAAAGTCCACAGCGGTGAGCCGGATATTGTCTGGTGGGCTGCCGAAACAGCGTTGCAGCGCCTTGCTTTTGGCGGCAATGTTGTCAGGTAAGTCGACCTCCCAGACTGGGATATGTGCCAGTTGCGGCAGGCGGCAGGCGCGGCTGTCAAAGCCTGCGCCCAGGATCAGGACCGCGTCGATGCCCTCGTCGAAGGCAGCCAGCAGTCGGTCGTCAATATAGCGTTTACGGCACGCTATAGCAGCCCAGATACCGGGGATCTTCTTTTCAGCTGCGGCGATTATGGCGCCGCGCAGCGGCGCCCAGCGGGTGCTCGCGGCGGCCAACCGCACGGCGGGGGGTAAGAGCCTGGCGGCCCATGGGTCGACAAGTAGTGGCAGGGTTTCGTGCTGTTCTGCTGCCACGATGACCATCGGGCCTATCGCGGTCCCGGCTGCCGCAGAACGCACTGCAGGCACCTCATTTCTGGTAGGCAAATACGATCGCCGACCAGACTTCCCGGCACACCGGGTTTTACCTTAGCCGATCCGGCCACTGCTGGGTTGCTATCGGCAGCGTCGACCGCTTACCACCATTGCTGGAATCAGGGTTGGGGCGGCTAGTCGATGCCGTACACGCCGGAAGCGCGTGGGCGAGTTCGTGAGCGGTCCAGATTTTGGTGCCGATTATGTTGGAGTGTAAGAGAAGCAGACTTCGAAGCATTTGGTCTGAGGGGATGACTCCCGGCTGGACCAATAGGCGGTCCGCAAGGCGCCATAGCGTGCCGTGAAGATCTCTCGATCGTGAGGAATCGGCGGCATATTCGTTGTCGAGCTAGGGCAAATGCGTTTAAGTCGGCACACTAACGCTGTCGATACGTGTGTGCATGTGTCTGTCGTTAGCACGCCAGCGTCACGTAGGCGATCTTGTGGCTGACGGTGGGTAGCGAGGTGGGCTGATTGCGCATGTTCCGCCCCGGCTGCACATTCGTCACAGCCGACTGCTGAGATACCGACTGCACGGTGCACTGGGACGGATGGTCGGATCCGACCCTGGTGACAATCACCCGATATCCATTTGCCTTGAGGCTGTTGATGATCCCCTCGGGGTCTTCGATAGGCCCGGCGCGGGCAGTAGATCCTGGCGCCAACACCACCGCTAGCGTGATCGCCATTGCTAAGGTTGCCGGTAAGACTCTTTTCATGGTCGGTGCTCTTTCTGTCTGGTCAAATACCAATGAGCGTGAACACAGTCGGCGTCGATGCGGTGGATTCCGCTCAGAGCTACCCGGTATGCCACTGAAGACCGATGCGAACTCGCGCCACGATATGTTGACCGGCACGACCCAGGCTTGAAGCCGGTGTTCGCTAGGGCCACACGGGGGTACGGCAGGCACAGACATGGTTCCTGCACCCGCATCGACTGTCGCTAGCGATGCTCTCACGGTCAGTTACTCCCTCGAAATGAGGCGCTGCTCATTCCGAAAAGATGATTACAGCCTACCGACCCATGACTGCCCGCGCATCAAGCTGCTTCAGCACGTCGAGCTGGCGGCAGCATCAGTGTCCACGCCTGCGATGGCTGCAGGTTCCGGACATCGTGGTGGTGCAACTGTTCCCGCTGCTGCTCAACGCGATAGCGTTGACGGGCGGTTCGACATCGGTTGCCGGTCAAGCGATCAGTCCCCCTCTACCTGACCCCTCCTGCGCGACCGATCACGCGCGTGCTGCCGGATCAAACCGAACTGCCTCACGCGTCGGGCTCCCCGCTACGGCGGCAGGCCCGGTGGTGTGCATCAAGGTCTACGCACCGGCTATGCGCGCAGCGACCAGGATCACCTGGAAGACGGACAAGTGCCGTATGCAGTGCCTTCCAACGGATTTGCGAACTACGTGCGCGCACATTGCGGTCCTACGCACAGGCGCGAGCTACACGCTTATTTGTCGATGTGACTGTCGAACCACTCCAGCAGTAGTTCTGGATGGTCGTTGAAATAGGTGTAGCCATCGAAGCGGTTAGTGGTGCCCTCGATCCAGAACAGCTTCTTATCAGCGGCGGCAACATTGTCGTGCATCGCCTGAACGTCAGACGGGTACGTCATGGCATCGTCGTGAACCTGGACTAACAATGTCGGCAGAAAGACCGATTTCGCAGCGTCAATCGGCGACAACTGATTCAGGCTAAAGCCCGTTTTTTCCAACATTCTGCTTGCGGCAAGACTGCGCGCCGCTTCCTTGTCGATACCTAAGTTTTCAGCTGCGCGTTCCAGCATCGCCCCGAGAGAGGCGGGCTGGAGGCCAAGGAGTGCCTTGACGTGCTGAAACTCTTCAGGATGTTTGTCGATGGCATGAAATGTGGAATTGCATCCGTAGCAGATGCTGAACAGCCCGGTTTTCATATGCGCCGTATCGTCTCTTGATTTAGCGTAGCGCAATGAGCCGATGACATCCCGATACTCGAATTGACCGCCGCCGGCCCGCCCGTCATTAGCGGTACCGCTCTGACCCATGTTCCGTAGATCATAGGCCAGGATGTTGTAACCGGCGTCGTGCAGCGTCTTATGCTGCTGAACATAGTTGACTTCGAATCCAACAAGGTCATTCGGGATCTTGTGCCCCGGGTACCCATAACGATTGCCGTTTAGAAAGTGGTTCATGATGATGAGACGGTCAGAATCCGCCGGAATGAACCAGCCTTTGATTTCGGTCCCGTCCGTGGCGGGAAACGTGACATCCTCATAGGCCATCCCGTACTCGTCAGGCGTCCGGAGAATATCGGTCCGTGCAGGTCTGGCGAAAAAATCTACGAACTGACGGTATGTCTCGCCTTGTTCATCAGGCATCTGATCGGTTTATGTCATATTCGGGGTCCTCTGCTTCTGATCATTCTGATAATCCTCCGCCGGGGGTGTCAGGCTTATGCAGCGAGATGTTTCTGGAAGAACGGAACAGCCTCAGCGATAGCGATATCGACGTACTTGGGCACGTCATAGAAGTCCATGTGGGTAGCACCATCGACGATCACCAGCTTCTTGTCGCTGCGTGCCCGCGAATGCAACTCGGTGCTGTTCCACAACGAACCTGCTTTGCTCCCAGCGACTATCAGGATCGGCTGGGTAAGCAAGACCTCGACTAGATAGAAGGCATCGAACCCGACGATTTTCGACAGGCTCCTTGACAGCGGGTACCGATTCGTAACGTTCGGGTGCGTCCCGCGCGGCGTCAGGTAATAGTCATTAGCCTGCACCAGGTCAGGCAGGGTGTTCTCGTCGATCTCCTCCGGAAAGAACGGGGCGAAGGTCACTTCGGCGCCCGCTACCTCGGCGGTACGGTACTGCGCCGCTGCCTCCAGAGTGGGCAGCACATCGGAATCCACTCCAGTGCCGTACCAACCGCGGCGCCACGACGTGCCGATATTAGCCCCGCTGACCATACCCACTGCTTTGATGCGGTGATCGGTCATGGTGGCGTTGACGGCGTACCCGCCACCGGCACAGATTCCCCACGCACCAATCCGGTCGGCATCGACGTAGTCCAGGGACTGCAGGTAGTCCACCCCGGCCCGGGCGTCCTCGACGCGGGCACCCGGGTCCTCCAAGGAGCGGGGCTCGCCGCTGCTGTCACCCTGGTAGGACGCGTCCGCGGCCAGCGCGACAAAGCCGTGCTCAGCTAGTCTCTCGGCGTACAAGCTCGCAGTCTGATCTTTGACCCCACCGCCGGGATGCACAATAACCACCGCCGCATAGCTGCCTTGCGGATCGAGGTCACTTGGCGCAAACAGGTTGGCCGCCATAGTGATGGGACCATTGCGGAACGTGACCGCACTCTTGACCGATGTCAATGGATTCTCCTTTATACGAGTGGTCGATTGTTCTTCTGTGTCATCGTTGGCCTGGAGAAGTTCATGATCTGGTGTCTGCGCGCCAGTGCGCGTTGCCATCAGGGTCGCCTCGGCATGCAACGTCTTGCTGGTGGGGCTGCCTACCGTTTCACGCATCCCACCCACGCGGGCACCAGCATCTGCCAGACAGCGGGGTTACAACAGGGGAGAAATTCTGCCTAGGCAAAAAGCGCCCAGGCGATGCCAGAATGCGGTATGACGGAAGACCCACGATGGGGTGAGCTCGGCAAGTTCCTACGGGCGCGCCGTGCCGGCCTGAGCCCATCGATGGTCGGGCTACCGGAGTCCACCAACGCGCGGCGCGTGCCCGGGTTACGGCGCGAAGAGGTCGCCGACTTAGCAGCGATCAGCGCTGATTACTACCGGAGGCTGGAACAAGGCAGGCTGGCCGCATCACAGTCGGTGCTCGCCGCACTGGCCCAGGCGCTGCACCTCAACGATGACGAACGCGCATACCTCCATGACCTGGCCGGTAACCCGCCACCGCGACCGCGACGCAGGGCAACCCAGAAGGTCCGCCCACAACTGCAGTGGCTCTTGGATCAGTTGACCCAAAACCCTGCATTTGTTGTGGGACGGTTCATGGACGTTCTGGCCTGGAACGCAACAGCAGCCGCGCTGTACACCGACTTCTCGCAGATCCCCCCTGCACGCCGCAATCTCGTACTACTCGCCTTCCTCGATCCGTCAATACGGGCAATGTTCGCCGACTGGGACAGTGTCGTGAACACGTGCGTAGGGTTTCTGCGAATGGACGCGGCCCAATATCCGCACGATCCGCGCCTGGCCGAGCTAGTAGGCGAGCTTTCCGTAAATGATCTCGACTTCCGAAAATGGTGGGCTGCCCATGACGTCGCCCGCCGCACGAGTGGGCTGAAGAACCTATCCCATCCAGTCGTCGGCGACCTCACCCTCGATTGGGAAACCTTCACCTGCGCAACTGATCCCAACCAACAGCTCGTCATCATGACACCCGAACCCGGCAGCCCATCGCAAGAACGCCTACAAGCACTGATCACCCATGTGAGCCGATAGTTCAGCCGCTCACCCCTGGTCGCCCGCACCGTGGGCACACTGCAACTGATCTTCGACAACGTCCACGCCAGGAGCCACTCGTAAACGAAACCAGCACAATGTTCTTGGATTGAACACTGCATTCGACACCCGTAGACCTAACCTCCGATATCGGATACAGCGACCGTTTCGACCCGGCTATCGACGGGCTGGTGTTTCACTGCCTGCCCCATGATCTGACAGCTAGCTACATTCATTGTTTGGCGCTTGCGCAACTACTGGCCTGGCTAGTCTCTGCACATCGCAGCTAACTAGCTTAGGTCGTGCCAGGCAGTTGTTCCACAGCTAGTCAGGTCGGGGAACGAACCGCACGAACGGCATCTTTTGCCCAGCCTCCCGGAAGTCTGCCTCCGAGCCGTCAACAGATATTCCTAGGACGCGCGGCAGCATGTATTGGGCTGCGCGGCGGTGTTTGGCTGCGTAACGCACGAATACCTCACCGCTTTCGTCTTTACTGAGAGGAAGGGCCATCACGGGAAGTACCCGGGTGCCTACCTGGATGCTCACCTCGGGTGCGGCCAGGATGTTCTGATACCAAGCAGCTTTAGCGCCCCAGCCCGAAGCCACGACGTAGCTGTCGTGATCGGAGTCGCGTTCAGCGACTTCCAGCACGGTGCGCCTGGGCTTGCCACTGATACGCCCGGTGTGGTTGAGCAGCAGCAGCCGCTGCCCAAATATCCATCCGAGTTTCAACCGATAAAGGTAGATCGGCATCCGGAAGACAGCGCGAGTCAGGCCCGAAGGCAGCGAAACATTTTTGACGATCTGCATGGCGGCTCCTCGTTCGTTAGAGACGAAGCTTGTGATGTGTTGAATAGCGTTGTGTGCTGGTCTATCTCCAACCGTGTGGGTCGATGGGGGCTGAGGCTTGCGCGGTGACAGTAGATTCGGGTGCTAGACCGGGCAGGGCGATCCGTAGTACCCGGGGAGTGCCGAGCCTGCCCGCCAACCATGGAAAGGCTGCATCGAACGCCTGCGCGGCAAAAGGCCAGTCGTGTCGGCCCGGTCGGGTTGACACGGCACAGCGGATGCCGTGGCTACTGGCTTGCTGGCACAACGAATTGGCGGCAACATCCTGGCCCTCGAGGTTCGCGACGCCGTCGTGCGGGCTGTCGCTTACCGACCCGATCCCTGTGGCGGTGAGCAGTCGGCGCCCCGCCCCTCCGGGAATGTCAAACCAGCCTGCCACCGCGTGATAGCGCCCGTGGCGGCTGATGACGGTGGCCGGATCGAATCGCGACCATTCCTGGCTGTCACCGCCGAACAGCGCTGCGATGCTGTGGGCTTTGTCGCCGGTGTTCGGGCTTGCGTCCCCGGCGATATCGACAAACGCGGTGAAAGTTTCGGGGTGCATCACGGTCAGATCCAGCGCGCAAGTACCACCCATCGACCAGCCGGCAACACCCCAGTTATGTCGATCCGCGCTGGTGCGGAAGTTCGACACGATGTAGGGCACGACCTCGTTCACGAGATGATCGGCCGCGTTGCCGCGGCTGCCGTTGACGCACTCGGTGTCGTTGTTGAACGCCCCGGTGGCATCGGCGAACACCAGGACGGGGGCATTTCCACCATGCCGGGCAGCGAAATCATCTGCAGTTTGGGCAGCATGGCCCGCCCACACCCAGTCCGCGGGGCTGTTCAAGGCCGAGCCGATCATCAGGACAACAGGAAGGTGCGGTGCCGGGTCGTGGCCAAACCATGCCGGCGGCAGGTACACCAGCTCGGTGCGATGGCTAAAACCGGACGCGCCAACAGGAATCGTGACTGGTGTGATAACACCGGAAGCTGGCTGCACCCCTGCCAGTTGCATGGCCAATACCGTGCCGCGGTCGACCTGACCTGGAACCGGGGACAGCGTGAGTCGGCTCCACGCCGCATGCACCGTGGGCAGGTATCCGATCCACGCATTCACCGACAGGCCCGCAGACACAACACACAGTGGTATCGCCACGACCGCCAGTGCGCGCCGCCACCACACCCCACGCCAGCAGGCCGCGAGCACCGACACCAGGCCTGCGCCAGCGATCCATAACCACAGTTGCAGCGGTGCCGGGTCGCCGGCAACACCTATCGACCCGAGATACCAATACGCCGTCGCAGCCAGCATCACACCGACCACAGCACCCCAGAGCATGGCTGCGCCCCTGCGTTGCGTGCGGCTTGCTAGCACTGCGAAAAGCACTGCTGCCGTGAATAGTTGGGCCAGCACAGGCAGCCATCCATGAAGAAGTGAGAGCTGCCCAATGAAGTGACGCATCGAGGCACCTACAGGCCAGCAGAAGCGGAGGGCTCGCCGCCAGCAGCGGTGAACGCACTCAACGCCCGCACCAAGCCGCGACGCTCCCGCGGCGCCATCTTGCCGGCAATCTCAGCGATGACAGCCCGTCGGCGCGCCGTGACCTCCTGAACCACGCCTTCGCCGTGAGCGGTCAACTCGACCACCAATTCTCGGCGTGAGCGCGGGTGCGGCCGTCGATCATCATTCCAACGTTGACCAAACGATCGACCATCCGGCCCGTCGTAGACGGCTGAACCCCTAACAACTGAGCCAAGGCGGCCAAGTTGATCGGGCCCTCATTGGACAAGATCACCAAAGTGCGAAATTGCGGAAACGTGATCGTCTCATCTACCTCCGCGATCGATCGCGCAGAGATCGCCAACAGCAGCCGCGAGGCGACCAGCAGCGAATCTGTAAGGGCATCAAGCGATTCCGCTAGATCTGCCTCGTCAACAGTCACACCGTCTCCCTTTCAGGGCAGCCCATCAACACCCAGCCGAGCAATACAATACCGCACGGTAACTATTGCATAGTGCTAGTGTATGCCTCTGGCCGCGCGCTGACGCGACGTATGGATGCGTGGCCGGTACAGGGCGCTGGCGGGTATTACCTGGTGCGACGGAGAGGCCCGCCAGCGCCCCCGGCCGGTTCGCGCCTTGTGCACGGGCCGTCAAGGTGTCGGCGTCAGGCCGAGTGGCTGATGATGCCGGGAAAAGGCAGATCCCGCAGGATCGGGTCATCGGGGAAGCAGATCGATGCCACAGACACCGTCGGTTGTGGGGCTCCGGCATCAGCGGCGATATGGAGGCGATAGCCCGCCGTGTCCGCCGACCACCCCGCGGCGCTTGGGTCCTCGTTGACCTGCGCACCCCAGCTGCGCCACAGGGCCTGCGTTCTGGAGGCAATTTGGTTCGCTTGCATCTGCGGCGATGTCATGACCGCCATGGAGACCTCGAAGCGCACCGCCGGGCTAGCGGCGTTGGCGCCCACACAGGCCGTAGTGCGGCCGCCCACCGGCATGGCGCCGCCATCGAGATAGCTCCCGATCGGTAGCGCGTTGACTGTCTTCTCCAGGTAATCGACCACTGCCTTCTGAACCTGCGGCCGACTGGCTGCGAGCTGCGTCACCGAATGGTGCTCTTTGTCAACGGTATTGGTTGTCAGGCCGCTGAGGGGAGCGGATTGGGATGAACATGCGGTCGCCCCGGCAAGCACGCCGACCGCGGCGAGGCGGCACTGTCGCTGCAGGAAGGCCGAGATCTGCCGCGCAAATATGTGGGCTGCGGGAGCGGGCGAATGCGACAAGCCTGCGCCTCCGAATTCATCGATACCCACGCGGTTTCACTCAGTCCGCCCAGGCCAGCACTGATTTCACTAAAGATAACCTACAAAAAGTATTGCATACTGCTACCGTATCTGGCGGCTGCATTCACGGCGCAGCGGCCAGAACCGAGTGCTGATGGTGACGCCAGATGCGATAGGGACACATCGCCTGCGTTGCTCTGATCTGGGTGAGCGCTGCCGTGTGAGGAATGCGGTGGTGTGCCGGGAAGCCTGGTCGGCGTTATTGAGTCGACCGATCAGAGAGCTGAGGGCGCCTATGAGTTCGGCGGTGGGATACGGCGTCTACGGTTCTGCCTCGGTCCTGGCCACCGAGCAGTACGAGAGCTCACCGCTGATCATCGACCCGTACGCGATTCGTCTGCTGCCTCCCGCGTTACATCTGAAAGCTCTGGCCACACGCCGGGCACCGGTGCGGCGGGCGATGATTGCCGCAACGGAGAAGAAGATCTGCGGCGGGTGGGCTGGCGTGCTATGCCGCAAGCGGTACATCGATGAGCAGCTCATCGAGGCCCTTGCCGACGGACTTGATGCGGTGATCATCCTGGGCGGCGGGTTCGATACGCGTTTGTACCGGATACCGCAGTTGACCGGTGTCCCGGTCTGGGAGGTCGATCTGCCAGCCAACAGCATCCGTAAGCAGCAGGTGGCGGCGCGTCGTTTCGGATACATCCCCCGACATGCGACATATGTTGCTGCCGACCTAGCAACCGAGAACATGACGAAATGTCTGTCGGACAGTGGATTTGACCTGGATATGCGCGCGTTTGTGATCTGGGAAGCCGTGTCGATGTATCTGACTGAAGCTACTGTGCGACGCACGCTGCGGCACATGCTCGCGTTGGCACCGGGGAGCCGCTTAGCGTTCACCTTCCTGCGTAAAGCATTTGTGGACGGGTTCGCCATGTACGGTGCGCGCGCTGGATACGACGAATTTGTGACACAACAACAGTTGTGGCACTTCGGTCTACATCCCGAACAAGTCGCAGAGTTTCTCGCCGAGTACGACTGGGATCTGCTTCTACATGTGGGCGCAGCAGAATATTTGCAGCGCTACCTGCGACCTGCGCACCGCGACCTACCTGTTTCAGAGATCGAACGGGCGGTGATTGCCCAACGCTAGCTCATCGCACGACAAGTCTAGAACTAGCTAGGAAAGCTGAATCACCGTGAAAAACAGCGCAATAACTCTCGTCGCCATAGTAATTCTCGCAACCGGATGCTCACCCGCCCGCACACTGTTTACGTCCCAGCAGCTGCCCGCGGCTAACCCGCACGCATCAACACTGACCGCAGAGCCGCTGGCGCCCTGGCAGCTGCAGTTCATCGCCCAATCACTGGACGGAGGCGGGTTTTCCGGAGAAGACTTGTGGGGCAAGCCGGCCGTGTTGTGGTTCTGGGAACCTTCCTGCGCCGCGTGTAAGTCACAGGCCACGATCGTGCGAGCCGCGGCCGCCAAGCATCCAGGCATCACCTTCGTCGGGGTCGGAATCAAAGCCAGTGCTACAGATCTGCGGGCGTTTACACGCAATCACCCCATGGAATTCACACAGGTCATCGACACCAGCACGAACATATCGAGCCGCTTCGGTATCACCCAGTCACCTGCATACGCCTTCATCACCGAAGGCGGCGTCATAAACACCGCCAAAAAACCATTGTCACAGCACGATTTAACGAAACAAGTCAACAAGCTCAACGACGCTTGACCCACCGCCGGAGTCCATCCGTTCACCTATACGAAAGGCCACCTCATGCCCGCTAAACAAAGCACCTCCAACCCAGAGACAGCGTCGAACTCCACCCCGGGCCGAGCCCTTGCCGGCATACTCGAAGGTAGCGCTGTCGGCATAGAAGGGCGCCGCGCCTACCTCAGTCCCCAGCAGATGAGTCCTGAAGATATCGCCGCGATCCGGCACGGCATAGCCGCGCTAGATGCCGAGCTGTGGGCGCTCAAGCGAATGTTCCGCTAGCAGGTAAACACCCAGGACAACATGCGAAATGAAATCCCGCTCCGGATCAACGCGAGCACGTGTAACGAACACCCGATGATCGAGGATCGTTCTGCCGCACAGGCGCACGTGCTACTGACTTCGCTCTACGAGCATGTCAACGAGGTATCTCAATCGATCATCGAGACTGAGCGCCGGAACCAGAATGCTCCCGTCAGGCCCACCGCAGCCAGACATCGACGCCGTCATCTCATAGCGTTGCGAAAAGACCTGTACGAAGCGCACCGGCTCATCGACGAGCTACACCGCAAGTTTCCTAGCGCTCGGGACATCCCCTGGCCCACGGCCAATGCCCCGGAAGTACCCCGCCAGTAGGCGTCACGAGATCTGTTCTGCCACCTTCTATTCAAACGCGGCGCCTGCGCTGGCTAGGGGTGACGGCGAGCGGTGTCATGGAGCGTGATGCCGCGGCGCCACAGTTTGGCGGTGTAGATGGTGTGCTCACCGAGCATGCGGGCTGTGAAGGTGGCTAAGGAGACCGCGATCATCAGGGGAAGAATGATCGAGTATTGGCCGGTCAGCTCGAACAACGTCACCACCGCGGTGATCGGGGCGCCGGTCGCACCGCCCAGCAGTGCTCCCATGCCTATCAAGGCATAGGAACTGGCAACCACACTCAGCGCCGGGTCCAGCTGGTGAATCGTCTGACCGAAGGCACTGCCAGCCATCGCGCCAATGAATAGCGTAGGGGCGAATATGCCGCCGGAGCCGCCAATACCGATGGTCAGACTCGTCGCGAAGATCTTGCCGACCAGGAGCACCACGAGCATGGTGATCGCGTAATGTCCGCCAACTGCATTGCGCAGTACCGGATATCCCACTCCATACATTTGTGGCAGCGCGACCAGCAAGGCGCCAAGGATGACTCCGCCGACAGCCGGTCGCGCCCATTGAGGCCCGCGCCAGATCCAGTCACAGGCGTCCTCTACCCAATACAGAACCTTCGAGAAGGCAGCGGCCACCACACCGGCGCCCACACCGAGCAGTCCGTAGAGCAGATACTCGAACGGGCGCCGCACACTGAACCCCGGTAGTGACAGAAATGGATGATCACCCATGAGTGCGCGTCCCACCACTGCCGCAGCCACGCTGGAAAGCAGCACGAGCCCGGCAGACTCGGCGTCAAGGCTGCACAGAATCAGCTCCAGAGCGAAGAATACTCCGGCCAACGGAGCGTTGAAAGTCGCCGAAATACCCCCTGCAGCACCACAAGCGAGCAGAAGCCGCAATCGTCGGCCGTCCAGGCGCAGC
The DNA here is from genome assembly GCF_001632805.1 of Mycobacteroides chelonae CCUG 47445. Lineage (NCBI taxonomy): Bacteria > Bacillati > Actinomycetota > Actinomycetes > Mycobacteriales > Mycobacteriaceae > Mycobacteroides > Mycobacteroides chelonae. Next base: position 965,905 of record NZ_CP007220.1, on the reverse strand, counting down.
ACCTGCCCCACCGCCGAACCCGTCGCAGCACCGATTTGGACAATCGGCCCTTCACGCCCGACCGAGCCGCCACCACCGATGCACAACGCCGACGCCAAAGCCTTCACGATCGTGACCCGCGGAGCGATCCTCCCACCATTACGTGCCACCGCGTACATCACCTCTGGCACCCCGTGACCACGAGCCTCCGGCGCAAAATGATGCACGATGGGGCCATAGATGGCCCCCGCGATCACCGGCGATAACAACAGAAACCAAAGGCCCAACGCCGGCCAATGTGTGCTTGGCACTCGTCCCAAGGCTGAGTAATCCTCAACTCCGGTAAACAAGCGGGTAAAGAAAACGATCAGCCAACGAAATCCGACAGCGCCCAAGCCGGTAATAACGCCAACGACCATCGCCAACACCACCGTCAACATCCCGCTGTCGCGCCAGCGTCCCAACCAGATTTGCACAGATGAGGCAGCATCAAGCGCGGACGAGCGGACACCGATCATCATCGAAGTATGCAACAGTTGCATACTGCAGTGATCGGCGCCCCCTGGACCGGAAGCCTTCACATCACCGCCCAGATGGCCAACAATGCCTCAATCCGGCAATGCGCAACACCCAAATTCGCGCCGGGTCAGCTCGGCCACAACACAAGTGCAACACCAGCATGCCTCAGCCTGTGTCAGCGGAACTCGTTGCAACGCTGATGATTACGGATTTATGGCCGCTACCAGCCATGCCGACTCGTCGGCGTAGCAGCACCATTGTTTCCAACAGCTGATTCGTAGTCGACCGATTCACTTGCGTCGCGATGACTCAACTATGTGCTTTTATCGTCGTCCCGCAGGTCGGTAGCCGGACACATCGCGTTCTTCGGGGCGCCAGTGTTTGGCGGGGTAAAGCTTCCGTACATCTTCATAGCGACCAGTAATCCCGCTGACCAGCTTGCTGATCGACGGATTGTTCGGAGTGGCAAGGTACTCGATGCTCGATCCGCTGAGATATCCACGCAATAGACGACGGATCACGTTGGTCAGATTGTCGCCTTCGTCTTGGGCTTTGGAGTGTCCTGAGTCCCACTCATGGCCAGGAACTCGCACGGTGCGGCGCGGAGTGACACTCACAGCTGCTGGTCGCTATCGGCGCGCCAATCAGATACCACGCGCACCTGGTGCCGGATACCGGCTGCGCCGTCAAGCGTTTGGCCCATCGCCGAGTCTGCCAGGTATCTCGTGGCGGGCCAGGTGTCGCTGACTGGTTGAAGAATTCCCCTTTCCTGCTGCAGCCCAAGGGAATTGATCAGCTGGTTGCGCAGGGCTGCACCGGCTCCGACGGCTCCGATGCGCAACGGCAGGCCAGAGTGTGCGTGACCGTCCGCGATGTCCTCACACGCGCAAGCCTGAGCACAACCACTGGAATCAAACCGTCCTCGCTGACCGCTCACGCCGCCCGGCAGGTCTTCGAAGAAACCGGCCGAATCGAATTGGCGGCCAAGCTGATCGGCTCCGGGTCACTTGATGGCACCGCCGCGCTCATCGGCTACCAATGGCGCCAAGACGACTGATCGCACATGTCTCTGCCGCCGCACCGCCCACGTCGCACCATCTATGGTGCCGACCGGATCGATCAATGGCGCCGCCAGCAACTCCACACCCCGGACGATCACACGCTGGTGGAGATCGAGAAAGTCCGCGCGATTGCCTCCGACCCAGCCCAATACGCCATCGCCGACCGCATCCCCGACCGCGAACCAGGCACACCGGGGCGGCCTCCGATGTACCCCAACTGGGTGCATATCGTCCACACGTCCCTGCACGGTGCGTTCGGCTCGGCCAATGCCGCCAGCCGGATCATGAACAGCCCCGACTACTGGGACATTATCCGCGGACACGCCGCCGACCACGACCATACCGCTCGTGCCACGCCCCCGAAACGCCACCATCACACCTACGCACAACCGAAGCTCGACCGACATATCGAGCAGCTGCAAGACGGCCTGCGCCAAACCGGCGCAGAACTGGCCCGCCGACTGGGCTGCCTGAACCCCAACAAGCGGGTATCGCGCACCGACCCCACCCGCGGCCAGTTCGTCGTTGGAGACGGCACCGTCGTGCCACCTCCGTACCGCAAGAAGACCGTCGAGCGACTCACCGCCGCCGGGCGCTGCCGCATAGTCGCTCACAGCGAAGTCCAAAACGGTGACGGCGCACCCGAATTCCGCTACGGCGCCAAATTCGCCACCCTGTCCGCCCGGCCAGACAACGCCCGGAACCTGCGTGCCATCCTCGACACCGCACCCGTCCCACATGGCAAGGGTTACAAGGGCGAGGCCGGCATCGCGATCACCATGCTCGACAATGTCATCGCCCATCCCGACCTGCGCGTCGACGGTATCTGCTACGACGGGGCCTTCCGCGGCACGCACATCAACCACGCCATGAAACAGGGCCTGACCGTCCTGGTACCACCACACTCGGGCACCGCCAAACCCACCTTCTTCACCCAAATCACGTGCACATGCCGCGATACTCACGACATCTGGACCCTCGACGGCCGCCTCCATGAACGCAGCATCATCGACACCGGCGAGATGACCTATGAGCCGCTGCCGGTCGACAAGATCTACTCGCGCCGCAACCGAGGCGGCACCCACCGCTGGTACATCGACTTCGCCACCACTTGCGGCACCGTCCAGTCCCGTCGCCTCGACAACACCGACGAGGATGACAAACGCGGCTACAACCGCGCCGAGCACCTTCGCCAGCACACCAAGACCGACACTGGCAAGAGCATCTATGACCGCTGCTACGGCTGGCGCGAAGACGCCGAATCACTCAACAACACCCTCGACCGCACTCTCTACGGCGGACGCATGACCGCCCACAGCCCCACCCGTCAGCACGCTGTGATGATCGGATTCGCGTTGGGCCGCAACGCCATCGCCCACTACCTCCACGGGCGCCGTCAAAAAATCACCACAGCCTAACCAGGCACCGGTCTATCCGCCGCCCAGTCACAAAAGCCCCACTGGACACGTCAGGCCCCACACGCACCGCCTGCAACAGAGCCGACTCACCACCAGCCGACGTCCAGAGCACCCCGACCGAACCGCTAGAGTTTTAGACACCTATTCACACAGGTCCCCCGCCCTCGGGGACGTGTTGAAAACCCAAACGGTGCCGATCGACATCGGCGCTGTTTATGGCCTCGGAACGCGGAGTTGCCAAATCTAGAACGCGTAGACGCCGCGACCGGCCCCCGTCTCTTCGCCGCGCGCAGGGCCGGAGCTGGATAGACGCCACAAGCCAGGCCGGGTTGCGGGGTGTCCCTCTTTAGCTGCGACAATGCTGTATCGATCTTCGTCGGGCATGTAGACCAAGGGCGTCGCTCGGGGCATTCCGCTTTTCCCGACGTGATCGAACGGCACCATCAGGGAAAACCGACACGTGTTAGCCGAGCGTTCACGACTGACCCGATAGATCAGAACGTGACCGCGCACGAGATGTCGAACGAGGCACGAACCGATTCGGCCGGGGGCTGTGGTCGCCGACGCCATACGGCACAGCTGCGAGTGGTAGTGCGCGTTGGTGAGGCATGTCACCATGCGGTGCTGGATTCGAGCGGTATCGATCGGTTCGCTGGCTGACACTGCCGACCGATGCAAGTTGCGCCCATGCAATGTGCAGGCCGAAATAGTCAGTCCAGGAGGATGATTCGCGCGCCAGCGCGGAGCAGCTCAATGGCGGTGAGGCCGCTCAGGGCGTGGAATGTGTCGCTGAAGTGTGAGGGGCTGGCGAATCCCGCGGCGCCTCCTCCACACTCCGGCTCTCAGGCCCGAACAGCCGCCTCAGGCCAATGCGCAACACAGTGCATGCTCATCGCCGGACCTCGGCCGAAGCTGCCGACGCCGTGTTCTCGTCGTCCAACTGACGGCCGATGACGGCCGATGACGGCTAGAATACGTGCGTATCGAACACCGCGCGCCTATGGCGTGACCGACCCACAACGCAGGAGGACTACCTGCGATCGGCAGGTTTGCGCGCACTTGTTAGTTGGAGAGGGGTGCTTTCAATTTCCGGCGAATCCACGCCCGTCCGAGTCATCCGCAGTGCCCAGCGCGGACATTGGTCGAATGAGTGGCTCCAATCATGGCAATCGTTCCCTGCCACAGGAAATTTCGATTTCGCGGCCAATGCGCATGGTGTGCTGATGGTGCACAACGAAGACACCATTGAGCCGGGCGAAGGTTTCGACATGCACGCGCACCGGGACGTGGAAATCATCACGTGGGTGCTTGAGGGCTCAGTTGTACACAGGGATTCGCTGGGGAACGAGGGCGTCATCTATCCAGGGCTTGCCCAGCGCATGAGTGCGGGGACCGGGATCGTGCACGCCGAACGCAACGGGGCAGGACGACGTGAACGTTCACGGCTCCGGGTGGTGCAGATGTGGATCCCGCCGGATGAACTGCATCGGCCACCGGGCTATCAGGAACTGGACATTGCCGCCGAGCTTGCCGGCAACACACTGGTGCCCATGGCGTCCGGGATGCCCAAACACCGCAACGATGCCGCGATCACATTCGGAAATCGTTACGCTACTTTGCATGTCGCGCGATTAGACGCCGGACGGTCCATTCAGGTGCCAGACGCCCCCCACGGGCATGTCTTCGTTGCCCGCGGCGAGGTCGAATTCGAAGGTTACGGTCAGCTTCAGCAAGGTGACGCGGTCCGGCTCACCCGTACCGGTGGGCATCGGCTTACTGCCGAAAAGGACGGTGCCGAACTGCTTGTTTGGGAGATGCACGGCATTGCCGCCAACGTCTAAGTCCAGGACACGCAGCTGGAAGCACGTGCGGGCGCCCCGGCTAGTCTTCGACCACGCCGCCGCCACCGGGCTTTGCAGCCGCGCGGCGCCCACGAGAGCACCATGAACCACGTCAGCGGTCAGCGGCGCGGCGATGGCTGAGCACACCCGCGCAACCGACGGGCTGCGCCGCCACGCCCAGCAGCGCTGCGACGAGGCTCGCCGCCGCATCGACAAAGCCATCCGCAATCTGCGCAAACACGGCGAGCCGATCAACGTTAACGCCGTTGCCCGCACCGCCAAGGTCACCCGTAAAACCATCTACGCCCACCCCGACCTGCTGGAGGTGATCCGCGCTCAGACGCTGCGCCGCCAGCTGGCCACCCAGCAAACCCACCTGTCCAAACTCAGAACCGAACTCAAAGCCCGCGACGAAGCGCTGGCGGCCGCGCACGGCGAAATCGCCCGCCTCTCAAACGGTCAGCGCTAGAACAACTTCAGGAACAGCTGGCCCGTGCCAAATGCCCAACGTCTCAGGGCAGATCGAACTACGGTTGAGACAACCAGAGCAAGGAGGCCCAGATGGTTGCTCAGGTAGATCGCGGCATGGTTGCGGCCCGCTACTGCCCGGCCTGTGGCGCTCAGATACCGGACCGGTTGCGCCACGATGCTCTCTATTGTTCATCCGCGTGCCGGGCAAAGCATTGGCGTTGGGCCCAACGCAGCCGCTCGCGGATCTGCGCGATGCGCGGCGGGGGCCAGTTGCGGGCCCGATGCGCTGAGTGTGAGAGCACCTGGGTCGTCGGACTCGAGCACCGCGCTGGGACTATTTACTGTTCGCATCGGTGCCGGACCCGGGCTTGGCGGCGTTGCCGTTCGCTGCAGACGTCACCGTGACCGTTACCGCGAACGGCTACACAATCCCTTTCACACCGGGCTTGACCTGCGTAATTAATGATCCGAAACTCTTGATCGGCGGCCTCGGGGAGCGCACAATGATGCATCAGCCGGTTTGCAGCCGTTCTTCAAGCGGCACCGGTGCGCGCAAGAAGGTGATAGACACAAGCACATCGATCATGCGGGCCCCCGCTGCAGCGCAGGGGTTCGGCCCACGGCGCACAGACAGTGCGACCGCGGTGCATCGAGCACCAGGTGCAGTGCAGGCCCGCGTGGCCCCGGACAGGGGAATCACGCGAGGAGACAACAATGCCCGAAAAAATCGGAAACGTCAGTAAGCGCCGCTATGACCAGCTGGTCACCGAGGGACGCAACCTGGTCGAGCAGCAATCACGCTGCCAGTTCGAACTCGGTGACCGAGCCCTGGAAATCGAGCCGCTGCAGCCGCGCGGCGGAGCGCACCCCGGCCCGGGCGTCGAGCTGCTCAGCGTCACCGACGCGATCGCCATGTACGCCCAAGACATTGGCCTGGCGGCATCGACAATCATGGACTACCGGTGGGTCGCCTCACGATGGCCCAACGGTCAGCGAGTGCACACCGTGTCGCACTACATCCACAAGGTGCTCGCCGGCCACGACAACCGGTACGCACTGATACAAAAGCCACCCAAGAACGGCCGTACTGGTGAGCGCCGATGGGATAGCGAGGCTGCCCGCCGGGCAGTAGGGTGGACGCCACGCACCCCAGTTACCAGCCAGGAGAAAGTCAACCAGGTCCACGATCTGACCAAGGACGATCACGTCGCGGTATCGGTGGCCCGGGACCTGCTCAAACGCCCCAACGTCGCATTCGAAGCCATGGGCGACCAATCAGCACGCCACGCGGTCAACAGCGCCCAATACGACCGATCCCGGCAAACAATCGTGTGCGCACGCCAGCGCACACCGGCCATCCGGGCGCTTTCGCACAGCATCGAATACATCGATCTGGTGGGTGCCTGCGCCCAGTTCGTCGCCGGCGTAGGCCGCATCCTGCCCAACCTGCGTGGCCAGGAGTTCAGCACTGAGGAAAGGGCCGCAGTCGAGCAGAATCTGGCCCGGGTGCGCAGCACGGCCGACTGGATACAACACGCGATGGACACCGGGGATGTCAGCCTTGATGAGGCGCTTGCCGAATTACTCAAAGGCGGGTGAACCATGCCCCACCGCATCCCCCGCACCGTCAAATCCGAGCGCGTGCGTTTGGCACTTCTACAAGCCCGCCCTGGCGGGCTCACCCTGCAACAGCTGTGTGCCGCAACAGGTCTGACCGCAAGCCAGATCCGTGATGGTCTCAGAGAGATCAAGGAACACGCCGCCATGGAACACATGACCCCTTTTGCCTGGTCCCGCAAGAACGGCTACGCCTTTCCCGAGGAACCCTCAGACTGGATCGCCTACGAACGAGCCCAAGCCCACACCGCACTAACCCGATTCGTGCGCCTGATCACCGGCACCGTCTATCCCCACCAGCAACTTCTGCCGCACGATGACTACGCCAGGCTGCTGCTGGATCAACTCGTCGGCGTGCGTGCATCACTGGAAAGCATCACCCGGCTAGCCAGCTGAGCACCAACCGTCACGGTGCACCACAGGACCAAGACACTGACCCACAGTCACCGGAGCATCTGAGGTCCTGATGAACAATTAGCCGACCGAGGATCCCCGCCCCTTGCCGTCGGGCGATGACGGCGGCACCTGTGACATCTGCGGCATTTGTGGCGCCGCCCTACCCATAGAGCTCGGCCCAGGCCCGTCGCATTCAGACCTCTGTTGACGGCGACCCGCGCCCTGGTCCTGGTCTTTGTCTTTGCCCTTTTCCTGGTGTCGCTGTCGTGCGTCCCGGTCGTAGGCGTCCAGGATTTCCTGCAAGCGGGGATCGATATGCGCCTTGGGCGCTCGTCCCTGGTCGAATGTGTTGTTGGTGGTCATGGCGCGCACCGTAGAGCAGGCGTTGCAGCCAGGCCGAACGCGGCGCGCATACGCGCCGCCAGATGGTTGGGGGCACGGCCTCGCGGTGTGGATTCGCGCTGACCTCATCGGGTCGCCGCAAATGGATCACCCCAATCCGCTCCGCCGGTGTGGGTGTGGCCACATGCGGCGAGTCTGAGGCGGGTCACAGCTGCACATTAATTCACTTTCTGACCATCTACAGCCCGCTAGCAACCATCATGACGCGTGGAAACACCGCGCCCGCTCGTGAGGCGGCGGACCAATGAGCCGTCACTTTCCGGACGCGACCGCCTTTCTGCAAAGAGCGACGCGCTCTTACGGCAGACTGCTCCGTTGCATCAGCGGTGCCCACGTAGAAGCTCCGCGCACGGGCGGCGCATGACGCTGACATAGTTGCGCGATACATTCTTAAGGAGTCGACAACCCTAAGGAACTGTAAATGCGTGTGCTTCTTCGAAGGTCGACGTCAATCGCTGCGGTCTTTTCAGTAGCAACGCTGGTGTTTCCCGTTTCTCAGGCGTCGGCAGATGGATCGGCTGAATTCGACGACGCTGAGGTGACAGTGTCGCCGGATTGCTCGGGGGTTATGGGCGCCAGCGCTATTACGTCCCCCGTCCAGCAAAGCGACTATGTTGGACCAGGCATCGACGTTCGAATGCGCTTTGACGCATTCGACAAAGATGAGTCATGCTTCGCCGCTGCGACCATATCCTGGCGCAACCTCGACACAGGGGCGAGTGGAACACAGCATGTCACCGTGCCCTCAGTGCCGGATCCAGGCATCGCGCGCCACTACGGCTGGCGGTTCGGGATAGCGGCGGTCAAGTTGCGCCCGGGTGCCGGCACTGTAGCGGTCAGCGTCAGCACCAACCCGAACCCCCCAGAGGTCCGCATCATCATCTGAATGTGCGGCGTCGCCAACAACAGCACTAGCTCGCCTTAGCCTAGTCGACTAGGCAGATCTCGTCCCCTGAGGCCTAGAAAGATCCCTGGATACGTGGTGCCGTGCGAAACTCTCCTCACATGTCAACGTCAACCTGGGCAGGGCCCCAGCGGTACGGGTCGAGCGTTTTGACGGACGCTGCCAGATCGTCGGAGAACCGGGCGAGCCCATAACCGACACTCATCATCGGTTCAGCGGCATGTTCGTCGCCGCGTCCTTGCAGGGCGCCACTTTCAGAGCAAAATCGCCGGGACCGAATTGAGCGTGGGCGTGCTGCTCGACGAATGTGTGGCCCTCGGCGACCAGTTTCTGATACTGACTTTCAGTGACATTTCCGATCATGGTTGGCCTTCTGTGCGCTCGACGCACCGCGGCGTTGTGCCGAGCGAAAATGGCTTTAGTCCGCGACAGGCCGTTGCCTTACCGCTCCTTGAGCACGCTTTAGGTTCGGGGCTTCCGGTAGCCGGTGGATCAGGGGAAGAAAAAGTAACCGTGCTGTTGCGCAGGTCCATCGGCGGTGCCCGGTTTATGGCTGCGCCTGCTGCGACTGTTCCTGTGGGGGTAATCGCCACGTTGAATCGCCAGCTTGAGTTCACGGCGCTGCCGGAAGGCTTTAACGGCTTCCGCTGACCGCCCCACCTGCTCGGCAATCTGCTGGTCGGTGAGCTTTCCTTCGGTAACGAGCGCAACCTCAGCTTCGGTCCAGTGCTTGCGTCGGGGGCGCTGGCGCGGAACGTGTCGTTCATTGTCGCTATCGAGGGGTTCGTTGGATCGTTCGTCGGCAGCCTTGTTGACAGGCCCCCACCGCTGCGCTTCCGCGGCAGCGATCTGTTGTACCCGTTGCTGTTCGGAAGTAAGGCAGACATCACAGCGGCACCCGGATTGGTATCCCGATACACCATGGCGCACAGGCGTTGGCCTCCAATTCTCTGTCGTGGCATCGGCGCGGACTTCGCACACCGGGGACGGCGGCCCCAAATGCCGGGCTGCGCGCCAGCCGGTGATTGCGACCAGGGCGCCATGTGATGTGCGTTGGCATAGGCACGGTATGTGCCGGCCGCGGCAACGTCGGCTCGGCACAGGCCTCACGGTTATGCGGCGAGGGTGGGATAGTCGGTGTATCCGGTGTCTCCGCCGCTGTAGAAGTGCTCTGGCCGGGGCTCGTTGAGGTCGGCTGCTTGCCGGAGGCGATCGACCAGATCGGGGTTGGCCAGGAAGTTCCGTCCGATCACGGCGGCGTCGATGCGCCCGTGTTCGATCGCTTGTTCGTAGTCGGCCTCGCTGACCTGTCCATGGAACCCTGCGCTAAGGATGAAGGAGCCGGGCCATAGTGCCCGCAATTGATCAACGTAGGGGTCATTGATGTCATACATCGCGTGCAGGTAAGCCAGGTTTTGGGGCGCGATCGCGGTGAGTAGGGCCTCGTAGGTGCTGAAAGGCGCGGTTTCGTTGAGTTCTCCTATGGCGATGCCCGGGGAAATTTTGATTCCGACCCGGTCGGCGCCCACCGCTGCGGTGACTGCTTCGACAAGTTCGATGACGAACCGCGCCCGGTTCTGTGGGGATCCGCCGTATTCGTCGGTCCGGCGGTTGGCGTTCTCGGCCAGGAACTGTTGGGGCAGATAGCTTCCGGCGGCATGGATCTCGACACCGTCGGCGCCCGCGCGGATCGCGCGCTGCGCGGCGTTGGCGAAATCCTGGTGGGTGGCATGGATTTCCGGGACGGTCAAGGCGTGCGGGACCCCGACGCGTGAGCGCCCTTGCGGGCCGACGTGAGTGGTGATGTCGGTCTGGATCGCCGAAGGGGCGACCGAGCCGAGGCCGTTGATCGCGGCGTGCGCGTGCCGGCCGACGTGCCACAACTGTATAACGAGCTTTCCGCCGCGCGCGTGCACGGCCTCGGCGATCCGCTTCCAGCCCGCCTCATGGACATCGGTGTAAATACCGGGCGTGGACAGGTACGCCCCACCACCTATCGCAGAAACCTGAGTCGCTTCGCCGATGATCAGACCCGCGCCCGCACGCTGGGCGTAGTACTCGACCTGGGCGTCACTGATTCCGCCATCTGGCAGCGCGCGGCTGCGGGTCATCGGCGCCATGATGAGTTTGTTGTCAAGCGTGATCGTGCCCAGCGAAGTCGGTTGGAACAGTGTCGAATCGGCAGTGATGGACATTCTTTGTCTCCGTTCGGATGTGGTTTCGGTGGCTCTTATAGCTGTCCGCCGACGAGACGGATGCTGGTTTCTCGTAGATGCTGTTGCAGCGCCGGGTCTTTGGGGCCGGCGGTGACGGTGATGGTCTTCTTCTTCGGGCCGAAGAATCCGCCATTGACGGTGGCGGTAGCCGGATCGGTGGCCAGCCACAGCGGTGTGATCGCCGCGGTGGCGGGACTGATCATGATGAACTTGCGCAGCAGCGGTTTGAGCCAGCGGCTGTCGACCAGCTTCAACAGCAGCATGTCGTTGCCGTCGTTCTGCCGGATGTTCGTCTCCACCATGCCGGGTTGCACCGCGGTGACCACTACGCCGGAGCTGCCGAGCCGGGAGGCGAGATCCTGGGTCCAGACGTCATTGGCGGCCTGGGATTGGGCAAAGGTTTTGAACGGAGACAGTTTCGGGATGCCCGGCAGGCTGTCGAAATCGAAGTTGAGCTTGTTCATCCCGGCCGCGGCGATGTTCACGATGCGTGCGCGTCCCTTGATCAGGGCCGGTAACAGCCGTTCGGTCAGCAGGAACCGCGCCAGGTAATTGATCGCAAAGTTCTTCTCGATACCATCGGTGTTGATTCCGTGACTGATCTCGAGGATCCCCGCCGAATGGACCAGGATCTCAATCTGGTCGGTCTCGGCCAGGATCGTCTCGGACAGTGCCCGCACCTGCGCCAGCACGCTCAGGTCCGCGGCCACGAACCGCACATCGCCGTCGGCGCGTAACTCGGCTTCCGCTGCGGCGCCCTTGGCCTGGTTGCGGCCCACGATCCAAACCCGCTTACCGCTGCGGACTAACCCGCGGGCCACTTCCTTGCCGATTCCGTCGGTGCCGCCGGTCACGATCGACAGCGGCCCACGGCCACCGTCTTGCTTGCGTGTGGTCATCTCAATTCCTCGCCTTCTCGGTTGTTCAGACAGGTCCAACCAGGCCTTTCATGCTGTGACAGGCCGTGCTGGCACCAATAAACGGTGAATTTTTCTCCGGATATTGGTAAGATAGCACAAACGGTGACAATCTCTCCGTTTCATGCATTCCGGAGGAGGCCAGTGGTGTGAGTGAGGCCACAGCTAAGCGCCCGCAGCGGGCGGACGCGGTGCGCAATCATGCGCGCCTCTTACAAGCAGCGAACGAGGTATTCGCCAAACGGGGCCTGGGAGTAACCCTCGACGATGTCGCCCACCATGCGGGAGTCGGTGTGGGGACTGTCTACCGCCACTTTGCGGGCAAGGACGAGTTGATCAACGCGGTGTTTGAACAGAACTTCGCCGCCATGGCCGAGGCCGCCGATGAGGCCACCACCGGCGAAGAACCCTGGCAGGCGTTGGTGGAGTACTTCGAATTCGCCTGTGAGCGGATGGCCGGCAGCCGCGGCATGACCGAGGTCCTGAATCGCGGCGGATGCGACCAGGTTACGGCCCAGCACCTGCGCATCGAGGCCGCCGTCGCCACGCTCGTTCAACGTGCCCAGTCCAGCGGCTCATTGCGGCCCGACGCACACCCCGACGACTTCTTCGGCGTGGTTTTCAGCGTCGGCGCGCTCGCCGACGTCACCCGCCAGATCAACCCCGACGCCTGGCGCCGCCACCTGGCGCTGCTGCTAGACGGCCTCAACAACGACCACCGCCCCCGCCGGCCACTACCGGGCCGGGCCGGGTCAATGCGTCAGGTCCATCACACGGGGGACCGAGCGGGCGGGGGCCCAGATTGCCTCTGAGCGCTGTTCGGGATATGCCTCGACGCGCGATTGGGTATCAAATACCTGGGTCCCCTGAGCTTCGTCTGTATAAGCGGCCCAATCGGGGACGCCCTGTGTAGCAAAGGAAATCCAATTCCTCTGCATCTCTGCACTTAGGGCACCGGCTGCCGACGACGGTGACGGCCCATACAGCGTGTCGCCGGGACCGCCAAGGGTGCCGAACACCAGGGGAATCTCCGCTGTGTGTCCAGCACCAATAGATGACTGTTCGAAGCAGAATTCGTAGAGATAGGCCACCCCGCCGCCCCCGGAGTGCGCTTGCGCCAGATGCACACTCGGCATTCGATACAGGTAATCCGAGCAGGCTGTCTCATACAGTTGCGCATCGGTCAGCTTCGGGTAGGCCAAACGGTAGGCCCGGGAGCCATCAGTTCTCGGGGGAAGTTCGCAGAGCGCCTGCTGCGTTTGTGCGGAGCTAATGGCAACGGCTGCCCCCGGCGTCCGCGACAGCGCAAAGCGATACTCGTGGCGCGTATGTCCAACAATCAACGGAATATCAGCGCCCAGACCCCGACCCATCGCTTGCCACGGATCTCCGGTGAGCAATTCTCCGTCGATTACTGGACCGAACAAGCTGCCGCCCACCGTAAACCGATAGCCCCAACGGTCCTGGTACCGGGGAAGATTGCTGCTCACCCGAACCGCTGCTTTGACCAGCACCTGAGGATCAATGCCGCTGAGCCCATCAACCGAGGGAGCCGCAGCGAGCGGCGCGACGATTTCCATGGCGACATCGGAGGCAAAACGCACCGTCTGGCATCGTGCGGGAACACTCTGACAGATTGCCCGCCTAAAGAGCCCTCGGGCACGCGGCAAAGTCATCAGGACCGCGATCGACGATGCCCCGGCAGACTGACCGGCAAGCGTGACGTTGCCCGGATCCCCCCCGAACGCCGCGATGTTCTCATGCACCCAGCGCAGCGCTGCGAGCTGATCCAGAATCCCTCGATTGGCAGGGGCATCGGTGATCTGCGCGAACCCTTCCACACCGAGGCGATAGTTGAAGGTGACCACCACCACACCGTGCTTCGCGAGATTTACCCCGTCGTATACAGGTTGGGCGGAAGATCCGCTCACGAAAGCGCCGCCATAGATCCACACCAATACAGGCAGAGCCTGTCCTCCCAGATCCGGCGACCACACATTGATCGTCAGCCACTCACTGCTGGTAACCGAACGGACAGGTACGCGCGTGAGTTGCGGTGGGCTAGTGCCGAACCTGATGGCCGGTCGCAGACCATCCCACTTCTGCACGGGTTCGGGCGCCGCGAACCTGAGCGGCCCCACGGGCGCCTGCGCGAATGGGATACCACGGAAGACCGCTACTTTTTGTTCTTCGGCCCCCACCACAACACCCTGGGTGGTACGGACGGTTGGCCTGCTTTCACCCGCATTCTTGGTGTCGCCGCAAGCAGCTAGCGCCACCGCCACACCTAATCCTGCGCTAGCGCCCAGCAGTGATCGTCTGGCAAATCGCACGGCATACTCACAATCTCCATAAAAGAATGCCCGCCCGCAATCATCGACCCGCGCGGACCGTGCGGGTCGCGTATGGGCAGGTCATCGTCGCCAGTTTATGTCGTCGGCGGGGCGAGGACTGGCCGTATGTGATTCCGGTGGTCATGCCATCAATGGGCTAGCTGTTGCGGATCGCGGGCCGCCGGCGCAGATCTCGTGCAAGGCGCAACTGCAGCGAGGCGTTGCGGCCCGGCATAAGCCATCCTCCAGCTCACCGAGCTTTAGACTTCTTCCCAGCGGACGTTGTGGCGAGCGCTCCGAGCATCCGGGTTGCCAGAATGGCGAAGGGCCGCTGGTAGGCCGACCCGAGAATTCGCACCAGCATATCGACGACGATGGCGTCTGCCCCAACCAGCACCCTGGCGCGTCGGCGGGTAATTCCACGAATAATCGTCCGCGCAGCTGACTGCGGACTAGTCGGTGTGAGTCTTTCGGTAAATAGTCGACTGATTGCAGCCATGTCGCCACCGGCGCTGGCAGTGGCATTACGCACAATGGCAGTCTTGACGCCGCCGGGATGCACGCAGGTAACTCCCACCTGGTGCCCGGCAATCAGCATCTCTTGCCTGAGTGCCTCTGTGTATCCTCGAACGGCGAATTTCGCTGCATTGTAGGAACTTTGAGTCGGGACTCCGAACAGGCCAAAGATGCTGGAGACGTTAACGATGTGCCCGTCGCCCGAGGCGATCAGATACGGGAGAAACGCTTTCGTTCCGTGCACGACCCCCCAGAAGTCGACATCGAGAACGTTTTCGATATCACTGTAGGAGCTCTGCTCGATGGTCCCGAACTTGGTGATGCCCGCATTGTTAATGACCACGTCGACGCGACCGAAGTGGCTGGCCACGGCCTCGGCGTACACGTGAACCGCGGCCCGGTCGCGAACGTCGAGAGT
Organism: Mycobacteroides chelonae CCUG 47445; assembly: GCF_001632805.1. NCBI lineage: Bacteria > Bacillati > Actinomycetota > Actinomycetes > Mycobacteriales > Mycobacteriaceae > Mycobacteroides > Mycobacteroides chelonae. Next base: position 950,897 of record NZ_CP007220.1, on the reverse strand, counting down.
CTGCGCATGTGGTCGCGCGCCGCGACTCTCGCAGAGCACACTGGTCTGCTCCAAGCCGAGGCTATCGACATCGCTGACCGCCACGAGCGCGCCTCGACCGGTCAGTTCGACGGCCAAAGCACGGCCAATGCCCGAAGCTGCTCCTGTCACGACGACGACTTTGCCTCGAAGATCTCGCATGGCGCCCTTTCTGCACGCGGGATATGACAGCACACTAGATACCAGTCGAACGACTTACAAGTCAAATGACAGATAGGTGCGACGGCCGGTACGCTCGCCGGGTGGCAACGCAGGCGGAACGGCGAGCGGCGACCACCGAGGCGTTGCTCGATGCAACCATCCGCTCGCTGTCCGAGTCTGGCTACGCCGCGTTGACCACACGCGGGGTGGCCGAGCTGGCAGGGGTGACCCAAGGCGCGCAACAGCACTACTTCCCCACCAAAATTGCTCTCGTCACTGCGGCCATGGAGCGCCTCATCGAGCAGCTTGCGGCGAACGCCATAACTAGCACCATGCACCAGGGGACCGAACAGGAGCGCGCACTAGGGTTTCTAGACCGATTGTGGGAGTTGCACAATTTGCCGATCTGCATGGCTGTACTCGAACTGTTCACGGCCGCGCGCACCGATCTGATACTGGCGCGGCAGGTTTCGGCGAGCACTCGGCTGGGTATCGCGGCGATTGAGTCTGTCGCTGCGTCGTTACTGCCCACTTACTCGCAGTCGCCACAATTCGCTGACTTCGTCGGCGTCGCCACATCGACGATCCGCGGAATGGTCTCGATGACATCGGTCCCCGGCCTGCAGGACGCTCATCCACCCTGGCCGCAGGTCCGCGCATTGCTGATGAAGATGCTGCATGAATGTGCCACGGGGTGTTCTGGAGGCAGAAACTCCGAGACAGCCGAGCAGAATTCCGCACATTGATTTGCATTTTGCTGATCGCTTGGGGACAGACTTGCCGGCCGGAATCAGCAAATATGCTCAGATACGAGGTGCGCTTGCCAGTCGAGGGATTCAGGATCAGCTCGCAGTGCTGCGACGGTTAGCTGGGCGGGAGCGCACGTTGAGGGGCCACCAGAACCAGCGGCCGAGAAGTACCGCGATAGACGGTGTCATGAACGATCGCACGATCAGTGTGTCGAAGAGCAGCCCCAGGCCGATGGTCGTGCCGATCTGACCAAGGGCAATCAGGTCGCTGAAGACAAACGACGACATGGTGGCAGCGAAGACGAGGCCCGCTGCTGTCACGACTCCGCCGGTGCCACCCATGGCACGGATGACACCGGTTTTGAGTCCCGCCCCCAGCTCTTCTTTGAATCGAGATATCAACAACAGGTTGTAGTCGGCGCCAACCGCCAGCAGCAAGATGATCGCCAGGGCAAGCACGATCCAATACAACGGGATGCCGAAGATGTACTGCCACACCAGCACTGACAGGCCAAACGATGCGCCCAACGACAGCGCCACGGTGCCCACGATGACCAGCGCGGCAACGAGGCTGCGGGTGACGAACATCATGATGAGCAGGATGAGGCTAATCGCGGCCAGCGCGGCGATGATCAGGTCGTATTTGGCGCCTTCTTGAATGTCCTTGAATCCCGCCGCGGTCCCGGCGACATAAATCTTGGAGTCCGACAGTGGGGTGGCCTTGACGGCGTCGAATGCGGAGTTCTTGATGGCATCGACGTGCGAGATGCCTTCGGGGGTCGCGGGATTGCCCTCATGGGTGATGGTCATCCGGGCAGCTTTGCCGTCCGGTGAGAGGAACATTTTGAGGCCGCGTTTGAAGTCGGGGTTGTCGAAGGCCTCCGGGGAAATGTAGAACGAGTCGTCGTTCTTGGCGGTGTCGAAGGCCTGGCCCATTGCGGTGGCGTTGCGCAGCGATTCCTCGGACTGCGCGTCGGTTCCTGAATTGGTGGCGTAATTGGACAGTGCGATATCGCGGTTTCTTTGCTGAATGGCGATCTGCGGTGGCAATAGGGCGACGAGTTTGGGTTGGAGCGCATCGAGCTTGTCCAGGCTTGCCGTGATAGCGCCGAATTTGTCGCTGAGTTCGCTGATGCCGTCGAGGGCATCGAATACCGACCTCAATGCCGCGCACATGGGGATGTCGAAGCAGTGTGGTTCCCAGTAGAAGTAGTTGCGTAGCGGCCGGAACTGATCATCGAAATTGGCGAGCTTGTCGCGCAAGTCGTTCACTGTTGCAATGGTGTCGTGGAACGCTTGGGTCTGCTCGTGGGTGGCCACAGCGCTGGCTTGCTGTAGCGCCATCTGTTGCTGCAGGACGTTGATGGTGGTGGAGATGTCGTTCGCTTGTTTGAGGAGATCGGCGGTGCGTTGACGCTGGTAATCGAGGTTCATGATCTGGCTGGCGCTTTGCGCACTGAGCTGAAACGGAATAGAGCTGTGGCTAATGGGCGTCCCTAGGGGCCGGGTGATCGACTGCACCAAGGAGATGCCGGGGGTATGCAGAATGGCTTTGGCGACCCGTTCCAGGATGAGCATGTCCGCGGGATTCCGCATGTCGTGATCGGTCTCGATCATCAGCAGCTCGGGGTTGAGTCTGGCCGGGGAGAAGTGCCGTTCGGCGGCCGCGTAACCAATGTTCGCCGGTGCTGACGCGGGCAGATATGGACGTGCATCGTAGCTGGTCTTGTATCCAGGCAGGGCCAGCAGACCGATCAGGGCGATCGCACACGATACGACCAGGATCGGGCCGGGCCAGCGCACGATTGCGGTACCGATGCGGCGCCATCGGCGCGCACGAACCTTACGTTTAGGCTCCAGCAGCCCGAAGCGGGTGCCGATGACCAGCACGGCCGGCCCCATGGTCAGTGCGGCAGCAAGTGTGACGAGCACACCGAGAGAGGCGGGCACGCCCATGCTCTGGAAGTAGGGCAGCCGCGTGAAGTGCAGGCACGCCAATGCGCCGACGATGGTCAGGCCCGAGCCGGCGATGACGTGGGCGGTCCCGCCAAACATGTCGTAATAGGCCGCTTCCCGATCTAAGCCGCTGTTGCGTGCTTCGTGATAGCGGCCGATGACGAAGATGGCGTAGTCGGTGCCTGCGGCGATTGCCACCAACGTCAGCAAGTTCGTCGAGTAGGTGGACAGGCCAATGATTCCCGAATTGCCGAGCACGGCGATAACCCCGCGGGTGGCGGCCAGCTCGACGAGGACCGTCGCGAGCACGATGAGCGCAGTGATGATCGAACGGTAAACAATGAGCAGCATTGCGACGATGACCAGGAAGGTGATGATGGTGACCTTCTCGGTGCCCTCGCCGCCCACCTGGAAGTTGTCAGTGACAAGCGGTGCCGCGCCAGTGACGTAAGCCTTGACCCCGGGCGGCGGTGTTGTGGTGGCCACGATGTTGCGGATGGCATCTACCGACTCGTTGGACAACGCCTGACCCTGGTCCCCGGCCAAGTAGACCTGGACCAGGGCGGCCTTGCCGTCCTTGCTCTGGGCACCCCCGGCGGTGAGCGGATCTCCCCAGAAATCCTGAATATGCTCGACGTGTTTGGTGTCCGCAGAAAGCTTCTTGATCAAGGTGTCGTAGAACTGGTGCGCGTCTGCGCCCAGAGGCTGATCGCCTTCGAGCACGATCATGGCGCCGCTGTCGGATTTGAACTCGCCGAAGACTTCTCCGATGTGATTCATCGCCTGCAGCGAGGGGGAATCCGGCGAACTTTGCGCCACCGAATGTGCCGCTCCGACGACTTCCAACTGGGGCGTAACCACATTGGTTAGTACGGCGATGCCAATCCACAACAACATGACGGGCAGGGCGAGCCGGCGGATGATGCGGGCAGGCCGCGACCTATGGACTCCAGGATCGATGCGATGGTCGTTCATGCCGACTTATCCAGGCAGGCGATGTAACCGTTCACGTTGCTGGTAGACCTTTCGTCCTTCACCACACCGTTGACTGTGATGCGGCAACCGATGGAATGACCGTCCCCCTGCGCACGCAGGTCGGCGAAGAGCGTGGGGTCATTGGTGGTCAGCGTGTGCGACCACGGCAGGGTTGCATCCTTAGCGCGCTGGGGTTGGGCCTGCTCGTCCAGGAAGTTGATGGTGGCGATCGTGCCCGGAGAGCCGAACACTTCGAACAGAACGCGCTTGGGGTTATAGCCCGTGTTCTCCAATGCGTCGGCACTGGGACGCGACACCACATTGTTGGAACCGAACACACCATGCAGCCGATCAACGGCGAAGCCGACGACAGTCACAACGAGGACGGCCACGATCGTCGTCCACTGCCGCCTCACGAGGCCGCTTACCGAAAATCTCTGCATTTCAGCCTTTCGACCCGTAACTTTCCATGAATGTTTGCTCCCGGACGATCTCAGTAGCTGCCCAATCTCTGGGCGGCGATGCTGCCGCTCGATGGACAGACGCGAACAATGCGTGCGCGCCGGTCCATCGCGATCACCGCTGACCGCACACTCAATTCGGAGGCTCAACCTCCGATTGGGCGACTGTAGCACATATGGAGGTTTGACCTCCGATTAGTTGATAGGTTTCCTGGGCAATCGAATATCCTGAAAAGGTGACGTCCCCTGCGCCCGCGGCGGTCCGGCTTCGTGCCGACGCGGCCAAAAATCGGCAGAAAATCCTGGCGGCCGCCCAAAGGCTGTTCGCATCACGCGGACTGGACGTAAGCCTGGACGACATAGCGCGCGAAGCCGGCGTCGGGGTCGGAACCGTGTATCGGCGATTTCAGACCAAATCGGCAGTCATCGATGCTGTCTTCGAGACGTATCTGCAGACACTGGCCGCGGCCGCCCGAAACGCTATCGCCCATCCTGATCCGTGGCAGGGATTTATCGACTACTGCGAACTCGCCTGCCAGCAACTGGCCGAAAGTCGCGGACTGCGCCGAATCTTTAGCAGCGAGAAGGACAGCGGCTCGCAGGTTCAATGTCAGTCAACCGGTGTGGACGATGCCCTCATGGACCTCTACGAGCACTTGCGGCGGACTCGGACTCTTCGCGATGAAGCCCAACCCGCCGACATCTTCTGTCTGCTGCTCATGGTCGGTGAGGTTGCCGACTTCACCGGACCCGCCGACCCCGACGCCTGGCGGCGCTACCTGCACTTGCTGCTCGACGGACTGCGTAACCCGCAGCGCCCGCAGCGCCCGCTGCTCATTCCGGCGCTTACCCCTGAACAACTACATCAAGCCAAGGTGCACCATGGCTAGTTGCCGCAGGCAAGCCAACTAAAGGCGGACCGCGTAATTCCTGGGACGCTGAGAACGAACCCGCACTCTCCCCGGCCGCCGCGATTACGATTGCCAGGTGTGATGGCGATGGTCGTGCCAGAAAGTCGGCTATGGCCACGTGCGGGGCTACGCATTGTGATGTGTTGACGGCGGTACAAAGTGAGGGCCAGATGTCTGGAGACGCCGATTTCGTTAGCCGCTCGCAGTTGCCGGTGCCTGATCGGGTGCCGCCCGGGTTGACGACCTACGACGCCAAGGACCCGGATGCGACGTATCCGTCGATCCGCCGGATCCGTCCCCCCACTGGTGCGCCGAATGTCGTGGTGATCATGACTGACGACACCGGTTTTGGGGCCTCGAGTGCGTTCGGTGGCCCGTGCAGCACCCCGAACGCCGAACGGTTGGCCGCCCGCGGGCTGCGGTACACGCGGTTCCATACCACCGCGTTGTGCTCGCCGACCCGGGCCGCCCTGTTGTCGGGGCGCAATCATCACACGGTCGGGATGGGCGGGATCACCGAAGCAGCCACCGCGGCGCCGGGGCAAAGTTCGGTGCGCCCCAACACTTGCGCACCCCTGCCGGAGATCTTGCGGCTCAACGGTTATGCGACCGCCCAGTTCGGCAAGTGCCATGAGGTGCCGGTGTGGGAGACCAGCCCATCGGGACCCTTTGATCACTGGCCCAGTCCAGGCGGAGGTTTCGAGCATTTCTACGGATTCATTGGCGGGGAGACGAACCAGTACTTTCCGGCGCTGTTTGAGGGCACCACTGCGGTAGATCCGCCGGCGACACCCGAGCAGGGGTATCACCTGACCGAGGATCTGGCCGACAAAGCCATCGCCTACCTTCGCCAGCAGCAGTCCCTGGCCCCGGACAAGCCATTCTTCCTCTATTTCGCACCGGGGGCCACCCACGCACCGCACCACGTGCCTGCCGAATGGTCCGACAAGTATCGGGGTGCATTCGATGATGGGTGGGATGCGTTGCGGGAGAGGACGATTGCCCGGCAGAAGGAGATCGGGGTCATCCCAGCCGAGGCAGACCTGACCGTCCGCAGTTCGGGCATTCCGGCGTGGACCGAGGTGGACGAGAGCCTCAAACCGGTGCTGGCCCGTCAGATGGAGATCTACGCCGGATTCTTGGAACACACCGATCACCACATCGGGCGGGTGCTTGATTGCCTCGACGAACTCGACGTCACCGACAACACGCTTGTGTATTACATCATCGGCGATAACGGGGCATCGGCCGAAGGGTCGCTGCAGGGCACCTTCAACGAGATGCTGACCCTGACCGGTTTCGGCGCCTTGGAAACCCCCGAATTCATGGCCTCCCACGTCGAGAAGTTCGGCACCCCGCAGGCCTACAACCACTACGCGGTGGGCTGGGCGCACGCAATGAACACCCCGTATCAGTGGACCAAGCAGGTCGCCTCGCACTGGGGTGGTACCCGCAACGGCGCCATCGTGTCCTGGCCGGCCAGGATCACCGCCGTGGGTGAACATCGACACCAGTTCACCCATGTCATCGACATCGCCGCCACCGTACTGGAGGCAGCCGGGCTACCTGAACCAGTGAACGTGCATGGTGTGCAACAACTCCCGCTGGAAGGCACCAGCATGCTGTACAGCTTCGACGACGCCGTCGCATCCGAACGCCATGCGACCCAGTACTTCGAAATGGTGGGCAACCGCGGTATCTATCACCAGGGTTGGACCGCGGTGACCAAACACCGCACCCCGTGGGAGACCGGCGACGACGTGCCGCTGCCCGCCTTCGACGACGACGTGTGGGAGCTCTACGACACCAGCACCGACTGGACCCAAGCTCACAATATCGCCGCCGAGCACCCCGACAAACTGCATGCACTGCAACGACTGTGGCTCATCGAGGCCGTCAAGCACAACGTCCTGCCCCTCGATGACCGGTTCGCCGAACGGGCCAACCCCGATTTGGCCGGGCGCCCACAACTGATCACCGGCACCCGCCAACGGCTCTACGAAGGCATGGGCCGGCTCAACGAAAACTCCGTGATCAATCTGAAGAACAAGTCGCACACCATTACCGCCCAACTGCAGGTTCCCGACGCCGGCGCCGACGGAGTCATCATCGCCCAGGGCGGCATGATCGGCGGTTGGAGTCTGTACGTGCGCGACGGAGTTCTGAAGTACTGCTACAACTTCTACAACTTGCAGCGCTACTACGTCTGCGCCGACACAGCCCTGACTGCGGGCGAGCACCAGATCGTCGCCGACTTCGCCTACGACGGCGGCGGACTGGCCAAGGGCGGTCAGCTGCGTCTGCTCGTGGACAGCATTCAAGTCGGCATCGGCCGGATCGAACGGACTGAACCCATCATCTTCGCCGCCGACGAAACCTGCGACGTGGGCCGCGATGCCGGATCAACGGTCACCGATGACTACCCAACCGGGAACAACGCCTTCACCGGACGCATCCACTGGGTGGAGTTAGACACCAGCCACGCCGGTGAGCACCCCGACCCCGCCGCCGAGAACCGCCAACGTCTTCGCGTGGGCTTAGGAACCCAATAGTCCCAAGGCATCCCGGCGAACCATAACACCGGACTCCTTGAGGGAACCATCCAACTCCACGGCCGCGACGCGGTCGGGACGCGGTGTCGCGCTGGAGCGGCTCGAAGCCGCCGACCGGCCACACCAGCACCGCTGGTGCGCTCTCTTGTTCGTCGCCCTCATCTCCCGCCGGGGCAGAATCGTCGACGTCAACTCTGAAAGGCTCGTAGGATCTTTCAAGTACGAGGGCGTGTGCTGCGTGCTGTACCACGGCAATCAGGAGGGTGAGGCATGGAATTGCATGAGTCGCATGTGAATTCGAGGCAAGGAGGGCCCGCAGATCTCCGAGGTCGTGTCTTCCGCCGTGCGCTCACCGGCCTCGTTGCGGTGATTTTGGCAGGGTTGGCGGGCGGCTGCGGCCAAACCAAGGACGTCAGCTCAACGAATTCCTCGAACCCACCTGCCGCCGGTGATGCTGTCTCCATCGCCACCGATGCCTACACCTTCGGGTATCCGTTGGTCCTGATGGACGCGACCCGCGCGGTGGCCGCTCCGGTGAACACCTTCGATCACGGTGTGCTGCCTAACCCGAACGATCGCGATGTCGTCCGGTTGAACCTGGATACCCTGTATTCGCAAGCGTGGATCGATGTCAAGGACCAGCCGATGGTGCTGCAGGTCCCCTCCATGGATGGCGGGCGCTACTGGCTCATGCAAATCCTGGACGCATGGACCAACACCGTGCACGATCCCAGCAGCATCGATCCCAAGACTACGGCCGGCACTTCCACCACCGCGCCCCACACCTACGTGATCACCGGCCCCAACTGGAAGGGTGCTATTCCCGAGAATGCCACCCGGCTGCAGATGCCGACGCCGACCGCCTGGCTGATCGGGCGAATTCAGATTAACGGCGAGGCCGACACCGCCAATGTGCAAGCACTGCAACAGCAATTGAAACTGGTTCGGCTCAGTGACTGGACCGCAGGCAAGCAGGACGGCACCGTCAGCCGCATCCACACCACCAACCCAAATACGGTGCCCCCGGTAAAAGCGGTCGCCGCGATGGACGGGCCAACCTTCTTCGCCAAAATGAACCAGCTGATGGCCGCCGATGCAGCCGCAACCGCCGACGCACCGGCCATGGCCCGTTTCGCCACCATCGGCATCAAACCGGGCGGCACCGCCGACGCCTCACCCGCGGATCTGAACGCCGCGGCGGCAGCCGCGCAGAAGGACATCGCGGCCTATCAGAACCCACAAACCAAGAACCTGAACGGCTGGGAGTTCGCCACCAATGTCGGCACCTACGGCACCGACTACAAACAGCGCGCCTTCATCGCCCTGAACGGGCTGGGAGCCAACCTCCCTCAAGACGCCCTCTACCCGAGCATCTTCGGTGACGCGGGTAGCAATGGTGCACCGCGGCGCTTCCGTATCCGCTTTCAGCCCGGCCAGCTTCCCCCCGCCGACGCATTCTGGTCCATCACCGCCTACAGCAGCGACAGCTTCTTCGTGCCGAACCCGGCGCAAATCTACGCAGTCGGCCATCAAATCCCGGTAACACCCGGCCCGGACGGTTCGGTCGAAATCGCCGTCCAGAGCACCGACCCGGAAACAACCGTCCCAGCAGGCAACTGGCTTCCCATCCCCGCCTCCGGCAAGTTTTCCCTCACCATGCGCCTGTACGCGCCCAAGCCTGCCGCCATCGACGGAACATGGCAGCCGCCCGCCCTAACACCGGTCAAATGACCATCAAAGCCCCGCGGGCCCGCCATGTAGCCGCACAGCGTCAGCGGACACGGCCTCGACGCTGATCGACAAGCTAATGCTGCAGTGGACAGGGATCGGCCCGCCAGGTGTTGGCGTGTTGGCGTGTCGGCTACGCCGCAAAAGCGTCTGCATGCTCCTCACCACGCCCTCATGGGGAACACCCCTACAGATAACACTGTTACCCACAGTTAAGTACTCGCCCACCACCCACATAGGGAACAGTCGGACACACTCCTAGCAGCCCTACAGATAATGGTATCTCAGCCGATCGCCGAAACCGAGCACCGGGGCCGGAACACTCCCGCCAGGCCTGCGACAGCCAGACATCGACGCCAGCATCTCATGGCGCTGCGAAAAGACCTGTACGAAGCGCACCTGCTTATCGGCGAGCTACGCCGCCAGTTCCCCGCCGCACGCGATGTCCCGTGGCCAACGGCTAGCGCGCGAGACGGATCCCGATGAACAGATTCGCTTCCGCAGCTTCGGGATTCGCGACTAGAACAACCAGCCATAGCGTAGCGACTAACGTAGCAGCACTGAATGCAGCAGCGCCCACCAAATACAATCCGAGTAGGTTCTACCGTCGTGCCGCAGGCCGGTAGCCCGAGACATCACGCTCTTCAAGACACCAATGCCTGGCCGGGTAGAGACGCCGAACATCATTGTAGCGCCCAGTAATCCCGCTGACCGGCTGACCCATTGCCGGATCAATTGGCGTGGCAAGGTATTCAATGGTCGAACCGCTGAGATACCCACGCAATAAACGCCGGATCACATTGGTCAAATTGTCGCCCTCGCCTTGGGCCTTCGAATGCCCAGCCCGCCATTCGTAGTCGGGAATTCGCACAGTGCGGCGCGGGGTCAGGCTCACGGCAGCTGGGTGTTGCCCGAATGCCACTCAGAGACTAGCCGCACCTCTTCGCGCACCTCTGGCGCACCGTCGAGCAATCTTCCCATAGCCGAGTCCGCCGAATAGCGCGTGTTGGGCCACGTTCCGCTGACCGCGTGAACAATCCCCCTTTCCTGGCGCAGCCCAAGAGAGTTGATCAGTTCGTTGCGGAGCGCAGGAAGATCGATGACCCGATCCGTTGCAGCGTCCCCGGCCATGAGGCCACCGCCTGAACTCTTTATCCACCCTTGCGCCGCAAGACCTTTGGCCAGGGCTTCATCAATATCGCTATGCAGGGCGGTCATCGCAACTCCTCACAAAAAGCATGCTTTATATGAGAAATACTACCAGAAAAGCATGACAACTATAGGCCAGTCATGCTCGCCGAGCACTAGCAGTCCATGGATTCGCCGCAGCCGCCGAACGCCTCGTTCAGGGCGCACTGCCGCCGCCCGGAAATCCGTTCTGTCCACCCCGGCCGGTGTCCCTCGCCCGCCGACGGTTCCAGATGGCTAAGGGATGTGCGTGTTGCGCTTTAGCTGATGGCGGACCAGAGAGTCAGTGGGGCGGCCGTTGTCTGCCAACGTCTCTGGCGGTTGCGCCAGCCGAAATGATCTAGGTGGTTGGTACTGCCCAAGATTTTCTTAGGTTTCTGATTGACCGAGTTTTGTCACGGCTTCGGCGGTATAGGTCGTTTTCATGTTGCCGCCGGGTGTGGTTTCGATTTTCATGATGGCGTTGATGCGGACACGGTCTCCGACTGCTAGTCCTCGGATGTGACTCGGGTCGATCCGTCCGAGCTTGACGGTGATGGTGTCGCCGTCGTCTTGTTTGATCAGCCAGGATGCGACAGCGCTGACGGTGAGGTACTCGCCGAGGATCTCGACGGACTGTTCGTCGAGGTTGGCGTGTTCAACGGTGGCTGCCATGTAGGCGGCCGCGGCCGCGGTGACCCGGACGCGGCGGGTGGTGCGCGAGGGTTGGCGCCAGTCGATATCGACGTCAAAACCGGCGCGTTCCAGTGTCTTTGCGAGGTCCCGTACGGCCGAGGCGGTGCGTGGCCCCATGTCTTCGAGTTGGCGCACGAATGCTGACTCCTGTTCGATGGCGCCAATGTCGATTCCCGCGGCGAACACATCGATTGCGGCGCCCACTGCAGTGTCGAGCATCTGATCACCGGGGTCCAGTTCGGAGAACATCCCCACCTTGCCCTCGCCATGCCCGGTTTCGTCGATCGCACTCACCGCAGGCGCCACCGTCAAAATAATTGACCCGGGTGCCGGCGATGCGGACAGCAGCAGATCCGTGCGACGCCGGACATCGGCATTGGCTTGCCTGCCGAGCGCTTTGTCGCCGGTCTGCGATGCCCCGACTGCGGTGGCTACACGTTGAAACCCAGTCATCACCCGTGCAACATCGTTCATCTTGGCCGACGACCCGGTAACCCCATCCCCGGTGATGCGAATGTTGCCCCGCGAAGTCAGGGTCCTTCCCAGCGGATCCGCGGCGATCAAGTCCTCTACCCCGATCCGCGTGAGATCGGCGGGGGTTGACCATTCCGGCACGCGAATGGCTGCCTCCGGGCTGGCCATCGCCGCCAGTATGGCGGCCGCCATCTGGTCGAGATCGCGATCAGGTGTAGTCATCGAGCGTCACTTCCAGGTATCCACGTCGCGGTAGAGCATCCAGGCGTGCTGGGGCCGAACCGGTAGGCCCGGATCGCCTCCTTTGCAGCACATCGTCGACCTGGCCGCGGGAGTACAGGTACTCGGCGTAGTAGTTGTCGTCGATTTGCGGGTCAGGTTGGCAATGCCAGGCTGCCAGTCGAGTATCCACATCGACACCGACAACTTTGTGGACTTCTCCCGGGGACGCGAAAGCGCGGAGCATATTATGGGCCTCTGGGTCGAGGTTGGCTTTGTCCAGCTCGAGGTCTTCGACCCAGTACAGACAGTGGATCGCGGGGGGTTCGGCGATCTCCGTGAGGAATGGTCCGTACAACCAGGCCGCGTTGACCGGGGTGTAGCGGCGGAGCAGGTTGGTGGTGGCCTGCCAGTCTCCCCACAGTAGGTGGCGGCGGGGCGGGTGGTTCTCAACGAACCTGGCGTAGATCTCTTCTTGAGTGACCCGGTATCTTCCGGGCGGCAACTGGCCGTCAATATCCAATTCGGGTAACACGGCCACCCCCTCTCTGAAGGGGGATGCTGTCACAAAGGACTCGCCCCCTCTAGGGCGTATTGCAAATTGCAGCCTCGGCGTTATCGGTTGGTGGCCATGGCGCGCCAGCGGTAACAGCAACGTCATCATCGGCGGCGGGTGTAAACAATGCCGCTACCGCCTCATCAATCGCGGCGATCACCCCGAGCGCCGCCCCCGTCAACTCTGCCTCATGTGCGACGGCGGTATCCGCAACCGCGGCGGCCAACCGGTCGCGCGCAGCCAGTAGTGTCCCGAAACCACGCTTCGGGGTGCTCTGCGGCACCAACTCTTCGGAGATGAAGGCGCGCAGCAACTCATCCAGTGCACGCCGCTGACGGGTGCTCATTCGATGTGCCTCGGCCGGGACTTGGTATTGCTCGGCTGCGGGGGGCCGCACTCCAGCGGCTGTGAATGCGGCCGTCTCGGGCACCTCGGCCAGGTAAGCGATAGCCCGGATCGAGGCGTCCGAGGGGCGGGAGGCGTAGGTGCCTTGCCGCAGCCGGTTCAAGGTCGCGTGCGATACCTCGTGGCCGCCGCGTTGGGCGATCTCGGCCAATCGCCGCCCTGATGCACCGCCGTGGCGCTGCACCGCCAACTCGATCAACTCGACTAACGATCTGCTGGTTGTCCCCATGATCCACCTGTTCGTGTCGGTCCCGGTTCGGCGTGTACACGCCTGCTACATCCATTGTTCTGACACTTGTAACGCGAGTCAAGCGCAACTCGCCGATATATATGCTCCAACAGCGAGCTAGCGCTGTGTAACATGTCTCATGTGTCAAGAGTCAATGACTTTAGGGGCGGTAGCTCGCTCGACCCCCTTGGGCCTGAGGCGTCGCCGCGACGAGGTCCGGGGCCACAGAGGTCGGCCAAGTGTGTGTTCGAGGTGCGCGAGGGTGCCGATATCGCAGAGCACCGTGCCAGCCAGGATGCGCCCGATCGTGGTGTGGGCAACGCCGCTGGCCAGCGCCAAGGGTCGTTGACCGATTCCAGTTTCGGCCATCGCCGCGCGCAATGCCCGCGCGACGTGCTGCGCAACAGCCGCCGCCGGCGGCGCATCGGCCGCCAGCTGCCCGTCTGGCCAGGCGCCAGCGGGCATGTACTCGGCGGGTGGTCGAACGCCGTGGCTGCGCGACACCACCCGACCATAGCGCCCAACACGGCACTCGACAGCCCATCGGCCGACCACCCGTACCATGCTGGTGCATTTACGCACCAGCATGGTTGGAGGATCACCGATGGACCAGCACCACAGACGGGTTGCGCGCGATGAAGAGCGCACAACTGGCCGCGCAGTTGAGCCTGCCGTTGCCGTGGGGGCCAGCCATGGCTGAGAACAGTGTGGCCACGTCCGTGGATCTTGTCGTCTCAGACTGGGCGGTGGATGGGGCGATGTCGGCGCAGACGCTGGACAAGTTCGCGTTGCTGGCACAACGGTTCGTGCGGTTCGCGGCCGCGCACGATGTGACGACACTCGATGCCGTCGATGACGGTTTAGTGGCCAAATTCGTTGCGGCCAAGGGCCGGTCCCGGCGCGGCGCGGTAGCGCCTGCGGCGGCGGCCACCATGCACAACCGCCGGGCGGCCTTGCGGGCATATTTTCGCACCGCGCGCCGGCTCGGCCTGGTCCTGCACGACCCGACCCTCGACATCAACGTGCCCGACCGGGAAACCGCGTCCACAAGGCCACTCACCGATGACGAGGCGGTGCTGGTGCGGCTGTTCTCCGAACACGCCACACCCACCCGGCACGCCGCCACGACCGCACTGCTGCTGGCCGGAGCGCACACAAACGAGCTCGGCCACATCCGCATCAGCGACGTCGACACCACCGCCAAGACCGCATGGGCGCACGGTTCGACCAAACACCGCGCTCGCGCCCTGCCGTTGGATACCTGGGCCCTCCGGGTCATCGACCAACGAATCGCGCATTTGACCGAACGCGGCGCTACTGCCGACACAATCTTTTGCACCGGCTCCGACGGCTCCGATGCGCAACGGCAGGCCAGAGTGTGCGTGACCGTCCGCGATGTCCTCACACGCGCAAGCCTGAGCACAACCACTGGAATCAAACCGTCCTCGCTGACCGCTCACGCCGCCCGGCAGGTCTTCGAAGAAACCGGCCGAATCGAATTGGCGGCCAAGCTGATCGGCTCCGGGTCACTTGATGGCACCGCCGCGCTCATCGGCTACCAATGGCGCCAAGACGACTGATCGCACATGTCTCTGCCGCCGCACCGCCCACGTCGCACCATCTATGGTGCCGACCGGATCGATCAATGGCGCCGCCAGCAACTCCACACCCCGGACGATCACACGCTGGTGGAGATCGAGAAAGTCCGCGCGATTGCCTCCGACCCAGCCCAATACGCCATCGCCGACCGCATCCCCGACCGCGAACCAGGCACACCGGGGCGGCCTCCGATGTACCCCAACTGGGTGCATATCGTCCACACGTCCCTGCACGGTGCGTTCGGCTCGGCCAATGCCGCCAGCCGGATCATGAACAGCCCCGACTACTGGGACATTATCCGCGGACACGCCGCCGACCACGACCATACCGCTCGTGCCACGCCCCCGAAACGCCACCATCACACCTACGCACAACCGAAGCTCGACCGACATATCGAGCAGCTGCAAGACGGCCTGCGCCAAACCGGCGCAGAACTGGCCCGCCGACTGGGCTGCCTGAACCCCAACAAGCGGGTATCGCGCACCGACCCCACCCGCGGCCAGTTCGTCGTTGGAGACGGCACCGTCGTGCCACCTCCGTACCGCAAGAAGACCGTCGAGCGACTCACCGCCGCCGGGCGCTGCCGCATAGTCGCTCACAGCGAAGTCCAAAACGGTGACGGCGCACCCGAATTCCGCTACGGCGCCAAATTCGCCACCCTGTCCGCCCGGCCAGACAACGCCCGGAACCTGCGTGCCATCCTCGACACCGCACCCGTCCCACATGGCAAGGGTTACAAGGGCGAGGCCGGCATCGCGATCACCATGCTCGACAATGTCATCGCCCATCCCGACCTGCGCGTCGACGGTATCTGCTACGACGGGGCCTTCCGCGGCACGCACATCAACCACGCCATGAAACAGGGCCTGACCGTCCTGGTACCACCACACTCGGGCACCGCCAAACCCACCTTCTTCACCCAAATCACGTGCACATGCCGCGATACTCACGACATCTGGACCCTCGACGGCCGCCTCCATGAACGCAGCATCATCGACACCGGCGAGATGACCTATGAGCCGCTGCCGGTCGACAAGATCTACTCGCGCCGCAACCGAGGCGGCACCCACCGCTGGTACATCGACTTCGCCACCACTTGCGGCACCGTCCAGTCCCGTCGCCTCGACAACACCGACGAGGATGACAAACGCGGCTACAACCGCGCCGAGCACCTTCGCCAGCACACCAAGACCGACACTGGCAAGAGCATCTATGACCGCTGCTACGGCTGGCGCGAAGACGCCGAATCACTCAACAACACCCTCGACCGCACTCTCTACGGCGGACGCATGACCGCCCACAGCCCCACCCGTCAGCACGCTGTGATGATCGGATTCGCGTTGGGCCGCAACGCCATCGCCCACTACCTCCACGGGCGCCGTCAAAAAATCACCACAGCCTAACCAGGCACCGGTCTATCCGCCGCCCAGTCACAAAAGCCCCACTGGACACGTCAGGCCCCACACGCACCGCCTGCAACAGAGCCGACTCACCACCAGCCGACGTCCAGAGCACCCCGACCGAACCGCTAGAGTTTTAGACACCTATTCACACAGGTCCCCCGCCCTCGGGGACCGGATGGAAACCCCGGCGGCCCAGGTCACGGTGGATCTGGCTTGGGAGTCGGGAACGCGACACTGCCGATTCCAGAACGCGTTACCGACCGAATCTTGTGCACACCTCAGGTGCGGTCAGTGGATGGGGTGTACTGCTGGCACTAACTGAACTTCTTCGGCGGCCCACCGGCGCGTCACTGGGAGAGCGTTATAACTTGCCACGGATAGCCGCATGCAGTGTCTGCTTGACTGATTCGCGGATCTTGTCGACGAACGGTCTTGTCCCCATCTCGAACGTCCCGTCGTGTCCGTGACTAGCTATGGCAGTACGAGTCGCCGCATGTTCTGGTTTCTCGCCAGCGTGCGGTGCTTGCCAGGTGCCATCGTGCGCAACATCGTTCCGTACTCGTACCCAGTGGCCAACTTCATCCCATAATTGATCGTCAGCATTCTTGCCTGCCAACTGCAACAACAACATGTAGACCTTGCCCTGTGCCTGCTTGGTTGTGTAATTACCCTTTCCGCTCTGGAACTTCCTCGGGTTGCCCGCCTCGTCGGCTATCACGGCGTTCGGCTGTACCACCGTGTCAGCGATTGCCTCGAGCAAGTTGAAGCAACGAAAGAACCGGTACTCCCAGCGGGGGTCACGTACGGCATCGGCGTAAAGCGACACCCAGAGCTGAGCCCGAGAATTTGCTTGCAACCCACTCCATGATTCCTGGAGGGCATGGACATCTTCGCCAGATATGACACCGCCGATCAGGTTCTCGCCGTACCCGCTGTGTTCGATCCAGGCTCCATGTAGCGCATACCGGCCATGTTCATTCCGACTCGCAATAACACCCGCGATGAGATTCGCTGCCGCACCTCGCTCCAGAGTCATCATGTCCAACAATTCCTTTATCACTTCGCGACCATGCGTCGATGCCGCGTCTGGATTCTCGGCCTGCACGTGGCATTTGATCAACACCGCTGGCCTGTTGCTTTGCATCTGCGCTAGCCACTTTTTCCTAGACAGCCACTGCGTAACGATCCCGTGGCTGCGGAGTATCCGATTGAGGACGGTGCGCACATCCTCGCCGAGAATCGTTGTCACAGGACTGAGCGAGATCCCTGGCACTCGCTGCGGTTGGGTGATCAGGAGATTGTCAGCGAGCGCAAGGATTAGAAACTCTGACGCGTTTTGTGGTGTGCTGGTTGCTCGAAGTGGCGCTGTGAAACGTTGCTCCCGCAGATTCTCGATCCGGGCAAGTTCGGCCAGTGCCAGCTCTCCGGTTACCCATTCGCCGTCACCCCGTTGGGGCTTAAGGAAGATCCATCGAGGATGGCCAATTTTGATGGCCCCCCAGGTCGGTCCGGTCTCGTTGATGTTGCCCACCTCCAGCAGAGGAGGGAGGCCGGGATCGATTTCCCACGCGGCACGCCATACGAGCGGATTGTCAGTCGATTTGAGTTCGAGGCTCGCACGCCATGCCACATCCACGGAGTCGTGCGCAAATATTGACACGGCTAGGCTCTTAACGGGCTGCGCGACCTGAACAGCCAGAATGGCTGTGCCGTCACGAGAATCTAGTCTCATATACGCGACGGGCACCTTGTGCATTCGTTCCTCTTCTCTGATTGACACTTGTGTCGGCACGAACCTCTGAGTCACCGCGGTTCCGAACCCGCCGCAGTGGCTCAGAGCGGCGATCTCTCGTGCTCCGAGACAATGCCTCGAAGCCATTCTTCAAGCGGCCGGATGGCGCGGGGCAGGGCCGTGCGCAAGCTCAGGTGCTCCCTTAGCAACGCGGACGGCAGATGCGGTTTCGCCTTGCCGGACTTTCTGTTCGTGGAATTCCAGCCCTTGGAACCAAGCCAAGAAGCCATTTCCTCCTTGCCCTGGGTCCCTTCCGCGAACCGTGTCGCGGTCGCGCTGTCAAGCTGATTCACGCCGTCTGGACCGAGTTTCTCGGCAAGGGCCTTCTGCCCGACGGTGTCGAGCAGAAGGCCCTCCAGATCAGATGCAAGCAGGAACACGTCCCAGGTATGGAGCTTGGCGTTCAGCTCGTCCTGCTGTTCTAGCGCCACCGTCAGGTTGGAAACGTGCTTGTCCGCCAGGACGCACAGCTGTGAGAGCACGCCTTGCGATGGCTGAGAATCCTTGGCCCTCAGGATCGCCAGCAGCTTGCGCTTGCTGTCGCCAGCTTTGTGTATCCCGTCTTTGTCGGTGATGCAGTAGGCCCGCACTCCGAAGAGCTGTGCGAGCCGGAGCAGACGCGGGATGTTGTCGATGCTCGACGCTTCAATCACGGTGATGCCGATGGCGTAGTGCCCGCCGGCCCCGCCTGTGATCCTCTCCAGTAGGTAGTCGATGAGCAGTTTGTCACCGTGCCCCTCGACGAGGATCACTGCGTTCGCGAAAACCAATTCGCTGTTGGTCGCGTCGCAGTCTCTCGACAGTCGCCCTTCTTCGGCTTCCGACAGTTCTTGTCGCCTCGCCTGGTAGTTCGTTCCGGACGGGCTCAGTGGCAGTCGGACGATGCGGCGGACGGAGAAGGAGTCCACGAGGACCGGGCTGTGGGTCGTCACGAGGAGTTGTGCGTCGCTGGAGATGTCCCGGAGGATTTTTGCCATCGCACGCTGAGTCTGTGGATGGAGGAACGCCTCGGGCTCCTCGATCACGAACACGACTTTGCCTGCCGTCTGGTTGCTCCGAGAGGCGACGTACCGAAGGATGCCGAGCACCATCGCGGACTGGAACCCCGTGCCGCGCTCAGCGATGGAGATCTCGATCTCGCCCTTGCTCGTGATGACGGCTTCGTTGAGCATTCCGCGCAGTGCGTGCCGGGAGTCTGGCAGCTTGATGCCGAGATCGCGCTCTCGGAACGGCAATTCGGAGGCGACTGCCTCGATCGACTCGCTCAGCACTCTGTGTACGAGTTCTTCGACAGGAGCGATCGCATTCTCGAATTCCTTCTGCAGCTGCGTCTTCCGTGAACCGCCCGAGCGGACCAGGACGCCTTCGAGGGTCTCGTGCAGACGAAGCAACGACTGGTCGTTCTCGCCTCGGTCTGTTTCGCTCACACGGACAGATGGGATCTTGACGAAGCTGAAGGTTTCTAGCACCCGTTGATAGATGTCGCTGGCGCGTGATGAATTGCGGCTCGTGTGGTAGCTGATCGTCCCGCCGCGAGTGCAAGAGATCTTGACCCAGAAGGTTCCGCTCCTCCTCACCACCGTGTCGGAAAAGGCCTCCACTTCCTCCGGGGTCAGACCAGCGAACTGCACCTGAATGCTCGACATCATGCGCGGGCCGCCCTGAATGTAGTAATCGTGTAAGGGTTTCAGCCGCTGGAGATCCGCTCTTGACGGGTCCGCGAAGAACGCCTCAAGCACACGGAGAAGTGAGGACTTGCCGGCGTTGTTCGGACCTGCGATGAGCTGCAGCTGGGGGTCGACTTCGATACTCAGCCTCTCAAACCCCAGGAACCGCTCGACGTCCACACGATCGATATGCACGCCGCTCAACCTACTTGCGGGGCGGCACGAACAGTGTCGTGTTCTCAATCCGTTCCGGGACTCGTCCGGCCACCCGTGTTACTAACGTGGCCAACAAAAGGAGCTGTCTCCGGGCTCAGCGGCTTTGTGTACGTGTCGTGATGCCGTATCCGAGACGGAGCGTCTCCCGAGAACTAACCACGTCACCAAGCGGTATCTCATCGGGTAAACCCGCCACACCGGCTGCGAATTCAGTGGACACCTACATATCGGCGTGCAAACCTCAAATCAAGAGGGAACCGCACGAACTCGACGGGGCCGTGCCACATCACACATCAGCAGGGGCGGAAATGGTTGGAAAGAACCACAGCGACGATGGCGTGAGCAATACGGACGCGATCTTGCCGTTCCTGCCGCCCGAGATCCGCCGCCGCCACGAAGGTTTCATCGAATACGTGAAAAAGGTGTGGGCGGCCAGGGCACGCGGCCAGCAGCCGCCACCCATGCCGCCCGGTCTGCCGCTCCAGCACGGCGAACTCCTCGAAGCCCTCGCCGC
Organism: Mycobacteroides chelonae CCUG 47445; assembly: GCF_001632805.1. Classification (NCBI taxonomy): domain Bacteria; kingdom Bacillati; phylum Actinomycetota; class Actinomycetes; order Mycobacteriales; family Mycobacteriaceae; genus Mycobacteroides; species Mycobacteroides chelonae. The sequence goes on along the minus strand of NZ_CP007220.1, from coordinate 930,448 downwards.
GCAGACACCCGAATGCGATCAACTCCTCAAAGCCCTGTCCCCTCGGGCCGCGATCCCCCTGGACATCGACCCCCGCATCCGCGGCGCGCTCACCACAACAGGGTTCCTCAACCGCGCCCGATGGGTACTGGCAGTCACCGCCACCGGGGACTCACTCGACCCGGCCCTGATCAACGACTACTACACCCGCGCAGCCCACTGGTGGCCGCTCAAATGGCTGGCCGACGTGTACCGCCCCGACGACACCGACGATCCCGACCTGGCGCTCGCGGTCGACGCGATGCCCGGCCGCTTGTTCATGGCGCGCACCAGCTCCATGGCCATCCGCTACCACTGGGCGTGCCGGAAAATCGCGACTCAAATTCTGCGCGAGATCCACGCCGACCCCGAATTCGCCTCCAGGCTCCGTGAATTCACGTACGGAAGCCTCGACCGGATCTTCGCGACCGTCTGCCGGTATCGCGACGGCGACCCGCCGATCGACCCCGTCGACAGCGGCATCGAGCTGGCCGAGCTGATGGCACAGGGCGAGGGCTCCCTCAAATACCTCTCGTTTGAGCAGGCCGCTGAGGATTACCAGATGGAGACCAAGCCGTTCGTGCGCTACGACGACGGCCTGCTGCCCTGCCCCGCGGGGCAGATCCTGTTCGCGCTGGAGCGTCCCCTGCTCGCCGCCGTCGAAACCCTCCTGAAACGACGCAAGGACGAGAACCCGCCGGCCAAGAAAGTCGCCGGCAAGCTCACCAAGGGCGAGCTCTACGAACGGGCCGTGCATGCCCTCATTACCGAAGCCATCGGCCACGAATGCCGGCCGATTCCCCACGGGCACAAGATCAAGGTCAAGCCTGGCGAAGATCCGACCGACGTCGATATCGCCCTGATCGGCAACACCGTCCAACTGCTCGGTGAGGCCAAGGCATACGAGACACCCAACCCCGGCAGCAGCGCAGCCAGCACCTACGAGGAAGAACTCAAGAAGGTCTACGAGCAGCTCCATCTGCGGCTGACCGCCTTGGACAACGGCGTCCCGCTCGTCGGGAACGACGACACCGAATACCACGGCACCAACGCATTGGGTCTCGGTGTGGTTCTGCACGCCTACAACAGCTCCCTGGGTGACCCCCGGATGCTCAAACGCGTGACAGGGCAAGCGGATACCACACGAATCGCAGTGGCCGACCTTCACGCCTGGCTGCTCGTCCTGCACGGCCTCGACGGAATCGATGACCTCCGCCGATATCTGGAATTCCGGGAAGAATTCCGCAAGATAGAGGCTTTTAGCATGGAGGAATGCGATATTGCGCTGCCCTACTTCAACTCCGACCTCGGCTTCCGCGACAGAAGACTAGCCGACATTAAACAGCAATACGCCCAACGTAAACCAGACGAAGTAACAATCGTTGGAGTGCTGACCTGGCAAGTGGAAACCGAGGTTGCGCTCGACACGAAAGCGCCGAAAGACCGGCGACTCTGGCGCCGCAAAATGTTCCGCGACTGCTACTAATCACGGATGTCAACACCAATCATGTTGGCCTAAACGGGCTCTTGTGTGACCAGGAAAGTGCAGCAGGCTCGCCTCCACGAGTTCACATAATGGAGCACCTCAGCGCTTCTGGGCGGGCCGGTCTCGATAGCCTCCGTAGTACAGATCGACACCGAACTTGTTCCGCATGATCCAGTCGTGAATCTTGATGTCCTCGCCACTGGCCTGACCGGGCAAGAAGCTAGGCGCCCACCGGTCGATGAGCGGCAGCCTGCCGAGTTCGGTGGGTGTGCGCGCAACGACAAAGGACGTTGCGCCGAAACTCATTGCGAACAGGAATGAGTCGGCGGCCAACTCGGGCCGAAATTTAGTCACCACGTAGTGATATCCGCTGTCGAGCAGCGATCGGGCGTTGTCACACCAGTACACCGAAACCGACGAGTCGGTCTCGCGGCCTTCCACGAAGTCAAACAGTTCTTGCCGGATTGACACGTTCGATACCGCCGAGAGCATAATCGCTGTCTTCACAGCCCAGCGCGAGACCAGGATTCGGTGAGCGGGGTCGGTGAGCATCTTGGTGTCGTAAAGCTCAGCGATTGGATCCTCAAGTTCGGCACCGAATGTCTTATTGCACGGTTCGCAAAGAATTTTTGCCGTCACCGGGGTTACCGCGAGGCGATCGGCGAGCCATTTCGGGGTGCAATGTTCGATAGTCAGTGACGTGGCGGCGGCGCAGTGCATGCAGGTGGATCGGGTGGCGCCGCGAGGAAATTGTTCGCGGTCACGGGTTGCATATCCGACATAGGTGTGGTCGTCGCCGGAATCGTCGCCGCCCACGAACACGCTTTCATAGAAGGGGTTAACTCTCTCCCAGTCTTTCGATTTCTCGCGGATACCGGCGTTGACCGTGCCGCGATGCGCGGCCAGGGCGGGCCTGCTAATCCCGCTACCCTCCTGGACGATAGTTCCGAAATAGCGGGTCTGGTCGCCATGTCTGATCTCGATGCCGAGAGTCTCAGTGAGCCTCAGGAAGTAGACGACTCTGGAGTCCAGTTTCAGTCCGCGCATCACAGTGCGCCGGGGTGTTCCGTGCATAGTGATGGTGAGTTTCTTGCCACTCAGCGAGAAGTTGCAGGATGTACTGACCCTGCGGTGTAGCGGAAATTCGAAGCTGTCATGTTTGAAGTTGGCCGGGATTCGATGGGCGCCCAGCGCCTTACCGAAAGCATCTGCCGCAATGGCGCTTTCGGCGTGGTAGATGGCGAACGGCGTGGCGAACGAGGCCTTCTCAGGGATGATGCTGACAACTGTGCTGAAATCGTCGCCTTTGTCCGTCACAGTGGCGTCAAACACGTAGACACCCAGAGTCAGCACGGCTCGGTTGATCTGTGTACTGCGCAGCCCGATCGAATGCTTCCGCTGACGTGCTATGTCCTCCTGGGTCGGCTCGCGTCTTTCCATATGGTCGATTCTGCTTCAGCCGGGTGACAGGGCACGACCCCCACCACCGTCGCCTATTCCACACCTTCTGGCAGCGCACATTATCGGTACCCGTTTGCGCGATGGGGCGCAGATCCCAGCACAAGAAGTCTCCGGCGGTGACGACCAGTTCGATCCGGTGGCGCAGTTCCTTCATCACTTCAAGGCTGCGTACCACGGCAGCATCCGGGTCTCTGCATACACGTCACATTCGATCAGCACTACCGGTCCGTTGCTTTGAGATCAGCGGCCAGCTAGAAAAGCTTCTGCCCCATATTGGACCCCAACGGTGAGCCGGAAGAATTTTCTTGAATATATTGACGGTGAATATCGAGCGACAGCGCTTCGGGATATACATAGTTATTATCAAGCTGGTGCTGCACTCGAAGCCATTCTCGCATCACTTCCTTATGTTCCTTGGGCACGATAATTGCCGCGCACTTGTTTGATTCGATCGGATGCGTCCTGCTCATCAAAGGGCCATTCACTCGATGCTCTCGATAGTAAGATTCGATCGAGTCCGTGTGATTTTCGATGACTATAGCCATTGTCGAATTATTGTTGTTTTCAATAACATTGGAGAAGAAGAATACGCCGCGTTGAATATGCTGCCGGGCTGTGAGGTACGGTGCATGAAACAGATTTACCTGGTTGTTAGACACGCCTCCGAAAGCGGTTTCTGGTGTTGCGCGGGTAAAAGCACGAACATATGCGGCGTTGTACGGCTGATAGCGGTAACAGATCAATACTCCGTCTTCATCATATGCGGAGGTGTCGAAACAAATCATTGCGAGGGCGGTGAGGAAATCTGAGGAAAAATCGAGAAGGGCTGTCGCTGCCCCTTGGTGCTGAAGATATGCCAATAGCTGCATATCCCCCAGGGCGGGAACCATATGCGGGAACAATCCGATTGCACGTGCTCCTGCCACTAAGTCGCTGGACAACCAAGCAACAGAGTCATTAGACAACTCCCCTTGATGCCTTACCCGTATTCGTCGATGTAAACCGGGTGCCATCTGCCAGGCGCGAGATTGTCCCCGCCAGTATGTTCTGGGGTGGTAGCTATCCCAAGCCCCCTCCTCGTACCGAAGGGCGAGCGAACTGATGACATCGATCCAATGGGCAAACGCATCCCCTCTACGAAGAGGCCCCGGATCGATGTATGTGAGGTCGGCAGGAACCATCATTAGTGAATCGGCCATGATGAAATCATATAAGTGATAGTAGATATCTGTCCACGGGTAGTAGCTGAATAGTATTCAGCTACGAAAAATCAGCTACTGATATCTTGTGTAGTAGCTCTTGCATTGTTGTACTCCGCTTCACACCTAGCGCCTCAAACGTGACACTTCTCTGGGCCACCCGAGTTTCAGTATGGTCGTAGAGCACCGGAATATAGTCCCATTTCGATCCCCCTATGACGACAACCGTGTATGGGCAATATGGCAAGACCTGATCTTCCAACCAGCCGACCGTATCTGTCAGTCTGGCAATGACAAAAAGGCGCTCCTGATCATCAGAACCCGGAAGTTGATCATGAAGTTCTCGCCGTAATTCGGATTTCTTTGAAAGGGTCTCAACAGTATCGGGATGGCCGATGGGATAGAATTGCGGAGTCAAGATACCCATCAAATTCTGAGACTCATCCCACCGATCTTCGTCTGCGTCGCCCTTCTGATGACGTACGGCATACATCGCTTTGCCATCAATAATCACCCGAGCCTCATGATGAACGCACCATTTCCTGAAACCATACCGAACGAGCTTTTCAACGACCCGATCGAATATGTCGTCCAAATCTTCGCTAGGTGACTTCTTCTCGTCAACACCTTGGGGCGAGTAGACACGAACAATCGGATTGTCCACCAACTGATCGTTGTTGAATGTCATCTCGGCAACAGCCACGATATGCGCCGAACCCAGTTTGCGTCCTGCCATCTCCTTGGCAGTGGGGGTCACCTTGGCAACTTTCCGTTTATCTCTTCGTGCAGCCGACGACTCTTCGCTGTTTTCCTGCGTCGGCAGATCGACTCTGGCGCTAGCGGCGGCAGCCGACCTTATGAGATCAAGCGAAACCTCAAGCGCCGCTGAGTACGGGGCATGCCGATCGGGCGGTAAGGAGACTTTGCCTCGCTCCCAATTCGAGACAGCGGTCTGGGGAGCACCGAGACGCCGCGCGAGCTGGCGCTGGCTCAGGCCTGCGCGTATGCGCAGTCCTGCAAGACCGGAACGCGCGGCTGGATCGAGGTACAAGTCGAAAACGTCGAGCCCGACGACCTGAGCAATTCGCGGAAGGTACTTGACAACAGGCGTGACACCGCCGTCTTCCCACAGACCCACAACCTCAACATTCGTGCCTACACGCGCCGCAAGGTCAGCCCGTGACAACCCGGCGGCTTCTCGTTGGCGAGCCAATCTCGGACCGTCGAACCGGCCAGGTGCAGTCGCGGTCATCCAGTGGCTCCTCCCGGGATTTCCCCAGGATACCAAGGCAAGAACACAAATAGAGAATAGACGAAGGGTGGATCTATGATCTACGCTCGATTATTGATTCACGAGGAGGTTCGCGTGTCTACGTCATAGACCCAGAAACAAAAGAAGCACCAGCCTAGGAACTGGTGCTTCTTTGAAGAACTTCGCCGGATGCCGTCCGGATTCTTTGCTATCCCAACTCCCGCAGGAGCCTAATGAAGAGTTTAGCATGCCCTGATCGCGGCTACAAGAACAATCCATGCGATTGGTTTTCCCTGTTCACGGCACATTTCGCGAGGAGCTCATATGTGCCCGTAAGCGCAGATATGGCGTCACTATGACGTCAGATGATCCTTCGCAGCAGCACCTCAAGCTGTCGCTGCCGACCAGCCTGCCGGACGCGATCGACGCAGCAGTCCGCATATGGGCTGAGTCCACTAATGCGGGCGCACTATCTCCACAGACACTCGACAAGCTCACCTCCATCGCAGACCGTTTCCAGCGCTTCGCGGCAGTTCACAGGATCGCCACTCTCGACGATGTCACGCCGGACTTGATCAAGAAGTTCATCGTCGCGCGTGGAAGAAACCGCTGCGGGCTGGTCTCGCGGACTGCCGTAGCGACCATGCACAACCGGCGAGCAACTCTTCGTGCCCTTTATCAGACGGCGCGGCGCGAGGGCCTGACCCTAAACGACCCAACCAGCGACATCATTCTTCCTGCTCGAACAGCGTCATCTCGTCGCCCAGTCTCCGAGGATGAAGCAGCGCTAATACGTATGGCCTGTCAACACGGTCCGAGCACTCGTCACGCAGTGACCGCTGCGCTCCTCCTGGCAGGAGCACACACTTCAGAACTCGGGCACATCACCGCCGCCGACGTTGGGCTGCACGCCGCACATGTACAAGCACACGGGTCGGCCAAACATCGCGCGAGACGGCTACCCCTTGATACCTGGACCATTCGCATTATCACCGAACGAGTCTGTTACCTAAGCAATCCTCTTCCCGAGGGCCACCAGTCGCCAGTGCTGTGTACTGCCGCGACAGGCAGCGACGCACATAAGCAAGCGCGGGTGTGTGTGACGGTTCGCGAGATCCTCACGTGGGCAGGCCTATCCGATGATCTGAGCATCCGCCCTTCTTCACTGACCGCTTATGCCGCCCGCCGCGTTTTCGATCGCACCGGGCGGGTCGAGGCCGCCGCCGCTCTCATCGGCTCTCGCTCACTTGACAGCACCGCTGCACTCATCGGCTACCAGTGGGTTGCGGGCGATGTATGACAACGAATGGACCCCCAGTCACATCGATTTTGTCGAAGCGATCACCGCCAACCCCGATATCCACCTGCTCGCCGACACCCTCACCACTTCGCGCCTTGGGGAAGGCGGCCGCCCGAGCACCCACCCGGTCGTGGTTTACGTCATCTACATAGCACTTGCCGGAGTCCTGGGCTCGCATCGTAAGGCCGCCAGCACCATCGCCAACCGACACTGCTGGAAGATTATCCGCGACAGCGTCTATCTCACCGCCGGAATCGATCTGGGCAGGCTGCCGCCGACCCGCAACATGTGTGAATACCATCGCGGCAAAATCAGCACGCAGGTCGAGGCCATCGCCGAAAAGTACCGCGACCTCGCCATCGCCCAAGCCCACGAACACGGCTGGCTCAATCCTGCAGCAGGACGTTCAACCAGCAATCCGCACCGCGCCAATTTCGTAGCTGCCGACGGAAAAGTCGCTCCCTCACCAGTTTCCGAGAAAACAGCACATAAATGGCGAGGACAAGGCCGTCACCTCAACGCCGACCGCCACACCCAAGGCGGCGATCCTGAACCGGTATTCGGTGCCAAGTTCTGGCTCGCCGCCGTCCGTGCCGATGACCGACGCAACGACCAAATCATTCTCGACATCCGGCACATCGCCAAATGCGATGGCGGCGAAGCCGCAATCGCCACCGCAGCCCTGGAAATTTTATCCACTAAAACCACTGGGCTGCACGGAGTCTGCTACGACGGCGCGCTCCGAGGAATACACCTAAACCGACTCATCAAACGCGGCCTCACCGTATTCTGCCCCGCCCACCGCGGCACCAAAGCCACTCCCACAGCCACCGTCGTCTGCAGTTGCGGTGACACCCATGAACTGTGGACAAAACGCGGCGAAATCTGCGAACACCACATCCTCGACACCGGCGAAACCACCGACATCCCCAGCCCCGTGGCCAAAAGATTCTTTCGCCGCAACGCCGACGGCACCTTCCGTGAGTACATCGAGATCGCTCTAGCCTGCGGCACCGTCCACACCCAACGCATGGACATCACCGACGAAGACGCCAAACGCCACTACAACCGCGCCGAGCACCTGCGCCAATACGTCAAAAACGGCACAGACGGCATCTACCGCCGGTGCTACGGCTGGAGAGAAGACGCCGAATCGATCAACAACCTCATCCAGCAGACCCTGCACAACCGACGCATGATCGCTTACTCGGCGGCTCGCCAGTATCTGGTCATGCTCGGGTTCGCTATCGGTCGCAACAGCCTGGCTCGATGGCTACGTCAACAACAAACCTCATCCGACACTTAACCGGGCCGACAATCCATCGTCTCACTGTCCCACTCACCGCTCTGACCCCCTCGGGCCGCTAAGCTGTCTCCGGGCGCCCTCTCCCCTGTAGGGTGCGCAAAACGATCAGCGGACCACACAAAATCAACCGACGAACGCCCAAACCGATATCGTCATGGGTTTTCATCCACGATTCCATCCGGTCCCCCGCCCTCGTAGCTCAGGGGATAGAGCACGGCTCTCCTAAAGCCGGTGTCGCAGGTTCGAATCCTGCCGAGGGCACTCCTTCCGCTACTTCGCACCGTTTCACTCCCGCGTGCCGAAGCGCACACGGCCCCGCAAGAGTTGACACAGGCCTACAGCCCCACAAAATTCCGCCTATTCAAGCTGAATTAAATAAAGAGCGCCACCAATTTCTATTGCTATTGATAACTTCGCTCCAAAGACACGATCCCCACGAGTAACGTGCCCCTGTACATCCACCAATCCGCATAGTCAGGCTCCTTCTTCCGCAATACCATCGAACAGCCGCGATCTGCAGCGGACGCGGCGGCAAGACCTTGCCCTTCATCCCAGTTGGTTACATACACGGAAGTATCTCTATTCTCGTCGTAATCTGAGAGCTGCAGCCGATAATATGCTCTCAATTTTCGCCTCTATCCCGTAAATGAGACGTATCGCGAAAGACAAACCGCGCACATCCAAGTACGCGGCCCACCGCCTCTAGTGACACACCCGATTGCGGAGCCATATCGCTTAACGTGCCACTACTGATTTGCGTTCTATTCAGGTCAATTGGACCCATTGAATTCTCTAATTTATCTGCGGAGTATGACGACGATGGGCGTGCTTGCACGGGATCACTGCCCGCATCGGTATTCTTTGTCCGCAAGGTAGCCATGAGGATGAAAACGATCAACGAAAGCCAGAAAAGCAGTTCCATTGCCTCGGACCAACAATACGCAGCACTACCCCATCCCGGTACTGTGCCTATCATAGAAACCCGTTCGACGTCAGGCCCCTGTCTGACACTACGCTGTACTCGATCATGTAAATGATTATTATCGCGATTACGCACGTCCTACGTCCACATTTACAGATCAGCGCCATGACTATCCATGAATTTCCAATCGCATCCATTTGGAGCATGGTTTACCTGCGGCATTGCTATTCTTGCGGAGCTCAGACATACGAGGACTGCACACCGAATGGCCCTCATTATTTCAAGATATAAAGAAACGCCTCGACTGGCCGTTTATCATCGATAGCGTGTTGACGGGCGAGCGATCATCAACAGCATTCCTGCACATACGACGACGGCCGCGAGTGCAAAAACGGTGACGATTCGCCGTATTGGCACTGTGGCAATATTCTGAGTACCGCTGACTCGGTTTTCCTGTTTACGTACGGCGTCGCACCACAGCTTACGAAAAGTGTCGACGTCGCCGTCCAGCTGACGCACAACCAGATGGAGGATCTCCCACGACGGGATCGCTCCGGGCGCGAAGGCCTTGGCGACCGTCGTGTGACTGCACCCGATAGCCCGGCTGATGCTGCGAAAACTGGGCCGGCCGGCCATGAAACGCAATTCGGCTAGTTCAGCATTTAACGGGTAGACATGTGCGTCAGGCATTGTTCGAAAACTTCTCTACTGCCAATTTCGTGCTGCCAGGGGCGAATCGACCAGCACCGCATTTAGCCCAATCTTGCGGGCCAGACGAAAATCATCCTCGGTTTTCACTGCAAAACCAATCGTCTTCATGCCAGCATGCTGAGAGTTGAAACACTCAATAGAGCTAGGGTCCCAGAGCTCAGCATCGACTTGGGACACCCCCGTACCCAACGTAAATTTTTCAGACACGACGACATCGCGATGGAGCTCAAAACCAGCCCACCTTCCGGTGCTTGGCGCTGGCTCACACCGATGGTTCAGTGCCATGTTCAAGAGACGCTGACGAGTCATATCGCGACTTTCGGCGACCTTTAGACCACTCTGGGCCGCTAATGCAGACACTTCGGCATCTGTCGAATAGATAACTGATCTCTCTACAGCGGCAGCCTTGACCAGCACCCGGGAGACCGCGTCCACCAGGGGCTGAGCCGGCATCTGCTTCAGGTCGAGAAACAGCGGCATACTCGGCGGGATCGCGCCGATCGCCTCCTCTAGGGTCGGTATCTGGACCGGCTTTTGACGATAGGGGTTGACGTCCCCTCTGACGAAATTCCACCCCGCATTCAGCTCCTTCAATTGCTTCACCGTCTGGGCGTCCACCCGCCCTCTCCCATTTGTCAACACTGACAGGTCAACCGGGCGATACAGCACCGGTATCCCGTCACCGCTGACCTGGACGGTTACCCACATCCCACCGACACCTGATTTTTGAGCATTAGCAATTGCCAGAAGTGTGTTCTCCGGGTAATCGGCGGTACCGCCGCGGTGCGCGATCAGCATTGGCCTGGAGTCGACATCGACAGGGAGCTGATCGTTGCTTGGTGGCGCTATAGTCTCCGCAAATGTCGCATGCCCATTTTCGTCGCCGGTGTAATGACCACATCCGGCCACTGCGAATGTCATAACCATAAAACCAGAAGCTAAAAACCACGCACCAAGCATTTACGGATCACCTCAAATTGGAAAGCAGTGCGGTTCATTCAACACCGCGCCGGGAGTGCCTATACGAAGGGTAGGACACAAAGTGTCATGCTGTCAACGCGGTGTTTAAGCGTAAATTTCTTACGTCGGCCAACATTTCAGCGCACTAATCTCACGCTAATGCAGATCCGTCGATTGAAAGCTGAAATCATTCGGTCCGCAAAGATGCACTGCTGATCGATTGTCAGCCGAACCATGCGCCTTTAGTCGCCCGTCGAGTGCTTTCCGCCACTAGAAGCCGATCCGCCATGGGCACCCGAACCTTCCGAACCGCCGCCCGCGCTCGAACCACCACCGGACGACCCATCGGGCGCGCGATGCTTTCCACCCGACTCACTGGGCGAAGCCACCTTGACCTTCACCTTGTTAGACGTACCCGAGGACTCCTCGTGATGCCTACCGCTGTCGGAGTCCGGCTTGGTCTTGTTTCCCTTCGACGAACCAGCCGCATCGGCAGGAGCCGACTTCGCACTGTCGGTCTTCGTTGAGGTGGCGGATTCATCGGTGTTGGTCACCGTAGAGGTGACCGCACCCCGCGTCTGCTTGATCGACCCGGTAGCCGAATCCTTGAGCGCACTGTTCGCCTTATCGACCTTGTCCTGCAGCTTCTCCTTCACGACCGGCTTGACAGGCTTCCCCTTATCTTTGGAGGCCTCCTGATGCTGACCAGAGTCGTTGTTCCGCTTGCTCTGAGAAGGCTTGGACCCAGCATCCACAACCGGCTTAGCGCTGTCAGTCTTCGCCGCCGCGGCAGATGCATCGGTAATGGTTACCGTGGAAGCGGCGACGCTGCCGGTGTCCTGGGTGTCAGTCACCTGCTTCTTGAGTGACTGGTCTACTTTGTCGCGCAGCCCTTCCTTGACTGCTGGCTTGAGCCGGCTGTCCCTATCTTTCGTGTCCGCCTGAGGCGCGGCCTTGAGGTCTTCTTTCGTGGTGTCCTTAGCCGATTCGGCAGCGTGCTGCGCCGAGGACTCAGTGTCCACAACCACACGTGGTTTCGATGCGGAAGGCGCTGCGGACGAGATCTTCTCGAGCGCCGACGCGGCGTCGCCGTTGACAACGGCAGCTTCTTTTTCCTTGCCTGATCCGTTGGTGCCCAGCACGTGCGAGGCAACGTCCGGTGTTCCGGCGGTGAGCTGTTGGGGCGTGGGTAGCGTTTCCGGCATCGCAATCAGCGCCGCGGTGGAACGCGCCGCCACTGCGTGAGCACCCGCGCTCTGCACTGCTCCGACAAGCCCGTTATCCAACGACTTAGTTGATTCGTTGATCGCACGATTCGCATCGAACAGTGGCTTGCTCACATCGATGTTCAGAGCCCTCACCGCGGCACGCCCCTGGTCGATCACTTTGTTCACCTGAACTGTGGCAGCGTCGAGTGCATCGGCCACCGGCTTGAGCATGGTCTGCGCCTGGTTGAACATGGGGTTGGCGATGCTCTTGAGCCGGGTCAGTCCCTCGCGCACCGCGTGAGCCACAGATATGACCAACGCGTTCTTATAGATGGCATCCCCAAGTGCGCTGTTACCGAACAACGTGAGTCTCTGCTTCTCCGGGCTCAGCAGGTTATTGCTGAAACCGTCGATCAGCGCGTTGAACACCGTCTGCGGGACTTCAAAGCGCTGCGCCCAGTTGATGTTGGTCGGGGCCCTGAAAACATCCGCTTGCACACCGGCCATATCCATACCGCGGGTAAAGGTCATCACGCCGTTGGCGTCGGTGGTGCCCTTGACATCTTGGTAACCAAGCGCGACCAGCTGGGTGAGCACACTCTCAAACGAGTCGGCAACGGGTGTGGTGATGTCCGCCAGGCCCGTGTATCCGAGTAGGCGAGGCAGCATGTGGAAGGGCTCGAGGAGCGGAAGGTTACCCGAGTCATAGGTGACGTAGGTGGAGATGCCCTGCACTGGGAACTTGAAGTCAGCGCCAAGGATCGACCGGAAGACCGGCCCCAGAACCGCATTCAGCGCACTGTTCAGGGGGCCATTCACCACATCGAGGATCGTGCCCTGGGTAAGCAGGTGGAGCCCCTGTCCCCCCGTCGGATCAGCAGTGACCAACCCTGCGTTGATGAGCCCGGGAAGCAACTGACCGACAAGGTTGGCGGCCGCCGGGACTGCCTTGTCCTTATCGGGGATCAGGTAGGTGGGCATGACCACACCCGCGACAGAATTCGCCCAGGCAAGTGGATCGAGCGTCGACGGAGCGTCCGAAAGTAGGTCGTACTTCCACCCGACATCGGTGACGGAGATATTGAGAACCTTGGTGGCAAGACCAGCATTGGCCCCTGCATTCGTGTAGCTGCCCGCGCCGGGATTATTGAGATTCAGCCCGAACAACTCCGAGATGGGGGTGACCATCGCCATCAGGCCGCCGCCAGGGCGCGACGTATTGCGAAACAGCACAGCGACAACGCCAGTCACACCGTGCTTATCGTCCCCCCACAAGGCACTGTCGGACTCGACGTCTTTGATCATCTGGCGTAACGCAAGCGCGTTATCGGTGCCGCCGAGACCATCCCCGAGAATGAATGCACGCCGCTGGTTCAGTACCGTCAGCAAATCATTGCCGATCGCGCTAATACCGGGAATCCAATTGATCCACGGGCTATTGAGAGTATCTACAACGCCTTCAAGGCCACTGAAAGCGCCCATGCTGTAACTGAGCTCGTTCACGGAATCGAAAACGCCCGCCGGCCCGAAACCGGGCACCTTAGGCTCGACAGGACTGATCGTGTTCAGCACGTCCAGCAGCGTCTTAACCGCCGAGGACAAACTGGGATCGTTAAGCAACCCCACCGCGTTAGTCAGGACTGCATCCGGGCTGCCGACCCCGGCAAGGCGCAACGCCTGGAAGACAGGCCCCACCCCGTAAACGCCCACCATCGAGGCAAGTTGAACTTCCAGACTCATCGCACGTGGAGCGGGTGCTACCGCGGCCTGGGGCTCGGGGCGTGAGAAATCGACGGTGGTCGGCGCCGCCACACCGACTGTCAGCGCCGTCACTGTCACCAGCGCCGTCGTCGCCAACATCACCCGCGACGTAGAAAATGGCAGGCGGGCAGGCACCGGCGCGCCGGCAAGGACCTGCTTCCCCGATCGCTTGGGAACGTTATTCGACGACCGAACATCCCGACCCGACATAAGCACGACACCTCTCCTCAGAAAATTTGAGCAGCGTTGTACGCCGAAAGTCCCACTGGCCATTGAGAAATCGACAATGCCTATTCGCAGCGAATTTGCAAGGAACGCCCCGTACCACAGCCATGTGCAATCAGCATCTGGTACTCGAGGGAAAGCTCGTCGCCAGTTAGGGGTACCACCCAAGGAACCGTAGGACACAGAGTGTCATGCTGTCAACGATGTGTTCTGGCGCTAACACGCATTTACCGATTGAATGCGGTGACCATTCGGTCCGCAAAGAACCTGATCGAAAGATTGTGCGCCACAAGGCCGCACACCAAAACTCGGGAAGCCCTATGGGCCATCGACCGAGTATCAGTACGCGCCCTCGCTGCGCACCACCGCGCCGACAGTCCGGGAAATGATGCGTATATCGAGCCCCATGGACCAGTTGTCGACATACGAGATGTCGTGACGGATAGATTCATCGACGGAAAGATCGTTACGGCCGCTGACCTGCCATTGGCCGGTAACACCCGGTTTCACCAGGAGCCGTCGCCGCATCGTCTCGTCATAAGCGTCGACCTCCCGCTGCACCTGCGGCCGCGGCCCGACAACGCTCATGTCACCGAACAGCACGTTGAAGAACTGGGGCAGCTCATCGAGGCTGTACTTCCGGATGAACGCCCCCACCGGGGTGATGCGGGGATCTTCCTTCGCCTTGAAGAAGACGGGCGTGCTTCCTGCCGAGTCGATCATCGCCGCGGTATCGCGGTCGGCGCCCGTGTACATACTGCGGAACTTGATCATCCGAAATGGGACGCCGTCCAAGCCGATTCGTTCAGACACATAGAGCACCGGCCCGGTACTGGTGAGCTTGATGGCCGCGGCAATCGCGAGCATCACCGGCGCGGTGGCCAGAATGGCGGCCGCCGCGAACGCCATGTCGAATGCCTCCTTCGACATCGATCGGGCCCGGCGATGGCCCGGGGCGAGCATCTCCAGCATGTGGACCCGCTCCAGACCCCGCTCCGCTGTCGTCACGACAGTCTCATCCACGTCCCCCGGCGATGCCGCGAGCTCGATTCCCAGATCTCCGAGCTCGCAGGCCAGCACTGAAAGCTCCTTGCGTCCAAGCCCATTGGTCATCGCGACCGCGACGATCTGGGCCGATGTCCGCTGCGCAGCCTCGACCACGTGGCGGTCATCGCCGACGATCGGCACCCGGTGATCACCTACTTCAATCGCCTGCCCCCCGAGCCAATGCTCAACTCCGGGGGTGCACGCGCCGACAACCTCGAAGCCACTATCCCGGTGACGACCAAAGGCGGTAACCATCTCCCGGACGGCATCGTGATCGCCCGCCAGCAGCACCGGGGTCCGGCCCGCCGAGCCCCAGATACGCCGCAGCCCATACCGAGCGACCAGTATGCCCAGCAGTCCAAGCGGTATCTCGATGACCAGATGCCGAATATCGATCAGCTCGATGCGCGAGATGAGATAAGTGAGCAGCACGATCGTGAACAACTGGAACGTGACGCTGACGACCGTCTGCCATTGCTGCAAGACCGCCCGCAACGCCTTTCCCGGGCCGACCGTGTGCAGCGAGAGTGCAGCAAACCACGTGACGGCGATCACAACATCTGTTGCCGCATACCAACGACCTAGGTCCTGCCGACTGGACAGCAGATGATGCGCGAGCTGATACGAGACCAGCGACGTGAGAGCGATGGCCACCAGGTCAGCCGCCGGCGCCCATCGTCGGTGCAGGTAGAACAGCCCTCCGGGGCGCGCTTCTACCCTCCGTTGAATTCCGTCACTAACGACGCTCTTCAAATCCATAAGTGCACTTGACCCGTTCGTTCATATCGGTTGATTCGTATGGACGATTTAGGCAATTGAGCCCGACCTATTTACGTGTAGAGGTTTCCATAACGACCAAAAACACGCCACGTGATGACTGTCACGCTACTTCACCCATCGCAGCGCCACAAATGAAAGTTTTATTGCAGGGAAATAAGAATCATCTAATAAACATCTCCCGCCGACACCCTTTGCTAATCTTCACGCCAATCACACAACGCTCACCGGCAAGTAACATTTTCATAACATAGCCAGGTCAGGCTGATTCAGGCAACGCGGAACGCGCCCGTCCCTGCCCGCCACAGCGTTATCTTGAACACTACGCGCCTGCCAGTTGCGGGCAAATTAAAGGCAAGGTCAAACCCAACTTTCAGTGAGCGAAACCTCTGCCTCAGGTTGCGGAGCACCAGCGGTGTGTTGCAGGCTAGAGACGAGTCGGCTGTCTGGCGGCATGAACTAGGCGCATCGAAACATCGGTGCGCACATGAATTTCGCATCCGAAGAGCATCGTGCTAGTCGGAAATATTGTTTGGCCCACTCCGGCATTATGAGCATCAATGGATATGAACCTATCGGCGGCCACGAACACGTGCATGTTGTGTCGGTTGAACATTGAACAAACATGAGGGATGGGGCCGAGCCCCCAAGGCGGACCACGCATGTCGGCGAACACATGCGTGGCGATGGACGACGCGCGACGTCGGACCGATGCCGCAGCCGTCACCGATAGCAAAGATCGCCAGCAGTAGAGATGAGGCCTGATATGGCGCCCATCAGAGTGCACATGACCGGCGCGGAGTGGTTCTCCTCGTTGCCGGGCGGGTTGAATCGGTACTTCACCGATCTGTTCACCGCGCTCCGCCACCGGGACAACATTGAATTGTCGGCCGCCGCATTCGGGGTGCCCTCTGACGGTGGATGGTCTTGGGGCGCCACCGGCGGGTCCACTCGAACGCGGGTTCTCACCGCGTTCAACGATCGATCCGGGCTGCGACAACCCGGTATTCTTGATCGCCACTTCTGCCTGTATGGACCATCGGCCACCGGATGGCGCACCCGCAGCCGCCTAGTTGTGCACTTCCATGGACCCTGGGCGGCAGAAAGCAGGTTCGCAGGAGCCGGAGCCTTCCGTTCCCATGCCAAGTACGTCGTCGAGCGCCTCCGGTACACCGGCGCCGAGCGGATGATCGTCCTGTCGGATCGATTCCGTGACGTTCTGATCGAGGACTATCGGATACCGGCGGATCGCATCGAAGTCATTCCACCCGGGGTCGACCTCGACCGATTCGGACTGCTGCCACCGTTGGAGGCCCCCACCGGGCGGCGCACGGTGCTCTGCGTGCGCAGGCTCGAACACCGCATGGGAATTCACCGCCTCATCGAATCGTGGCCGGCCGTCGTATCCGCGCATCCAGATGCCTGCCTGATGATCGTGGGCACGGGCACCGCCGAAAATGATCTGAGAGCACAGGTGTCAGCGGCGGGTCTGGACGACAGCATCCAATTCACCGGACGTGTGGACGACCCCACCCTGACACAGCTCTACACACTTGCCGACCTCACCGTCGTACCATCCGTGGCTCTTGAGGGGTTCGGATTGATCGCACTCGAATCCCTTGCCACCGGCAGGCCTGCCGTGGTCACCGACTGTGGCGGACTCCCGGATGCGGTACGCGGTCTGGACCCCACGTTGATCGTGCCATCCGACAACGCTGAAGCACTTGGGGCGCGCCTCATTTCGGCACTCGATGGCGTGCTCCCTAGCCCGCAGCAGTGCCGACGACATGCCGAGTCGTTCTCCTGGGCGGCCACCGCGCAGCGTCACCATGCCGTGTATTCGGAGTTGAGCGCGTGATCCGGGCAGTATTCGTCGCCCACACGGCCGCGCCCTCCGGCGCGGAACTGGCAACTTCGCGCTTGCTGTCGGCGCTACGCAATGTGCCCGCGGAGTTCACCGTCGAACCGTCCGTGATCTACACCGAAGACGGCCCCATGGTCAGCGCAATGAAGTCCCAAGGCATACAAACATCATTGTTGGCCAACACTTTCGATAGCCGAAGCGTCACCATTGACGGTTCCGGATGGTTGCGCAGGTTGACCGGAGCCGCGGCACTGGTTCGGCTCGGGTGGGATCTGGGAGCCGTCGTGCGGGAGCACCGAGCCGATGTGCTGATCGCGGGGAGCACAAAAGCTCTCATCATGTCTGCCGTTGCGGCCAAACGAGCGCGGATTCCCTTGATTTGGCACGTTCACGATCGGATATCAGCTGAATATTTCGGTGCCACACTGGCATTCCTTATCCGAATGATCGGCATGATGGTGTCCGACGGATACATCGCCAACAGCCGATCCACCCAGAACTCCCTCCGGCCACGGCGGCGCCCGGGCGTCGTGGCGTACCCCGGGCTGGATTTTCTGCGGACACTCGACACAGAACACCCGCCCCAGCGCCCGCCCGCCGAGACCGTTGTCGCTGTCGTCGGCAGACTGACGCGATGGAAGGGACAAGACGTGTTCCTCAGGGCGCTGGCCAACACCAGCGTTAAGCCTCAGCGCGTGTACCTCGTCGGCGGCACCTTCTTCGGCGAGGATTCCTTTCGAACCGAATTAGAAGACCTGGCAAGCGAACTGCAGCTGCCGGTGACATTCACCGGGCATCTCGACGACCCCTCCGACATCCTCTCCACCGCCGACATCCTGGTGCATTGCTCGGTCATCGCCGAGCCCTTCGGGCAGGTCGTCGTCGAAGGGCTGCGCGCGGGCTGCGCAGTCATCGCCACCCAGCCCGGCGGTCCCGCTGAGGCTATTGAATCGGGAGTTCACGGGCTGCTGGTCGACGCCGGCAACGCTGATCAGTTGACCGATGCCCTCGACCGTCTCATTGAAGACCGTGACCTTCGAATCCGATTGGCGCAAGCCGGTCAGTCTCGGGCCAGAAAATTCGATATCGCCGACTCGGCACAGACCGTCGCATCGTTCTTCGCGCAGGTCCTCAACCGTCGCGCGACTGCATCGTTAGAAGAGCGCAGTGTCTAGGGGACCGCGAAACAGCGCAACGCTTCCCCGCGCATTACGACTGGCCCGGGATTTCGGGGCCGTTGTCTTCGGCAAGTACGGCCAATACGTCGTGACATTCGCGACCGTGCCACTACTTGCCCGAATTCTGGGCCCGGCGGGAATGGGGCTATTGGCCGTGGGGATGGCGGCGTACTTCTTCGGCTCCATCGTCGTCGACCTGGGCATGACACCGTTCCTCGCGGCTCAAGTGCCCGCCCTACGCAACACCCCCGCCGAACTCCGGCAGGTGCGTACCGACTACTTAACCCTGAGGTTGATCACCCTGGCCGTGCTCGGCGCCGCGTTCGGCGTCGGCTGGATAGCCGGGGCGCCCTCGTATGTGCACATGATTCTGTTGGGACTCTTCGCCGGTGGGCTCTGGGCCACCTCCGATGACTGGCTGCTCATTGGGCAGGGGCGGTTTGTCGCATCCGCGGTTTACCAGGGCTCCGGGCGCATCGCCTACCTCGTTCTTCTCATCGTGCTACTACCGCATTCCCCACACGCGTCCACCGCGGTGCTGTGCCTGCTGGGCTCCTCAGTTCTGACGGTCGCCGGCACCTGGTGGGACAGCCTGCGCACCTTCGGCGGACTGTGTCGCCCCTACGCACCTGGCCGCATCCTCCGCACCAGCTGGCCGATCGCCACCTCACGACTTCTCACCACCGGATACGGGCAAGGCGCACCGGCCATTTACTCCGCCATGCTCGACGCCGTGTCGCTGGGCCTGTTCTCGGCGAGTGATCGTCTGGTCAGGGCCATGCAATCTCTCCTGGATATGATCGGATTGGTGCTGCTGCCCCGGATGGCGAAACGCAGTGGACACGAACACTTCTGGCGCACCGGCTTGCGGGGATTACGCGGCGCCGTCGCGGTGGCCATACTCGCAGCAGCTCTACTCTGGGTGCTCGCGACACCGATAGTTCACCTCATTTTCGGAAGCGAGTTCCTCGGGGCCGTCGGCCTACTGCGCGCCGAGCTTCTCATTCTTCCGGCAAGCACTATCAGCTCGTACATCAGCACCGCGCTGTTACCGGTACGTCAGGACATGCATGGTGTCCTCGTAGCGTCGGTGGTAGGTACAGCGGCGTCGGTGGCCGGGCTGATCGCAGCATCCTGGAGCCACTCCGTGTGGGCACTGATTGGCGGCGTGATCGGCGCCGAATTCGGAGTAGCCATTTGGTATCTGGTCCGAATCAGGCACCTGGCAAGACGGGAACGAGGCGTGCTCATCGAGACCGAATCGGAGCAAGAGGGTGTTGTGCGATGAAGATCCTCTTTATCGGAGATGACTGGGTGGGCAGTAATGCCCGGTCGATGGCGGACGGATTCCGCCAGGCGGGCCATGAGGTGGTCGTGGTGGACACCACCAGAGTCACCTTGCCTGCCAGGCTGTCACCGGCCTGGGTGTACTCAAAGGCCATGCGCCGGAGGGCATCCTGGGTGCAGAACTCCGTGCATGATCAGATCGATGCCATTGCGCGAGATTTCACTCCCGACATGCTCTTCGGGTTCAAATCGATCCACCTGGACCAGGCACGACTACTCCAGGTTCCGGCAGCAGTCCGCGTCCACTACAGCCCCGATGATGTCGGCAATCCCTACAACACGACGACTGATTACCTGGCGCACGAACGCGAGTGGGATCTGGTGGTCACCACCAAACGCCACAACGTGACCGAGTTGCAAGACCGAGGCGCGCGCCGAGTGAAGTTCGTACGCAGCGCCTACGACCCCGCGTGGCATCGTGCGTGCGCGAAACGGGTTGCACGGCAGTATCTTGTGGGGTTCATCGGAGCCAGACGCCCGGACAGATCCGACATGATCGCCCGACTCGGCAACGAGCACGGGAAGAATCTTCTTGTTCGTGGTCCGGGCTGGCGACGCATGCCCTCGCTGCAGGCCACCGGAGCCACAGTCGGTGGCGCCGTCTACGGCGATCACTTCGCGACCACCGTGGCGTCCGTCACCGCGAACCTGGTCTTGCTGAACTCTGACAACCGCGACACCCACACCTGTCGAACGTTCGAAATACCCGCGTGCGGTGGGCTGTTCGTCGGGGAACGCACCGATGAACACAGCGAGCTGCTCAACGAGGGAACCGAATGTCTGCTGTTCTCCAACGAGGCCGAACTTGGCGAGATCCTGCAGTGGTGTGCTTGCCATCCGGCGCAAGCCGCCAAGATCGCGGGGGCAGGCCACCTTCGCGTGACGCAGGGATCGCACCGCTACGTCGACCGCGCCAAGGAAATCGCCGATGAGCTCCACTGACGCCACGGAAATGCCCACCGATGAGCCCTCAGTGCCTGCCGCCGACCGGCGACCACGGTGGCGCAGGCGAGTCCTGTTGGCCTTGATCGCGATCGCCGTGCTCACGACGGGGTTCGTCACCGCTGGCTGGCGTGTGTACATGCACCCGCAGACCGATCCGCTACGGCCCGCCGACGCGATCGTCGTATTGGGCGGCACTCCCTACGAGCGATTCGACGTCGGGCTGGATCTGGCGAAACGCGGGTACGCACCGTACCTGCTGATCGCACAGTCGACCGGTGCCAATGACCGCAACATGGACAAGTACTGCAAGGGCCACTTCACATTCACGGTCAGCTGCTTCATCCCAGACCCCTGGACCACCGAGGGCGAGGCCCAGGAAATACGCGCCAAGGCACAGGAACTCGGCTGGCATCACATCATCGTCATCACCTTCACGCCACACGTCTCGCGTGCTCGTTACATCGTCGGAAAGTGTTTCGACGGGGAGCTCACCATGGTCGCTAGTCCCACTCCTTCCGGAGTTGCCTTCTGGTCGTGGATGTTCGTCCGGCAGTCCGGCAGTTACGTCAAGGCTTTTCTGACCCCCGGATGCTGAGGAGGGAACTATGAACTCATCGCGTATAGCGATCGTCCATGAACGTTTCACCGAGTTCGGCGGCTCGGAATTGGTGGTCGCCGAATTCATGAAGGCCTGGCCGCAGGCGAAAGTCTTCGCGCCGATCACGGAACCCCATTGCCGCCAGCAGGTATTGGAAGCCGCGGGCTGGCCGGACGATGCACCGCACGAACCGATTTCGGGGACCTGGCTGGACAATGCCTACAGCGCTACCGGACGCAGGTCGCACGCACCACTGCTTCCCCTGGTTCCCAGCGCCCTGAGGAAGCTCCCGCTCGGCGATGACCTCGACGCGGTGCTGATCAGTCATCACTCATTCGCCACCCAGGCGGCATTCGCCACCGATGCTCCCGTCATCGCATACGTGCACAGCCCGGCCCGCTGGGCATGGGACCGCGCATTTCGTGATCACGAGATGGCAAGCCGGGCAGGACGAATCGCCCTGTCCGCATTGGGGAACCTCGCGCGCCGGGGCGAACTGCGGGCAGCACCCCGCTTATCGCATGTCATCGCCAACTCACATGCCGTGGCGGAGCGGATTCGCGATTGGTGGGGGCTGCCGTCGACAGTGATCAGCCCACCCGTACGCATCGACAGGTTCTCTCCCGATCCGTCGATTGCCCGCGAGGACTTCTATTTGTGTGCGGGCAGGCTGGTTCCGTACAAGCGTGCGGACCTAGCCATCCGGGCCGCGCAACGGGCCAATTGCCGCCTAGTGGTGCTGGGCGAGGGACGATTCCGCGATCACCTAGAAGAAATCGCCGGGCCCGAGACCACCTTTCTCGGCGCCGCATCCGACGAGGTTCTCCTGGACATGTACCGGCGATGCCGCGCCCTATTGATGCCCGGCGTGGAGGACTTCGGGATCGTCCCCGTCGAGGCAATGGCGTGCGGAACACCGGTCCTGGCGCTGGGCGCGGGAGGTGCTCTGGACACCGTGGAGCCCGGCATTACCGGTGAACACGTACAGGCCGGCCCGGATGACGCCGTCATAGCACAGCTCGCCGAGCTGATGCGGGACTTCAACCCCGCCGACTACGACACCAGCGCCATCCGGTCGCAGGCGTGCGGATTCTCACCCGAGGCGTTCCGTTCCCGGATCGCCGATATCGTGCTGGGAGCCGTGCGCCTCTAGTCGCTCGCCGAGTGCTTTCCTGCACTTGACGACGATCCGCCATGGGCACCCGAACCTTCCGAACCGCCCGCGCTCGAACCACCACCGGACGACGCCTCGGGCGCGCGATGCTTTCCACCCGACTCACTGGGCGAGGCCACCTTGACCTTCACCTTGTTGGACGCACCCGAGGAATCCTCATGATGCTTGCCGCTATCGGAGTCGCTCTTGGTCA
The DNA here is from genome assembly GCF_001632805.1 of Mycobacteroides chelonae CCUG 47445. Classification (NCBI taxonomy): domain Bacteria; kingdom Bacillati; phylum Actinomycetota; class Actinomycetes; order Mycobacteriales; family Mycobacteriaceae; genus Mycobacteroides; species Mycobacteroides chelonae. Next base: position 907,516 of record NZ_CP007220.1, on the reverse strand, counting down.
CCGACGACGTGCCTGAATCCTTATTCGCCTCAGCAGCTTTGGATTCGGACTGAGTAGAAGTCACAGATTCGATCGTGTTAGTCACCGTAGAGGTGATCGCACCCCTCGTCTGCTTGATCGACCCACTGGCCGAATCCTTCAGCGCACTATTCGCCTTATCGACCTTGTCCTGCAGCTTCTCCTTCACGACCGGCTTCGCCGGCTTCTCCTTGTCTTTCGAGTCTTCCTTCGCCTCGGCCTTGGGGGCCTCTTTCGCGACATCCGGCGTGGGAGCGGCAGCGGCAGCAGGTTGAGCTGCCGCTTCGCCGATCGGCGTCGCACTCAATTCCGAAGCGCTGGATGCGGATGCGGAAAGCGGCGCCGGCGCGACCTTCTCGACAACCTTGTCCTTGGCGGCGACGAGGTTCGAGGTGAGATCCAGTTTCGGAGCCTCAAGCTGCTTGGCCTCAGGTGCCGTCGCAGCGCCCAGTTTCTGCGCCGGCGCAGAAGCCTCGACGTGCGTGGCCGCCGGTGCGGGCGTATCGGTGGCCGCCAAGGTGTTGGGCGCCGGAGACGAGAGCGGCGCGGGAGCCGCACCGATCACGCTGGCGAGCTGCGTCATCACATCCTTGTAGAACTTGGAGGCCTGCAGGGTGTTCGACGCCGCACCATTGAACAGATTCCCGTACTGCGCGGTGAGCATGTCCGAGATCGGTGTCATGACGGGCGTAACCAAACCCTTGTACAGCGGAGTCAGAGCCTTGGCGAGTTCGACTGTCGGGTCCGGTATTCCGAGCGCGGTACTGATCAGGCCGGAGACGGTGATGAGCTGGGTTGGCACGATGCCACCCGTGGGAATCAGGTTGGGCGGGATGATTCCCAGAGGCGTGTTGGCCCCCGGTGCCGTGCCGATCTGGAATGTCGGCATGAGCCCAACACCGAACAGCGATGGCAGCGTGAAGCCCATGCCCTCGGTCCCCATGTTGAAGCCACCCAGGGAATAGACGATCGGTATCGGCAGCGCCCCGGAGAACGGCGTCTGCAACACCATCATGTTCTGCCCGTTGTTGATATTGAATCCGTTGGTGCCGAGATAGTTTCCGGTCGTCACATTGAGATTCGTCATACCCAGGCCGAGCATCGGAACGGAGAAGTTGGACAACGTCGTGCCGACCGGCGAGTAGATACCGTTCTGCGTCGGGATGAGGACATGTGCATTGAACTGGCCTGCCTGCCCCAGCCCCAGTGGAGCCTTGATGCCGTTGGCCCACATGGGAATCGACAGCACGGTCTGCGGAACGTTCACGGCACCGCCGTCGACCACCAAGGTGGGCGCGGTCGCCCACCATCCGGTCTCCATCCCCAGCGGGAATGTGTAGTTTCCCGCACCCATCGGGACCCAGGCCGTCACGTTCGGCAAGGTGCCATCGGGCAGGATTCGGACCGAGTCGGGCAAGATGCCCAGCGGGTCCAGCGAGGCCGGGATCTTGATGTTGAGCCCGCTCGGTGTCTGCACAAAGGTGTTGGTGATGGTTGTCAGGCCGCTGGCCTGAAGCAGCGGCCAGTTGTAGCCCGCCGTGAACTTGTCCTGCTCGGCGATCAGTCCGTCGACGATGTCGCTCAGGGGCGGAAGCTGGTTGACGACGGGCCCGATGATGGGGTTGTTGAACACACCGTCAAGCGCGTTGGCCAGACCATTGAGCAGGTTGGCGCCCGGGATGGTCGTCGGCAGTGGCAGGTCGACGAAACCCTGCCCGGGAATCTTGATCGCGGGAATGACTCCCGGAACAGCCGTCGGGAGCGGAGTGCTTGCGAGGTTCCGCAGCACATCCGGGAGGTCGGCGATGCTGGTCAGATTGGAGTGGGTAAGGCTCGTCCCGAACGTCGGGAGCAGCCCTCCGGATCCCTGAGCGATGGGATTCCAGACGCCTCCGGCAGCCGATCCGATCGCATTAGTCCCGGATAAGTAGTTATTGAGCGCGTCCTTAGAGTCGGTGACCGCACCCTTGTAGTCCGGCGCCGCCGCGGCCGCCTGCGCGGTGGGCCCGACAAAAGCCAAGCTGGCAGTCGCGGCGACGGCGCCGACCGCCGTCACGGTGCGTTGGACGACGACCTTTTTGGATGACTTTCGATGCCGCTTGGACAAAACCGCAACCCTCTCCTTTGAGGAAACCTGAAACGTGAGCAGCACTGTAAACGTGTGACCCACCTCATAGTCGTTATTTGAAAATCGTGTCTACCTGCGATTTGTTTGGTAACACTGCGTGCCCAGACCGGCCCCGGTCGCTGCGAGCAGCGCAAGGAGGGGCCTTACTCACGCAAAGTGATTGACGAAAGTTTGCCAGAGACGTCAACAAGCGTTTACGGCGAGCAACTTGACGGCCGAAGCAAACAAGCAAACCTCGCGGCCATCGGGGTACTACAACCCCAGTAGACGACCGTCAATTTACGTTCACGCCTGAATCCATTTTCGCGTTTCGCATGTATCCAGGAACCGAATAGCCCATGATGGCCGAGACGTACTCGTAGATTGCTGGGATTTGTGTTCCAGGTCACACAGGGAGCCGCATTGATTGCCGTAGCCGCAACCACTCTGAGCTGCGTCTGCGCGGGCCACCTGCGATGACCACACAAGACGAGCGCCGCGCCACCACTGATGGCGTTGCGGCGATCCAGGATTGGACGACCGGATACGTCAAGCGCCACCCGCTTGAATCACTCAAGACCGTCGGCGAGCAGTTCATGCTCGGTGTCCGCACCATCCAGTGGTTCTTCATCGACCTGTTCACCGGCCAATTCCAGTGGCAGGAGTTCGTCAGGCAGGGCGCTTTCCAGGCCGGCACCGCCGTCGTGCCCGTCATCCTGGTCACCCTGCCCATCGGTGTCACGCTCTCCATCCAGTTCGCACTGCTCGCCGGGCAGGTCGGTGCGACATCACTGGCCGGTGCGGCCAGTGGCATCGCCATCATCCGGCAGGCCGCCTCACTCGTGGCCGCTCTCCTGATGTCCGCGGCGGTGGGTTCGGCGATCACCGCCGACCTCGGCTCGCGCACCATGCGCGAGGAGACCGACGCCATGGAGGTCATGGGCGTCTCGGTGATCCGGCGACTCGTCGTCCCCCGCTTCGCCGCAGCCATCATGATCGGTATCGCGCTCACCGGAGTCGTGTGCTTCGTCGGATTCCTCGGCGCCTACCTATTCAATGTCTACTGGCAGAACGGCGCCCCGGGCAGCTTCGTCACAACCTTCTCCGCCTTCGCGACCCCCGGCGACATGATCCTGGCCCTCATCAAGGCCGTTATCTACGGCGCCATCGTGGCAGTGGTGGCCTGCCAGAAGGGTCTGTCCACCAAGGGCGGCCCGATCGGTGTCGCCAACTCGGTGAATGCGGCCGTCGTGGAATCGATCCTGCTGCTGATGACGGTCAACCTCGCCATCAGCCAGCTGTACATCATGATGTTCCCGCGGACGGGGCTGTGACATGACCGCATCAACTTATGTGCCCCCGATTGCACGGCCCTTCGTCGGCATCTACAACAAGGCGCAGAAGCCGATCACCCGGCTCGGCCACATGGTCGCGTTCTTCTTCCGCGCGATCGCCGGCGTACCCATTGTGCTGCGCCACTATTGGAAAGAATTCCTCCGGCATCTGTCCGATATCGCCTGGGGCAACGGGTCTCTCGTGGTCGGTGGTGGTACCGCGGGCGTCATGATCGTCCTCGGCATCATCGCCGGTGGACTGGTGGCCATCGAGGGCTACAACTTCCTGGACCTGCTGGGGCTGGGCCCGGCCACCGGCATCATCTCCTCCTTGGTGAACACCCGTGAACTCGCCCCGATCATGGCCGCGATCGCCTTCGCCACCCAGGCCGGCTGCCGCTTCACCGCACAGCTCGGTGCCATGCGCATCTCCGAAGAGATCGATGCCATGGACTCCATCGCGATCCGGCCCATCCCCTACCTGGTGACCACCCGGCTGATGGCGGCCACCGTGGTCACCATTCCTCTGTACGTCGCGTGCCTTGCCGTCAGCTACCTGTCCTGCCAGATCATGGTGGGGATCATGAGCGGTGGATCCATCGGTTCGTACCTGCACTACTTCGGCATCGGCGTGAGTGGCATCGACATCTTCTACTCGGTCATCAAGGCGATCATCTTCGTGTGGCTCGCCTCGACCATCCAGTGCTACTACGGCTTCTACGCCAGCGGCGGCCCCGAAGGCGTGGGCGTAGCTGCGGGGCATGCCATGCGCGCTGCCATCACACTCGTGATCATCGTCAACATGCTGCTCACCATGGCGCTCTGGAGCGTCGACGCAGGTGCGAGGTTGGGTGGCTAGATGGCGGCGAATTCCTTTGAGACGGACGGCCGTGGGCCATCCGAGAAGCTCCTGCTGGGTACCGGCGTCGCGATGATCGTGGTGGCCGCACTGGTCACTGGCGTGATGATGCTGAAGTCCACAGGGCGTCTCAACGACTTCGTCCGTGTGGTTGCCGATCTCAACAACGTCGGTGATGGGCTGCCCCAGAAATCCGACGTGAAGTACCACGGTGTTCTGGTCGGCGAGGTCGATGGGGTCACACCTGCCGCCAACGGGCAGCCCAATTTCGTGCACATCAACCTCAAGCCGCAGTACGCCAAGTCCATCCCTAGCACCGCCACCGCTCGCGTTGTCCCCAGCAACGTCTTCGCGGTGTCCTCGGTGCAGCTGGTGGACCGGGGGCAGGGTGCTCCGATCCGCGCGGGCGCACACATCGCCGAGGACACCCAGCTGCCGACCGTTCTGTTCCAGACAACAGTGAGCAAGTTGCGCGATGTCCTCACCGCGACCGGTCGCGGCCGCGACGACCACTCCACCGGCATCCTGGCCGCGCTGGGAGCCGCGACCGACAACCGCCGCGTCAAGCTCCTCACCGGCGGTGCGCAGCTGAACCGCCTCATCGCCCAGCTCAACGACATCGTGGTGACCGACACCGGCCCGTCCACGGTCAAGGCTCTGCTCGACGCGACCGAGGGGCTCAAGCAGACCGCACCCGAACTGCTCGACTCGCTGCACCAGGCCGTCAAACCGATGCAGACCTTTGTCGAAAAACGCGAACAGCTGACCAGCCTGATCAACGGCGGCCTCACGACGGTGGGCACCACCCGGCAGGCCTTCGACAATCACACCGATCAGCTGATCGGCATCACCACGGAACTGACGCCCGTCCTCGGCACGTTCTCGAACAACGCGGGCAAGTTCCAGATGATCTTCCAGAAGATCAACCAGATGAATCAGAAATGGTTCGAGAATCCCTGGCTGTCCGACGTGGATACCGGCAACATGCGGGTGAACCTCTCGCTGACCCCCGGATACAGCTACACGCGAGCCGACTGCCCACGCTATGGCGAGCTCAAGGGTCCCAGCTGCTTCACCGCACCCGAGCTCGTGGTGCGTCCAGACCTGCCGGAAGAACTGCTTCCCCAGAACTACAAGGTGCCGCCGGACCTGCAGCCACCACGCGGAACTGTAGTGGGCCCCAACGGAAATCTGATCGCGGTCGGCCCGCCGTACGTGGTGCCCCCCGGCGGCCCGAACCTGACGGACCCGAACCCCCCACTGCCGCCGTGGCAGGCGGTGCCGGTGCCGCGCGTCCCCGGGACCGCGGATCCCGATCTCCTGGAGCCGCCGCCACCACCACCTCCCCCGCTGCCGGCCGCACCGGTTGCTCCCGGCGCACGGGACGGTGGCGGCGCACCGATCGCACCGGCATCGTTCGGCGGGACGGTGGGCCCGGTAGGTAGCGCGGTGGAACGCACTCAGCTCAGTGTCATCACCGATAAGCCAGCTAGCTCCTCCACGCAGCTGCTGCTCGGCCCGGTCGTGCGGGGCACCACGGTCTCGCTCGCGAAGGAAGGATCCCAATGAAGTTCCGTGGTCCGTTGATCGCGCTGGTCGTCTTCATGGCGGTCGCGATGGTGCTGACGTGGCTGGTGTATGCCACGTTGCGCCGTGATGTGGCGGGCGGGACCACGGCGTACTCGGCGGTCTTCACCGATGTGTACGGGTTGCGAGACGGTGATGACGTCCGCATGGCCGGTGTGCGCGTGGGACGTGTGGAGAAGATCGAGCTAGTCAACAACAATCAAGCCAAGGTCGACTTCGTCGTCCAGAACGACCAGAAGCTGTACGGCAACACTCTTGCCTCCGTGACGTATCAGAACATCGTCGGTCAGCGGTACCTGGGCCTGTCGCTCGGCAAGACCGGTGACACCAACGTGCTGGCGGCGGGGTCGACGATTCCACTGGAGCGCACCGATCCTTCCTTCGATGTCACCACGCTGCTCAACGGATACGAGCCACTGTTCAGCACGCTCTCACCGGAGCAGGCCGACAATCTCACCAAGGGCGTCATCCAGTCCCTGCAGGGTGATCAGGCCTCGATCACCTCGCTGGTCGACCAAACCTCCACGCTGACAAAGACCTTCGCAGGTCGCGACCAGGTGCTGGGCAATGTGATCACCAGCCTGAGCACAGTGACGGGGAACTTGGCGCAGCAGAACGACAGTCTCGACAAGGCCATCACGAACACCCGGAAGGTCGTGGCAGACTTCGACTCCCGCCGTCCGGAGCTGGTCAACTCGGTGGGCTCACTGGCACAGACCCTGCGGCGGGTGTCAAAGATCACCGACGAGGTCTACCCGTCGCTCGATGAACTCATCACGCGCCAACCAGGTTTCGCCAAGCACATGGTGCAGATCGAGCCGAAGCTGGCCTTCCTCGGCGGCAACCTACCGCTGCTGCTCAAGGGCTTGGCTCGTATCACCGGTGACGGCGCCTACGGCAACGCTTATATCTGCGATCTGAACATCACCGGCTTCTTCCCGGGCCTCAACGACGTGGTGCCGATCATCGTCAACGCGGCGACACCCGGCAACGTCACCCAGCACACCCCGCGATGCAGGAACCTGGCCAATGGCTGAACAAACGAGATGGCAGAAGATCAAGAACCGGCCGGTCGAGACCTACAACAAGACCTGGCTCGGGTTCATCGCGATCGCCGTGATTGGCGCACTCGTGGGCGGGATGCTGCTCGTCAAGGCAATCGGTTTCGGGTACACCACCTACACCGCCGAGTTCGCGCAGGCAGCATCGCTGCGGTCCGGTCAGCCCATCACCGTGGCGGGCATACCGCTGGGAACGGTCACCAGCATGAAGCTGGTCGGAGATCACGTCGAGGCCAAGCTCTCGGTCAGCGATGACGTGAAGCTGGGTAAGGACACCAGGGCCGCGATACGGGTGACCACGATCCTCGGTTCCCGATACCTGGACCTGCGCCCGGAAGGACCGGGGTCGTTGCCCAACAAGACCATCGACCTCGCCCACACGGAGGTCCCCTACGACTTGCAGGCGACCCTGAAGGACGTGACGAACACCTTCGACCAGGTCGATTTCGACAAGGTGGCTCAGTCGTTGAGCATTCTGGGTAAACAGCTCGACGGGCTGCCCGAGGTGGTCCCCCAGGCCATGCAGAACATCCAGACACTGTCGGGAATCATCGCCGAACGACGCGACCAGTTGGGCACGCTGCTCAAGAGCACCGAAAAGGTCACTAACACGCTGCACCGTCAGCAGCAGGGCGTGGGAACCCTGATCAATCAGGGGCAGAGCCTGATCGGCGAATTCGTGGTGCGCCGTGGCACTTTCCACGCGATGATGCAGTCGCTCACCAACCTGGTCGAGCAGCTCAGCAAGATCGTCATCAGGAACCGGCCGCAGCTCGACGACATGCTCAAGACGCTGCATCAGCTCACCGACATGCTCGGCCAGCATGACGACCTGCTGCGCAGCATTCTGCAGGTTGCACCCGTCGCGCTGCGCGGCGTAACCAATGCCACCGGCACCGGCAACGCCATCGAGTTCAATGCCCCCAACGGCCTGGCCGTCGACTCCTGGATGTGCGCAATCAGCGGTCGCGCAAAGCAATTCGGCATGATCCAGTACTTCAAGGACTGCAAATGAGTAGCGGCAGAGGTAAGGCCATCGCCGTCATCGCAACGATCGCGTTAGTGGTCGCCGCGATCGTCGGCGCGGGCGCGTACTACGTGAAGTCGCAGTTGGATCACATCACGCTGACCGCCCAGTTCGACAACGCTTCTGGACTGTACGAGTCCAATGTTGTTGCGGTGCTGGGCATGCCAGTCGGCAAGATCACGAAGATCACCCCCCGATCCGGGTATGTCGACGTGGAGTTCACCGTCGACAAGGACGTCAAGGTGCCCGTCGACGTGCAGGCCGTCACCCTGTCGACATCGATCCTCACCGATCGCCAGGTCGAGCTATCTCCCCCGTACCGGGGTGGGCCGACACTCAAGGACGGTGACACCATCGGACTCGACAAGACGAAGACGCCGGTGGAATTCGACCGCGTACTGGGCATGCTCGACAGATTGTCGGTATCGCTCAAGGGCGACGGAAACGGCCAGGGGCCGGTGGGCGACATCATCAATGCGGCCGCCGGAGTCGCCGACGGTAACGGCGACAAGATCAAGTCAGGCCTTGACGAGCTGTCAAAAGCGTTGCGGCTCAGCTCAGAGGGCGGCGTAACCACCCGCGAGCAGATGACGACCATCATCAAGAACGTCAGCTCACTGTTCGACGCCGCGGCGGCTAACGATGGCAAGCTGCGCGAATTCTCCACCACCATCCACCAACTGAGCAACATCATCGACGACGAGGCGCTCGGCACGGGGAACACCGGGCGCAAGCTCAATGATCTGGTGAAGCAGGCCGGCGACCTCCTGGAAGTCAACCGCGACCACATCAAGGCGGCGGTCCTCAACGGCAACACGGCACTCAAGACGGTCTCGGACAACCAACGTGAGCTCGCCGAGACCCTCGACCTTGCGCCGCTGGCCGTGGAGAACCTCTACAACATCATCGATCAGGACAACGGGTCGCTGCGCGCACGATTTCTCACAGACAAGCTGCTGTTCGAGAGTCAGACCGCCAAGGAGATCTGCAACATGATGGGCCTGCGCCAACTGGGCTGCAGCACAGGAACATTGCAGGACTATGGGCCCGATTTCGGCCTCTCCTATGTGCTCGACGGGCTCGCGGCGATGGGGCAAAAGTGATGGCTACACGCAAGCGCCTGGCAGCGATGGGCACGGCAGCGATGCTGGCGGCCACCGTCCTGTCCGGCTGTGGCACCAACGGTCTGGGAGATCTCCCGCTGCCCGCCCCCGGCGTCGGATCGGGCGGCTACCATCTGACCGCCCTGTTCTCGAACATCCTGAACCTGCCGAACAACGCCAAGGTGAAGCTGGCCGGCGCGGATGTCGGCCAGGTCGACGACATGCGGGTGAGTAACTACACCGCGATCACCACATTGCGCATCATCCACGGCGTCCGGCTCCCTAAGGGCAGCACCGCCGAGCTGCGTTCCGCGACACCGCTCGGCGACGTCTTCGTCTCGATTCGCCCCCCGGCCGGTGCCACCTCGGACTCGCCCATCCTCAAGGAGGGCGACACCATCGGCCTCGATTCGACGATGGCCGCGGCGACGGTGGAATCCGTGCTCAGCTCGGCGGCGCTCGTTTCCAACGGCGGCGCGGTACGCAACCTGACCAATGTCATCAACGGTTTCGGTAAGGCAACCGGCGATCAGGGCCAGGCGTTCGGCGATCTGATCAAGGACTCCAATCGCCTACTGGGAACGTTGAATACGCGATCGGCACAGATCTCTGATGCTCTCACCCAGACCTCGCAGTTGGCCGACCAGCTCGACACCAAGAACCAGACTCTCACCGACATCGTGAAAGAGGCCGATCCAGCCACCGAGGCGCTCGCCGCCAACACCGCTCAGCTCTCGCAGCTGGTTCTTCAGATCGGCGCCACCACCAAGCAGCTGCAGAAATTCCCGTCGATCGCGGGCACTGATACCAGCGGACACAGCGTCATCAAGGACGCGAACACGATTGCCAAGTCGTGGAATGACATCGCGCAGGACCCGACGATCGATATCAACGGCCTCAACCGGCAGATCACCACACTCATCAAATCCACCCCCAGCAACGCGATTTCGGTACGCGTCAGTATCGACAAATTGGTACTGGGATCGATCCCCGATGCCGGGTTCAAGGGCGATATCGGTTCGCACGGCCCCAAGCGCTACAACTGGGCTCAGCTGGTCGGCTCCTTCAAGTACACGCTGTGGCGTCTTCAGGAACGCGTGGTGGGCAAGGGCGTGTACGGCGAGGACGTCCCGATGCGACCGAGCGCGACCGAACCCGGCGTGATCGAGCGCGTGCCGGGACCGCCGCCGGGCGTGCCGGTGCCGGCGCCTCCCGGACAAGCCGAGCCCGCGTCGGCGCCCGCTCCTGGCCCCGTCCCCGGCACCGCACCGGCGCCCGTTCCCGCCCCCGGACCGGAGGTGATGGGCCAGTGATCAACGCGCTCGCCAATGGCCTGGTCGGCACCATCCGTGCCGGGCATCGCAAGAGAATGCTGCTCTCGGGCATCGCGCTGGCCACCGTGCTGTTGGTCGCGATCGCCTACCTCACGGTAGGTGCGCTGCGCATCAGCCCGTTCTCGGGCACGTACCGCGTCAAGGTGCAGCTGCCGGAGTCCGGTGGTCTGCTGCCCAACCAGGATGTCGCGCTGCGCGGCGTCAAGGTGGGCACGGTGCAGTCGTTGGCCATCACCCCGCAGGGTGTCGACGCGGTCGCCGAGATCCAGTCGAAGTACAAGATTCCCGTATCCGCGAAGGTGCGCGTCACCGGCCTGTCACCCGCCGGCGAGCAGTACATCAACTTCGAAGGCGTCTCGGATCAGGGTCCGTTCCTCAAGGACGGCGCCGTGATCTCTGAGGGTGCGCAGGTGCCGGTGACGTTGGCCAAGCTGTTGGCTGATGCCGATGGTCTGCTGGCGCAGGTGGATCCCAAGAAGCTGGAGCTCATCAAGAAGGAACTGAGCCTGAGCAAGGAAGGCCCGCGCAAGCTCACCGAGATCATCGACGGCGGCACCTTCTTGCTGAGCACCCTGGATTCGGTGCTGCCCGAGACCACCAGCCTGCTCAAGACCAGCCGGGTGGTGCTCACCTTGGCCGCCGACAAGAACTCGGGCATCCAAGCCACCGCCAACGAGCTGGGCCGCACCCTGCGCGGCATCGAGAAGATGCAAAACGGCTACCGCACCCTCGTCGATCAAACCCCCAAAACCCTGGGCGCCGTCGACAACCTGTTCGCCGACAACTCCGACACCATGGTGACCCTGCTGGGTAATCTCGCAACCGCCTCACGGCTGCTCTACCTGCGCGTTCCTGCCCTCAACGCCCTGTTCCCCAACTATCGGGCCTCGGTGTTCGACGCGCTGATGAGCATCATGCACGACGGCGGAATCTGGGCCACTGCAGATCTGTACCCGCGCTACGTCTGCGACTACCCGACACCGCGGCTGCCGCTGTCGGCCGCCGACTACCCCGAGCCGTTCCTCTACGCCAACTACTGCGCGGACACGGATCCGGCCGTCCTGATTCGCGGTGCCAAGAATGCGCCGCGACCTGCTGGGGACGACACCGCCGGACCTCCCATGGGCGCCGATATGGGTAAGAAGGCCGACCCGACACCGAAGGGCCGCTTCCAGGTACCCACCACCTATGGTGGACCGACACTGCCGATCGAACCGCCGAACTGACACCTGACCTGCGAATCAGATTCAAGGAGCTACTACCGTGGTCACCATGACCAAAGATGACGTCGATTCCACAAGCGACGCCGAGGCGGACAAGGTCGACGAGAAAGACGCCGCGGACACTTCCGCGGAAACCGACCCGACCGACACCGACGAGGCCGACGACGTCGACGCGGCAGAAGAGTCTGATTCGGACGCACCCAAGGCCGACGACGATGCGGATTCTTCCGGAACGTCGTCGTGGGTGCGTTATGCCGCGATCGGAGCCTTCGCGGCAATCCTGGTCGGGGCTCTGGTGTTCTCGGGTGTCGTGGGCATGAAGGTGTGGAGACAGCACCAGATCGATGCGGCCGGAGAGCAGGCACAGGCCGTCGCGGTCGCCTACACAGAGGTCTTGACCAGCGTCGAGTCAGACAAGATCGACGAGAACTTCCGGCAGATCCTCAACGGAGCCACCGGCAAGTTCAAGGACGATTTCACCCAGGCAAGCATCCAATTGCGGCAGCTGCTCATCGACAACAAGTCGGGAGCAGAGGGCAAAGTCGTGAACTCGGCAATCGAGTCCAAGTCCACGGACAAAGTCGTGATACTGATGATGGTCGATCAGAGCGTCAAGAACGTTAATGTGCGTGATCAACGTGTCGACAAGAATCGAATGAAGATCACGATGGTGAAGATCGACGGTCGCTGGCTCGCAAGCGACCTGACGTACCTCTAGGTCGGCCAGGAAAGGTCATCATGCGGATTTCTCAACTCTTGGTCCGAGGAGTTGCCGGGGCGTGTGCCGTCGCGCTGGCGATCAGCAGCGCGCCGTTGGCGTCGGCGTCGGCGCAGTCCTTCTGCGGCGAGCTCGGCGGCAATTTCGACGGGCTCTACTGCCACACCGTGGTGACCTCGCCGCGTAAGGCAGATCGCGATATCAAGGTCGCCATCCCTGAGTTGGTGGACAGCAACCCCGCTATCCGTGAGTACCTGCGCAACTTGTACAACAACTGGAAAGCCAAGGGCGCTGACATGATTCAGGACAGCTATGGCGAGGAGAACTTCCAGATCTTCAACCACGGCAGCACCACATCGATCGTGTTTCACGAGGACTACCACGCCAACGGCCCGCAGGTGAACAACGCCTACCGGACGTTCAACTACGACGGCGGTAGGCGCCTGGTGCTCGCCGATATTCTCAAGGGCGGCGATCTGAACGCCATCCCGCCGATCGCCGAGCCGTTCATCATCGAGGCACTGGATCGGGCCGCGCCGGGGCACACCCCACAGACCTATCCGTTCACGCCCGACCGGTGGACTCCGGACAAGGTGTATTCCGGCGCGTACAAGGCCTGGGCGCTGACACCGGACGAGCTGATCATCTACATGCCGGATTACCCAGTCGCCCACGACTACCCGATCGATTACTCCCCCGGCCAGCGGGTGTACTCGATGGATGGCGGCACTGTGGAAGCGCATATCCCGATTGGCGCCATCGCCCCGATCCTGAAGCCCGGGTACGGCGGCTAGAACGCAATGGGTGATGCCCGCCTACGAGCGACAACGCTTGTAGGCGGGCATTTTCCGTCTTAGGAGGATTACTCCACGCGTTCAAGCACGGCACTGGCGCCGTGACCACCGGCCGCACAAATGCCCAACAGCGCGGTGCTCTTCCCGCTGAGCGCGAGCTCGTTGGCCATGGTGGTGACCATGCGCGCGCCGGTGGCTCCGAACGGGTGGCCGATCGATACCGAGCCGCCGTGCACATTCACCTTGTCGATATCGGGCGTGCCCACGGCCTCGGAGCGCCCGAGCCGGTCGGCCGCCCATTTCTTGGAACCGAGGGCCTCCAGCACCGAAAGAGTCTGCGCGGCAAAAGCTTCGTGGATGTCTACGTAGTCGACGTCGGCAAGAGTCAACCCTGCCTTCTCCAACGCGCGCGGCATTGAGATGGCAGGTCCGATGAGCACCTCGTCGGCCGGGTCGACGCTGACATAGCTCCAGGACCGGATGGCGGCCAGGGGCTGCAGACCGAGCGCCCGCGCCTTTTCCTCACTCATCAGCAGCACGGCGGCGGCACCGTCGGTCAGCGGGCTGGCGTTGCCCGCGGTGACTGTGCCGTCACGATTGAAGACCGGCTTGAGCGTTGCGAGTTTCTCGATGCTGGTGTTTTCGCGGACCAGGCCGTCGCGGGTGACACCGTTGACCGGCACCACCTCACGGTCGAAGCGTCCCGATTTGATGGCGGCAGCCGCGCGATGGTGCGAGCGCACCGCGAACTCGTCCTGTGCCTCGCGGGTAATGCCGTGGATCTTGGCCATCTTGTCGGCGGACTCCCCCATCACCTCACCAGTGGTCCGCTCTTCGATCTTGGGTCGCCGCGGCAGCAGGCCGGTGAACGGCGCCAGGCTCAGAGCGGCGTCGAGGTAGTCCTTTGGCTTGGGCTTACCCAGCGCCAGCGGGGCGGCCGCGTGAATGAGCTTCTGCGGCAAGTTGACTCCGGCATTGGATGTGGAGTCGGAACCGCCGGCAATCATCACGTCGTACTCACCGCGCTCGATCGCGGCGGCCGCCGTGGTGATGGCCTGCAGGCCGGAGGCACACGCACGGGTGACGGTGTGTCCCTCGACGCCGTGCCCGAGCTTGAGATCGAGTGCGATCTCACGAGCGATGTTCGGCGCACCCGCCGGCAGGATCACCCCGCCCCAGACGATGGCCTCAATCTCGTTCGAGGAGATCTTGGTGTTGTCGAGCAGACCACGCACGGCCTCGTCGGCCAATGCGATGGTGTCGATGCGGGTGAAGTCACCGAAAGCACGGACAAAGGGGGTGCGCGCGCCCGCGACGATGACGGCGCGACGCTGAGCAGGTGCGGTCATGGCCGCGAGCTTACTCGCGAGTCAGTTCTTTATTTACACGGGTACTAAGTTCGTAAATCGGCCCGGGTTACGCCACAGCCGGGCCGCGAACTCCCGCGTCGTATCAGGCATTGAGCCGCTCGGTGAGTGCCGCGCCCGCAGCGATTTCCAGCGCCGCGAAAAACCCTGTGGGCCAAGGCCGCACTCGCCGTTCAAACCCGCCAGACAACAATCGGGTCAGCCCCATGCCGTAGCTGGCGTAACGAACAGCGGCACGAAGACCCGCTGATCGAGGGCCGTCATCACCGGCCTGCGCCAAGGCCAGCGCGAAGGCCAGGGGGATGCCTCCGTACACGGCGCGAACCTCGGTGCGGGACTCACTGGTCGGTGCGTCGCCGCCGAACATCTGTGGCACCAGGGCGGGTTTCACAAGGGCGAAGATGCCGATTCCCGCGTAAAACCCCGCTGCCGCTTTGCGCAGTGATGCGTTGTGACTCATGGAGGCGATGCTGCCAGGATGACGCGGCCCTGACACTGCCAATCGATGCCAGATCCCGCCGGATCCATGCCAACCCGGGCTTACGTGCGCGCGGAAGGCCGGCCGCTGTCGGGAACTCCGTCCCGACAACGGCCGTGTGTGGGCTAGGTGCCCGCGCCGGGGCTGGCCGAGCCGTCCGCGGTGTAGGACTTGGCTCCGGTTCCGGCCAGCTGGCCGCCCTCGACGATCAGGTATTCGTCGCGGATAGGCCGCCGCTCAAAGAAGTCTTCGAGGATTTCCCGGGTACCGGCCGCATACCTTGCCTGCGCCGACAGCGTGGTGCCGGAGACATGCGGCGTCATGGCCTCGTGCGGCATGGTGCGCCATGGATGATCGGGGGCAGGCGGCTGGGGGTACCAGACGTCGCCGGCGTAACCGGCCAGCTGTCCGCTACGCAACGCATCGACCACCGCATCGCGAACCATGATCTCGGCACGCGCGGTGTTCACGATGTACGAGCCTCGTCGCATGGAGTTGATCAGGTTCGCGTCGAACAGGTGATAAGTCTGCGGGTGCAGCGGGGCATGGATGTCGACGATGTCCACAGAGCTGACCAGGGAGTGCACGTCCGGGTGATAGGTGAGACCCAGCTCCTGCTCCACCTCGGCAGGCAGCCGACGAGTGTCAAAATAGTGCAGCCGAACGTCAAATGGCTTGAGCCGACGCATTACTGCCTGCCCGATACGCCCTGCCGCGATGATGCCGACATCGAATCCCTCAAGGTCGTAGGCGCGTTCAACACTGTCCGCGATGTTCCAGCCGCCGTCGACCACCCACTGGTGTGACGGAAGGTAGTTGCGCACCAGTGCCAGGATCTGCATGACGGCATGCTCGGCCACGCTGATGCTGTTGCAGTACGTCACCTCGGCGACAGTGATGCCCGCCTTGATCGCCGCATCCAGGTCAACATGGTCCGAGCCGATACCCGCCGTCAATGCCAGCTTCAGTTTGGGCGCCTTGGCAATTCGCTCCGCACTGAGATATGCGGGCCAGAAGGGCTGAGAGATAACCACATCGGCTTCTGGCAGCTCCTTCTCGAACACCGAACCGGGCCCATCCTTGTCGGAGGTAACCACAAGCTCGTGCCCCTGCGCCTCCAGGTAACGGCGCAAGCCGAGTTCTCCGGACACACATCCCAGCAGCTCGCCCGGGGTGAAATCGATGGCCGACGGGGTAGGCAGACTCTGCCCATCGGGATAGCCGCCGATGACCGGGATCGAATCTCGGGCATACACGGGCGGATAACCCGTCACCGGGTCGGGGTAGAGCACACACAAGATCTTCGCCATGACCACTCCTCCACGGCGGTCGTATGGCCGCCAGTTCTCTTGATGCAGATGGCTTTCCAGCCATCCGGCGCGTTCATTCGACGCATCTTCAGTGTCCGGCGCGCCGTGGTGAGGTGTCCAAGACCAAGTTCCGACCGCCCAATAGGCAGAGCCGATCAGGGCTGGTCGAGCGGTGCCGCCGTCTGCGCCAGTGCGCGCGCCAAGAGCGACGCGGGCTCACCCGCGGCACGCACCAGCACGACCGGCGACCCGAGCCTCGGTGCCTGCAGCTCCACGACTCGGGCACCTGCTGGCGCAGGCACGGTAGCGAACCAGGTCCGTGCGACGATGGCCGCCCAGCGGCCGGTCCCTACCAAGGCCAGCAATGTTGCGACGGAATCAGCCTCCAGGCGAGGTGATACGGCGAGCCCATGCTCGGCAGCAGCCTCATCGATGCGATCGCGGTCACGCATACCCTTGTGCAACAAACACATTGGCAGACTTAGCGCTTCCGACCAGTCGATCGGGTCGGGGGCGTCACGCAACAACCCCTCGCCCGCCACCAGCACGTAGCGCTCCTCGTAAAGTCGGGTTAGCTCAAAACCGTCGGTCTGCAACCCATCGTCGTAGACCACACCCGCATCGAGCTCGAACCGGCGGATGCGGTCCAGGATCTCCGTGGAGCGCAGGCTGGACTCGATCCGTACCCGCACCAGCGGGTGTTCAGCACAGAAAGCATCGGCCATCAGCGCCACACGGGTGGCCGCCCCGGGCACCACACCCAACCGCAGCTCACCGGTGAGTCCGCTACGCAAGGCCGTCACCTCATGCTCCAGCGCGTCACGGTCCGCGAGAATCCTTCGTGCCCAAAGGACCAGGCGCTCTCCCTCCGGAGTCAAGCCCTCAAAGTTCGACCCGCGCAGTACCAGCGGGACACCCAGCTCGTGCTCGAGCTTGCGGATGGCCTCCGACAGCGCCGGCTGGGATACGTAGCACGCCGACGCAGCGCGGGCGAAGTGTCGTTCCCGCGCCAGCGCCACGAAATACTCAAGCTGACGGAACTGCATAACTCGTTCTACCACCAGCGATCGGTACCGCCTATCGACTCAGCGGCAATGTCTCTTGGACAGCTCCAGCGCTGAACTCACACACTGATTGCCATCATCACCACGGAAGCTTGGGAGCACACCCGTCCGGATCGCCACGATCACAGGCACGCACTCCGGGTCGCCGCAGGTTTGGCTCTCCCCGGGGTGGTTCTGCTGGCCTTCGGCCGGCCCGAGTTACTGGTGTACATCGTCTTCGGCTCCTTTACCGGAATCTACGGCCGCGCCGAATCCGGCTGGCGCCGGACGCGTCACCAGCTCCAGGCGGGGACTCTCCTCTGCGGGGGAGTCGCTCTCGGCGTGATGCTTTCGTCACTGCATGCCAGAACCTGGATGCTGGTCGCGGTTGAGGTGACATTCGCGATGGCTGGATCGATGGTGGCCGACGCGTTACGCCTGCGGCCTACGGGCCCCTTCTTCCTCTTCGCCATAGGCGCCACGGCCACCGTTCCGGCGGGTCTGATCGCCCCGCCGGGCGCCATCGGACTGTGCCTGTCGACGGCATTGCTGTCGATCATGATCGGTCTCATCGGATCATCCGGCGAGATCTCGACACCGCGTGTGAAGCATCGTCGTCCCCCGCCCGATGTCGGCAGGCATGCGCTGCGCTACGCGCTGGCCGTCGCGGCGGCAGGCGGGACCGGACTACTGCTGGGCTTCGATCACGCCAACTGGGCGATGGCCGCCGCTGCCGTACCGCTGTCCGCCATCGACATCGAACGGCCGTCAGATCGAGAAATTCAAGGAGTGCTGGTGCGGGCCACCCACCGGACCGCGGGAACTGTGGCGGGCCTGATACTCACCGGAGTGCTTATGACGCTAGGCCTTCCGCCTGTCGCGGTAGGCGCACTGGTCATAGCATTCTTGTTCCCCACCGAGCTGTTTATGGCTCGCCACTACGCGCTGGCCGTCGGCTTCTTCACTCCGCTGGTGATGCTGATGACCGAATTGGCCGACCCTGCAGACCCGTTCACCCTGATCCTGTACCGCGGCCTGGACACCGTGATCGGCGTCGCTGCCGGGGTGGCAGCCGCCATACTGGTAGGTAGACGGGATACCAGCCGCTAGACCCGCGCCAGATCCTTGGCCAGCCGGGCGGCGCCGACGCTCATGTAACCGCCGGTCAGCGCTACCAATGCGGCGGCACTGACGCGAGGAATGTCACCTCGGATCAGATGCGCGGTGCCGTGCACGGTATCGGTGACATCGACTATCAGCGCAAGCCGCTGCCACCGGAATCGCTCAGAGGTGGGCGACGTCAGGTAGCCGAGACCGAGCGCAACCGCGCGAATACCGAATATCCTTGTCATGTAGGTCAGTTCGGGCGTCGCTGGGACACGGCTGGCCTTGGCGAGCACGTTGGGGACAACCAAGGAAGCGACGCCCACGACGATCCTTCCGATGGCCAGCCCCCGCAATGCGCCCACAAGGCTGTTGTTGGCAGATTTTGGAGTCATAGGCCCTATCGTGCCAACAGCCACTCCCCCGAGTCTGCGGCTACGTGCCAAATGTGCTCGGAATCAGGACATCTGCGGAACTACAGGATCTCGTCGACAGCCTCGGTAGGGCGTGCCATCCGGGTGCCCTTCGCAGTCACCACGAATGGCCGCTGGATTAGCCGCGGGTGCGCAACCATGGCATCAAGGAGTGCGTCGTCGGAGGCATCCGCAAGACCGAGCTCCTTGTACTCGGCCTCGCCGGTGCGCACCGCGTCACGCACAGTGAGCTCCGCGTCCTTGATCAGCTTTTTCAGCTGCGCTTTGGTGAGTACGTCATCGAGGTACTTCACGACGGTCACGGTGGCGCCGGCCTCCTCAAGACGTGTCAGCGCCTGACGGGACTTCGTGCACCTGGGATTGTGGTAAATCGTCGCGTCCACGCCTTCAACCTACAGGTAGGCCCCGATAGATCTCTTCTGTCACAGGGGTTTCTGGTGTCACACCACGCGGCTCACTCGCCAGCGGGCCGGGTTAACGTTCGAACATGAATTCGATTGGAGCGTCGGAGGCGGCGACTGGTCAAGCCGGGTGTCACCGGGCAGTGGTGCGTAGCGAAGGCGCGTACTGACGATTTCGGCTGGATCAGGCCGTGGGCTCACGCGGTATGCGGGCGCGTTTGGCTTCGTATAGTTTGAAATCTGCTTGCCGCGTGAGGGATTCGAAGCTGAAGTCCACCGTGTCGGTCGATGCCCAGGCGATGCCTACGCTCATCGAGGTGCCGGAAGCGCCTGCGCCCACCGGTGCAGCGCGTATTCGAGCGTTGACTATGGCGATATCGTCCGGATCGTCTACGAATGCGACGACCATGAACTCGTCGCCGCCAATGCGGGCGGCGATGTCTTCCTGCCGGGTGTTCGCGAACAGATTGTCCGCGATGTCTTGTAGCGTCCTATCCCCGGCTTCGTGGCCGTAGGCGTCGTTGAGTTCCTTGAATCTGTCGACATCGGCCACCATCACCACGACGGTTGTGGGATTCGGCCGCTTGCCGAGTAGATAGTCGAAGGTGGCTTGCATACCCCTGCGGTTCAGCAGACCGGTCAGCGGATCGCGGTTGGCGGCCGAAATAGTGGCGCGTATCGATCTTCTGCCTCCTTCGATCACGGCCTGTATGAGGATCGGTAGGAGGACGACCGTGGTGAATGCCGGTGCGTTGTAGTGGAACTGGTCCAGGAAGGTCGCCGCGCCCCTATGCATGTTCCACAGCGTGATCGAGCCGAGTACGGCCGAAGCGAAGACACAGTGCACTGCCAACACGCGCCAGCCCATCAGAAACGCGGCGAAAACACCGATCGTGCTCATGTACAAGACCGGGGCAAGCCGCATCATGGGACCCGCATACATCCAGGCGGAGACCGCGAATGAGAAGTCCGCCCAGATCACGAAGGCGATGGCCCAGCGTCGAGTCGGCCATGGGCGGGCAATCCAGCACACCCCGACCAGGAACGATACTGCGATGAGTAGCTGGTGAATCGTGCGCCCAGTGCCCTGCGGACCCAATGGGTGCATATTGACGATCGTTCCCAGCGGGAGGATCGACATACACAGCAACCCGATGGTGACCTTCAAGTGCTTCAGATTCCGGCGGCCGAGGGCGCCCGTGACAAATCGGTATTCCTGCTCTGAGGTCCGCCTACGTCGCGGCCGGGCGGTTCGGGCGCTGCGCACGGGCTAAGTATGGAACATTGCTTATGGGATTAGTTAGCCGACGGGGAACTATTATCGAATTAGCTACAGTTACCGCAGCTCTAGAACGTCTCGGCCCCGCGGACGAGTACCCACCCACGCGGGTTAAGGCTGTCGGTGTTCCACTTCCTGTGGGTTGGCTTTCGACTCTTTGGGCACGTCCCTAGCTTGTCCGCTGGCGTGTCAAGTAACTCGGCGACCCTTATGCGCATCTGCGGGACCACGGCTGGACCACCCGAAAACACACCAACGGCAGCACCGAATGGATACGCCCACCACAACCAGAGATCGGAGCTTCAGAGCTTCCGGGTCAGGCTGGGCATGATGACGTCGTTCACCAGCGTGCGAACGGTGTTGGCCGTCGGCGATCTCACGGGCATCAACGAACGGAACACCAAGTACCCCGGTAACAGATCCCAAAGCTCCTCATTGATGGCGGCCGCCTCGATCTCGCCGCGTTCCACAGCTGCGGCAAGTACGTCGTCGAGTAACAACTTGCGCTGATCGATAAACTTCGTCCGAAATGCCTTGGTCAAGTCCGGGTTTCGCTCAATCTCGATCAGCAGACCGCGCATGACCGGCGTATTACGCCGAACGTCAGCGAGCGCGTTCATCCCGATCTGCAGCAGATCCTCGCGTAGCGAACCGGTATTCGGCCGGATCAACTGCGCACGCAGTCCCTCGATGAAGGCCGCTAGCACCAGTTCCGCCTTCGACGGCCAACGCCGATAGATCGTCGCCTTACTCGCCTTCGACTCCGCGGCAACTTCATCGACCGACAGCCGGTCGTACCCATGCTGCTGCAGCAGCCGCAGGGTGACAGCGAGCAGCTCCACCTCTCGGGGCGTCCACTGGGAGGACTGTCGCTTCTTCGCCGCCTTAGTCAACCCCGTTGACACGCCATTCGTCATGGGAGTACGGTACCGTACCGTTCTACACAAGTCGGTCAGCGACTATCGAGAGGGCGTGGACGCTGGTGCAGGGCTGGTTCTGGAGTTTCCTCAAACGCTGGTGGACATTCATCGTCGCGGCGGCCGTAGTGGCAGTAGTGGCCTTCGGAGTGACACGGCTGCATGGCATTTTCGGTTCAAACATCGAACTGTCACGTCCCGGCACCGAGGCCATGGAGAACACCAACTACAACCCCAAGCGCGTCCTTCTCGAGGTCTTCGGCACGTCGGGAAGCACCGCCACCATCAACTTCCTCGACGAGATGGCTCAGCCGCACCGCGTCGACAACGCTGCCCTGCCCTGGTCCCACGAGCTCGTGACCAACGACCCCACCTTGTTCGCCGACCTGCGCGCGCAGGGCAGTGGTGACGTGACGGGCTGCCGCATCACCGTCGACGGCATCGTCAAAGACGAAAGGACTGTCACCATCGTGAATGGCTACACCACCTGCCTGGACAAGTCCGCATGAGCGCCGGTCACGCCCAAGAATCGCGGGCGGCGAGGATTATCCGCAGGCTCGCGGTGCCGATTGTGTTGTTCTGGGTGGCCATCGCGGCGGTGACCAACGCCACCGTGCCCCAACTGGAGGTGGTGGGTGAAGAACGGTCTGCCCCGCTGAACGCTGCCGATGCGCCATCGACGCTGGCGATGAGGCATATCGGCAAGGTCTTCAACGAGTTCGACTCGGACAGCTCGGCAATGGTTGTGCTCGAGGGCGACAAACCCCTTGGCGCGGAGGCTCATCAGTACTACAACACATTGGTGCAGCGGCTCAATGATGACCGCGAGCACGTGCAGCACGTCGCCGACTACTGGGGCGATCCGATCACGGCAGGCGGCTCCCAAAGCAAGGACGGCAAGGCCGCGTACGTACAGGTCTACGTCGCCGGTAATCAGGGTGAGGCGCTTTCCAACGAGTCCGTCGACGCCGTGCGTCGCATTGTGGCGGACACGCCAGCTCCAGACGGGGTCAAGGCCTACGTTTCCGGTGAGGCTCCCACCATCACCGATCAGTTCGAGGTAGGTAACGCAGGTTCCGCCCAAGTCACGATCATCACGTTCGCTGTTATCGCGATCATGCTGCTGGTCGTCTACCGATCACTGACCACCACGGCGCTGGTTCTGGTGACAGTGCTGGTGGAACTGTCGGCAGCCCGAGGAATCGTTGCAGCACTGGGACATACGGGCGTCATTGGCCTCTCGACATATGCCACGAATCTGCTGACCATGCTCGCCATTGCCGCCGGTACCGACTACGCGATATTTTTCGTCGGCCGCTATCAAGAGGCACGCTCGGCTGGTGAGGATCGCCTGGCCGCCTACCACACGATGTTCAAGTCCACCGCGCATGTGATCGTCGGATCGGGTCTCACGGTCGCGGGCGCGTTGCTCTGCCTGTCGTTCACACGGTTGCCCTACTTTCAGACCCTGGGCCTGCCCGCAGCGCTCGGGGTGTTGGTGACATTGGCAGCGGCACTCACCATGGCACCGGCCGTGTTGGTGATCGGAAGCCGTTTCGGGCTGCTGGACCCCAAACGCGCGATGCGTACCCGCGGCTGGCGCCGTATCGGCACCGCAATCGTGCGCTGGCCCGGACCCATTCTCGTCGTCTCATGCATCGTGACGCTTGTTGGATTGCTCGCATTGCCGGGGTACAAGACCACTTACGACGGCCGCATCTACATGCCAAGCTCCGTTCCCTCCAATGTGGGGTATGCCGCCGCCGAGCGACATTTCTCCGTCGCGCGCCTGAACCCCGAGCTTCTGATGATCGAAACCGATTTCGATATGCGTAACCCCGCGGGAATGGTCTTGCTGGAACGCGTCGCCAAATCCGTTCTGCACGCCCGCGGCGTGGCCCTGGTCCAATCGATCACCCGTCCGCTCGGAACTCCGATCACCCACTCCTCTATTCCATTTCAGATCAGTGCATCAAGTGCCAGCCAGCTGATGAATCTCTCACAGCAGGAGAACCAGGCCCTATATCTGTCCCAACAGGCTGATCAGATGACGCGGACCATCGCTGTGCTGAAACAGCAGCTGGCACTTCAACAACAAAGTGCGGCGATCACGCATGAGCAAACCCAGGGGTTCCAGCAGACCGTGGCAGTCGCGCAGGACCTGAGGGACAAGATCGCGAACTTCGATGACCAGTTCCGGCCCATACGCAACTACTTCTACTGGGAGCCGCACTGCTTTGACATCCCCTTCTGCGCGGCGCTGAGATCGGTCTTCGACGCGCTGGACGGTATCGATGAACTCGTCGACGCACTCCAAACCGTCACCGGAAGCCTCAACAAACTCGACGCTTTGCAGCCCAAACTCGTGGATCTCATTCCGCCCCAGATTGAGATACAGGAGAAGAACCGCGATCTGACCCAGTCCAACTACGCCATCAACAACGGCACCAATACGCAGAATGAAGAATCAACCCGCACCGCAACAGAGTTGGGTAAGGCCTTTGATGATGCGAAGAACGATGATTCCTTCTACCTGCCACCCGAGGCGTTCGATAACCCCGCGTTCAAACGCGGCATGAAACTGTTCATGTCGCCGGACGGCAAGGCCGCGCGCATGATCATCACTCACCAAGGGGATCCACAGACCTCCGAGGGCATCGCACACATTGATGCGATCAAAGAGGCGGCCTTCGATGCCGTCAAGGCAACACCATTGGCGGACGCCAAGATCTATGTGGCGGGAACCGCCTCTGCGTACAAGGACATCGCCGACGGCCAGAAATACGATCTACTGATGGCCGCGTTGGCCTCGCTCGGCCTCATCCTGCTCATCATGATGTTCCTCACCCGCAGCCTGGTCGCAGCACTTGTGATCGTGGGGACCGTCGCACTATCGCTGGCCGCATCGTTCGGCATGTCAGTAGTGGTGTGGCAGTACATCTTCGGCATTCCGTTATATTGGGTCATCTTCCCGCTGGCCGTCATCATCTTGCTGGCGGTCGGAGCAGACTACAACTTGCTGCTGATATCCCGATTCAAGGAGGAAACCGGTGCGGGCCTGAAGACGGGAATCATCCGCGCCATCGCCGGCACCGGAGGCGTCGTCACCGCCGCGGGCTTGGTCTTCGCGGTGACGATGTCGTCCTTCATCTTCAGCGATCTGCGCGTGCTCGGCCAGATCGGTACCACCATCGGACTCGGCCTGCTGTTCGACACGCTGGTGGTGCGGTCGTTCTTGACCCCGGCGATCGCCACCATGCTGGGCCGCTGGTTCTGGTGGCCCCTCAACGTGCGCACGCGTCCAACTCCCAAACCCTTTGGGCCAAAACCAGTTGCGCCCGACGATGCCACCGGACCGATCTCGGTGGGCACATAGCACCTACCTGACCGGTCTGCGACTCAGTCACCCGCAACACGCATCGCGTGGTGCGCCCGACGTAACAACGGGTAAGCGATCACGATGAGCAGGACACCTAACGGCCATCCCATAAGGACTCGCGCCGCAGCCAGCGCCGACAGGCTGTCTGTGTCGTAGAGATCTTGCTGCACAACGAATCGCGCGGCATTGGCAAGCACTCCCGAAAATGTCATCAGCACGTACGCCAGGAATGCCGGCGGAACACTGCGCCAACGCGTCCCATGGTCAAGCAGCCAACCCCACGCACATCCCGCCAGAGGCCATCGCATCAGGATTGACACCGTTCCCGCAATCGCCGCGAGCAGACTTCTCCAGATTCCTATGACGAAATAGCCTCGCGCATCGCCTATTCCCCACGCAACGAGTAGTGCGACACCCACGGAAGCGGTCCCGATCAACGCGCCACGGGCAGTCCTGCCCATGGCGATCTGGAAGCACACGATGGCCAGGGAAGTACCCAGGGCCGCAACGCTTGCCACCAAAAAACCAGCCCCCGGCGCAAGAACGGCGAACACCGCCGTGGGAAACGCCGCGTGCAAGATCGCTGCCGCGCCACCCAACCGGCGGACCAGCACGCGCCACAATGCGGCGTCGCTGCTGGCCGTCTCGCTTTTTTCGGGTTCGCCTAACATCTCGACCTGAATGTACACAACTGTGCACAAAATGGTCAATATGCTTGGCCCCTCGGCCGAAATACGTTGGGCTCTAGTCAGTCTCGAGGTAGCGAGAGGGTGCGACCCATCTCGGCGATCACCTCGGCGCGCAACGCCTCATCATCCATGTCTGCCAGCCCAAACCCCGCACGCAATACCGGACCGAGCAGACGCCAGCCGTACTGCAGAGCTGTCGCATGCGCCGCGGCAAGCTGCGCCGCACGCTCGGTAGGAAAGTTGGGGCGCGCCTGATCCAGGACCCATTCCATTCCCGGTCTGCGCTCCTGTAGCTCGGCGATCGGATAGCCATCAAGAGCAGACCGCACGAGAACACGCATATGCAGGTCACCGAGCTCCTGGCGCTCTGCATCCAGATCGCCAGATGCAGCCAGTTCGACGCCTCTATCGGCGAGATGCTGCAGTGTGGCGGCCAGTAACTGCTGTTTCGTGCCGAAGTATCGGTGTATCAGACTGTGATTGACCGCCGCATGCGTGGCCACATCGCGCAATGAGGTCGCACTTGGTCCCTTCGCGGCGAAGAGTTCTACGGCGGACTCCAGGATGGCCTGCACGATCTCGGCACGGCCGAGCGGCCTATCGTGATCCGGCTCGCGTTTGCTCACGACAACCCCGCCCATCGGCGTGTGGCAGCCCTCGCCGGATCGGTCAGCTGAAATAGACGCTGTCGGGTGGCAGATAACACAACACAACAGTCTAGAGGGCCCGAATCGGGCTAAGGACGCTTAGCCTGGCGTTGTTTGTCCACGTTAGCCAGGGCGGCTCAACGAACACTCAACGGGAATGTACTGATTCCCCGGAGCGCCGCATTGGATGTGTAGGTGGGCTCAGCGACCATGTGGGCGTTGGGAAACCGGGAAGTCAGAGCCGATAACGCGAGCCTTGCTTCCAGCCGCGCCAGCGGGGCGCCCAGGCAGAAGTGCGGACCAAGGCCGAACGCCAGGTGTTTGGCATCGGAACGCCGTGGATGGAATGTGTCGGGGTCCTCGTAGACCGCCGGATCACGTTGTGCCGCAGCGAGCAGTACCAAAACAAATTCCCCCTTCGGCAAGGTCACCGCACCGGCAGTCATGTCCTGCGCCGCGGTACGCATGACCATCTGAACGGGAGGGTCGAAACGCAAAGTCTCGTCAACCACCGCCGAGGCATATTCCGGGTCGGCTCCCAGTTCCTGCCAGTGCCGTGGCTGACGCAACATGGCCAGCGCCGCGTTCCCGATCAGGTTGACCGTGGTGATGTGGCCCGCCAAGTACAAGATCACACACATGGTGACGATCTCCTCGTCCGTAAGGCGATCGCCAGCGGCCTCGGCATCGATAAGCGCTGACAGCAAGTCCGAACCGGGATGACGTCGCCGCGAGGCAACCAGCTCCGAGAAGTAGGCGCGCATGTCTGCGTCTGCCTGCACTTGAGCGGTGTTATCCGGGGCCTCACCGGTGAGCGCAAACACGAGTCCGGGTGAGCCGTTGAGCAGCTTGGTCGTGTCAACCACCATCGACTCATCGCCGGGAGGCACCCCAAGGATCCGCGAGATCACGGTCACCGGCAGCGGGTACGCATAGTCGGCAATAAGATCGAATGTTCCCATTTCTGCTGCGCTGTTGAGTAATTCATCGATGAGCTGCTGAACGCTCTCGCTCATCGCATTGACGACCTTGGCGTTGAACGCTTTCTGGACGAGACCGCGCAACCTGGCGTGAGCTGCCCCGTCCAGACCCAGAAGTGACGGCTCACGCGCGGGAGCCGGACTACCCGCTCGCTGACGTATATGGGCATGACGGGCGTCCGACGAGGCCAGCGGATGCCGAAGCATGGCATTGCAATCATCGAAAGTCGCCAGCACGCTGACCGGCAGCCCCTGCGGACGCACGGCGCCACTCCTGGCCAACTCCCGGATTTCCCCATAGAGCGGATAAGGATTCGCCCTATCGCCCTCATCCAGAAGCCGACGGAGTAGAGGGTCTACTTCAGTTTGTACACGCATGTCTACATAATGCACATCCCGGCTGAGACAGACCTGTGAACCGCGTGCCGCCTAGCCGGGCTGAGTCCACGGCTCCGTAGGCAGCGGGGCTCCAGTCTCCAAGAATGACTTGAGGTTTGACAGCACCGCCGCCCACCCACCGCTGGCCTGGGCATACTCCGACGGGTCCGCAAGGTCGGCGTGCTGGACCGTCAGCCGCACGATGTTTTGATAAGGCTGAATCAGGAAGGTGACGGTGGATGCGGGAGCGTCGGCGCCGCCGGCCGGGTCCGCCCACGTAGTGACCAGCTTTCGGGGCGGATCCGCCTCCACGACCGTGCCGACAACGTCGGCGATGCCAGATCCATCCACCCGCTGATGCTCCCAACGTGAACCCGGTTGCCAGTCAGACACATTCGAGTGTCCCCAGTACTGGCCGCTGAGGTCGGGATCGGTAATGGCCTGCCACACCTTCTCGGGCGTGCTGTTGATATAGGTGGTGTAGACGAATGTTGGTTGAGACATCTCCGGCTCCTCGGCTCGCTGCTTGAAGGCGCTCAACGCCCGCAGTCGCGGGCGTTCGAACTTGTCAATCCACCGTTCCTGAATCTCATGGAGCGGAACGGGATTGAGATAGTGCAGCTTCTCCCGGCCCTGTCGCACGGTAGTAATCAGGTTGGCAGATTCCAGTACACCCAGATGCTGAGTCGCCGATTGCCGCGTCATCCGAACGCCGTCGCACAGCTGACTGAGGGTCTGGCCGTTACGTTCATGCAGCCGGTCCAACAGCTCCCGCCGAGTCCGGTCGGCGAGGGCCTTGAAGACCATGTCCCAATGAGAATGGCCGGGTGCTGACTGCACCCGGCCATTATGCAGGTATTTACCTGCCTATTGCAACGGGGGCCTCACGCGAGACCTTTACCTTGCTGAATCGCACGCCCTTGTCGGCGACCTTGCCGTACTTGAGCACGGGCAGCTCGCGGAAGTAGTTCTGGTACGAACGCCATGGCGCCAGCGGCACCTGGTGTGGCACCGCGCTCTCCGCACGGGTGACATACCCGGAGACCAAGTCCTCCAAGAACGGCAGCCGCTCAGTGGTCGGGGGTTCGACGGGCCACACCACCGTCTGACCCTCTTTGTCCATGTACTTGAGCAAGCGGCAGGCGTACTGCGATACCAGATCGGCACGGAGAGTCCACGATGCGTTGGTGTAGCCGAAGGTGAAGATGAAGTTCGGCAGCCCGGTCAGCATCAAACCCTTGTAGCTCACCGAGTCGGCGGGGTTCACCGGCACACCGTCCACCACGGGCCTGAGACCGCCGGCCAGCTGAACATTCAAACCTGTTGCGGTCACGATGATATCGGCCTCGAGCTCTTCGCCCGACTCCAGCAGGATGCCCTTGGGCGTGAACCGCGCGATGCGGTCGGTGGCAATGGAGGCAGTGCCCTTGCGCAGGGCGCGGAACAGATCCGAATCCGGCACCACACACAACCGCTGATCCCACGGGTTGTACTTCGGGGTGAAGTGCTTGTCCAGATCGAAGTCAGGCAGCTGCCGCTTCAGGAGTGCACGCAGGATGCCCTTCATGCGCTCCGGGTCGCGGCGGCTCGTCTGGTAGCTGATGAAGCTGACCATCTGGTTCTTCCACTTCACGATCGGATACGCGATCGAGGCCGGAAGCTTGCCCTGCAGCGCCACCGCGAGCGCGTCCGTCGACGGCAGCGACACCACATAGGTGGGCGAACGCTGCAGCATGGTGACGTGCCCAGCGGTTCCGGCCATCGCGGGAACCAATGTCATGGCTGTCGCACCACTGCCGATGACAACGACCTTCTTGCCGGCGTAGTCCAGATCCTCCGGCCAGTGCTGCGGATGGATCACCTGGCCGACGAAGTCTTCGACACCCTCGAACTCCGGTGTGAAGCCCTTGTCGTAGTTGTAGTAGCCGGTGCACGCCAGGAAGAACCGCGTCGTGAACTCGACGATCTCACCGGCGTGCTCGGCCCGCACCGTCCAGAGTCCCTGCTCGGAGGACCACTCGGCGCCGACGACCTTGTGACCGAAGCGGACCTTCTTGTCCACACCGAACTCGCGGGCGGTGTCGGTGACGTACTCACGGATGGAGGTTCCGTCAGCGATGCCCTTGGTGCTCGTCCACGGGCGGAAGTTGAAGCCCAGGGTGAACATGTCGGAGTCGGAGCGGATACCCGGGTAGCGGAACAGGTCCCAGGTGCCACCGATGCGCTCGCGCGCCTCGAGCACCACGAAGTCCTTGCCCGGCAGGTCACGGGCGACGTGGCAGGCCATGCCGATCCCCGAGATTCCGGCGCCCACGATGACAATGTCGACATGTTCGGTCATGAAAGCTAGGCTATCGACGCAGTGTCGAGAAAGTCAACAGTATGTCGATAACTTTATAGAATGCGCAGGTAGACGTGACAAAACCGGCAACGAGAGGCCGCAAAACCACGCGTCCCTCCGGGGACGAGCGGATACAAGCGATCTTGACCAACACCGAGGAACTACTCGGGCAACGCCCACTGACGGATATCTCCGTCGATGATCTAGCGCGTGGAGCCGGTATCTCGCGGCCCACGTTCTACTTCTACTTCTCCTCCAAAGAGGCCGTACTCCTCACCCTGGCCGAGCGGATCATCGAAGAGGCCGACGCGAACGTCGCGGGCATCAACCCCGCGGCCATGACAAGCCCCGCCGAGTACTGGCGCGCCGTGATCAAGGCCTACTTTGACGCCTTCGGCTCTCACCGGGCCCTCACCGTCGCGTTGTCCAGCATGCAAGGAACAAGCCCCGAGCTGGATCAACGCTGGTCCGAGGTGACAGAGAACTGGGTCTCCAACACGACACTCGGTATCGAGGCCGAACGCACTCGCGGCGCCGCGCCGAACACCATCCCGGCCCGCGATATCGCCATTGCTCTCAACCTCATCAACCAGGCGATGATGCGAGCCACCTTCACCGGGCAGCAGCCCGCGGTCGACGACGGCAAGGTGGTCGATACGCTGCTCCACGTCTGGCTCAATGCGATTTACGGAGGGGTCTGTGCGAATTCGTAGTGCGGTGCTGCACGCGGCACCGATCGAAAGGCCATATCGCGACACACACCCCCTGAAAGTCGTTGAACTCGAACTCGACCCACCGGGTCCCGGTGAGGTGCTGGTCCGGATCGAAGCCGCAGGGCTGTGTCACTCGGATCTGTCAGTCGTCGACGGCAACCGGATACGTCCGGTGCCCATGGCACTCGGACACGAGGCCGCCGGCGTCATCGCCGAAGTCGGTCCCGGTGTTCGCGACGTCTCCCCCGGCGACCATGTGGTCCTGGTGTACGTACCGAGCTGTGGCGCCTGCAGATACTGCTCGTCGGGTCGCCCCGCGCTGTGCCCGGACGCCGCGGCGGCCAACGGCCGCGGCGACCTCATCCGTGGCGGTACCAGACTGCACGGTCTCGACGGCTCCGAGGTCCGCCATCACCTGGGCGTCTCAGGCTTCGCCGATCATGCCGTAGTGGACCGTAATTCGGTGGTCGTCGTCGACAAAGACGTACCACTGGACACCGCAGCGCTGTTCGGGTGCGCCATGCTGACCGGCTTCGGAGCGGTCACCCACACTGCGTCCGTGCGCCCCGGCGATTCGGTCGCGGTCCTCGGATTGGGCGGTGTGGGGCAGGCCGTGGTGATGTCCGCGGCGGCCGCCGGCGCCGGCGAAGTGCTGGCCATCGACCCGGTGGCGGCCAAACGCGAGCTGGCCCTTGAACTCGGAGCCACCAGCGCGTGCGCGCCCGACGAAGCGCCCGGCGGGCACGACTGGGTGTTCGAGGTGGTCGGATCGGCCGCCGTGCTGGAACAGGCATACGCACTCACCGGACGTGGCGGGGGCACGGTATCAGTGGGTCTGCCACATCCGGATGCGCGAATCAGCCTGCCCGCGTTGAGTATCGTCGCCGAGGGCCGCAGCATCCTGGGCTCCTACATGGGGTCGGCACAACCACAACAGGACATTCCGGCGATGCTGGCACTGTGGCGCGTCGGGCGGTTGCCGGTGGAAAAGCTGAAGTCCGGGGAGCTACCCCTCGATGACATCAACATCGCGCTGGACGCACTGGCCGACGGACTCGCGGTGCGTCAGGTGCTGCGCCCATGACCAAGCCGGAATTGCCCACTAAAGCCGACTTCCCGGTGCACCGTCGGCACCAAACCCGTTGGGCCGATAACGATGTCTACGGGCATGTCAACAACGTCGTCTACTACGCCTGGTTCGATACCGCCGTCAACGGCTGGCTGATGGAGGCCGCGGGGTGCGATATTCGCGACCTGCCCGCCATCGGCGTCGTGGCCGAAACCTCGTGCAAGTACCTGGCCGAGGTGTCCTTCCCAGACGAACTGTCGATCGGCTTGGCTCTGGAGCATCGCGGACGCAGCAGCGTGATCTATAAGCTCGCGGTGTTCAAGGTCATCGACGGTGTTGTCGAAGACGCTCCCCGCGCCCTGGGCCGGTTCGTCCATGTCTATGTGGACTCCGACGCCCGCACACCTGTCCCCATTCCCGAGCAAGTCGCGACCGCTCTCGAACAGTTGAGGTAACACACATGCCAGCCCTGCAGCGCACCGAAGGCATCTACACCCTTGAGCTCGGTACCGATGAGAACCGTTTCACGACAGCGAATATCGAACAGATCAACGCACTGCTCGACGAGGTCCTCGCCGACGAGACCCCCTCGGCGCTGGTGGTGACCGGCAGCGGGAAGTTCTTCTCCAACGGGCTCGACGTCGATTTCCTGGGCGCCAACCCCGACAAACTCAGCTGGTACATCACCGAGGTCCAGAAGATTCTGGCGCGTTTCCTCGTGTTCCCCACCCCCACCGTCGCCGCCGTCAATGGTCACGCCTTCGGCGCCGGAGCCATGGTCGCGCTGGCATGTGACTACCGGGTGATGCGCACCGATCGCGGCTTCTTCTGCCTGCCCGAGGTTGACCTCGGCATGCCGTTCACTCCCGGTATGTCGGCGCTGTGTCAGGGCAAGATGACGCCGCAGGCGGCATCGGCCACCATGCCCAGCGGCCGTCGGCTCGGCGGATCTGAATCGCTGAACTACCAGATCGTCGACGCGGCCGTTGCCGAGGACCAGGTGCTTTCCACCGCAACGAGTTTCGTGGCGCCCCTGGTAGGCAAGAACCGGGATACGCTGGGCACCGTCAAATACGGGATGTACGGGTCAATCGTGCCACTGCTGCTCGCCGGCCTGGGGTCGTGACAACAGGGCAACAATCGCCAGTGCGACCGCGATAGCCGACGCCGCGAGCGCGATCCAGAATCCGTAGCCGGTCACGATCGGCACCTTGACGTTGATGCGGTAATACAGCAGTTCGAGCCCCAGCAGCCCGAGCGCGAGTACACCTGCGGCGATCGGGGCGATGCGGTGAAGAATGTGCTGCCCCACCATGCATCCGGCCACCACAAGTAGTACCGAAACCAGCAAGATCATCTGTCCCGCACCGAATCCCGGTGGCAGCACCACCGATCCGGTGGCACCGCCGATGGCATTGGCCCTGCCCCCGCCGCTGGCCGATGTTCGCAACCACGGAAGCCAGACGCTGAACCCGATCACCAGGCCGGTGAAGGCGATCAGCCACCCGGCGCGTCTCATGGCAGCTGGCTCGGAACGCACTTGGCCAGCATCGCCTTCAACGCGCGGCGCTCGTCAGCGGTCAACTTCTCCATGACCTCGTTCTCGCCCGCGGTCACGGCCTCAACCGCCTTGTCCAGCTGGGTGCTGCCACGCCGGGTGAGGCGAGCCGGCAGCGACCTGCCGTGGTCCGCGTTCTCCGGACGGCTGATCAAGCCTTCCTGCTCCAACCGGTGCAGCACCGCATTCATGGCCTGCCGGGTGACCATCGCCTGCCGAGCCAGCTCGGAGTTGGACATGCCGGGGTAGGTGCGCAGGATCTGCATGCAGATGTACTCGGGCAGGCTGAGGCCCATCGGCTCCAAACGGGCCGCCACCTTGCCGCGCAGCGATGTCGCGGTACGGGTCAGCAAGTACCCCAGGGTCGCGGTTCCATCGATTTCCATGTCAATGATGTTGACTTATGTCAGTTCCGCTTACAAGCAGGTCCCCGCGCCGTGTCGGGCGCGGGGACCTTTGAGCTTGCGATTGCGGACTAGTCCGACGACGCCTTGTGCGAGGAACCGGACGAGGAACCACCCGAGTTGCTCGAGTGCGAGTCACTCGATGACGAGCTCGACGAGGAACTCGAAGCGGACTCCGGCTTCCCGGCAGACGATGCCGCACTCTCAGGCTTCTTCGCAGCTGAAGAGTCATTTTCAGACTTCTTCGGCGCGGACCCCTTATCGGACTTGGTGTCCTTGGAATCGGCCTTCTCGTTCTTGTCGGCCTTGGCCGACTCATCGGCCTTCGTCGCGACTCCGCCGCTGACCTCGCCGACCTTGGTGACCGGGGTGGGCAGCTTGACCTTCGGCACATTGACCTTCGACTCCACCGGCTTGGCGGCGTCGACGGGAGCCGCCGGCTTAGCAGGCTCGGCCGGTGTGGCCGGCTTGACGGCCTCAGCCGGGGTGGCCACCTTGACCGGTTCAGCGGGGGTGGCGGCTTCCGCGGGCTTGGCCGGCTCGGCCGGAGTGGTCACCTTGACCGAATCCGCGGGCGTAGCCGGGGTCGCGGGCTTGGCCGGCTCGGCGGGCGTCGTCACCTTCACCGACTCCGCGGGGGTGACGGATTCCGCAGGCTTGGCCGGCTCGGCCGGAGTCGTTACCTTCACCGACTCCGCCGGGGTGGCCGGCTTGGCCGCTTCCTCGACGGTTCCGGTCTTAGTGACTTCCGACTTCGCGACGTCAACCTTTGCGGCATCGGACTGAGCCACCGCAGCGTTCGTGACCAGCTTCGAAGAAGGAGTCACCAGGGAGGTGAGACCCGGGATGGTCGGGATGGTCGGAGCCGTTTGAGTCGTGATCCCCTGCAGATACGACAACACCGCAGCAGGCACACCCGGCAACTGACCGATAGCGGTCACGAAATCATTGATCAGCTTCTGATTCGCCGCGGTGTTCAGCTGACCCGTTGCGTACCAGAAGGGAACGTTGAACGGCAGCGTCAGCGCCCCACCCAACACCGTGAACACCGGCTGAACTGCCTGGAACAAACTCGGAGCCGGAGTAGCGGCCGCAGCAGTCGGCGCAGACAACGCCGCCGTCTTGACGGTGGGAGAGGCCGCAGTCAAACCCGGAATCGACGGGATGGTCGGCAGCGTCTGCGACGGAATACCCGCCAGATACGACAACACCGCAGCAGGCACACCCGGCAACTGACCGATAGCGGTCACGAAATCATTGATCAGCTTCTGATTCGCGGCCGCGTTCAGCTGACCCGTCACAAACCAGAACGGGATATTGAACGGCAGCGTCAACGCCCCACCCAACACCGTGAACACCGGCTGAATCGCCTGGAACAAACTCGGAGCCGGAGTAGCAGCCGCGGCCAAAGGTGTCGCGGCCGAACCTGACACGCCGGGCAATGTCGCCAGCGAGCCGATGCTCGACGGCGCCAGTGAGCCTTCGTTCGACGTCAGCACATAGGACTGCGTCGAGACGGTCCGGTGCTGTTCCGGACTGGCGCTGAGAGATTGAATCGTAGGCACGGAAGCCGACGCGGAGATGCAGACACTGCAAACCGCCGCGGCAGCCGTGGCACGAAGGCGAACGCGCACGTGAACCACCCCTTCTGGGCAAAGAATGTGAATAGGCTGGAAGTAACCTGGAGAACTTGGGATAAACGTAGGGCACACTGCACCATGCCGCCGACCACGAACTCGATAGTTTTCCTAGCCGTAAGTCAAATATCTCCCAGACGCCATCAGGGATTGACCCGCGATTCTCCGAATCAACTGGCTGTTGGGCAAATCAACCGGATCTTGGTGTCGGACCCCGGTGCGAGCATCTGTTCATGACCGGGACAGCCAGCATCCTGCACGCGGATCTGGACTCGTTCTACGCCTCCGTCGAGCAACGTGATGATCCGGCGTTGCGCGGCCGCCCGGTGATCGTTGGAGGCGGTGTCGTGTTGGCCGCCAGCTACGAAGCCAAGCGCTGCGGCGTGCGCACCGCGATGGGGGGCCGACAGGCACGACAGCTATGCCCGAAGGCCGTGGTGGTACCGCCCCGTTTCAACGCGTATAGCGCCGCGAGCAAGAAGGTCTTCGAGGTCTTCCGAGACACCACCCCGCTGGTCGAACCGCTGTCCATCGACGAGGCATTTCTCGATGTCGCTGGCCTACTGCGTATTTCGGGCACTCCGCGTGATATCGCGGAGACGTTGCGCGCGGAGGTGCGCCGTCGAGCCGGCCTGCCGATCACCGTCGGTATCGCCCGCACCAAGTTCCTGGCCAAGGTCGCGAGCCGTCAGGGTAAGCCCGATGGACTATTGGTGGTGGAACCTCACGAAGAGATGACATTCCTGCGCCCCTTGCCGGTGCAGGCGCTGTGGGGCGTCGGCACCATCACCGCCGAGAAGCTGCGGGTGTACGGAATCCACACCGTCGCGGACATCGCCGATCTTGGCGAGTCCACCCTGGCGTCGATGGTTGGCCGCGCCATGGGACACCAATTACATTGCCTGGCACATAATGTCGATCCGCGACGGGTGCAGGGCGGTCGACGGTGGCGCTCAATCGGCGCACAGTGTGCACTCGGGAGGCGGCGGCGCACCGGCGATGAGATCGACGCGATCACCACACAACTCATCGAACGGATCGCGCGCCGGATGCGTGGCACCGGCCGCAGCTGCCGGACGGTGGTGCTCCGGCTACGGTTCGACGACTACACGCGCGCGACGCGCTCACACACCGTGTCACGACCCACAACTTCCACGGAACACCTACTGGCAGTGGCACGCCAGCTTGTCGCCGAGGCCACTGCGCTGGTCACGGAACGGGGCATCACCCTGATCGGATTCTCCGTCTCCAACTTCGACTCCTGCGGCGCAACGCAATTGGAGTTGCCATTCGACGGTTCGCAGACAAACACGCTAGCGCTGGACAGCACATTGGACGAGCTACGCGAGAGATTCGGCACCCGCTCGGTCACCCGTGCCACCTTGTTACACGGGGGCGGGCATGAAGAGTGGGGCATCCCGACCTTTGAAGATCTTTGACGATGCCGGGATGCCCTATCCGCGATCAGGAATCGACTGAGCACAACCAGAAGGTAGCGCCGGTGGTGTCCCGAACCAGCGCCATCCGGCCATATGGGGTGTCCTGCGCAGGTGTGAGCACCGCTCCCCCGAGCTCGGCAACCCGTGCCGCACTGGCGTCGGTATCCGGCGTACCGAAATACACTGCCCAATGCGCCGGCACACCCTCGGAAAGCGCCCACTGACCCACTGTCGCGTCATTGACACCGGCGATCGGTTCTCCGCCGTGCTGGGCGCACGCATACCGGAACTCCTCGGAATCGCCCTCCACCTTGGTATCCCAACCCAGCACCTTGGTGTAAAAGTCGACCGCCTTGTTGTATTCGCGAGTGTTCAGCTCATGCCACACCGGGGCACCCGCCTCGGCCACCAGCTGGAACCCCTTGTGGGCCAGCGGCTGCCACAGTCCCACCACAGCTCCGGAGGGGTCGCCGAAGAGTCCCATATATCCGAGCTGTGGAACTTCCATGGCCTGCATGCAGTTTCCGCCGCCGTTGTCAGCCACCTTCTGGAGCGTGACATCGATGTCGTCGGTGGCGAAGTAGGTTGTCCATCCGTCGGGTGCATTCCATTCCGGATTGTTCGCGATCATTCCCGCGACCGCCTTGCCGTCCTTGTGCGCGTTGATGTAGCCGCCGTACTCAGGCCCCGCGTCCTGCAGGGTCCAGCCGAACAAAGCGCTATAAAAGGCCTTCGACTTCTCGACATCCGACGAGGCAAGGTCGATCCACGCGGGGGCGCCGAGTGGAGTTTCTTCACGAGTGGGCATGGGGTCTCCTTGTACTGGATGGGGCACTCACCCATATCGACCATCCAGACCACCAAAACTCATCGCAGCTGTCGACCCGCTGCGCCGTCGGCGGCGGCCAGTTCGCTACGGTCTGTGGCGTGATCGTGTTGCTGCCACCCTCAGAAACCAAACGCGAAGGTGGAGATCATGTTCCTCTGCGCCTGGACAAGCTGGCCACACCGTCGCTGAATCCGGTGCGCACGGCACTCGTCGACGAACTTGTCGCCCTTGCCGCCGACCCTCCGGCATGCCGGAAGGCGCTGGGCATCTCGGCCTCTCAGGATGCGGAAATCCAGCGCAATGCCGAGCTGCGGGTCTCCCCCACCATGCCTGCCCTGCAGCGGTACACCGGTGTGCTGTACGACGCCCTGGACGTGACGTCTCTGCGCGGCGCCTCCGCAACGCGTGCACGCGAACGCCTCGCCGTCGGCTCGGCGCTGTTCGGGCTGCTACGCGCTGATGATCCGGTGCCTGCCTATCGGTTGTCGGCCTCGTCCAAGCTGCCCGGAAAGCCGTCGTTGTCCGCCCGCTGGAAGCCAGTACTGGAGCCGGTGTTGGCGGAGCTGGCCGCCGACGAACTGGTGGTGGACCTACGCTCGGGTTCGTACGCGGGATTGGGGCGAATCCCGCAGGCGGTAACCGTTGATTGCCTCACCGAGCATCCCGACGGGCGACGTACGGTAATCACCCATTTCAACAAGGCGCACAAGGGAAAGCTGGCACGTATCCTCGCCGGCAGCCGAGCCGAACCCAATGACGCCACCTCAGTGGCTGCGGTTGCCCGTCGCGCCGGACTTCACATCGAACGCGACGGCAACACGCTTACGATCATCGTCAGTCAGTAGATCCAGCGTGTGACTTGCCCTCGGAAGAGTGCGACTTTCCTTCGGAGGAATGCGAACTCCCTTCCGATGACGGTGAACTCTTGCCGGTCGACGGCTTCTCCGTCGAGGACTTCTCCGCGGGCTTATCGGACGTGCCACCCGCGGAGGGGGACGATCCTTCGCGAACCTTGGTCGCCGTAGACGCACCGGGCGTCTTGCTGTCCGTTTCAGCGCCCTTGGATCCCTCGGTCGTCTTGGTGCCGCCGGTGGTGGTGGTTCCACCGGGTGTCGACTTCAGGCTGTCGCGGACGACCTTCACCGGGCTGCTGGCGGGTTCAGGCTTGGCCGGTTCCGGCTTGGTCTCCGGCTTGACCGGTTCGGGCTTGGTCTCCGGCTTGACCGCAACGGGCTTGGCAGGCTCGGGCTTCGTCGACGCCGCCGCCGGGTCTACCTTGGGCTCAACGACCTTCGTGGGCTCAACAGCCTTAGTCGGATCAACCTTCGTGGGCTCAACAGCCTTCGTCGGGTCAACAACCTTCGTGGGCTCAACAGCCTTCGTCGGGTCAACCTTCGGCTCAACGACCTTCGTGGGCTCGACAGCCTTAGTCGGGTCGACAGCCTTCGTCGGATCTGCCTTAGCCGGATCTACCTTCGTCGCGTCCGCCGGAGTCTCAGCGGGCTTGGCCTCATGCTCGGTTTTGGGCGCCTCTGCGGGCGTATCGCCAGGCTTGGCCCCGTGCTCCGTGTTGGGAGTCTTCGCATCGACGTCGCGCTTGGTGGTCTCTGACTTCTCGGACGCCGTTTCCGGCTTGGCGACAGCCTGATCGACCTGCTTCGAGGAGGTCTCCGGCGTGGTCCCGGGGTCGGTCCCAGGTAGCGATATCTTCGGCACCTGTCCCAGCAGGCTGGACAAGTCGTTGAGCGCGGCGGCAATCACCGTCGGCACGCCCTCGGTACTGCCGATGATCGCCTGTACCGGAACCGTGATCGGCAACGCCAGCACATGCAGCACCGCGAACGCCAACTGCGCAAAGTAGGACGGCGTGCCAAACGCGGGGCGCGGGCCCGGGAAGTTGGTCGGCAAGGGATCTGGCGCCGGAGCCGGAGCCGGAGCCGGCTCCTCAGTGGCGGGTGCTTCGGCCTCCGCCGCCGCAGCCTTCGGCAACAGCGAGGAGGCCTCTGCGACCTTCTGCTGTGCTTGCGCCGCCGGTTGCTGCGGCGAGAACCCTGGTATCTGGCCCAGCAGGCCCGATAAGTCATTGAGTGCCGCGGCTATCACCGTCGGCACACCCTCGGCACTGCCCAGGAAGAACTGCACAGGCACCGTGACCGGCAAGGCCACAACGTGGAACACCGCAAAGGCCAACTGCGCAAAGTAGGACGGGGTGCCAAACGCAGGCCAATGGGTCCCCGGGAAGTTGGTGGGTGGCGCCGGCTCGTCGGCCGCGGGCGGATCTGTGGGCTGCTCGACGGGCGGATCTACCGGCTGCTCTACCGGCGGATCGACAGGATCGACGGCGGCTGCGGTGATGGCCGGAGCCGAACCGGTCGACGCGGCTTGTGATGCCTTGAGGAGTTTGGCGACTGTCCCGATGAGTTCGCTGCCACTCGGCACCCCGGTGCCCACCGGATTCGATTGCGCCCCAGCATCATTTTGCGGGGCAGCCACCGTCAGCAAGTCAGAGAACGACGTGAGAGAAACTGCCCGATTCGTCACGGAACGTGTTGCGGCCGTGGCTGTTAGGGAAGGGGCCGGGCGCACGGTGCGCGCGTCCAGACCTGTCCCGACACACAGACTGCACACCGCAGCAACCGCAGCAGTTCGAATAGCTACATACACTGGATGACACTCCCCTACGACCGACCCGACCAGACAGCCTCCGACAAGGGCAAACTACTACCTCCGCGGGCAACCGACAACACGAAGGAATCGGCAGCGCCTCAACCGTCGGCGCCGGTCCTGACCGGCTGATTCGCCAACGCGAGCACCTCGTCATCGGTGAACAACCTCGACCGGATAAGGAAACGCACCCCCTCCGGCGCCTCCAGCGAAAATCCAGACCCTCGCCCAGGCACCACGTCCACCGTCAAATGTGTATGTGACCAGTACTCGAACTGGTCGGCGCTCATCCAGAACGGTGTTCCCCCGCTAACCTCGCCGAGCAACACATCCGACGCACCCACGCGAAATTCCCCGCGCAGGTAGCACATCGGCGCGCTCCCGTCACAGCAGCCGCCGGACTGGTGGAACATCACAGGCCCATGTCGAGCCACCAGCGAAGCCAACAGCTCGGCCGCCGCCGGGGTGAGCTCGACGCGATTGATCAGGGCCGGGCTTCCTTCGCGTGAGCTGGGGGTACCTCCCGCTTGCGGGGGACCATCAGAAGAAGCCCGCGGCGTCGGGCGAGTAGCTCACCAAGAGGTTCTTGGTCTGCTGGTAGTGGTCGAGCATCATTTTGTGGTTCTCACGCCCGATACCGGATTTCTTGTAACCGCCGAACGCGGCGTGCGCCGGGTACTGGTGATAGCAGTTTGTCCATACCCGGCCCGCCTTGATACCGCGGCCCAGCCGGTAGGCGTTGGTCATATCGCGCGACCACACCCCGGCGCCAAGGCCGTACAGCGTGTCATTGGCAATCTTCAGCGCCTCGTCCAGTGAGTCGAACTTCGTCACGGAGAGCACCGGGCCGAAGATTTCTTCCTGGAAGATGCGCATGTTGTTGGTACCGGCGAACACGGTCGGCTGGACGTAGGCGCCATCCGGGTAGTCGGCAACCTTTCGGGCGTCCCCACCGGTGAGCACCTGCGCGCCCTCTTTTCGCCCAATATCGATGTAGGACAAGATCTTTTCGTACTGATCGTTACTGGCTTGCGCACCGATCATGGTGTCCTCATCGAGCGGATCCCCGCTCACGATGGCTTCGACCCGCGCGACCGCACGCGCGATGAACTCGTCGTAGATGGACGAATGCACCAGCGCCCGTGAGGGACACGTGCATACCTCACCCTGATTGAGAGCGAACATGGTGAAGCCTTCGAGCGCCTTGTCCAGGAACGCGTCATCGGCGGCCATCACGTCGGGCATGAAGATGTTGGGGCTCTTGCCCCCAAGTTCCAGGGTGACGGGGATGATGTTCTCGGTCGCGTACTGCATGATGAGGCGCCCGGTGGTGGTCTCACCCGTGAAGGCGATCTTGGCGATACGCGGACTGGAGGCCAGCGGCTTGCCGGCCTCGACGCCAAACCCATTGACCACATTGACGATTCCCGGCGGGAGTAGGTCGGCGATCAGCTCCATGAGCACCAGGATCGAGGCAGGCGTCTGCTCGGCGGGCTTGAGAACCACACAGTTTCCTGCCGCCAGCGCCGGC
Source organism: Mycobacteroides chelonae CCUG 47445 (assembly GCF_001632805.1). NCBI lineage: Bacteria > Bacillati > Actinomycetota > Actinomycetes > Mycobacteriales > Mycobacteriaceae > Mycobacteroides > Mycobacteroides chelonae. The sequence continues at coordinate 865,760 of NZ_CP007220.1, read as the reverse complement.
GCCAGCTTCCAGACGGCCATCAACAACGGGAAGTTCCACGGAATGATCTGGCCGACAACCCCCAACGGCTCATGGAAGTGGTAGGCCACGGTGTCGTGGTCGATCTCTGAGATCGATCCCTCCTGAGCGCGCAGCACTCCGGCGAAGTAGCGGAAGTGGTCGATCGCCAGCGGTATATCGGCATTGAGGCTCTCGCGAATCGGCTTGCCGTTATCCCAGGTTTCCGCGACAGCGAGTCGCTCGATGTTTTGTTCCATGCGGTCGGCGATCCTGAGCAGCGTGTTGGACCGCTCGGCCGCTGACGTGTTACCCCATGCCTCGGCCGCGGCGTGGGCGGCGTCCAGCGCCTTGTCGATGTCCGGAGCGGTACTGCGGGCGACCTGAGTGAACACCTTGCCGTCGATCGGCGAGGAATCGTCGAAGTACTGGCCATCCGACGGGGCAACCCACTCCCCACCGATGAAGTTCTCGTACCGGGGCGCGAAAGCGACTGCGCTGCCTTCGGTTCCGGGTGCTGCATGCTTCATTGCCTGCTCCTGTCGGTCATCGATGCGAGCCCTGTGACGTACGTTACACCCAGTTCAGAAGCGGGGGCGCGGGTGTCATCCGCGCGGCCACAACACCAGCTGGGTGCACCGGAACACGGCCAGCGTGCGCCCATCATCGGAGGTCACGGTGGCGTCCCAGAGCTGAGTCGATCGCCCACGATGAACCGGCACAGCGGTCCCGGTGAGCTTTCCGCCGCGCGCGGTGCCCAGGAAGTTGGTCTTCAGCTCGATGGTGGTGAATCCGGTCGCCCCCTCCGGTAAAGAGGCCAGGCATCCGTACCCACACAACGTGTCCGCGAGCCCGACTATCGCGGCGGCATGAACGAACCCGTTCGGGGCGAAAAGCTCACCCCGGATCGGAAGCTCCGCGGTAACCCGGTCGTCTTGAAGCGATACGGACTCGATACCCAAGTAGCCGGGAAACTGATCGGTCGGAAGGTCTTCGCGTGTCATCCGGCTTCCTGTCCACTTATCTGCGAGCAACGTGAGTTCACGATGCCCTGGCCCACATACCTTTAGCATGGGTAAGTTATGTCAGCCGAATCTCAGCAGCAGTCTCCTGAATCCGAAACCGTCGATCAGGAAGCCGCGAGCTCCATGATCAGCGTGCAGCGCCGCAACCTCATCTTCGTCGCGGTCCTGCTCGGAATGCTCCTGGCCGCGCTGGACGGCACCATTGTCGCTACGGCCCTGCCCACCGTCGTCGCCGATCTCGGAGATGCCGGACACCAGTCGTGGGTGGTCACCAGCTATCTGCTGGCCTCCACCGTGGCCACCGCCGTCATGGGCAAGTTCGGTGATCTCTTCGGACGGCGCGCAGTCTTCATCGCCTGCATCGTCATCTTCGCTGCCGGATCGCTGCTCTGCGGTATGGCCGGATCCATGGCCATGTTGGTCGGTGCACGCGCGATTCAGGGCCTCGGCTCCGGTGGACTCATGGTGACGGCGACCGCCCTCATCGGCGAGATCATTCCCATGCGCGAGCGTGGCCGCTATCAGGGCATGCTCGGCGCGGTCTTCGGGGTGACGACCGTGATCGGCCCGCTATTGGGCGGACTGTTCACCGATCATCTGGGCTGGCGCTGGGCCTTCTACATCAACCTGCCCATCTCGGTGGTGGTGATCGTGGTCGCAGCCGCCGCCATCCCGGCTCTGGCCAAGGCGACTCGCCCCGTCATCGACTACTGGGGCATCGTGCTCATCGGATTGGGTGCCTCGGCACTGACACTGGCGACCAGCTGGGGTGGCACCACCTACCCCTGGTCCTCGCCGGTGATCATCGGACTGTTCGTCGGCGCGGTCGCCGCGATAGGCGTGTTTGTCTGGGTGGAATCCCATGTATCCGAACCGATCCTGCCGCCGCGGCTGTTCCGCGACCCGGTCTTCACGATCTGCTGCGTGCTGAGCTTTGTCGTTGGCTTTGCCATGCTCGGGGTGATGACATATCTCCCGACGTTCATGCAGTTCGTCAACGGTGTCTCGGCCACCGTGTCGGGTATGCGCACCCTGCCCATGGTGGCGGGCATGCTCATCACCTCCACCGGAACCGGCATCCTGGTAGGCCGCACCGGCAAGTACAAGCTGTACCCCGTACTCGGCACTGCCACCATGGCAGTCGCACTGGTGCTGCTGTCCAGGATGGACAACTCCACGCCGTTCCTGTTGCAGTCTCTGTATCTGCTCATTCTGGGTGTGGGCATCGGCGCCTCGATGCAGGTACTCACCCTCATTGTGCAGAACACGGCCCGATTCGACGATCTGGGCGTCGCGACCTCCGGTGTGACGTTCTTCCGCACCATCGGCAGCTCATTCGGCGCCGCGATATTCGGGTCACTGTTCTCCAATTTCCTTGCACGCGAAATCAGCTCGGTGAACGTGCCACCCGAGGCCACCGCGTCACCGCAGGCGCTGCACGCGCTGCCGCACGATGCCGCGATACCGGTCATCAACGCCTACGCCGACTCACTGGACCTTGTGTTCCTCTGCGCCACACCTGTTGCCGTCATCGGATTCGTCGTGGCGCTGTTCCTCAAAGAGGTCCCACTGCGCGGGACCGATTCGGCCCTGGCCGCCGATATGGGCGAGGGCTTCGGCATGCCCAACTCGTTCTCACCAGACAAACTGCTGGAGATCGCGATCAGCAATGCCATGCGCGGATTCCCACACATCGGCCTGCACAAGCTGCGCGAACACGCGGGTGTGTCGATGCCCATCGCGCCGCTGTGGGCCCTGGTGCAGGCCAACCGCTTCCTGCGTGCCACCGGGTCTGCCGAGGTGTCCCGAATCGCGCAGTGGTACCGGATACCGCCGGAGGTCATCGCCCCCGCCTTCAACGAGCTCGTCGAGAACGGGTACGCCTTACGCACCAACGACCATGTCTGGCTCACCGATTCCGGACGCCAGGAAGTCGACAAGATCAGCGAGGCGATCAATCAGTACTTGGTCGAACGACTCTCCCGCACACCTGATTTCGAGGATCGGGCAGATCGCGAACAGATTCAGGCAGCACTGGAACGCATTTCACGGCGAATTGTCACCGACACCGATTGGCGCGAGAACCCTATTCCTGCGCTACCCGGGGCGTCACCAGGCCGGTGAGCAATGCCTCAATCCCGGGACGCGGATTGAAGTTCGGCGACGGGTTGGCCAACTGCTGGTAGATGATGCCCGTCAGATAGTCCTGAAAGATTTCCGCATGCAGCTCAGGGGTTTTCGGGTCCACTTTGCGCATGAGCTGCAGTGTCCGGGGAATCTGCGCATCCCGGCCCCGCTGCAGCGGCTCTCGCAGCTCGGGATGGCTCCATCCCTCCATGAGAAGCGCCATGTACGCACGCACCCGGGTACTCATCATTCCGACAGCCCCGTTGGCGTACGCGGTGCCGATACCGACCAGATCAGCCACTGTCGTCGGATTGATCTCGATGACAAGTGCCCGCCAGAAGGCCCGGCGAAGTTTCTCGATCTCGACAATGACACCCAGCAGCAGCGCATCGCGCGTACGGAAATGATTCGACGTAGTACCGCTCGGGACGTTCGCCGCCGCATCCACCGAGCGATACGTAAGACCCCCGACCCCCATGGTGCCCGCCACCTCGATAGCGGCCGCGATCACCTCTGCCCGCCGACCCCTTGGTTGCTCCTCCACCGTTTCGAGGGTAGTACGCAATAACGGCGATATGCGCACCGGCTCTAGGCTGGAAAACATGCGCTTCTCGATATGGGGACAAACCAACCAATCCTGGACAGATCTGCTGGATATCGCCCAGTACGCCGACGGCGGATCGTGGCGTGCCTTCTACGCCGCAGACCACTTCATGTCACACGCGGACACCGCCGAACAGCGCACCGACTTCCACGAAGCCACCGCGATCTTTGCGGCGCTCGCCGCAGCCACCTCACGGATCCGGCTCGCGCCCCTGGTGCTGTCGATGACCTTCCGGCATCCGGCAGTGCTTGCCAACTGGGCGGCCACCGTCGATCACGTAAGCCAGGGGCGCTTCACGCTCGGGCTGGGCGCCGGCTGGCAGGAGAACGAACACCAGCGCTACGGGCTCGAACTCGGCAAGCCCGGACCGCGCGTCGACCGGTTTTCCGAAGGGCTGCAGGTGATTACCGGGCTGCTCAACGAACAAGCCACCACGGTGAACGGCGAGTACTACCAGCTGGCCGAGGGCATCTGCGAACCCAAGCCGTTGCAGCGACCGCTGCCCATCCTCATCGGCGCCACTCAGCCACGCATGCTCGGCCTGACCGCCCGGTACGCCCAGGAATGGAACCAGTGGTCCGCGCCCGGCGGGTTCCGCGAAGTCTCGGACCGTCTGGACGCCGCCGCCGAAAAGATCGGCCGCGATCCCGCGACGATCTGGCGTTCCACCCAGGCGCGCATTATCGTCACCGACGGCCCGCAGGCCGAGGCACGAGCTGCGGAAACCGCTGCGACATCACCGATTCCGGTGCTGTACGGCACCGCAGACCGCATCGCGGAGCAGATGGCACCGTGGGCACAAGACGGCGCCGACGAGGTGATCCTGCCGGATCACCTGCTAGGCACCGGGCCAGCTCGCCGGGACGCCTATGACGCCCTGGCGCAGGCCCTTACACCGCTCGCGGACTGACGTCCGGCAGAGATGGCTCCGACAGAGATGGCCTAGTTGCCCCAGCCGCGCTGGCCGTCCCAGCCACCACAAACGCCGTTGTAGCAGCCGTGACCCCAGCCACCCTGCCCTGGGTTCCATCCGCCGCATACGCCGTTGTAGCAGCCACCGCCGCCACCCGCGTCACCGCTGCCTGAGCCGCCGGGATCGGCAAGAACCACCTGGTTAGACGTGGTTGTCGGCACCCCGGTGGTCATCACGGCGGCGGGCGCAGCAGCGATCAGTACCGCGCCAGCACCTGCGGCGAACACCGTTCCGATGAACTTCCGTGTGATTGACATATATCCATATTGCTCCTTGTTCGGGAGCATGCCAACAACCGACACCAACTCGATACGGAGCCAATCACAAACCGTCGCTTATGTTTTCGCAGGTAGAACGCAAAAAATGGCGATTACGAGGCAGATGCAAAAACTTGAACAAACTTCGACAGCGAGGCGTCGATGTCACTGCGCAACGCTGCCGCGACCACCGCACCAATCGGGCCGAACATCGCGGGGCCACCCAAATGCAGGGTGAAGTCGACGACCGAACCCGGCCCCTTCGGGGTGATCGTCACCCGGAGCTTGACCTTCACGCCACCCCTGCCCTGTCCCTCCAGCGACAGTCCCGTCGGAGGGTCGTACTTCTTAAGGGTCCATCTGACCCGGTTGTACATGCCTTTCACACACACGATCGAATCGATCACCGTGCCCGTTTCCAGCGTCTCGGGCAACGCGCTGCGCCATGCGGTGTGAACACTCAGCCATTCATCGAAACGCCGCAGATCCGAGGCGTGCTCCCAAGCCTCCTGCGGAGGGAGGGGCACATCGATGGAGGAATTCAGTTTGGCTGCCACGTCGGCAAACGATACCGGAGCGACATCAACAGACGGCTAGCAGTTACTGGGAGCCGGAATCCCGGCAAACCGATCCGCGATCCACTGCACCCCCAGCCGCTCCCCTTCGGGGTCCACATGTCCCTTACCGGGCGCCACGATCTCCTGGACGGTGTCGCCCAATGCACAGGCTCGCCGCACCGCAGCGTGGATCCAGCGTGCGTCGATCAGCCGATCAGCCCCACCCGCGTAGACGAGCATCGGGCCAGAAGCCGGCCCCAACGGCAGCGAGATCCGCTTCAACGCGCGCGCGAAAATCTCCGCATCCTGCGGGGTGGTGCCGTGAAAATCGTTGGCGCGCAATCTACCTATGGCCGCGGCCCGCGCTGGATCCAGCCCGTTATGACATCCCAGCAGCAGTGCCTTGTCGTGCGGGTTGTCCTGAAACGATCCGTGCAGGAAGTTCTCCGGCTTCAGCTCAGGGACGGTGACCGAGAGCCCCGTGAGCAGAGTGGGCATCATCGAGAGCTGGCTCCAGTCGTACCGTCCGTCACCGACATGCGTCGCCATCTCGGTCAGATCTGCCGCCGGGGACAGGTTGGCCGCACCCACAAAGTCCAGTTCCGGGGCGTAATCGCCCGCGAGCTCGGCGGCCGCCCAGGTCGCCTGACCACCCTGGGACGCACCAATCGCCGCCCATGTCGTCGACGACCCCGGAATCAGCGACATCGCGGCACGCGCCGCGTCGACGACGTTGAATCCCTCGGATCGCGGCTCCAGATATGGATGTGGGCCCGGCACACCCAGCCCCTCGTAATCCGTGATGGCCACCACCCAGCCGCGCTTGGTGAGGTTGCGCACCAACCAGATGTAGCCGCGCAGATCGGGAGCACGCGAGACCGCGCACTGGTCATCCAGACCGGTGGTGCCGTGACCCACCGACACAATGGGCCAACCTTGTTGTGGAGGTTGACCTTTCGGTGAAAAGACGACACCGGTCACCTCAGTCGGGGTACCGGTGGCACCCGAGGTCGACATATAGCGGATGAGGTGGCCGTCGGCGACGGCGTCCAGATCCGGAGCCAGCGACAACGGCGCATCGGAAAGCACCTCACCCGGCGGCGGCGAGGGAGGCGGAGGTGCAACACCTTCCGCCTCGACCCGCGCGCAGGCCGCCGTGACCAACACCAGCGCCGCCAGCAGCAGCGCCAGTCGGTTACTGAGCGTCGCCGTCCTTAGGAGCTGCGGCCCCTTCAACCTTCTCGACCGCACCCTTGGCGGCGTCCTGCACCTTGTCCACCACTGCCGAGTACTTGCCACCGGTCTTGGAATCGATGGCGTCGCCGACCTTGTCGACGGCCTGGTTCACCTTGTCCTTGTTGCCCGCCAACAGGCTCTTGAGCTTGTCGATGAGGCCCTTGAAATCAGCCATGTGAGGTTCTCCTTCGGTCTGGGACGGCGCAACTGTAGTACGAGTTCGCGGCGTATGTTGGGTCGAGTGACGGACCGCGTGAAAATCACGCTGAGCGGCGCTCCCGAGACCATGCTGGCCACCCTGTACGGCCGGGCACAGGACGCCGTGTCCCCGAATTCGGTTCTTCATGACCACTACGCGGCCGAGGCCGTCGCTCGTATCGACTATGACTTCTCCAAAACCAAGATCAAAGGAACCCAGGCGATCGGGGTGGCATTACGCGCCCGCCAACTCGACGTCTGGACCTCGGAGTTCCTCGCCGCACATCGCGAAGCGACGGTGCTACATCTGGCCTGCGGGCTGGACACCCGTATCTTCCGGATCAATCCGCCCGAGACGGTGCGCTGGATCGATGTCGACTACCCCGACATCATCGCGCTGCGGCGTGCGTTGCTCCCCGAACGCGGTGGCGACTATCGGATGGTGGGCAGCTCGGTCACCGAGGAGGCATGGCTGGACGATATCCCCGCAGATCGCCCCACGCTCGCAGTGTTCGAGGGTTTGACGATGTACCTGACGCCGGCCGAAGGACAGTCCCTGATCCGGCGGATCACCGGCCGATTCCCCAGCGGACAGCTGACTTTCGACTGTTACGGCAGCATCGGAATCACGCTGCAGAAGCTTGTCCCCGCGGTGCGCAACGCGGGTGCCACCCTGCACTGGGGTATCGACGACCCCGGCCAGATCGAGGCATTACATCCCGGGCTGCAGTGCCTCGACGACCTGCGCAGCACCGACGTGGCAGGTGAGGAGCACCTGCCACTGTCGGGCCGCATCCAGATGAAGGTGATCTCGCATATCCCTGCCCTGCGCGATATCGGCAGGATCATGCGGTTTTTCTTCTAGGGCGCACTCAGCTGTTGAGGACGACCATTGCCTTACCGTCGGCCACCGACTCCAGGGTCCGCAGCTGCAGCAGCTCCGGATTCTCCCGCAGTAGCTTGGCGGTGTTGGCCATCGAGCGCAGCACGGCGGCCTCGGCGCGGGCGCGCTCCAACTGGGCCTTACCCGCCTCCCGGGCCAACAGCGGCCCGGCCAGCGCCTTACGTACCTCGCCGGACAGCATGATGTCCTTGACGACGAACCGGGTCACCGTGACGCCGAACTCCTCGGCCTCGGCCGCAAGCCTCGCAACGGCATCGGCGCCCAGAAACTGCCCCCGCTGGGCCAACAGCTCATCGAGCGTCAGTGCCGCGACGGCGTCACGCACCTGCAGCTGAGCACGCAGGTAGATGCCCCAGTGCACCGAACCATTCTCGGCGGTGGCGAAAACGTCCGGCATGGACACCTTGTACTCGACCGCCGCCGATACCTTCACGGTGAAACCATCGACGGTCAGCACATCTTGACCGACCACCTGAATCGACTGCGCACGCATGTCCACGGTGACCAAGGTGTCGGCACGCGGGCGCGTGTAATGCACGCCTGGCGTCAGCACCGCCTTGAACACACCGTCGCGGTACAGCACACCGCGCTGCCATTGCATGATCGTGATCTTCTGCCCGAAGATCTCTTCCCACATACCCATCCTTATTCACCTCTCTTACCTCTGACGTTGTAATTACGTTGCGGAGGAACGACTTCCGGGCCGCATCGCGAGCCGGCGGGAGGAAGTCGCCATAGCGTTCCCCGCAAGGCCGATCCGTGAACCGTAAGGCGCGCGGCCCGGAAGCCATCCTGTGAGGGACTCGAACCCCCTAGCCCGAGGAGGCGTGCCAACAAGGCGAAGACCCAACACGCGGTACGCCGACCGGCGATGCCGGGACGCCGCTTGATCTCCGCGTCAGCAAAGATAGCGAACAGATGCGATGCCGCGCACCCGAATTATCTGCGGCCACTCAGTCGTCGTCGGTGGCCCAGAAATGGCGGGGCTGACCGGACCACTTGCCCTGCAGCCACCACAACACCTCGATCGCGGCGGCCGCCGCGACACCGATGCCCAACGCGGGCCCGGTAACCGCCAGATTGCTCGGATCGAGCATGAATGTCTCTCGCGCCAAGGGAATCGCAAAGATCACCGCATAGCCCAGGCCCGAGAACGCCACCAGCGCCACCCGCCACCAGCGATAGGGACGTGCCACCACGGCGAGCACCCACACCGCCGCCACGAGTTCGGTGATCAGCGCGGCGGTCGACGCCTGCGTGCTGTTCCCCGTGACGTGCAGAATCTGACGAGCCAACAGATAGGACAGGAACGTCGCGATGCCCACCGTCAGGCCCGACGGAATTGCCGACATCATCACCCGGCGTACGAATCCCGTCTGTGCGCGTTCATTGTTCGGCGCCAGCGACAGGATGAACGCCGGAATACCGATGGTGAACCAGGCCGCAATAGTGACGTGGATCGGCTGGAACGGGAACGGTACCGCGCCGTAGTGGAAGATCTTCGAGCCCAGTCCCGCGAGCCCGACCGTCAACGCGAGCAGCACCGAGTACACCGTCTTGGTGAGGAACAGGTTGGAAACCCGTTCGATATTGCCGATGACGCGCCGCCCCTCGGCAACCACATAGGGCAAGGTGGCGAACTTATTGTCCAACAAGACAATCTGAGCCACCGCGCGTGAGGCCGAGCTGCCGGCACCCATCGCCACACCGATGTCGGCATCCTTGAGCGCGAGCACGTCGTTGACACCGTCACCGGTCATCGCGACGGTATGGCCATGCGACTGCAGTGCCTTGACCATCGCACGCTTCTGATCGGGCCGCACCCGCCCGAAGGTGGTGGCATCGGCAAGGGTGTCGGCCAGTTTGTCGGTATCGGAGGGCAGGGTGCGCGCGTCGATGGCGGCGCCGGAAAGCCCCAGCGTCTGAGCCACCGCACTCACCGACACCGCGTTATCACCGGAGATCACCTTGATCGAGACATGCTGAGAGGCAAAGTATTCAAGGGTGTCACGCGCATCGGGGCGAATCTTCTGTTCCAACACCACCAGCGCACGTGCGGTGATGACACCGGGCGCGTGGGCGTCGTTGACCGGCAGCTCCGCCGAGGCGAGCAACAGCACCCGCAGGCCCCGGGAACCGATCTCTTCGGCCGCGGTGGCGATCGGGTCGGCCGGGTCGAGAAGTACATCGGGCGCGCCGATCACCCAATTGCCATGCTCGCCGTAGGATGCGCCGCTCCACTTCTTGGCCGACGAGAATGGCGCTATCGCAGTCGATTTCCATCCTGGCGGAGTGTCATACGCCTCGGCGATGGCGGCAATGCTTGCGTTGGGCCGCGGGTCATCGGCCGCCAGTTGCGACAGCGCCGTCAGTGCATCCGCCTGATCACTGGCGCCGTCGAGCGTTTTGACATCCGAGAGCCGCATCCCATTCTCGGTGAGGGTGCCGGTCTTGTCGGCACATACCGTGTCCACGCGGGCCAGGCCCTCGATAGCGGGCAGCTCCTGCACCAGGCACTGGCGCCGCCCCAGGCGAATCACACCCACCGCGAAGGCGATAGAGGTCATCAGCACCAGACCCTCGGGAACCATCGGGACTAGGGCGCCCACCATCCGGAGTACCGATTCCTGCCAACTGTCATCGGTGGTGAACAGCTGGGTGTAGATGATCAGCGCACCCGCGGGCAACAGCAGATAGGTGATGAACTGCAGGATCTTGTTGATGCCGTTGCGCAGTTCGGAGTGCACCAAGGTGAACTTGGACGCCTCCTCGGCCAGCTTGGCCGCGTATGCCTCACGGCCCACCTTGGTCGCCCGGTACGCGCCACTGCCCGCAACGACGAAGCTTCCCGAAAGCACCGGAGAGCCAACGGTCTTGTCGATGGGATCGGCTTCTCCGGTCAGCAGCGACTCGTCGACCTCAAGAGCGGCCTCCTCGATGACCTCGCCGTCCACCACGATCTGATCGCCAGGCCCCAGTTCGATGATGTCGTCGAGAACCACTTCGTTGGGCGCGAGTGCTGTCGCCGCACCGTCGCGGCGCACCATGGGACGCGTCTGGCCGACGATCGCCAGCTTGTCGAGCGTCTGCTTGGCGCGCAGCTCCTGAATGATGCCGACGGCACTGTTGGCGATGATCAGCAGACCGAACGCACCGTTGATGACCGAGCCGGTGGACAGCACGATGACCAACAGCACCCCGAGAATGGCGTTGATTCGGGTGAACACGTTGGCTCGCACGATGTCCGACACACTGCGTGCCGCACGCGAGGGGACGTCATTGGTCTTCCCCTGCGCTACGCGCTCAGCGACGTCAGCAGCGGTCAATCCGCTGACGGTCAATCCCTCGATCGTTGCCACCCCTGCAGAGTAGCGACCGGCGCGCGCCTGGCACGGCTGCCGAGTGGGAACCTTGCGCAATTATTTGGCCAGATTGGCACGCCACATTCCCGGTCGACGCGGGTAATGTCAGGTGGTATGACATCGCATGAACTTCCGGACTGGGACGCCACATACCAAGGCAAGGGTGAGCTCTTCCAAGGCGATCCGCCGTGGAACATCGGCGAGCCTCAGCCCGAACTCACAGCGCTGATCGACGCGGGCAAGTTCCATGGCTCGGTCCTGGACGTCGGATGCGGCCACGCCGAAACCGCGCTGCGGCTGGCAGCATTGGGACATATCACCGTCGGGCTCGACCTATCTCCCACCGCCATCGAGGCCGCTCGCGCCGCCGCGGCTGAACGCGGACTGTCGAACGCCAGCTTCGAGGTCGCCGACATCACCGAGTTCTCCGGGTACGACGGGCGCTTCAACACCATCGTCGACAGCACGCTGTTCCACTCGATACCGGTCGAGGCACGCGAGGCCTACCAACGGTCGATCTCCCGTGCCGCGGCGCCGGAGGCGTCGTACTACGTGCTGGTCTTCGCGGTAGGCGCCTTCCCGCCGGGAATCGGCCCCAACGCCGTTACCGAGGACGAGCTACGCGCGGCGGTCGAACCGTACTGGATCATCGACGAGCTGAGTCCGGCATTCATCCACTCGAACATCCCCGAAGTGATACCCGGCGCCAACTTCGACATGCCGCTGTTCCACAAGGACGAGAAGGGACGCAACAAGCAGCCCGCGTTCCTGCTCCAAGCGCACAAGCGTTAGGAAAGACGCCACCAGCCGTCGGGGGCAACGGGCTGCCGCATATCGGCCCGTTGCCCGGGCTTGGGCGCCACGACGGTGACGCCCTGCCCGTCAGCGGCGGTGAGCAACCGTTCGATCGGCTCGGCCCACGGATGCAGGGCCAGGTTGAACGTCGCCCAGTGGATCGGCAGGAGTGGCGCCTGAGACGTCGCCAGATCCAGGTGGGTCTGGACGGCCTCTTCGGGGTTCATGTGGATATCGGCCCACGAGGTGTTGTAGGCACCGACCGGCAACAGGGTCAGATCAAAGGGTCCGTAAGTGTCGCCAATGACCTTGAAGGCCTTGGTGTATCCGGTGTCGCCACCGAAAAACACCTTATGTTTCGGTCCGGCGATGGACCAAGATCCCCACAGCGTGGTGTTGCGGGACAGCGACCGGCCGGAGAAATGCCGGGCCTGCGTGCAGGTGAGCGTGAGCTTTCCCAGCTGATGACTCTGGTCCCAGTCGAGTTCGATGACCCGCGCCGGTGAGACACCCCAGCTGCGCAGGTGCGCGCCTACCCCGAGCGGCACCACGAACACGGCGTTCTGGCTCCGGGTCAGCGCGATGATGGAGTCCATATCGAGATGGTCGTAGTGGTCGTGACTGATCACCACGGCGTCCAGCGCCGGTAGTGCCGACAGCTCCACCGGGACGGGATGCTGACGATGCGGCCCCACGGCGCGAGAGGGCGAGCACCTGTCGCTCCACACCGGATCGGTGAGCACCCGATACCCGTCGACCTCCACGAGCACACTGGAATGCCCGAACCAGGTGGCAGCCAAGTCGGCAGGCGGGCCGCCAAGTTCAGGGACCACAAGCGGCACTTGGCCTTTAGGTGCACCCACACTACGCCGCGTGATCACATCCCACACCACCGTGGAGGCCTCGGCGTCAGGCGAAAACTGCCGTGCCGGTTCGGCGTTATGGAAGGAACCACCACGGTATTGCGGTGACCCCTGCGCAACCTCGGCGATGCGCTCCTTGCTGGCGCCCAGCGTTCGCGGGACGTCACGCAGGGCGCGCCCGAACCACGTCGACGCAAGAGCCGCGCCGGCGCCAACCCAGAGCGCCCGCACGCTCAGGCTCCCTGGAAGTTCGGGGGCCGCTTCTGAATTCGCGCGACCTGAGCCTCGATGATGTCTTGGCTGCTCCACGCCTTGTCGAACAGCACCTTGTGCTCGGGCAGCTGGTCCTCGAAGGCACCGTCGTCGTTGAGCACCCGCTTGGCATGCTTGAGCGCCAGCGGCGCAAACCCGGCGAGCTCGGCCGCCCACGCCTGCGCGTCGGCAAGCTCTCCGATGCGGTTGGCCATGCCGGTTTGGAAGGCGGCCTGCGCGTCGAGCGGCTCGGCGGCCAGCAGCATGCCGCGTGCGCGTCCGTAGCCGACCAACGAGGACAGCCTGCGGATGCTCCAGTTATCCAGGGCGATACCGTATTTGGCGACCGGAAACTGGAAGCGCGCGGTCTCGGAGACCACACGCAGGTCGGCCACCATCGCCAACATGACACCGGCACCGATGGCGGGGCCGTTGACAGCGGCGATGACCGGAATGTCGGCGGCGTCGATGCTCTTGATCGAGTGCTGCCAGGCATCGGCGAACTTATCGGGATCAGGAGCGCCGCTGGACAGGTCGGCACCCGCGCAGAACGAGGTGCCCTGCCCGGTGATGACGATGACGCGCGCCGTTTCGGCGGCCTTGCGGACCTCCTCGGCGAAGGCGAGCGCCAACTCGTAGGTCACCGCATTACGCCGTTCTGGGCGCTGCAGCTCAATGGTGGTGACGGGACCGTCGCTAGTTACACCGATCATGGCAACCACCCTAATATGGCGCCCATGACTACCGTCGCCGTGATTGGTGGCGGGCAGGCCGGGATCGCCGCGGGGTACTTCCTCCGGCGGCGCGGCCTTGAGCCCGGCGGCGGATTTGTCATCCTTGATCACTCCCCCGGCCCGGGTGGAGCGTGGCAGTTCCGCTGGCCCACGTTGACGCTCGACAACACCAACCGCATCTATCAACTGCCCGGACTGCCGTTCGGGGAGACGGGCACCATCAAGGCGTCAACCGCCATGCCCCGCTACTTCGACGAGTACGAACATCGCTACGCCCTTGATGTCCATCGACCCGTGCACGTGCGCGAGGTGCAGGCAATTGCGGGCGGCTTCTCGCTCAAAACCTCCGCGGGCGACGTCACGGTCCGTGGGCTGATCAACGCGACCGGTACCTGGGACAAACCGTTCATCCCCTTCGCCGCGGGCTCGGCCACTTTCCAGGGACGTCAGCTGCACACCCACGACTACCGGACACCGGAGGAATTCGCCGGCAAGCACGTGCTGGTGGTCGGGGGCGGAGTGTCGGCAGTGCAGCTACTGGCCGAGATATCGACAGTCACCCGCACGTCGTGGGTGACCCGGCGCGAGCCGGTGTTCGTCACCGATTTCACCGTCGACCGACTGCGGGCCGCGGTCGCCGGCGTCGATGAACGGTCCCGACAAGGCGAACCACAGCGCTCGGTGGTGTCCGCGACCGGACTGCCCTGGACACCCGAGATCGCCGACGCCGCGCAGCGCGGCGTGCTGGCCCGGCGGCCCATGTTCAGCCGCATCACCCCGACCGGTGTGACCTGGCCCGACGGCAGCTCACTGGATGTCGACGTGATTCTGTGGTGTACCGGATTCCGGCACGCGCTGGATCACCTGGCACCGCTGCACCTGCGCAACAGTCGGGGCGGCATCACCATGACCGGCCGGCTGCTCACTCAGGTCGCGGGACAACCCGCCGTCCATCTGCTGGGGTACGGGTCCTCGGCCAGCACCATCGGCGCCAACCGGGCGTCGCGTGCCGCCGTCGTCGAGCTCATGAACTATCTAGAAGGACGTGCTGCCTGAGGGTTGCAGCACGAATCCGTGCTTCTGATCGCCCATGGTCACCTGGCAGGCAGTCAGACTGCCCGCACCGACGGCACATGTGACGTTGCCGTAGGTGAGCTTCTGTCCGACGTTGAGCACCGGCGCTTCGGGTTTGGTGCCGCAGGACCAGGCGCCCTTGCTGATTTCGAAGGCGCCATCGCCCTTCTGCGCGACGGTGCCCATCGGACATGTGCCGACACCGGGGATGTTCACGCCACCCAGTCCGGGCACGTTGGCGCTCGCGCCACCGACACCGGGCACGTTCGGGGCGTTCTGGGCATCGCCCGGAATCCCGGGTACGGCACCGTCGCAGCTGAGCCGCTGACGCGAAGTGGGCGTGATGTTCGCCGACGCACGGAACATGCACCCGATGCCGTCGGGGGTGGAGAAGTGGATCGACCGGACCGAAGAGTTTTCGTTGGTCACGAAGAATCCGTCGGGCGCCACCGCGGCGAACCCGTTCAGATCCGGGAAGGCGGGGTCGGCGTGGGCGACGCCCACACCCCCGGAAAGCAGCCCTAAACCAAGGACGGCGCAAACGCCAGCAACAGAGGAGACTAGCTTTACAGGTGCTTTTGTTGGCATGCGCAAGCTTTCGGTATGGGTCGCCGGATTATCAGCTTTCATGATACTGGCGACGCACGGGACGGCACCGACGTCCGCAGATGGAACGTTTTGAGCACTGCATCGGGCAAGATGGCAGACATGCCTGATGGACTTCGCGCAAGCGGCTCATCACCAGATGCCGGGCACCCCTCCCCGCGAGTACTGGTGGTGGACGACGATGCCGACGTGCTCGCCTCGCTGGAGCGTGGCCTGCGCTTGTCCGGCTTTGAGGTGAATACCGCAAGCGACGGCGCCGAAGCGCTGCGCTGCGCCACTGAGCATCGCCCGGATGCGATCGTGCTCGACATCAACATGCCCGTCCTCGACGGCGTCAGCGTGGTGACCGCGCTGCGCGCGATGGACAACGACGTACCCGTCTGCGTGCTGTCCGCGCGCACCTCGGTGGATGATCGGGTCGCGGGCCTGGAGGCGGGCGCCGATGACTACCTGACCAAACCCTTCGTGCTCGCCGAGCTGGTGGCCCGGGTAAAGGCCCTGCTGCGCCGCCGCGGCGCGGTGGCGACCTCGTCCACCGAGACCATCACTGTCGGCCCTCTTGAGGTCGAGATCCCCGGCCGGCGCGCCCGGATCAACGGCGTCGAGGTAGACCTCACCAAGCGCGAGTTCGATCTGCTGGCCGTATTGGCCGAACACAAGACCGCGGTGCTGTCCCGGGCCCAGCTGCTCGAGCTGGTGTGGGGATACGACTTCGCCGCCGACACCAACGTCGTCGACGTCTTCATCGGATACCTGCGCCGCAAGCTGGAGACCAGTGGCGCGCCTCGCCTGCTGCACACCGTGCGCGGTGTCGGGTTCGTGTTGCGTTCGCAGTAACTCTCGATGACCACTCCCAGTAAGCACCGCAGCCAGCGGATCACCGATCTGGCATACCGACTGCTGGAGCGGCCCATGCGGGTCTTCTCACTGCGCACCCTTGTCGCGATCGCCGCGCTCGGGGTGATGGCACTCGTCGTCACGCTGGGCACCTGGGTGTGGCTCGGTGTGGAAGATGACCAGAACAGCCAGCTGGATCGCCGGCTGGACTCGGTGTCCAGCCTGGGTGCCGTCTCAAGTCTGCTGAATTCGGTGATCAGTTCGGAAGGGAAGATCGACACCCCCGACGGCCTGGTGCTCACCGCCCGCGTGGCCGGGCTGACCAAGTCCATTCCCAGTGAAGTGGAACTGCCGCTACTGGAACCCGGCTACGCCAACACCACCATCAACGGCGTCGAATACCGGGTCCGGTCGTTCATCGCCCCGGGCAACATCCCCGTGGCGGTGGGTGCCCCGATCGCCGAGACCCAGCGGCAGATCGACCGATACCACATCCGCATCCTCGCGATCTGTAGCGGCGTACTGATCGGGACCGTGATCGTGGGCTGGGTGATCTCCCTCATCGTGGTGAGCCCCTTCCGGCTGCTGGCGCAGCAGGCCCGTCTCATCAACGCACAATCCAACCCCGACGACGTGAACGTGCGCGGCGTGCGCGAGGCCGTCGAAATCTCCGAGGCGGTCGAGGGAATGCTCGAACGCATCAACACCGAACAGGAAAAGACCAAGGCGGCCCTCGAAACCGCACGCGACTTTTCCGCGGTGGCCTCACATGAGCTGCGCACCCCGCTCACCGCGATGCGGACCAACCTCGAGGTGCTCTCCACCCTGAACCTCAGCGAGGACCAGCGGGCCGAAATCCTCGAAGAGACCGTGCGGACCCAAACCCGCATCGAGGCAACGCTTTCCGCGCTCGAACGGCTCGCACAGGGCGACCTGACCACCGAGGACGACCACGTACCGGTCGATATCACCGAGCTGCTGGACCGCGCCGCGCATGATGCGGACCGCAGCTATCCGAATGTCGAGGTGTCTCTAGTCCCCTCGTCGACCATCTTGATGCTGGGGTTGCCCGCCGGGCTGCGGCTAGTGATCGACAACGCGATCAAGAACGCGGTCCGCCATGGCGGCGCATCGGAAGTCCGGCTCTCCGCGATCAGCACCGTGCACGGCGTGGAGATCGCCATCGACGACAACGGCAGCGGTATCCCCGAGGCCGAGCGCGAGCTGGTTTTCGAACGGTTCTCCCGCGGCTCCACCGCATCACACACCGGCTCCGGCCTGGGTCTGGCACTGGTGGCACAGCAGGCCGAACTCCATGGCGGCACAGCGGCTTTGGAGTCCAGCCCGCTGGGAGGCGCACGACTGGTGCTGCGCCTCCCCGGGCACTAGCCCTAGCGCGCGCCGAGCAGGTCGATCACGAACACCAGCGTCTTACCCGACAGCTGATGCCCCGCGCCCGCCTCGCCGTAGGCCTGCGCCGGCGGCACCGTGAGCTGGCGGCGTCCGCCCACCTTCATGCCGGGGATACCGTCCTGCCAACCCTGGATGAGCGCATCGAGCGGGAACTCGATGGACTCGCCGCGGTTCCACGAGCTGTCGAACTCCTCGCCGCTCTCGAACTCGACACCGACGTAGTGAACGTTGACGACCGATCCGGGCGCGGCCTCCGCGCCATCACCGACGGTGATGTCCTTGATGACCAGTTCGGTGGGCGCTGGACCTGGCTGAAAATCGATCTCGGGTTTCGTCATGCGATCGACCCTATCGTTAGGTCATGACCGATAGCTATGACACCGTAATCGTCGGTGGCGGGCACAATGCCTTGACCGCCGCGGCGTATCTGGCACGCGCAGGCAAGCGGGTGCTGTTACTGGAGCGGCTCGACGTGCTCGGCGGGGCGGCGATCTCGGCACCAGCATTCGAGGGCGTGGACGCCCGGCTGTCACGCTACTCATACCTGGTGAGCCTGATGCCGCGGCAGATCATTGATGATCTGGGGTTGGATGTGCGCCTGGCGCGACGCAAGTACGCGTCGTACACGCCGGATCCCGAGGACGGCGGCCGAAGCGGGTTTCTCGCCAGCACAAATGATTTCGCAGAGTTCGGAGCGCTCTGCGATTCGGTCACCCGGCCATTGTGGAACTCCATGCTGGAGCCACTGCGGCGCCGAAGCGACATCCGCACGGGGGCCTGGGAGAAGCTGATCGAGACACCCATCGGCGAGGTGATCCGTGCGGCCACACCCAACGACCTGCAACGCGGAGTCCTGCTCACCGATGCACTGATCGGAACCTTCGCCAGTGCCGATGATCCTTCTCTGCAGCAGAACATCTGCTTCCTGTATCACCAGATGAATCCGTGGGACGTACCCATCGGCGGCATGGGCGCCGTGACGGGCTCGCTGGAATCGGCCGCCCGACGGTACGGTGCCGAACTGCGCACCGGGGCAGAGGTTTTGTCAATCAATCCCGAGGGCGAGGTGCGCTATCGGGCCGGTGACGATGAGCACACCGCAATCGGCGAGCGTGTACTCAGCGGCGTCACGCCTACCGTGCTGGCTCGTCTCCTCGGCGAAGATCCACCGGAGGGTCAGCCTGGCGCACAGGTGAAGGTCAATCTGCTGCTGACCCGCCTGCCGCGCCTGCGCGATGAAAAGGTCACGCCGGAGCAGGCTTTCGGCGGCACCTTCCACATCAACGAGACGTACACTCAGCTGGAGAACGCCTACCGGCAGGCACAGGCGGGCGCCGCCCCCGACCCGCTGCCGTGTGAAATCTACTGTCATTCACTGGCCGATCCCAGCATTCTGTCACCGGAGCTGCGCGCATCCGGGGTGCAGACATTGACAGTGTTCGGGCTGCACACACCGCACGGACTGTCCGCAACGCGCGAGGAACTGCAGACTGCCGTGCTCGCATCGCTGAATTCGGTACTGGCCGAGCCGATCACCGATGTGCTGGCCACCGACTCGCACGGAAACCCGTGTATCGAGACCAAGACCACCGCCGATCTGGAGCACGCCCTCGGCATGACGACGGGCAACATCTTCCATGGCGGATTGCACTGGCCGTTCGCCGAGGATGACGACCCGCTGCAGACGTCCGCACAACGCTGGGGAGTGGCCACAGACCACGATCGGATCCTGTTGTGCGGCTCAGGTTCCCGCCGCGGAGGCGGCGTTTCAGGTCTCGGCGGATATCACGCGGCGATGGCCGTGCTCGACGGCTAGCTGAGAGCCGCCGGATTCACCGACCCCGCGTTTCATCCCGCTCGAGCGGGGTACACGACGGGCATGACTCGTTTCGGCTACACCCTCATGACCGAGCAGAGCGGACCAAAAGACCTTGTTCGCTATGCCGTTTCCGCCGAGCAGGCCGGATTCGACTTCGAAGTGTCCAGCGACCACTACTCTCCCTGGCTCAGCGCGCAGGGGCACGCCCCTTATGCCTGGACTGTGCTGGGAGCGGTGGCTCAGGCGACCGAGCGGGTCGACCTGGCCACGTATGTCACGTGCCCGACTATGCGCTATCACCCGGCCGTCGTGGCGCAGAAGGCCGCGACCCTGCAGATCCTCGCCGACGGCCGGTTCACCTTGGGGCTGGGCAGCGGCGAGAACCTCAACGAGCACGTCGTCGGGCATGGGTGGCCGACGACCAAGCGTCGCCAAGCGATGCTCAGAGAAGCAATCCAGATCATTCGCGACCTGCTCGACGGAGAGCATGTGGACTGGAAGGGCGACTACTTTCAGGTCGACTCGGCGCGACTGTGGGATCTGCCCGACATACCTGTCCCGATCGGCGTCGCGGTATCCAGTGGTGACACCGCGGCGAGTTTCGCTCCGGCCGCGGACCACCTGATCGCGGTCGCGCCCGAATCGGAAATCGTGGACGCGTGGCAGCAGGCGCGCCGCTCTGCCGCGCTGCCCACCGAGAGTCGCGTGATCGGTCAGCTGCCCATCTGCTGGGACACCGACCATGACGAGGCGGTCAAGCGCGCGCACGCCGAATTCCGCTGGTTCGCCGGGGGCTGGCCGGTCAACGCCGACCTGCCCACGCCCGCCGGATTCACCGCCGCAACACAATTCGTCCGCCCTGAAGACGTCGCGGGGCATATCCCCTGCGGTCCGGATTTCGACACGATCATCGAGAACGCCCGCGCCTACGCGAAGGCGGGCTTCACCGATATCGCCCTGGTGCAGGTGGGCAGCGGCAGCCAGGATCGCTTCTTGGCCGAGGCGGCCGAACCTCTGCTGGCGGAACTGCGCGCCTCGATCTAGCCGTCGTTCACGGTCGGGCCGGTGGCCTTCTCCAGGAGCACACGCAGGGATTCCAGCTCGCTCCCGGCCAGCCCGGCAAGACCGGCCGGTGCGGGATCGTCCATCTCTGCGATGACCACCATCAGGCGCCGGCCTTCGTCGGTCAACGACACACGCTTGCACCGTCGATTGTCGGGGTCGATGCGACGCACCACCAACCCACGCTGCTCCAGATCGCTCACCGCGACCGTCGCCGCTGGAGCATCCAGCGCCGTGGCCTCCGCGATTCCCTTCACTGTCATGGACTGTCGCGCAAGCCTTCTCAGGATGCGCACGCGACTGAACGGCAGGCCGGTCGCCTCGACGACCGTCCGACGCCAACCATCGCGATTGTCCAGTACCAGGCTCGCCATGGTGCGCCAGACCTCATCCGCGAGGGGCCTATCCGACACGAGAAACCTCCCGCGAGGCAGTGCTCTCGATGAGCGGTGCGAGTCGCTGCGCCGAGCGCAGCGCGAACGGTGACGTGGACACGATACCGAGCGTAGCGATCGCGAGCCCGAGGCCCGCACACATGAACCACAGCGCGGGTGCACCGATCGAACCGCACAGTGCCACACCGATACTTACGCCCACCTGACGACTCGTGGAGGTGACCGCCGAGGCCGCGCCGGCACGATCCAGCGGCATACCGCTGACCGCGGCATTGGTGATCGGTGCGTTCACCATGGAGAATCCCGCACCGAAGATGGCGAAGACCACCAGGAGCTCCCAGATCGGTGTCGCCGTCGTAACCCGGGTGAGCAACAGCGAGGCCGTGAAGAACAGCGCGCCCGCCGCCAACAGTGACGGCCTGGCGCCGAACCGGCCCACCATACGGCCCGAGATCGGTGAGAACACCAGCGCGCCAACGGCAATCGGGAGATAGACCAAACCGGTGTGCATGGCCGAGAAGTGCCGCTCGCCCTGTAGGTACAGCGACATCGTGAACAGGAACGCGCTCCATGCCACGCACGCACATATCGCGGTCAGGGTGGCCGACGCGAACGGGATGCTGCGGAAGAACCGCAGATCGATGAAGGGGTGCCGCCGCCGGGACTCATACCTGAGGAACACCGCGAATGCCGCCAGCGCGGTGATCAGAACCGCGATGAGCCGCGGCGCGGCCCACCCCAGCGACGGCCCTTCGATGAGCGTGAACACGATGCCGAACAGGAACAGCACGGCGAGCACCTGCCCCACCGGGTCCATGTCACGCATGGTCGCCGACTTGCTCTCCGGCACGAAGATCGCCGTCAGCGTGAACGCCAGCGCACACACCGGCAGGTTGATCCAGAAGACGGCACGCCAGCCCACCCATTCGATCAGCAGCCCGCCGACTATCGGGCCCAGCGCCATCGATATCCCGACGACCGCGCCCCAAAAGCCCAGCGCCCTGGCACGTTCCACGCGCCCGGTAAAGACCTGCGAAATGATGGACAGCGCCACCGGGTTGAGCATGGAGCCACCCACCGCCTGCAGCAGACGCGCGGCGATAAGCAACCCGACGGTGGGCGCCACGCTGCACAGCAGTGAACCCACCGCGAAGATCGACAGCCCGATGTGGAAAACCTTCCGCCGCCCCAGCCGGTCGCCCGCGGCACCCGAGAGCATGAGCAACGAGGCCAGCCCCAGGGTGTAGATGTCGATGACCCATTGCAGCTGTGAGGTGCTGGCACCGAAATCGGCCCGGATGGTCGGTAGCGCCACGTTCACGATGGTGGAATCCATCGACACGATGAGCAGACTCAGACAGCAAGAACCCAGGATGACGATCTTGCGGCGCTCACTGAGCGCACCGGCGGCTGCTTCCACACAACCATTGTGAAACTACAACTGTTAGCGATGCAAACAGATTTATGTGAGCTTTGTCATCTCCCGAGGGAGGCTACGGGTACTGACGCTCTCCGTAACCGGTGTAGATCTGACGCGGGCGACCGATCTTGCCCGGCTCCGAATGCATCTCACGCCAGTGCGCAATCCAGCCGGGGAGCCGGCCCAACGCGAACAGCACGGTGAACATGCGCGTCGGGAAGCCGATGGCCCGATAGATCAGACCGGTGTAGAAGTCGACATTCGGGTACAGCTTGCGCTCGATGAAGTAATCGTCGGTGAGTGCGGCTTCCTCGAGGGCCTTGGCGATCTCCAGAAGCTGATCGTCTCCGCCGAGCTTGCCGAGGATCTTGTCGGCCTGCTCCTTACAGATGCGGGCACGCGGGTCGTAGTTCTTGTAGACACGGTGCCCGAAGCCCATGAGCTTGACGCCGTCCTCGCGGTTCTTGACCCGTCGAACGAAGTCGTGGGTGTCGCCGCCCTCGGAGCGAATGCGCTCCAGCATCTCCAGCACCGCCTGGTTGGCACCGCCATGCAGCGGGCCCCACAGCGCGTTGATGCCACCGGAAACAGAGGTGAACAGGTTCGCGTCGGACGAACCGACCAGCCGCACCGTCGAAGTGGAGCAGTTCTGCTCGTGATCGGCGTGCAGGATCAGCAGCATGTCGAGTGCCCGCACGATCTCCGGATCCACCTCGTAGGGCTCGGCCGGCAGACCGAAGGTCATCCGCAGGAAGTTCTCGACGAGAGTAAGCGTGTTGTCCGGGTACAGGAACGGCTGCCCGACCGACTTCTTGTACGCGTAGGCCGCGATGGTCGGCAGCTTCGCGAGCAACCGGATCGTGGACAGCTCGACCTGCGCGTCGTCATGCGGGTCCAGCGAGTCCTGGTAGTAGGCGCTGAGCGCGTTCGCGGCGCTGGAAAGCACCGGCATCGGGTGCGCGTTGCGCGGGAAGCCGTCGAAGAACCGCTTGAGGTCCTCGTGCAGCAGAGTGTGGCGCTGAACCTTGGTGGTGAAGTCCTCCAGCTGCTGCGGCGTGGGCAGCTCGCCGTAGATCAGCAGGTAGCTCACCTCGATAAAGGTGGACTTGTCTGCCAGCTGCTCAATCGGGTACCCGCGGTAGCGCAGGATGCCGGCGTCGCCGTCGATATAGGTGATCGCGCTCTTGGTCGACGCGGTGTTGACGAACCCCGCATCGAACGTGGTGTAGCCGGTATCAGCCAGCAGTTTCCCCAGCGCGAAGCCATCCGAGCCTTCGGTCGCGCGGACGATATCCAGCTTCGTTTCGCCTCCGGGGTACTGGAGAGTAGCGAAATCGTTGTTGTCGGCCACAGGCATCCCTTCTGAGGTTCAGCGGCTCCATGAGAACGTTCATAGAGAAGGTAGTCGCTCCCTCCACACGGCGCCTGGTCAGGGTCGAGGTCGGGGGTCCACCCGGGTGTCGAGCGACCGGCGTCGGCTCCCTTTCCGGCGCACCGTCGAGAGTGCGCCGTCCCACAACAACATCGCGCCCGCGGCGATGACCGCTGGCTTGAACGTGTCCTTGGCAAGCCCGGCGGTCGCCGTGGCCTTGGTGGCGGCACTGGCCTTGGACATGTGCCCGGAGTCGAAGGGCGGCTGCGGGTCGTACTCGATACTCAGCTGAATCGCCTTGGCCCGCTCCTCCCCGGCGATTTGGCCCGCGAGCCACAGCCCCAGGTCGATACCCGCGGACACCCCAGCCGCGGTGACCACACCGCCGCCATCCGCGCGCACGATGCGCTCGTCGCCGACCGGGGTCACCCCGAACGGCTTCAGCAGCGGCAGCGTGGACCAGTGCGACGTGGCCCGCCGGCCCTCAAGCAGACCGGCCGCCGCTAATACCAACGAACCACTGCACACCGAGGTGGTCCACGCGGTCGTCGGATGCACTCGGCGCAACCACTCCAGTAGCGCTTCATCGCGGGCCGCCATGGTCGTTCCGGGCCCTCCCGGTACCAGCACAACATCGGGTGCGGGGGTCTCGTCGAACGAGTGCGTGGCACCGATGACCAGCACGCCCGAATCGGCGGTGATGGGTCCGGGCTTGTGCCAGACGAATCGGACTTCGGTGTCGGGCATGAAGCGCAACACCTCGTAGGGACCGATGAAGTCCAGTGCGGTGAAATCCGGGTACAGCACAATGGCGATTTGAGTCATAACGAAGCCCTTTCGGTGCGATAGAAGGTCTTGCGATACTGATCGGGCGATACGCCCATGCGGCGAACAAAGTTGCGGCGCAAAGATTCCGCAGATCCGAACCCGCAGCGATCCGCGATCACCACCATGGTGTCGTCGGTCTCTTCGAGCTGACGGCGCGCGGCCTCGGAACGGATGCGTTCCACGTAGGCCGACGGCGCCTCGCCGACTTCCGCGGTGAACACCCGGGTGAAATGCCGCGGGCTCATGGCGGCCAGGCGGGCCAGCTCAGGCACTCGGTGTGATCGGCCGGGCTGCGCCTCGATAGCTTCTTGCACATCGCGGATCGGCATGCGCTTGGCCCGCGGCATCCACACCGGGGCCGCGAACTGTGACTGCCCACCCGGGCGGCGCAGATACAGAACAAGCCAGCGCGCCACCGTCTGCGCCACCTCCGCGCCGTGATCGTCTTCGACGAGGGCCAGCGCCAGATCGATACCCGCCGTCACCCCGGCCGCCGTCCACGTCTTGTCCGAGCTGCGTATGAAGATCGGATCGGGATCGACTGTGATGCTTGGGAATTCATTAGCCAGGGTCTCGGCGATAGCCCAGTGGGTGGTGGCCCGGCAGCCGTCGAGCAGGCCGGCCTCCGCGGCCAGGAACGCACCGTTGCAGACGCTGACCACCCGTCGCGCGGAGCGTGCCGAAGCGCGGATCCAGTCCATGACGTCCGGGTCCCGCTGAACCGCAGGCACGCCGACGCCGCCAGGCAGGACCAAGGTGTCGCATCCCGCGCTGGAATCTGGCAACGGACGGGTGACCAACTCCATACCCGAACCGGTGGCGATCGGAGTCCCATTGCTCGATACCAGCGACACGTCGTAGCCGGGGGTACCGGTCAAGTACTGGGACGCGGTCGCGAACACCTCATACGGCCCCACCAGGTCGAGGGCCTGAACTCCCGGAAAACCCAGAATCACTACCGAACGCGTCACGCCTCTTAGTGTTCGCCACCTGGGCAATGGCGTCCAGGTCGGGTATCCCACAAATTAGGACATCAGGAGCTCGGCAGCCACTGCTCCGCGGATGCATCGAGCAGCCGCTGGTGATCCTCACGATTGACCCGTACGTAGGCGTCGGCGAAGGCCGCATCGGCAGCATTGGGATCGGCACCCGCACCGAGGTAGCCCGCAATCACCCCGGGCACGCCCGACTGGGCGTGCGCACGCGCGAGGGCCATCGCACACAGGGACCGATACAACGCCAGGTCGTTGGGATCCGTGAGACTGGCCATGACCGCGGCCGCCCCACGCTAGAACGCGAACGGCGATTCCGACATGCGCTCGCGGCGCACCGGAACCAGCGACGGGATTCTGGACGTGTTCTGCGCGGCGAGCACTGGCGTCAGAGCATCCCTGGGTGAAACCTACTGGGGTTGCACCTTGTCCTGGCCTGCCTCATTCGCATCCTCCGCTGTGATCTCGTCCGACGTCCGGAACCGCACAAACACCGGAACGAGGAGCGCCGCAATGATCACCCCCACCACTACGAGAGCGCCACCACCGGCGGCGGCTGCCGTCGTACCCACGGCCGCGGCGGCCGCACCGTGCGCGAAGTCGGCAACCCGCGGCCCTCCTGCCACCACCACCGTGAACACACCCTGCAACCGACCGCGTACATCGTCCGTTGCCACCGATTGCAGGATCGTTGTCCGGAAGGCCGCCGACACCATGTCCGCGATGCCACCGATCACCAGGAAAACCAGCGACAGCCACAGCAGCGGCGCGTGTGCGGTGAGCCCGAAACCCACCATCGCCAGCCCCCACACCACGATGCTGATCACCACCGCCAGACCCTGGCGATCGATCCGATGGAACCAGCCGGAGAACACCCCGCCGATCACCGCGCCCACCGATATCGCGGCCGACAGCAGCGCGATCACGGTGCCGCCGTCGGCTGGATCGCCGAACCCCTCGTGGGCAATCTGCGGGAACAGGATGCGCGGCATCCCGAAGATCATGGCGATGAGGTCCACCACGAAGGACATCAGGACGATCTTGTGCCCGGCCAGATAGCGGAAACCCTCGAGGACATCACGAAGGCCAGAGGTGTTGGCGCGCAAATCTTTTGACGCGCTGCTCGGCGGCATCCTGTGCAGCCGAACTGTCGCCCAAATGGGCGCCACGCACGCGATGGCGTCAATCAGATACAAGGTGGACAGATCCACCCACTTCAGCAGTACCCCGGCCAGCAGCGGTCCGGCGATGAACCCGAACTGTTGGACCGTCATGTTCAGCGCGTTGGCGGCGGGCAGCTGATCGAGCGGAAGCATCCGCGGAATCGCCGCGGCGCGCGTCGGCGAATTCACCGCGAAGAAGGCCTGCTGCACCGAGAGTAGGCGCAGCACCACCCACACGTTGTCGACGGATAACGCGGCCTGCAGCCACAACAACACCGAAGAAACACCCAGTCCAATGGCCGTAATGATCAGCAGGGTCCGCCGGTCCATCCGGTCCGCCAGCGCGCCGCCCCACAGACCGAACACCACCAACGGCACCAAACCGAAAACGCCCGTCAGTCCGACATACGCCGAACTGTGGGTGAGCGAATAGATCTGAACCGGCACCGCGAACAGGGTGAGCCCAGCGCCGATGACCGTGACGACTCCGGCCAGCCACAGACGCCGGAAATCGGCGTTGCGCAGAGGTGTGATGTCCGCAAAAAATCGACTCAGGCCGCACCCGCTCCACTCATCACCGGCCAACAAATACCGTGGCCGTCCAGGCTAGCTAACTTACCTGGACGGCCACGGGTTCACCTCGCCGGCTCGGATACTTCGTCAGATGGTGCGGGCACCGTGTCCGTATCTGACTCGGACTCGGACTCGGACTGCGCAGCCTCCACAGCGGGTTGTTCCTCCTGCGATTCGGATTCCGCATCCGGCAATTGCGCCACGAGGTACTCCCCGAGCCCACCGATGGTCGGGTAGTCGAACACCGCCGTCGCGTTGATGGTGAACTTGCCACCGAACTGGCTGTGTAGCCGGTTACGCAGCTCGATCGCCATCAGCGAATCCGTACCAAGATCCAAGAACCGGCTCGTCGCGGCCGGCGGCTGTGCCAGGCGCAAGAAGTTCTGCACCTCGCGCTGCAGGAACTCGGTCACGAAACCAGCCCGCTGCGGCACCGGTATCTCCATCAGTTGCTTGAGCAACTCGCTGTCACCGGTTACCTCGCCCACGGCACTCGGCAACACGAGGTCCAGGATCGGCGGACGCGAACTGCCCAGCACCTTCGCCGCTCGCTGCCAATTGGCCTTGATGACGGTGGCCTGGCCGACGCCGTTGGCGATGACCTCGGCCAGAGCCGCGAGCGCCGCCGAGGGATCCAGCGGAATCAGGCCCTGCGCGCTGATGTTCGCGGTCGCCGCCTCCGAGGAGGCCATACCTCCCTGACCCCAGGGGCCAAAGTTGACGCCGGTGGCGGGCAGGCCCTGCGACCTGCGCCGGGCGATCAGACCGTCGAGCCACGCATTGGCCGTCGCATAGTTGGACTGACCGGGCGAACCGAACAAGCTGGACACCGAGGAGGACACGATGAAGAAGTCCAGATCCTCGTCCTTCGTCAGCCTGTCAAGGTAATCGGCACCGAACGCCTTGGGCGCCAAGGTGGTCCGGAATCGCTCGACGCTCTGCTGACCCAGCAGGGCGTCATCGAGCACGCCTGCCAGATGCGCGATGCCGCCGAGCGGGGGCAGCTCCGCCCGAATCCGCTCCAGCAGCTTCACAACCTCGGACTCCTCGCCGACATCGGCGGTGAAGACGTGGATGCGGGCCTTGGAGCGCTCGCTGATCTCCTCGATCAACCGTTGCGCGTCCACATCTGGAGCACGGCGACTGGTCAGCACGATGTCACCGGCACCGAGCTGAGCCAGATACGACGCGGTGTGCAGGCCGATTGCACCCAGCCCACCAGTGATCAGATAGGTCCGATCCGGCTGTGGTGCCAGCGGATTCGGCATCTGGCACACGATCTTTCCGATATGGCGGGCCTGCTGCATGCGGCGGAATGCCGTCCTGGCCTCCGTCAGCGGGTAGATCTCCGCGGGCAGTGGTGTCCACTCCCCCTTGGCCAAACCGTCCGAAACCTCCGTCAGCAAGCCCCGAATACGTTCGGGCTCTTGGAACATCACGGTGTCCAACGCGACGATCTCGTAGGCGATATCTGGGCGGGCTTCGGCCATCTGTTCCGAAGTCCAGATATCACGCTTGGCGATCTCGGCGAAACGGCCGTTCTTGGCGGTGGCCCGCACAGTCGCCTCGACAAACCCCTCGCTGGTGAGGCTGTTGAGCACCACGTCAACGCCATGCCCATCGGTGTCGGCGAGGATCTGGTCAGCGAAATCGGTTGTACGCGAGTCATACACGTACTTCACGCCGAGCTTGCGCACGGTCGCCCGCTTGAAGGTGCTCGCCGTTGCATAAACCTCAGCACCGCACTGCTGCGCCATCTGAATCGCGGCCAATCCCACACCACCACTGGCCGCATGGATGAGCACACGATCGCCGGGCTTCAGCTGCGCCCAGTCGAAGGCGAGCCGAACTGTCAGCGCAGCAGCGGGAATCGTGGTGGCCTCAACCGCACTGACCCCATCCGGAATCGGCGCCAGGAACTGAGCCGGTGCGTTGAACCGGCTGGCGAAGGCACCTTGCATGGAGCCATAGACCCGCTGACCCACCGCGACCTCGGTGACGCCCTCACCCAATTGCGTGACGACACCGGCGAAGTCACCGCCGATCGGGCCCGGGTCACCCGGGTACAGACCCAGCACATTGAGCACGTCACGGAAGTTGAGACCCGCGGCCTCCACCCGCACCTGCACGTATCCCTCGTCCGGCGCCTCGACTTCCTTCTCGGTGATCCGCAGGTTGTCGATGGCACCACGTTCGGTGGGCAACAGAGCGTAGTCACTCCCGCGCGGCACCGTGAGATTGCCACTGCGTGACCACGGCAACAATCTCGAGGCCAGCAGCTTACCCTGCCGCACAGCGATTTCCGGCTCCTCCACTGGCGTAGCCAGCAGATTCGCCAACGCCTGGACAGCCTCGGGTGAGCCGTCACCATCAACGAGCTTGGCGCGCAGCGCCGGTTCCTCGTTGATGGTGGTGCGCCCGAATCCCCACAGGGAAGCCTGCACCGGATCGACCGGCTCGCCGGACTCGGTGGCCACGGCGCGCTCGGTGACGATCCAGAGACCATCGGGAAGTTTCACGCCATTTTGTGCACCGTTCTGCACCGTGTGCACGGCGCTGAGCAGGTTGGCGATCTCGGTCTCCAGACGCGCGATCTCATCCGTGCTCGACTCCTGCGCACCCGGTGCGGCGGCACGCCAGACGACACCGGAGAACGGCACGCCGCGTTCCTTGGCCTCTGCCAGCACCTGTCCGAGAAGTTCCGGATTACTCGTCCGATCGAACGGGATGCAGCCCGGCACCCTGGCCGCCAGCTCGTCGAACCCGGCGATCAACCAGGTACCGCTTGCCGCCGCGGTGCCGTCCTCCGAGGGTGGCACCGGAACCTCGTGCCAGCCAAGGGTGTACAGCAGGCGGGTGGCATCGCCGCCCAACCCACGCAGCAATGCCTCGCGCGGCGCACGTTTCACCGTGAACTCACGAATCCCACCGAGGTGACGGCCATCGCGATCCAGGTATTCGAGATCGAAGACCTGGGTCTCGCTGTCCAGGGCACTCTCATGCCACCGGGCCCGGCAGTAGAAGCGCCGTGGCATCTTTTCCTTCAACGTCACCTGGCCATACCGCAAGGGCAGGAACAGATCGTTGATGCCTTGCTCGGCCGCGAGCAGGGCCGGGAACGCCGGGAAGGCCACACCGGTGCACAGATCCATCAGCACCGGGTGCATCGGCTCGGTACCGAGCTGTTCTGCGAGTTCCTCACCGACGAGGACGTCGCCGATGGCCTCACCCTGACCAAGCCAGAGTGACTTCAGAGAACCGGACCAGGTTGGGCCCCAGGACAGTTCCAGATCAGCGAAGGTTTCGAACAGCTCGTGCGGACGCATGCGCTCCATCCGCTCGATGGCCGCGTCAACCGGCTCGGCCTCCGAGGTCTGGCCGGCCGCATCGTCGGCACTGTCATCGATACCTGGCACGACGGTGCCTTCAGCGTTCAGCGACCAGTCAACATCGCGTTCGCCATAGGGACGGCTGTGCACCTGGAACTTCGACCCACTGCCATCCTCCAGCGGATGCAGCGTCAGCTGCACCTCACGAGAGCTCTTCTCCGGCAAAATAATCGGCTCGTAGAAGAACACATCCTTGGCCCGTGCCGGAGTGCCGACGGCCGCCAGGGCCATCGCGGCATACGTTGCGCCGGGTACGACGACGGTGCCGTAGATGACGTGGTCGGACAGCCACGGCTGCGACCTGACCGACAACCGGCTGATGTAGACGGAATCGCCGGAGGCAAGGTCCTCGCCTCTACCCAGGATGCCCGCGGACAAGCCGCCTCCGCCTTCGATGGCGGCGCCGGACGACTTCGGCCAGAAGCGGCGGCGTTGGAAGGGATAGGTCGGCAGTTCCAGCGTATTACGCGGGTGGCGCTGCAGCGCGGCGAAATTGGGCCGATGGCCGCCGACGTACGCCGCGGCCAGTGCCTCGGCGATCTGGCGTCGGTCGCCGACTCCCTTGCGCAGCGAGACAATTGCCCGCGGAGCGGCCAAGTGCTCCGGCCAGACCTGCACCGCGGCGCCGGTCAGCACCGGCTGTGGGCCAATCTCCATCAGCACCGAGCACCCCAGCGCGGCCACGGTGCGCACACTCTCGGCGAACTGCACCGGCTGACGGGAATGCCGTCGCCAGTATTGGGCGTCGATCGGGGTCTGTGCCGTCAGCACCGCACCCGTGCGGTTGCACACCAGCGGCAACGTGGGAGTCGCGAACTGTACTTGCGCTGCGTACGACTCGAATTCGTCGAGGACGGGGTCCAGCAGCTCGGAATGGAACGCGTGGCTGGTCTCCAGCCAGGTGCACCGGATTCCCTCCTCCTCGAAGCGCGCGACCGCCTGTTCCACATCCTCGCCCGGACCCGAGAGCACGGTGTTCGGTCCGTTGTAGGCGCCCACCGACACCCGCGGAAAATCACTCGCGATCTGTTCGACATGCTTGGCGTCGCTAAAGACGGCCACCATTCGCCCGCCCGCGGGCAGACTGCCGAAGAGCCTGCCGCGCTCGGCGATCAGTCGCGCACCGTCCTCCAGACTGAACACTCCGGCGACGCATGCGGCCGCGTACTGGCCGACACTATGGCCCAGCACCACGTCGGGCTCAATGCCCCACGACTGCCACAGTCGGGCCAGACCCATCTCTACGGCGAAGATGGCTGGCTGCGCGAATGACGTGTGCCGCAGTACCTTCCCGGCTTCTCCGCCCGTCTCGCGATCGGTGGCGAACATCACCTCCAGCAAGGGGCGCTCGACGATGTCCTTGACGGCTTCCGCGCAGCGCGTGACGATCTCCGCGAAAACCGGCTCTGCGTCGAATAACTCACGCGCCATGCCGGGATATTGACTGCCCTGTCCGGTGAACAGCCATGCCGTTGTCGGATGATTCGTGTGCTCGCCACGAATCACGCCGGGGCGCAGCCGGTTCTGAACCAACTCGGCCAGCCCCTCGCGCGCGGACTCCACCGAGTCCACGACGAGAGCGGCACGATGTTCGAAGTGCGACCGCCCACTCCCCGCGGTGAGGCACACATCCTCGATGTCGACCTCTGGATGGGCGCTCAACCAGGACTCGTAACGCTGCGCCACCGCAGCCAGCGCCTCCGGCGACCTGGCGGACAGCGGGAGGACGTTCACCTTGTCGCCCTGAGCTTCTGGTGTAGCGGCCGTCTCGTCGGGGCCACCTTCATCCGTCGCCACTGCCCGTCGCGGTGCCTCTTCGATGAGCACGTGGGCATTGGTGCCGGTGAATCCGAACGAGCTCACCCCGGCGCGCCGTGGCCGACCGTTGGGCTCCCATGGAATGGCCTTGTCCACCACCCGAACTGGCAACGACTCCCACGGGATGTGCGGGGACGGCTTTTCGAAGTGCAGACTCTGCGGCAGCACCCCGTTTTGGAGCGAGAGCACCACTTTGATGAGACCTGCTGCACCGGAAGCCGATTCGGTGTGACCGATGTTGGATTTGACCGAGCCCATCAGCAGCGGCCGGTCTGCCTCACGCGAGCCACCGTAGGCCGCGGCAGCCGCCTGCACCTCGATCGGATCACCCAGCGGGGTACCTGTTCCGTGCGCCTCAAGGTAATCGACGTCCCCACCCGCCAGACCGGCACGCGCAAGCACCGTTCCGATGAGTCGTTGCTGCGCCCCGCCGTTGGGAACGGTCAGTCCACTGGATGCGCCGTCCTGGTTCACCGCGCTACCCGGAATCACGGCCAGGACCCGGTCCCCGTCGCGCTCCGCATCGCTCAATCTCTTGAGCACAAGAATCCCGCAGCCTTCACTGCGCACATAGCCGTCGGCAGACGCATCGAATGTCTTGCAGCGCCCGACCGGCGAAAGCATCCTGGCGCGCGAGGCGGCAATGACTGTCACCGGGCTCAACAGAACGTTCACACCACCGGCCACTGCCAGATCGCAGTCACCGGAGTGCAGGGCCTGCACGGCCTGGTGGACCGCCACCAACGCAGAGCTGCACGCGGTGTCCACCGCGACCGCTGGTCCCTCGAATCCCAGCGCGAAGGCAACACGCCCCGATATCGCGTTGAGCGCATTACCGGTGATGAAATAGGGCTCAATCTTGTCGATCGATTCCGACGACAACAGGTGTGCGTACTCGTTGGCGCCCACGCCCGCGAAGATGCCGGTTCGGCTGCCGCGCAACGCGGCCGGCGAGTATCCGGCGCGTTCCAAGCCCTCCCATACCGTTTCGAGCATCAGTCGCTGCTGCGGCTCGATCCAGACGGCCTCGCGCGGGGAAATGCCGAAGAACTCGGGATCGAATCCATCGATACCGTCCAGGAATCCGCCGAAGCGTGTGTACGTCTTGCCCGCGGTCTCTGGATCCGGGTCATAGAACTCGTCGATGTCGAAGCGGTCCTCGGGCACCTCGCGAATCGCGTCGACGCCCCCGGAAAGCACCTCCCAGAAGGCCTCGGGATCCGGCGCGCCGGGGAACCGGCACGACACCGAGACAATCGCGATCGGCTCGTCGGTGCGATCCGTGACCGCCGATACCCGTTGCGGCGCCGGCTTGGCTTGCTCGCTGAGGCCCAGCACCTCGCCGAGCAGATAGTCGGCAACATCGGAAATGCGCGGATGATCCATCACCAGGGTGACCGGAATCTCCTTGCCCACACCCTGTTCCATGCGTTGGCGCAGTTCGACGGCCATCAATGAATCCATGCCGAGATCGAAGAACCCCGCATCCTCGCGGATCTCCGAGACATCCACGCGCGTCACCTCGGCCACCGCATCGCGCAGGTAATCGGTCAGAAGCTTCTTGCGCTGCTGCACCGGAGCACCCGCGAGCCGTTCGACCAGCTGCGTCGTGCCCGACTGCGGGACACCCTGCGATGCGGCCAGATGCGAAGGCACCTCGCGCTCCAACTCCGCCAGGAATGCTCGCCTTCCGGCCTGCTGGTAGAGCGG
This sequence comes from Mycobacteroides chelonae CCUG 47445, assembly GCF_001632805.1. Lineage (NCBI taxonomy): Bacteria > Bacillati > Actinomycetota > Actinomycetes > Mycobacteriales > Mycobacteriaceae > Mycobacteroides > Mycobacteroides chelonae. The sequence continues at coordinate 831,405 of NZ_CP007220.1, read as the reverse complement.
TAGGAAACGGGTCCAGTCGATGCGGGCGACGACGCCCTGCGCCCCGCCGTTCGACTGGGAGGCCGCCACCACATCCGCCAGGCCGGCCAGCGCATCGGACGGGGACAACGTCTTGATTCCACGTTGTTCCAGTCGCGCGCGGGATTCCGCGTCGGCCATGCCTGCCGTCCACGGACCGAAATTGACGCTGGTCCCCGCGATTCCCTGTTCACGCAGACGCCAGGCAAGTCCATCGAGGAAGGCATTGGCCGCGCTGTAGGCGGTCTGACCGAAACCACCCCACACCGATGCGATGGAGGAGGTGCTGATGAAGAAGTCGAGCTTCAGGTCGGCCGCTGCTTCGCTCAGATGCCAGGCGCCCCAGACCTTGCCGGCGAAGACGCGGTCGACTTCGGAGTCGTCGAGATCGCTGAGCGGGGTGGTGCCGATCTCCCCGGCGGCATGGACAATGCCGGCCAGCGGCGGCAAGTCGGCCTGCACGCCCGCCAACAGGCGTGCGACGTCATGTGCGTCCGCGACATCGGCGGTGACCACCCGAACCTCGCAGCCGTGCTGAGCGCCCAGTGCATCGATGCGCTGCTGCGCGGTCTCGTTCGGTTCACGCCGACTCGTCAGCACCAGATTCTTCGCGCCGCGCGCGGCCAGGTAACCGGCGATCTCCAGTCCGATCGAACCCAACCCGCCGGTTACCAAGTAGGTTGCGTTGTCGCGGACTTCCAGCGGAGTACCGCTGGGCAGATTCTCCCGCCGCACGAGCCGGGGAACGTAGACCGACTGATCGCGCAATGCGATCTGATCCTCCCTGGCCGCCGCATCGCTCGATGCGGAAGCACGGCTGATGAACTGTGACCATTCGGCGGCACTGGCATCGGCCAGATCAGCGAGTCCACCCCACACCTGTGGAAGCTCAAGGGCTGCCGCACGGCCGAATCCCCACAGGGCACTCTGTTCCGGCGCCACAGTGTCGGTATCGGTGATGCGCTGGGCACCACGGGTGATCACCCAGATGGGTGCCCGCAGTTCAGCAGCGGCGGCCGCGCGGAACAGTCGCCGCGTTCCGCCCAGTATCTGGTGTTGCATCCGCAGCAGCGACCGCGCCGAAGAGGCACCCCCGTCGAGGGCAGCGACATGCACGATGCGGAGCGCCGAATCGCCTGATACCGCGGAACGGAACTCGTCGGCAAGCTGCTGCTCGTCGGCGTCGGACGTCGGCAACCCGAGAATCCGGTACTGCTGTCCACGCGCAGTGAGCGCATCGACCAGAGGCGCGGCCGCGCCGGCTACATCACCCACGAGAAGCCAGGTGGTAGCCGTGCTGGTATCGGCACCCGCGAGCGGCATGGGCGACTTGTCCCACCGGAACTGGTAACGATCGTCCGCGATGGTCTGTGTAGTGCGTTGCTGGTTATGTTGCGCCGCAAGCTTTGTCAGGACTGCCAGGGTCTGCTGGTCGCCGCTTGTACCGCCAAGTAGGTTCGCGAGTTCCTCGATCTTTCCGTCCTCGAGCAGACGGACGGCTTCGGTGCGCGACCCGGAAGCAGGCTGTTGCTGCTTCGTGGCGTCGCGGTTGTCGGCGTTTCGCTTATCACTGAACCAGTACTGGCGATGCTCGAACGGATAGGTGGGTAGGTCGAGCTTTCGCGCGTGGCCGTGCCGGAACGCACCGAAATCGGGCAGGTGCCCCAGGACGTACGCGTCGGCAGCGGCTTCGGTGATCTGCCTGTGGTCCGCGGTGTTTCGACGCAAGGAGGCTATCGCCCGCGGCGCGGTGGCCGGGTCGGGCCAGGCGCGGAGCGCGGCGGCGGTGAGTACCGGTTGCGGGCCGATCTCGAACAACACCTTGCAATTCATGTCGGCGAGGGTGCGCACGCTCTTGGCGAACTCCACCGGTTGACGTGCGTGCCGGCGCCAGTACGCACCGTCCAGTTTCACACTTCTACCCAGCGCGGTGCCCGTGCGGTTGTCGATCAGGATCCGTTGTGGTGTCTTGTAATTGAACTTGCCGGCATACACCTCGAACTCGTCGAGGATCGGGTCGAGCAAGGCCGAGTGGAACGCGTGACTGGTCTCCAGGAAGTCACACCGAATGCCCTCGGCGACCAGCCCCGCCACCGCCTTTTCCAGATCCTGTGCGGGACCGGACAATACGGTATTGGCACCGTTATAAGCTGCAACCGACAGACTGGGGAAATCGTCAGTCAGGCTCTCCACCCGCTCGGCGGCAGCGAATATAGCTGCCATCCGCCCGCCGGCGGGCAAGCTGCCGAACAAGCGGCCGCGCTCGGCCATCAGCGCGGCGCCGTCCTCGAGGCTGAACACGCCCGCGACGCAGGCTGCCGCATACTGACCAACGCTGTGCCCCAACACCACATCCGGCTCGAAGCCCCACGATTGCCAGAGCCGGGCCAAGCCCATCTCCACTGCGAACAAGGCGGGCTGTGCATAGGCGGTCTGCCGCAGCGTCGCCTCGGCATCTGGACCGTCTACATCGAAAATGACATCCAATAACGGCTTTTCGAGAACATCGGCCACCACCGCCGCGCAACGCTTCAGCGTCTCGGCGAACACCGGCTCGGTGTCGAACAGCTCACGGGCCATGCCCGGGTACTGGCTGCCCTGACCGGTGAACAGCCACGCCGTCTTGGGCGTGTCATGGGATTCCCCACGCCCCAGACCCGGTGCCGGGCGGTCATCGGCGACGGCGCCGAGCAGCTCCACGGCGGCTTCGCGGGAATTGACCACCAGCGCGGCGCGGTGCTCCAAATGTGCGCGCCCCACTCCGGCGGTGAAGCACAGGTCCGCCAACGTGGCCTCGGGGTGCCCGTTCAGCCAGCTGCGGTATTGATCGGCGATCTGCACCAACGCGGCGGGTGTGCGCGCCGACAGCGGCAGAATGCTGAACCGGTCTCCCGTCGACTCCGGCTCTTCGGCCGTTTCGATCTCGGCCGCTACCGGGGCCTCTTCGAGAATGACGTGAGCGTTGGTCCCGGCGAACCCGAACGAGCTAACTCCCGCAATACGTGGGCGCCCGTTGCGCTCCCACGCGGTGGCCTCCTTGACGACCTCCACCGGGAGCCTGTCCCAGGGGATATGCGGCGATGGATTCTGAAAGTTGCGGTGCTGCGGCAACAATTCGTTCTCGAGTGACAGCACGACCTTGATGACCCCCGCGATACCCGCGGCCGCCTCCAGATGTCCGATGTTCGTCTTCGCTGAGCCGATCAACAACGGATCGTTCGCCGCACGGCCGATGCCGTAGGCCGCGCCAGCGGCCTGGGCCTCGATCGGATCGCCCAACGATGTTCCGGTGCCGTGCGCCTCCAGATACCCGACGTCACTCGGCGCGACACCGGCACGCTTGAGCGCATCGGCGATAACACGCTGCTGAGCAACGCCATTGGGGACCGTCAACCCGCCCGATGCGCCGTCCTGGTTAATCGCACTGCCCCGGATCACGGCCCGGATTCGATCACCGTCGCGGATTGCATCCTCAAGGCGCTTGATGACGATGACGCCGGATCCCTCACCACGCACGTAGCCGTCCGCGGCCGCGTCGAATGTCTTGCACTTGCCGTCGGGCGCCAGCATGTGCGCATGCGAGAACGTGATCATTGTGGCCGGGGTCAACAGGACATTCGCACCGCCGGCCAGCGCGAGATCGCACTCTCCGAGTTGAAGTGCTTGGCACGCTTGATGAATTGCTACCAATGACGAGCTGCACGCCGTATCGACGGCAACCGAGGGTCCCTGCAACCCCAGCCGGTAGCTGATGCGGCCGGCGGCCGCAGCATTGGAGGTGCCGATGGCCATGTAGGCCTCGATCTCCGGAAAAGTCAGCTCATCGGACGCCATTCCCAGGTAGTCATGGGTGGCCAAACCGACGAACACGCCGGCATTGGTCTCGGCCAAATCCGTTGGGGCGATTCCGGAATGCTCCACCGCCCGCCAAGCCATCTCCAGCAACAATCGGTGCTGCGGGTCCATCAGCCTGACCTCGCGCGTCGACATACCGAAGAACGGCGCGTCAAATCCCGTCACGTCATCGACGAAGCCGGCACGACGGGTTACGACCTTGCCGGGAGCTCCGGGTTCAGAGTCGAAGAACTCATCGGCATCCCACCGGTCAGCGGGTACCTCCGATATCGCGTCACGGCCTTCACGCAGCACGTCCCAGAACTCGTCCGCGTTGGCGGCACCGGGAAAACGCGCTGCATATCCGATGATTGCAAAACGTGGGGCGGGATTGTTCGGATGGTCAGCGGATTCCATGCTGTGGCCTCCTTGCGTCGGCGGGTGGGGAGAGTGGCCCTCGACATCGTCGGACCGAGAATGTGACTCTGGACATCGGCGGGTGCGAACGCGACTCTAGCCGAACAAGTATCGTGCGCACTGTTGTTCCCAAACTTCGTGGTAACTAGGACAGCAAGTTCTAGTTATTCCCGGTATGCCATGTGGCGCATGGGGTTTCCGGGTCTCGACCGACCGCACGTTGCGCGGTCAAACCGAGGGTATGTTGGGCCACCGACGAGAGATGCCGGAGCGGGGCCGGCCGAGCGAGAGGACGGCGCTTTGCGCATTGGCACGATAACTGTTGGCGCACTTGGTGAATGGACGTTGAGCCCCGGCTCCGTCACCTCGTGGCACCCCACCCCAGCCGCGGCCGAGAACGCCCGGCAAGCACCTGTGAGTTTGGTGCCAGTCAGCTACATGCAGAGCCAACATCTGCGAAATTACTACGAACGGAACGAAGCTGGCCTAAACTTCTCGCGCCAAATAATCGCCAGCTGCGATGTCGCGGGCCAGTGCGACATCGCCGCGATGGACCATGCCCTCAACGCATACCTGCGTAGGCATGACACCTTCCGCAGCTGGTTCGAGCGCGCCGAGGACGGGACGTTCGTACGGCACTCCATCAGCGATCCAAGCGAAATCGAGTTCGCGCCTGTAACACAAGGGCATATGACGGTCGATGAAATACGCAGCCACGTCACCGACATACCGAGCCCACTGGAATGGGGATGCTTCACCTTTGGAATCATCCAGAGCGAGAACCACTTCACGTTCTTCGCCGCCATGGACCACGTACATGGTGATGCGACGTTGATTGGCACCACCATGATGGAAGCCAACGGAATGTACTCCGCGCTGAGCGGAGGCGGGCAGGCGCTCACGCTTCCCGATGCCGGCAGCTTCGACGACTTCTGCACTCGCGAACGCGAGTTCACATCGGCATTGACCCTGGATTCGCCCGGGGTACGCGCGTGGATCGACTTTGCTGAGAACAACAATGGGACGTTTCCCGAGTTCCCGCTTCCACTGGGCAACCCGGCCGAAGCGACCACCAGCACCATGACCTCCCTGTCGCTGATGACCCCAGAGCAGACGGACCGATTCGAGTCCGCCTGCTCAACTGCCGGCTCACGGTTCGTCGGTGGTCTGTTCGCCTGCCTCGGCCTGGTCGAGCACGAATTCACCGGGGCGGTCACCTATTACGGTCTGACTCCGAGGGATTCGCGCACAGCTAGCGACAATTTCATGACGCAAGGCTGGTTTACCGGCCTGATCCCGATCACCGTTCCGATCGCGGCAACCTCTTTCAACGATGCGGCGTACGCCGCACAGACCGCCTTCGATTCGAGTCTGGACATGTCCCGGGTGCCGTACTACCGGGTCCTGGAATTGGCGCCGTGGCTGAAGTGGCCGGAACCGAACTTTCCGGTGTCGAACTTCTTCCACGGTGGCGCCGCTCCGCTCAACGCCATCCTCGCGGCGGGCGAGCTGGGCCTTGCCGACAACATCGGCATCTATCCGGACGGCCGATTCTCCTACCAGTTGACCATCTACATATTCCGGTACGGGGAAGGGACAGCGATGGCGATCATGCATCCCGATAACCCGATCGCCGAGAAGTCGGCGCTGCGCTACATGGAGGCCATGAAGTCGGTGTGCGGGCGAGTCGCGGACAGCGGTCACTGGGGACGCGTCGCGTAGCTTGAGCGACATCAGAATGAGGGTGAGGAAGATATGCGGCGGCTAGCCGATTTCGTGGTGCGATGGCCATGGGCGGTGATAGGCGCCTGGGTGGCGCTGGCCATCGCCCTGCCGCTGACCTTCCCCTCACTGACCGAAATGGCGGAGAAGCATCCGCTCGCCATTTTGCCGGCCGATGCTCCGTCGAGCGTCGCCGCCAAGAAGATGACCGAGGCGTTTCACGAATCGAGCAATGACGACCTGCTCCTGGTCGTGTTCATCAACGAGAACGGACTGGGGCCCGAGGACGCCGCGACCTACCGCAAGGTGGTGGATGCGGTACGACACGACCTGACCAGCGTCGTGTCGGTTCAGGACTTCATCGGCACACCCGAGCTGCGAAAGTTTCTGACGAGTCAGGACAACAAAACCTGGATTCTGCCGATCGGCCTTGCGGGCGAGTTGGGTACGCCCAAGGCCTTCGACTCGTACAACCGGGTGACCGGCCTCATCCAGCGCAGCGCCCAGGGCAGTCCGACGACCGTGCACATCACCGGTCCGGCGGCCACGGTCGCCGACCTCACCGTCGCAGGACAACAAGACCGCCTACCGATCGAACTCGCGATCGCCATCTTGGTGCTCGCGGTGCTGCTATTGGTCTATCGCAGCGCACTGACGATGATGCTTCCACTGGTGACAATAGGGTCCTCGCTAGTGATCGCGCAGTCCGTGGTGGCGGCTTACTCGCAGCTGACCGGGGCCGGCGTCTCAAACCAGTCCATCGTGTTCCTCAGCGCGATCCTGGCGGGCGCGGGCACCGACTATGCGGTCTTCCTCATCAGTCGCTATCACGACTATCTGCGGGCGGGTAAGACCTACGACCAGGCGGTCCGCGCCGCGATGATGTCGATCGGAAAGGTGATCACCGCGTCCGCCACGACGGTGGGTATCACCTTCTTGCTCTTGAGCTTTGCCAAAATGGGAGTCTTCCAGACGGTCGGAGTGTCGTCGGCCATCGGGATCGGTGTCGCGTACCTGTCCGGAATGACCCTGCTGCCCGCAATCCTGGTACTGGCCGGACCACGCGGCTGGGTCAGGCCGCGGCGCGAACTCACTGCGCAGTTCTGGCGGCGGTCCGGCATACGTATCGTTCGTCGTCCGATTCCACACCTGGTGGCCAGTGTGGTGGTCCTGGCCCTGCTGGGGAGCTGCGCCCTGCTGGCGCGCTACAACTACGACGACCGCAAGGCCGTGTCGCCGTCGGCACCCAGTTCGGTCGGGTACACCGCGCTGGAACGGCACTTCCCGCTCAGCCAGTCCATTCCCGAATACATCCTCATCCAGTCGCCGCGTGACCTACGCACCCCGCAGGCTCTCGCCGATTTGGAACAGATGGCGTCCCGCATCGCGCAGCTCCCCGACGTCGGCCTGGTCAGCGGTGTCACCCGCCCGCTCGGTGAGGTGCCACCCGAGTTCAGGGCCACCTATCAGGCGGGGCTTGTCGGCACCCGGCTGGCCGACGGCTCCAACCAGATCAGCCAGCGCAGCAGCGACCTCAACCGGCTCACCGCCGGCGCCAACACCTTGGCCGGCAGCCTCGGCGACCTGCGCACCCAGCTCAACAAGATCGTCCCCGGTCTGCAGAGCCTGCTCGATGCGTCCAACTCGCTGAAGACCAAATCAGGCGGCGACGAACTGGTGCGGAATGTGGACAACGCCGCCAAGCTCGTCGATGCCATCAACGCGCTCGCCAATGACATGGGGTGGAACTTCTCCGCCGCAAAGGACATGTTCGCCTGGATCAACCCGGTGTTGAACGCATTACAGGCCAACCCGGTCTGCGATGCCGATGTCTCCTGCGCCACCACCCGCGGCCAGTTCGAGCGACTCGTCGGCGAACGCAACAGCGGACGCCTCGACGAAATCAATCAGCTCGCCCATCAGCTCGGGAATTCACCGGGCAACAAGGCAACACTTTCGGCGACGGTAACCAAGCTCAACGCCTCGCTCATGAGCGTTATGAACGGGCTGCAGGCCATGGGCCTGGACAAGCCCGGCGGTCCGCAAGCCGGACTCAACCAGCTGCGGCAGGGCGCCGACCGCCTGGCCGGCGGTAGCCAGCAGGTGGCCGGCGGTGTAGATCAGCTCGTCGGACAGATCAAGGTGATTGTCAACGGACTTAACCAGGCATCGGCCTTCCTGCTGACGATGAAGACCAATGCCGCGGACCCGTCGCAAGCGGGATTCAACATTCCCGCCGAAGTGCTGAACAATCCGGATTTCCAAAGAGCGGCCAAGGCTTTCATCTCACCGGACGGCCATTCCGTGCGGTACCTCGTTCAGACGAAGCTCAACCCGTTCAGCCCCGAGGCGATGGACCAGGTCAACCAAATCAGCGATGTCGCCAAGGGCGCTCAGCCGAACACCACGCTGGCCGATGCCACGATATCGATGGGCGGGTTTCCGACTGCCCTGCGCGATACGCGCGACTACTACCAGCACGACATCCAGTTCATCATCGCGGCGACACTCATCGTCGTGCTGCTGACACTGATGGTGTTGCTGCGGGCGATCGTCGCGCCCCTGTATCTCGTCGGGTCGGTGGTGCTGTCGTATTTCGCTGCCATCGGTATCGGGGTGCTCACGTTCCAATTCCTGCTCGGCCAGCAGTTGCATTGGACGGTGCCGCCTTTGGCCTTCGTTGTGCTGGTCGCGGTGGGCGCCGACTACAACATGCTCTTCGTGTCACGAATGCGGGACGAGTCGACGAACAGTGTGCGCTACGGGATCATCCGCGCCCTGAATTCCACAGGTGGTGTGATCACCGCCGCCGGGCTCATCTTCGCTGCGTCGGTCGGTGGCCTGCTGTTCTCTAGCATTGGAATCGTGGTCCAAGGCGGCTTCGTGATCGGCGTGGGAATTCTGCTGGACACCTTCGTCGTCCGAACCATCACCGTGCCCGCCATCGCGGCGTTGGTGGGATGGGCCAACTGGTGGCCGTCACGGGTCAGCAAGCGCCAGAGACCGTCGGTGGCGTCACCGCCACCCGCAGCACCCGCGACGCAGGCGGGCTAGCACCAGAAATGTATGTGACACTGAAAATGAAGCCGAGCGGTCAGGAGCACGGATGAAAGACCTCCTCGCAGGAGCGGCCCTGCTGGTAGTCGCCAGCATGACAGGCTGTTTTGGCATCCCGTCCGCTGTCGCCGATGACCCACAGGTGCCCGGACCGCCGATCCCCCGAATCGCGGCAGACGGGACAGCGATGCCCGCGCCGGTATCGCCGGATCGGACCGCATACGCCCTGGGCGGTGCGCACGTGCTCGGCATCCCCTATGACGAGTACATCCGGATGACCGGCAAGGACTGGTTCCCGGGCATGAAGCGGGAAAACATCTGGTACCCCGCTGGACAGGTCCAGGGTCACACCCTGGAGCGCTTGTTCCCCGGCATCGGCCCGGTCGGGGAAAAGATCATGCCCGGCCTGGGTCTGGACGGCCCCAGCATCGGCGAGTCAATCGACGTCGGCGAACCCAACCTCGAAAACGCCATTCGCACAGGCGGTCCCGGCACTGCGATGGGGCTCTCCGAAGGGGCGCTCGTACTCAACGCCGTCAAATCAGCGCTGGCAAGCGATCCGACCGCGCCGGCGCCGGACTCACTGACGTTCGCGACGTTCGGCGATCCGGTCGCGCGGCACCCGTTCGGTGAGAGCTTCCTGACGCAGAACTTCGCACCCGGATCGGTGGTGCCGTTCATGGACTACACCGTGCCGGCTCCGGTCGAAAGCCAGTACCACACCGACCAATTCATCTCCGCGTACGACAGCATCGCGGACTGGCCGGACCGGCCGGACAACTTGTTTGCGGTTGCCAATGCCATCGCGGGTCTGGCCACCGGCCATACGGCGATTGCCTTCACCAATCCGAAAATGGTTCCGCCGCAAAACATCCGGACGGAAGTTAACTCCCGGGGAGGAACGACGACGACGTACTTCATCCCCGAACAGCACCTTCCCCTGGTGCTGGGTTTCAAATACCTCGGCGTTCCCGAGGAGACACTGAACAGGCTCGACGCAATACTGCAGCCTCGAGTGGATGCGGGCTACTCCCGTAACGATGACCCGGCGACGGCGCCGATCGCGGTGGACCCGGTGCGCGGTTTTGACCCCGCCAAGGTCACGGCACCAGCATCGCAAGCGACCTTCGGCGGCGGTGCCGATCCGCTTTCACAGATCACCAGCGGCGCTCTGGCCGTGCTGGGCAACGGCACGCGCTCAGCCCCTCCCAATTAGTACGGACGTGACACCATGACACCTTCAACCCAGTCATCCATCCTGTCGATGCTGCACGGCCGGGCGAGCCTGCGCCCGGATGACATCGCGTTCACCTTCACCGACTACAGCCACAGCCCAGCCGGCGTCGCCGAAAGCCTCACCTGGTCAGAGTTGTCACGTCGTACCTTCAACGTGGCTCGCGAACTCAGCCAGCACGCGGCGGCCGGCGACAGGGCGCTCATCCTGGCTCCACAAAGCCTCGAGTACATCCTGGCCTTCCTGGGTTCCATGCAAGCCGGGCTGATCGCCGTGCCGCTCCCGCTGCCACACCGCGGTTCGAGCCTTGACCGGGTGAGTGCCGTCTTCGATGACACCTCGCCCTCGGTGGTTCTCACGACCTCGGCCGTTGCCTCAGATGTGGGCGACTATGTCGACCAGTCGCGACTCGAGATCGCCCCCAAGATCATCGAGATCGACACGCTGCGGCTCGACATCGACGGCGGGCCAAGCATCGTTCCGGCCGACGTACCGGACATCGCGTACCTGCAGTACAGCTCGGGTTCGACCCGAACACCCACCGGCGTCGTGCTGTCCCACCGCAACCTTCAGTCGAATTTCGAACAGTTGATGCGCAGCTTCTTCGTGGACACCGGTTCCCGGATTCCGGCGGATGCCACCATCGTGTCCTGGTTGCCCTTCTATCACGACATGGGTCTGGTGCTGGGTGTCTGCGCCCCGATCCTGGGCGGCTATCACGCCGACTTGACCAGCCCCATCGCATTCCTGGAGAGCCCTTCGCGGTGGGTACGTGCACTGGCCAAGAACCCACACGCATGGTCCTCGGCACCCAACTTCGCCTTTGATCTGGCGGCCCGCAAGACGACCGATGCCGACCTGGCCGGGCTCGACCTGGGCGGAGTTCTCGGCATCATCAGCGGCGCCGAACGCGTCGAGCAGGCCACCTTGCGGCGCTTCGTCGATCGGTTCGCGCACTTCAACTTCCAGGACCACATGATGCGCCCGTCCTATGGGCTGGCGGAGGCCACCGTCTTCGTGGCCTCGGGCACCTGGAGCGAGACCAAGCCTGCTGCTCATTTCGACGTCGAAGAGCTGTCTGCGGGCCGCGTGCGGCGCTGCCCGGCTGGGACCGGTACTGCGCTGGTCAAATACCATGTGCCGCAATCCCCCACCGTGCGGATCATCGACAGTGACACACACCGGGAGTGCGCACCGGAGGTGGTCGGCGAGATCTGGGTGCACGGCGAGAATGTCGCCTCCGGCTACTGGCGCAAGTCACCCGAGGAACAGCGGTGCTTCGGTGCGAAGGTGACCGAGCCGTCGCCCGGCACTCCGGAAGGCCCCTGGCTGAGAACCGGTGACCTCGGCTTCATCTCCGAAGGCGAGCTGTTCATCGTCGGCCGCATCAAGGACCTGCTGATCATCCGCGGGCGTAACTACTACCCCGAGGACATCGAGGCGACGGTTCAAGAGATCACGCGCGGTCGAGTCGCGGCGATATCGGTCCCGTTCGACAGCACTGAGAAGCTGGTGACCGTCATCGAGCTCAAGAAGCGCGCTGATTCTGACGAATCGTCGGCGCACTGGCTCCATGAGATCAAGAGCGAGGTCACTTCGGCGATAGCCAACGCCCACGGCGTGAATGTCGGAGACCTTGTGCTCGTGCCGGCCGGGTCGCTTCCCACCACGACGAGCGGCAAAATCCGGCGCGCGGCCTGCGTCGAGCAGTATCTCCAGGACGAGTTCACCCGACTGGACTCGGACACTCGCGTCGGGGTTTCCTGATACCGACGCGACTGGCGAATGTCGTCAGATCGCGGCTAACCCGACGGCGAGCAGCACACATCCGACCACAGCCAGCACTAGCGCGATATTACGGCGACGGTTGGACTGTATCCAGCTGTTGAGCCGCGCCATCACCTCAGCCGTGCGCTCCGGCGCCACAACATGAGCCAGTAGCGGTATCTCGATCAGCGCGAAGGCGATGATGTTGAACATCAGCAGGGCGCTGACCTGCGTGGCTGCCGGGGTACCCGAGGCCACGATCACGGCCAGCGCGGCCAGGAAATCGACCGAAGGCAGCGCGATTCCCAGCCCGGCAACCAATGCCACCCACAGTGATCCGCCTGTCGCGATGGACTGAATGCGCCCGGTGACCTTGTCCAACTGCGCATTAGACGACGGACCCCGCACTCGCGACGCCAGCAACGCGGCGACGAGCAGCGCCGCCACCCCGATGCCGATCTGCACCCGCGGTAACGTGAATTGCGCCGATCCGGTCGATACGTGCCGGAAGGTGAAAAGCACCACGAGCCCCACCGCCGTCCCCATGGCGAACCCGCCACACAGAAACGCCAGCAACTGCAGCTGTGGGCGCGGCCGATTCAGCATCAGCACCGTCATGCCCAGCCGAAACGGTTCGAAGCTGACGGCAAGGGCCATCACCAGCAATGTGATCCACATATGTCAGGGCTGCAGCCGCTCAATCCGCCCGTCTTGCAAGACAATCCGGTTGTGTACGCGGTTCTCACGGCCCTGCCAGAACTCCACCGTCTCGGGAGCGATCACGTAGCCACCCCACTGCGGGGGCACCGGCACCGTCTCCACATCGGCGAACCGAGCAGTGACGTCATCAAGCTGAGCCAACAGTGCCGCGCGCGATTCGATGGGCGCCGACTGCTGCGAGGCCCAGGCCCCCAGCTGCGATCCGCGCGGACGGTTGGTCCAGTAGTTGGCGGTCTGGGCCGGATCGACCTTGGTCACCGCGCCACGCACGTGGACCTGCCGCCCCAGCGCGTACCAGGGAAAGGTGACGCTCGCGTAGGGCGCTTGCTGGAGTTGGCGCCCCTTGGCGGAGTCATAGTTTGAGAAGAACGTCACACCCACGGAGTCGAACCCCTTGCACAGCACCGTGCGCGTCACGGGCCGGCCGCCATCGACGGTGGCAAGCACCATCGCATTCGGTTCGGGAATCCCGGAGGACACCGCAAGGTCAAACCACTTGCGCAACAAGGGAAGCCAGCCTTCGGCCAGCCAATCGACATCCAGATCACCGCTGCCGTCCTTTTCTCCGGGACGGTAGTCCGAGCGCAGCCATTCGGTCACGAAAATCACGCTACAGGCGAGCGTCTAAGAGAGATCGAGGTGACTAAGAATCACCCTTATTTGCAGGTGCAAGAATCGCCTTTACCGAGTTGTTACCCACAGGTAGGGAGTCGAGAATCATGACGGTTGCAGCGCCGCTACCAGCGGATTTCGCACCTGGACTGGAGGGCGTGACCGCCTTCGCCACCGAAATCGCCGAGCCCGACAAGGACGGCGGAGCCCTGCGCTACCGCGGCGTCGACATCGAGGATCTGGTCGCCCAGCGGGTGACCTTCGGTGACGTATGGGCACTGTTGGTCGACGGCAAGTTCGGCCAGGGGCTCCCGCCTGCCGAGCCCTTCCCCATCCCGGTTCACACCGGTGACGTCCGCGTCGACGTGCAGGCCGGGCTGGCCATGCTCGCACCCATCTGGGGCTTTGAGCCGCTGCTGGACACCGAGGAATCCGTCGCCCGAAATCAGCTGGCCCGCGCCTCGGTGATGGCGCTTTCGTACGTCGCCCAGTCCGCACGAGGCAACGCCGAACCCGCCGTACCTCAACGCCTGATCGATGAATGCTCCACCGTGACAGAACGTTTCATGACGCGCTGGCAGGGCGATCCCGATCCCAAGCACGTCGAGGCCATCGACGCCTACTGGGTGTCGGCCGCCGAACACGGTATGAACGCCTCTACCTTCACCGCCCGGGTCATCGCCTCCACCGGTGCCGATGTGGCGGCCGCCCTCTCCGGTGCGGTGGGCGCGATGAGCGGTCCGCTGCACGGTGGCGCACCCGCCCGCGTACTGCCGATGATCGAGCAGGCGGAAAGGACCGGCGACGCCCGCGGCGTCATCAAGGGCATCCTGGATCGCCGCGAGAAGCTCATGGGCTTCGGCCACCGGGTGTACCGGGCCGAGGATCCGCGGGCGCGCGTGCTGCGCAGCACCGCCAAGCGCCTCGACGCCGCTCGCTACGAGGTGGCGGCCGCCGTTGAGCAGGCCGCCCTCACCGAGCTGCGCGAACGTCGTCCCGACCGCGTCATCGAAACCAATGTCGAGTTCTGGGCAGCGGTCATTCTCGACTTCGCGCAGGTACCGACCCGCATGATGCCGGCGATGTTCACCTGTGCCCGCACCGCGGGCTGGAGCGCGCACATCCTGGAGCAGAAGCGTCTCGACAAGTTGGTACGTCCGGCCGCACTGTATGTCGGCCCCGGGCCGCGTCCCATCGAGTCCGTGGAAGGGTTCGGGCTGCTGCGCTCTCGGGTAGACGCATAACCTGAACTTCTGGCGTCACTACGCGTGAGGTGGTTGGGTGGGGCCTATGACCCCTCCCGACCTCCCACCAGTAGAACCCTCCGTTTCTCCCTACATCATCGTCGAGGATTCCCGCGCGGCGATCGAGTTCTATAAGAAGGCCTTTGGTGCCGAAGAGCTCGGCCTACTGGAGACTCCCGACGGCAAGGTGATGCACGCTGCCGTCAAGATCAACGGCACGACCATCATGATGAACGACGATTTTCCCGAGTACAACGACGGCAAATCCAGCACGCCCACGGCCCTCGGCGGCACCCCGGTCACCATCCACCTCACGGTGCCCAATGTCGACGACTGGTTCAGCCGTGCCGTCGACGCCGGAGCGAGCATCGAGATGCCACTCGAAGACCAGTTCTGGGGCGACCGCTTCGGCGTCATCAAGGACCCGTTCGGGCACCTGTGGTCATTGGGCCAACCGGTGAAGATCGTCAACCCCGAAGACCTCAAGAAGTACGTCGCCGGCGGCGGCGAGTAGGCCCTACCGAAGCAGCTCTTCCAACGCCGATCCGCGGATCGCCTTGCGCCACAACGGTGGCTGTGGGGCGTTCGCGGCCACGCGAAGCATTTCCGGCACCGAGACGAACTTGTCACGCGGACGGCCTTCGGCCTTGCCGCGCGCAATCTCCGCACGGTCGATCGCCAGCCAGCCATCGTGATCGACAATCGTAGGCTGGCTCCGCTGGATCAGCTTGGATAAGCCCGACAGCCGTTGCACGGGATCGGCGAGCAGTCCGTTGTTGTAATCCTCCACCAGCGAGGTGATGGTCTGCTGTGAGCAGGACTTGTTGGTCCCGATGAATCCGGTCGGACCGCGCTTGATCCATCCCGCCACATAGGTTCCGGGATGTGCCTTGCCAGTGGCCGGATCCGTCACGCGCCCTTGCTCATTCGGGATAATTGCCTGCTGATCGTCGAACGGCACATCAGGCATCGGCACGCCACGGTAACCGATCGAGGTGAGCACCAGTCCCGCATCGATGGTGTCGACAGCGTCGCCATGCTGGAACTCGATGCCCGTCACACGCTCCTCCCCCAGCACCTTGAGGGGGGTGCGGTTGTAGGCGAAACGAATGGTCTTACCGCCCGGCTCCCGAGCCTCGCGCGGGCAGGTGCTGAGCACCTCCAGCTTCTGGCGGGTCAGCGGCTCCAGATGCGTCTGCAGCGCCTCGTCGACCAGCTTGGCGGTTTCGTCATCGATCACCACCGTCATATCGGGCAACCCCACGAGACCAAGCAGCTCGGGGAGCGTGAACGCGGAGTGTTCCGGCCCACGGCGCCCGACGATGACCACCTCGCGCAGTGCGCTGCTGCGCAACGCGGTCAGTGCGGTGTCCGAGATATCCGTACGCGCCAGGCGGTCGGTGCTCCCGGTGAGCACACGCGCTACGTCCAGAGCCACGTTCCCGTTGCCGATTACGACGGCACGTTCGTGATCGAGGTCAACCCGGAAGTCGGTGTAGTCAGGGTGGGCGTTGATCCACGCGACAACCTCGGTGGCGGTGGCGCTACCCGACAGTCCGATCCCCGGGATATCCAGGCGCCGATCGGAGGACGCTCCAACGGAGTAGATCACCGCATGGTGATGCGCCAGCAGTTCGTCATGGCTGACGTCCTTGCCTACCTCGACGTTCAGGAAGAACTCGAAGTTGGGCTGCGCGGCCATCGTGTCGAAGAGCTTGGTCACCCGCTTGGTCTGCTGGTGATCGGGGGCGACCCCGGCGCGCACCAAACCGTAAGGGGCAGGCAACCTCTCGAACATGCTGACCTTCACGTTCGGCTGGGTCAGCAGTTCATCGGCGGCGTACATGGCCGCGGGGCCGGAGCCGACGATGGCCACCTTCAGTCCGCGCCCGCTGGAGCGGACGGGCGGCGCCTGAATGACCGGAGCCAAGCTGGCGCGGGGGATTTCGCGCGGATAGAACTCGGAGTTGATCCGCAGGAAGGGCAGCTGCTCTTCCTTGAGCACCGAGTCCGGCTTGATGGCATCGACCGGGCACGCCGCGACGCAGGCACCGCAGTCGACGCATGCCGATGCGTCGATGTGCAGCATCTCCGCCTTGAGGAAATCTGGCTCATCCGGCGTGGGGTGGATGCAGTTCACCGGGCATGCGTAAACGCAGGAGCCCTCGTTACAGCACGCCTGGGTAACTACGTGCGGCATCAGGCGGGAACAGCGCTGTGTGAATCAGCCACTGCGGCTTCGGGAGCCGAGTAGTTCACCAGCGGGCCACGCTGCGGCTCGCTGCGGTAACGGGCTGCACGGCCATCGATGTGCAGCACCCGCCACACCAGCTTGGCGACGGGGTTCATCATCCCGGTTTCCCGGACCAGCATCCGCACGTCGGAGAAGACCTCGCTCATCGTCTGGCGCGAGGCAGGGCTCTTCCAGAAGATCTCCTTCATCACGTCCTGCGGGATGTCGAACTTCCTGGCGAAGCTGCGCGGCGGCGTCATGATGGCGCCCATCAACACCCGCATCGTGATCGGGGTAGCGATGGACAACACAAATCGGTTGAACCAATGCATGGCCGGGACGCGCTTACGCAGGTACTCGTGTGCGAACGAGATGTGGCGGGCCTCCTCAGCCACATGGATCTCCATGACGCGCTTCATGATCGGGTGCAGATTGTCACCCTCACGCAGCACGTTCTTCTGCGTGTGGTCGATGGGCTCCTCACCGGCGAGCACGCCCACGAAGAACATCTCCGGGAACGGCGTGGAGGCCAGCGGAACGAACGGGGACAGCCAGCGCAGCAGACGCGGCATACCCGGCACGTCGACACCGAGGCGGTTGACCATCTCCTGGAACATCAGGGTGTGGTTGCACTCTTCGATGGACTCGTGGTTGAGGTACCGGAACTCCGGGGAGCCATTGGGCACGCTGAAGGCGTACTGGATCAGACCGCGGATCAGGATGCTCTCGAAATGCAGGCCGACCTTCGCGACGTTGGCCTGGCGCCACATGCCGATCTCGATCTGCTTCTCCAGCGGCTGCGCCTGGTACCAGGGGTGACGGCCGAAGGGGTCGGTCCGGTGCGGAAGCACCCAGCGCGGGTCATTGGGGACGACCGCATACTCCGGGTTATCCCAGTCGATATCGATGAAGGGATCGAAGTTCCGGTTCGTGGAGCCGTGCGACAGGGTCTCGAGCACCTGGACATAGCTCGCGTCGGCACGTACTTCCTTCTTCGCGCGGAGCTTCTCGCGGAGCGACATGGCTTTATCTCCTTTGATTCGTCCAAAGACGCGGTAACGGACCTGCAAACTTTTACGTTCTGGGGCTACTTGAAAGTCTACAAGCTCTGGGCGAGTGTAAACAGGGCGAGAAGGCCCTTTCTAGGTTTGGGACGAAACGTCCCATGTGACGTTCTCTACGGGCTTTGTTTTGTGTGAGGCAGGTCTCAATAGGCCACCGTTTAGGCTGGTAGCCGTGGCTGAATTGACCATCCCCGCTGACCTCCTGCCCGCCGACGGACGTTTCGGCTGTGGCCCCTCCAAAGTGCGGCCCGAACAGCTGCAATCCCTCGTGGACGCCGGAGCCGCCCTCTTCGGTACGTCACATCGGCAAGCACCCGTCAAAAACCTCGTCGGTCGTGTCCGCGAGGGCCTCAAGGAGCTGTTCAAGGCTCCCGAGGGCTACGAGGTAATCCTCGGCAACGGCGGCTCCACGTTGTTCTGGGACGCTGCCGCGTTTGGCCTGATCCGCGAGAAGTCGCTGCACCTGACCTTCGGCGAGTTCAGCGCCAAGTTCGCCTCCTGTGTGGCCAAGAACCCGTTCGTCGGCGACCCGATCAAAGTGGTGGCCGACGCGGGCAGTGCTCCCGCTCCGGTCTCAGATCCGTCCGTTGACGTGATCGCCTGGGCGCACAACGAGACCTCGACCGGTGTCATGGTTCCGGTCCAACGTCCGGCCGGCTCCGAGAACGCGCTGGTGCTCATCGACGCCACCTCCGGCGCCGGCGGGCTGCCGGTGGATCTGTCTGAAGTGGACGCGTACTACTTCGCGCCGCAGAAGAACTTCGCCGGCGACGGCGGACTGTGGCTGTCACTCATGAGCCCGGCCGCCCTGGAGCGGGTGGAGGAGATCGGTGGCAGCGGACGCTGGGTGCCCGACATCCTGTCGCTGCCGATCGCCGTGGAGAACAGCCTCAAGAACCAGACCTACAACACCCCGGCCATCGGCACGCTGCTGCTGCTGGCCGATCAGATCGACTGGCTGCTGAGCAATGGCGGTCTGGATTGGGCCACCAAGCGGACGGCGGATTCGGCATCGCGGCTGTACTCCTGGGCCGAAGCGACGTCGTTCACCACACCATTCGTGGCGGACCCGGCGCAGCGCTCACAGGTGGTGGGCACCATCGACTTCAACGACGACGTGGACGCGGCCGCCGTTGCGAAGGTGTTGCGCGCCAATGGCGTGGTGGACACCGAGCCGTATCGCAAGCTGGGCCGCAACCAGCTGCGGGTGGCGATGTTCGCGGCCATCGACCCCGAGGACATCTCCCAGCTGACGCAGTGCATCGACTGGGTCGTCGAGCGTCTCTGATTCAACGCCTTACGCCCCGAGTGGGAACCTGACGAGGAAAAACACCGCAAAAACCGCGTCAGGTTCCCACTCGACCGGGTGCTAGTGCACCGTGAGGTCGTAGACATCGACGTCGTCGATGGTCTGTTTGGCGAACGCGTGCTGCACCCACTCCTGGATGGCTTTCGAGGTCTCACTGCCCGGGGGGCTGAATCCCTCGCCACCATGGCCACCGCCCTCCCCATCGATGAAGTAATGGATCTGCCCGTCGGCCACGTATTGCTGAAACTGCGCCAGCGTCGGTGACGGGTCGGTCCCGTTGAATCCACCGATGGGCATCACCGGACGGCCCGTGGCCAGCTGATAGCCCGACGCCTTGTTGGAGCCGACGGCAGCAGCCACCCAGGTGTAGCGGTCAGCGTTGGCCTCCAGCGCGGCAACAATCTTGGGGCCCGGATCACTGCCGTCGAGCAGACCTCCGCCACGTTTCGAGCCGGCCTCGAATTCCGGACGATGCTCTCGCCCGGGCATATCCGGGAAGTCCGGGAATCCGCCGCCCTTCACGTCGGGCCCGGCCGAGGGAAGCGCTCCACTATGTGGAGTCGCGATGGTCTGGACCGAGTATGCGACCGGACCGGCCAACGCCACGATGAGCACGGCGGCGGCGACAGCCTTGGGATACCTGTTCAGGACCAGGCCGACGACAGCGACGAGCCCCAGGATCAGAATCACCCAGCGCAGCCAGGGCACAAACTCTGGAGAACGCCCCAGCAAGATCCAGGCCATCACCACCGTGAGCAACAGCGCAGCCACCAAAGACCAACGCACCCAAGATCGTTCACGCTCTCGCCAGGCGATGGACGAACCTGCCCCCACAAGTGCTGCCACTGCCGGCGACAGCGCCACCGAGTAGTAGGGGTGGAAGATTCCTTGCATGTAGCTGAAGACGGTGCCGGTGGTGAGCACCCACAACCCGAAAACGATCAGCACCGCGCGGCGGGTGTCAGTTCGGGATTCCTTGCGCAGCAACACCAAACCCAGTACCGCCAGGGCCACCGCCGTCGGGAGCAGCCAGGCGATCTGCCCACCGAGAGCCGGTTGGAACAACCTGCCGAACCCCGGTTCGCTCCCGAAATGGCCACCGAAACCGTACATCTCGTCACGCGGACCGGACGCACTGCCCTTCTCGTTGCCGTTGAGTCTGCCCAACCCGTTGTAGCCGAGGGTGAGCTCCAGAATCGAGTTATCGGGCGATCCGCCGATCCATGGGCGCGAGCCCGGGGGCCACAGCTCCACTGTGACAATCCACCAACCCGCCGAAACCACTGCCGCGGCAGCTGATCCGGCGAGCTGCGCCAACCGCTTCCCCACGCCCACCGGTGCGGCGATCGCATACGTCAGCGCGATGGGCGGGATGACGAGCAGCACCTGCAGCTGCTTGGTGAGGAAGCCGAATCCGACCAGCGCGCCGACGAGGAGCAGCCAACGAGTGCGGCCATCCTCGATGCCGCGCATCATCGCCCATACCGCGGCGATCATCAGAAAGACCAACAGCGCGTCCGGGTTATTGAATCGGAACATCAGCACCGCCACCGGCGTCACCGCCAGCACCAGACCGGCCAGCAGACCCACCCGGTGGCCGAAGTACCGGCGGACGGTCACATACAGCAGCCCGACCGACGCCACACCCAAAAGCACCTGGGGCACCAGAATGCTCCAACTATTGAGCCCGAAGATGCGCGCGGAAAGCTCCATGAGCCATAGCGAGGCCGGCGGTTTGTCAACAGTGATCGAGTTGGCGGCATCCGACGATCCGAAGAACGCGGCCTTCCACGAGACCGAACCCGCCTGCACCGCAGCAGAATAAAAGGAGTTGGCCCAGCCGTTGGAGCCGAGATTGACCAGATATGCCGCCGCAGTGCCGATCAGCAGGAGAGCAACGCTGATCCGCTCCCGGGACTGATCCCGCACTAGCGGATGCTCGCGCTTCGGAACACCCACCGCAATCCGACGAACCGAACGAGGGTCGCAACGAGATTGGCCACGGTCAGCACGATCAGCAACAGATGCTTGGAGGCGTCGGGGACAAGGTGGTGCATGGCCACCAGAGATCCGCTGGTGAGGGCCAACCCGATGCCGAAGATGACGAGTCCCTGGAACTGATGCTTGGCCGCGTCGCGCCGACCCCGCACGCCGAAGGTGAAGAACCTGTTGGCCGAGGTGTTGAGCACCGCGGTGATAAGCAGCGCCAGGAAATTGGCGGCCTGATCCCCGACTGTCCCGTGTAAGACCAGGAATAGCAGGGCATAAGCCAATGTGCTTGCCACACCGATGATTCCGAACCGGACCAACTGGCCCACCATGCCGGCAGGCACACCCTCGACGAGGGGTTCACGCCCGAGGCTGTGACGCAGCTCTTCCAGTGGCAGGGTGCCGAGCATGAGTGCCCGGCCCAGCCGCCAGATGCCCAGCAGGTCCTTGCGGACGGTGTCGACGATGTCGACACGGCTGTCCGGGTCATCCACCCAGTCGACCGGCACCTCGTGGATGCGCAGGCCAACCCGCTCAGCCAACACCAGCAGTTCGGTGTCGAAGAACCATTCCTTGTCCTCGACCAACGGGAGCAGCTGGCGCGCCACGTCGGTACGGATCGCCTTGAATCCGCACTGGGCGTCGGAGAACCGGACCTGCAGCGAGGCGTGCAGAATCAGGTTGTAGGTGCGAGAGATGAATTCGCGCTTGGGCCCGCGGACCACCCGCGAGTTGCGGTTGAGCCGAGAACCGTAGGCGACATCGGAGTGTCCCGACATCAAGGGTGCGACAAGCGGCATCAGTGCGTTGAGGTCGGTGGACAAATCCACATCGCAGTACGCCACGACCTCCGCGTCCGAGGACAGCCACGCCGCGGCCAGCGCCCGCCCCCGTCCCTTCTCCTCCAGATGCAGCACGTCGACATGGTCGAGCTCGGCGGCAAGCCGGTGCGCAATCTGCAGGGTGCCATCGGTACTGGCGTTGTCGGCGATGGTGATGCGAGCCGTGTACGGAACCTCATTGGCAAGGAACGCGTGCAGTCGGCGCACGCACCGCTCCAGATCGTTCTCCTCGTTGTAGACGGGGATCACGATGTCGAGGGTCGACGCGAGTACTGCGGTCGGTGCCGTCGCGGTGTCGATCGGCTGCATCACACTGGTCACAAGAGTGACAATGGTGCCCCCCGCTCGGACACAACTGGGTCGCCACTGTGAGTTTCCTGTGAGGGGTCACCTTCGCGAGTGTTCGGCCAATCTGGCACCCCCCATCACCAGGTCGTAATCGGACGGATTCGGCTCGGCGGCCAGTCGGTGCCGATACGCATCGGGCGTCCATGGCCACAGTTCGGGCACGCCGTCCTTGCCGAGGTACCAGCTGGTGCAACCCGTGGCCCACACCGTGCCCGGCATGGCGGCCCGCATCTCGGCATTGAATGCTGCCGTCGCAGCAGCAGAGGGTGCCACCGCGTCGATCTGGTTGCCCTGCCAGCGGCGGACCCAGCGCAGGATGTGCTCGCACTGGTGCTCGGCGATTGCGGTGAGTGAATAGTTACCGACCGGGCTATGTGGACCCATCAGCATGAAGAAGTTCGGGAAACCCGGCAGGCCCACCCCCAGATGTGCCACGGGCCCGTCGGACCACAGCTCATCGATCGTAATGCCTTCTTGCCCAATGAGATTCATCGGGCGCATGAAAGCATGGGCATCGAATCCGGTGGCCAGCACGATGGCATCCACCTCGTGCAGCCGACCCCCGGCAGTCACTATCCCGCGTTCTTCGACGTGATCGATCGCCGTGTCCACTAGGTCGACGTGGGGACGCTGCATCGCACGATAAAACCCCGCGGAGATCACCAGCCTGCGGCACATCGGCTGGTAGTCCGGGGTGAGCCTGCGCCGCAGGTCCGGATCGGTCACGGTCCGCAGGTTGGCCCTGCACAGTGCCGAAATCAGGCGGCGTTGCCAGCCGGGACGAACCAACGCCGCGGCAAGGAACTCGAACACACTGCGGTAGCCGTGGTACGCAGCCGCACTGAGGATAGGCACCTTGGCACGCACCATGTCCGCCAGCTTCGTGTACGACGGATTGGGTACGGGCACCACCCATTGAGCACTGCGCTGAAACAGTTTCAGCTCGCCCACAACCGGTTCGAGACCGCAGACGATCTGAACCCCCGTCGATCCGGTACCGATTACCGCGACGCGTTTTCCCTTGGGGTCGAAGGAGTGGTCCCAGCGCGCCGAGTGCATCACCGGACCGTCGAAATCATCGAGCCCATTAATGGTGGGATATCGCGGTTCCCGCAAGATACCGGTGGCCGAGATCAAGAAGTCGACAACCAGGACATCACCTTGATCGGTCCGCACCCGCCACCGGCCGTCCTCAAATCGGGCCTCGGTAACCGTGGTGCCGAACCGAATACGTCGGCGGATGTCGAACTCGGTGGCGAAGCGCCGAAAATACTCACCGATTTCACCCCCTGGTGAGAAGAACCTGGACCAGTCCGGCTTCGGCGCAAAGGTGAATTGATAAAAACGAGAAGGGATATCACAGCTCAGGCCGGGGTAGGTATTGTCCCGCCAGGTGCCACCAACCTCATCTGCCTTCTCCAGAATGGAGATATCGGTGATGCCCGCCTGGTGCAGCATCGCCGCCATACACAGACCGGACATGCCCGCTCCGACGATCGCGACAGAGGGTGACCGGCGCATCATGCCGCTACCTGCGCATCCGCTTCGCGAATTGCCTTTCGCAGTCGCCTATTTCGACCGAGCAACCCGTCCAGGTGATAGACGGCCGTCCTGAGATCCAGTAGCAATGGCACCCAGCGTGGTGCGTACACCCGACGGCTGCGCCGTGCGATGCCATCGACAATGGCCGTACCGGCGGCAGTGACGGGTGCAGCCTTGCCAACAAAATCCGGGAGGCTGGACATGATGGCCCCGAGACCGTGGTTACGCGCTATCGAATTCCCCAACTCGGTGTCGATCAGCCCGAAATACGCGATACCGACACCAACGCGACTCTCGGACAGCTCGATTCGCAATGCGCGCGCCAGCGCCTCGACACCCCACTTGGCGGCCATGTAGGCACTGAAGGTCGGACCGGGAAGCCCGGCCGCCGCAGAGGCCACCACCATCACGTATCCGCGTCGCGCCCGAACGTGTGGAATAGCGATCCGTACGGTGTGGAACACACCGATCAGGTTCACATCGATCACCTGCTGCCACTCCTGCGGCCGAACGCTCGCGACCGTCGCGATGGGGCCGGCGATACCGACGTTCGCGAGCACGATGTCGATTCCACCGAATCGTTGGACGACGGCGTCCATCGCCGCGGCGATGGATTCGGGATCGGTCACGTCGGCGGCGAACCCGGCCACTCCGTTCCCCAATTCAGCGGCCAGCGCATCCGCCCGGGCTGCGTCCCGATCCAGCACCGCGACCGACGCTCCCCGCAGCGATAGCTGGCGCGCCACCTCGGCACCAATGCCATTGGCACCGCCGGTGATGACCGCCACCTGCCCGAACATGTGATCAGACGTCCTTGCCATGGGCTGAAGGTATTGATCGCGCGTCGACCATTGAATGACTTCACCCGCCAAAGACTTGATAAATTCGGACAGTGCCCGATGATGGTGGTCGCCCATTCTGGGACTATCCACGCTCACCCACCGCGACACGGAACCTCGTCGAAGCGGGTAGGGACCGCGGTTTCGACACGGCCCTATGCCTGGCGGGAACGGGTCTCACCGATACCGATCTGGTGGGACCCGACGCCGTCGTAAGCGGAGCTCAGGAACTGCAGATCGTGCGGAACTTGTTGGCACTCACGGGAGATCCGGTGGGACTCGGGATCGAGGTGGGTACCCGCTATCAGATCGCCAGCGCCGGAATCTTGGGATTCGCACTGCTGTCCAGCCCAACTATGCGCGATGCCCTCGCGGCCGGATTACGGTTCAGCCAGCTCAGCTCGACATTTCACCGCTTCACGTTGACCATCGGTGACGCGGACAGCGTTTTTGATCTCGACGAGAGCGACATTCCGCCCGATGTTCGCCGTTTTCTACTGGAACGTGATCTGGCGGCGATCGCCGGCATCGTCCCCATCCTGTTCGGCGGTGCGATGCCGGCAGGAGCACGCGTGCAGCTTCGGAGCGGCCCCGACACACCCCTGCGCCTGCTGGCCGAACTACTCACCGTCGAATTCGACTCGCCCCGAAATGCCCTGGTGTTCCCCACCGAGCTGCTGGCGGCACCGCTGCCGACCGCCGATCCGCATACGGCCGCCCTGTGCGTGCGCCAGTGCGAGGAGCTTCTCGAACAACGGCGCTCCCGTGACGGTATCGCCGGCGAGGTCCGCCACCAGCTGCTTCGAGTCCCCGGGCGGGTGCCCACGATGGGCCGCATCGCCGCGGGCATGCACATTGCCGAGCGCACGCTGCACCGGCGGCTGGCACGTGAGGGCACCTCCTATCGGGCGCTACTCGACGAGGTGCGCGAAACCCTGGCCAAGGAACTGCTCGCCAACGGCCTCACCGTGAAAGAGGTCTCCGACCGTCTGGGGTACTCCGAACCCGCGGCATTCACACACGCCTACACACGCTGGCACGGCGCTCCTCCACGAGCGCATCTGACGTGATGACGCGTTCCATGCTCGGTAAGTTGGTCGGGGTGACGGAACCGCACAAAGATCACGAGATCGACTACCGCTTCACGCTGGCCAACGAGCGCACATTCCTCTCGTGGATCCGGACCGCCCTCGGTCTACTCGCCGGTGGTGTAGCGGTACAAACCCTCGTCCAACCGTTTCACCATGCCGGGGTCCGGCATGTACTGGCGGCGTCCTGCTTGGCCCTGGCTGTGGTGGTGTCCATTGGCGCATACGTTCATTGGCGCGACGTGAAAGACCGGATGGACCGGGACCAGCCTCTCAAGGGCACCCTGTTGGTGCCGTTGCTCGCGGTCAGTATCGGACTCGTCGCGATCCTGGCATCGATTGCCGTCTTCTACCGATGAGGAGCGACCCCGAGACCCACGCCGTCGAACGCACGGCGCTGGCCTGGCTTCGCACCGGGTTGGCCGCCGCCGGAGCCGCAGCGGTATTTCTGACCCACGCGCTCATCCACAAGCAGACCGCGGTGGCCTCATTGATCGCGACCGCGGTTGTACTCGGAATCGCCGCCATCAGCACCGTGCGCCATCACGCGCTGGCGCGAGGGCACTGGCGCCACGGCGGCAGGCCCATCACATTGACCACCCTGACTGTGGTCGCGGTGATTCTGCTGTCGGCCGGCATCGACATCTCAAATCTGGGTACGTAGGTATACCTGCGATTCCGCAGACCACACCCCCTTACGACCCCATACTTCTCCTGTTCGGCTCCACCCCTCATCACACATAAGGAGAACGCAATGAAGCGTGGGCTTGTAGTCGCCATTGGCGGCGCGGCGATTATCGCCGCAGGTCTGGTCGGCTGTTCGAGCGATAAGTCCAGCACCACGGTGACTGGCAACGGCGGCGCCGTCGCCACCAACAGCACCGCCAAGGTCGTCATCGACGGCAAGGAGCAGAAGATCGAGGGGGCCGTCGTCTGCCAGGCCTCAAACGGCAACGTCAACATCGTCATCGGCAGCGGCGCTCAGGGCTTCGGTGCCGTGGTGACGGAAGGCGATTCTCCGACGGTGAAGTCCGCCGGCCTGGGCAGCCTTAACGGGCAGTCGCTGGCATTCTCCGAAGGCACCCCCGGAGCGAACGCGAAGGCCACCAAGGACGGCAAGAAGTACCACATCGAGGGCACCGCCATCGCTGTGGACATGGCCAACCCGATGCAGCCCTCCAACAAGCCATTCGAAATCGAGGTCACCTGCCCATAAGGCAGATGGGCGTCTAGCCGGGTAACCGCGACAGATCCGCGCTACCCGGCTAGACCTCCACACAGCACGGTTCTGACGCCTCTCAGGTGCCGGCCGTCTCGGTCTGCGCGAGGCGGCCCACCGCCCAGACCCGCCCTGCCAGGTCAACGCCATCGATACCAGTGGCAAACAACACCTGCCACATGCGTCACATAGCGCGAACTGTCCGTAAAAGCAAGTAGCCCACACCCCCGCGTGTCACCACGGAAGGGCCCTCTACCTGCACTAAGGTCCCAAGAACTGGGTCATCCAGGCCAGGGCGAGGAGGACATCGTGCGCGAACTGAAAGTCATCGGCCTATCAGCCGACGGCAAGCGAGTGGTCTGCCAGGACGCCAACGGCAGCGACAAGTTCGTCATCGACGCCGACGACAGGCTCCGTGCAGCCGCCCGGGGTGATCTGTCCCGCCTCGGGCAGATTCAGATCGAAATGGAGAGCTCCTTGCGACCCCGGGAAATTCAGGCCCGCATCCGGGCAGGCGCCACCGTTCAGCAGGTCGCCACGGCCGCCGGAGTCGATGTCGCCCGGATCGAACGGTTCGCCCATCCCGTGTTGCTGGAACGGCAGCGCGCTGCCGAGATGGCAACCGCGGCCCACCCCGTCCGCAGCGACGGCCCCACGGTCAACTCGCTCGCCGATACCGTTGCCGGCGCAATGTTCGCGCGGGGACTTGACCCCGATGCCATCGAGTGGGACGCCTGGAAGGTGGAGGACGGCCGGTGGACCGTCCAGCTGCAATGGCGTGCGGGCCGGTCGGATAACAAGGCGCACTTCCGGTTCACTCCCGGAGCACACGGCGGCACGGTGACCGCACTCGATGATTCCGCCCGCGAGCTCATCGACCCGACGTTCACCCGCAGCCTGCGCACTGTCGCGCCGGTGGCTCCGCTTCTCCCCGAACCCGAACCGGAGTTGTTCACCGAGCGCCCCGCACCGCAGCCCGAGCCCGTCCGCGAACCGGAGCCGGTCGAGGAAGTCAACGACGCCCAGCCGACTCCCGCGCCGCGCCGCTCACGGCGGAGCAAGCCCGCGGTACCCACCTGGGAAGACGTGCTGCTCGGGGTTCGCTCCAGCGGCCAGAATTAGCGAGACCGCGCTCTAGACGATCAGGGCGGTCACCACGGCCGCCAGCCATCCGCCGGCGATCCCTATCGCGATGCCCAACACGAACCATCGCAATACCGGGCGTTCCCGCCAACCCCATAATGTTGGCGAAAGACCACCGACTGCAACAATATTGAGCAGGACCGCCCACAGCGGATGCACCTTCGCAAGACCGAGGCTCAGCACCACCACGCCCACCGCGACCACCACGGCCACACACATCGCCGAGACGATGCCCTCGACCCATGGGGTATCGGATTCCGCCGAGCTCTTTGCCCGTCGCGCGGGCTGCCTATCGCCGGTCACGGCGCGAGCCTAGCGCGCTCATAGAACGCCAACGCCGCGGCGGTAGCCACATTCAACGAGTCGGTGCCGTTGGCCATCGGGATGCGCACACGGAAATCGCTGGCACGCAAAGCCACGTCGGTCAACCCAGGGCCCTCGGCGCCCACCATCAGCGCCACCCTCTCGTTCTGAAGCGGCGGAATCACATCGGCCAGCGACCGCGAGTCTCCGGCAGGCGTCATCGCCAACAATCGGAATCCGTTGTCCCGCAATCTGTACAACGACTTCGGCCATTCGGGAAGACGAGCGAACGGCACCAGCAGCGCGTGCCCCATCGATACCCGCACCGCCCTCCGGTACAGCGGATCCGCGCACCCGCTGCCAAAGAGCACCGCATCCACCCCCATTCCCGCGGCGTTGCGAAAAATCGAACCCAGATTCTCGTGGTCGTTGACGCCCTCCAACACCGCCACCGTGCGCGCGGTCTGCATGAGTTCGGTCGCCGACAGTTCTACGGGTCGCCTCGCCGCGGCAAGTACCCCGCGGTTGAGGTGAAAGCCGACGGCCTCCGCCATGACGTCGGGACTCGCCCGGTAGTAGGGAACATCGACAGGTTCGAGATCGGCTGCGAGCTCGGTCAATCGACGATCAGTACCCAAAAGGGCAAAAGGTGCGAATCGCGACGCCAGCATGCGTTGCGCCACCAGCACACCCTCGGCGATCACCAGCCCCTTCCCGCTGGGCAGATCGGGCCTGCGGTCGACACTGTTGAGATCGCGGAAGCTGTCCAAACGGGGATCGGCAGCGTTGTCGATATCGATGACCAGCATCTACACCCGCCTCGCCAGCGGCGTCGGTTCGCACACCGGGGTGGCGACCGGAGCAGGCGGAACAAGCCCGGCACGTATCTGGCCGGCTTCCGGAAGCACCTCGGCCACAACCGGACACGTATGACGGCGCAGATACACCGCACAGGTCAGCCCGGCAGCCACCGACACCACCCCGCCGATCAGCAGCGGCATCCGTCCGCCATGCAGATCGGCCAGCCAGCCCACCAACGGGCTGCCCAGCGGGGTGCCACCCAGGAAAGCCACCATGTAAATGCCCATCACCCTTCCCCGCAACTGCGAATCCACGGACAGCTGAATGATATTCATCGCCGACGTGGTGAACGTCAGCGCAAGCAGACCCGTCGGGATGAGCGCGACGGCCACCGACAGATAGGTCGGCATCGCGCTGACGACAGCCTCGGACACCCCGAAAGCCATAGCGGCGCTGTAGAACAAATTCATACGCACCTTCTCGGTGCGCCGGGCAGCCAGCGTGGCCCCTAGCAGTGTGCCGACGGCCAGCGCCGTCGAGAGCAGCCCGTATGACTCCGCGCCACGACCGAAGGTCTCTCGCGCCAGCACCGCGAGGGTCAGCGAGAAGTTCAGCCCGAATGTCGAGACCAGGAACACGGTAAGCATGATCATGAACAGATCGCGGCGGTGCCACACATACGAAAATCCCTGGCGCAGTTGACCCTTTGCGGCCGGAACCGGATCACTCGGGTGTAGCTCCGCGGGCCGCATGCGCCACAACGCGATGCCCACACCAATGAAACTGACGAAGTTCAGCAGGAAGACCCAGCCGGTACCAACGAGTCCGATCAACACTCCCGAAATCGCCGGCCCAATGATGCCGGCGAGGTTGAACACCATGGAGTTGAGCCCGACTGCGTTGGGTAGATGCTCCGGACCCACCATCTCAATGGTGAAGGATTGCCTGGTGGGTGCCTCGATCGCCGCGGCGCATCCCATCGCGAAGGCCACCGCCATCACATGCCAGATCCGGACAAGGCCGGTGACCTGCAGAAGCCCCACGGTCAACGCGAACAGCGCCATCAGTGCCTGGGTCAGCATGAGCATCCGCCGCTTGTCATAGCGGTCGGCCAGCATTCCTCCCCACACCGAGAGCAACAGCGTCGGCCCGAACTGCAGCGCCATGACCACACCGAGTAGGAAGGCGTTGCCGTGCGAGAGGTCCAGCACCAGCCAGTCCTGCGCCACGCGCTGCATCCAGGTGCCGACGAGCGACACCATCTGACCGCTGATCCATAGCCGGTAGTTACGTGTGCGCAGCGATACGAATATCCCGCCGCGGTCAGCCACGGTGAATCATTTTAGAGACT
Source organism: Mycobacteroides chelonae CCUG 47445 (assembly GCF_001632805.1). NCBI lineage: Bacteria > Bacillati > Actinomycetota > Actinomycetes > Mycobacteriales > Mycobacteriaceae > Mycobacteroides > Mycobacteroides chelonae. The sequence continues at coordinate 800,709 of NZ_CP007220.1, read as the reverse complement.
AACGAGATTGTCAGCTAACCGTTTTCATTGACCAGCGCCGACAGCAGGTCGGTCGCCTGCCGCAGCACCGCTCGTTGCTCCGGGGTGAAATCGTCCAGGTGCTCGCGCAACCATTCCTCGCGGGCGCTGCGATCGGCCTGCACGATATCGGCGCCCGCCTCCGACAACGAGACAACTACCTGGCGGCCGTCGGTCGGATGCGCCGAGCGCTCCACCAGCCCGAGCTCGGCCAACGAGGCGATCACGCGCGTCATCGACGGCGGCTGCACGCGCTCGCGGGCGGCCAACGCACCCGGGGTCATCGCCCCTTCGTTAAGCAACGTCGCCAATGCCGACAACTGCGTCAACGAGACCGGCGAATCCGCGCGCCGGAACCGCAGATGCCGGGCCAGGCGAATGACAACAAGCGACAGATCGCTGGCCAACCGGGCATCAGGGTCGCTCACGGCCCAAACCTTACGGCACGTCCAGGGCTTTCACAGGGACCTAGCCCGGTGTAGTTCGTGCCACGTATGCTGCGCATCTAGTGGACACCCCCGCGCCCCAACCGCCCCCGCTCCCGGCCGCACTGCTCAATCCGTGGCCGGTTGTCGTCGCAGGCACAGTGCTGTGGCTCATTGCCAACATCTTTGCCTTCACCATTCCCGCGCTCGAGAGCTGGCGTCCCATAACGCTTGCCGGGCTGGGTACCGGCGCGCTGGGCACCACCATCGTCCTGCTACAAGTTCGTGCAGTGCGGCGCGGCTCACGCGGCGCACAAACCGGCCTGTAGCCGCATCAACCCCGCAATATCCCGGAAAGAGGAGCAATCTCATGCCCAACGCATCACTGCTGGAAACCGCCGTCGAGATCGATGCGCCGGTAGAGAAGGTATGGGGATTGATCGCCGATCTGGACAACATGCCGCGGTGGAGCCCACAGACCCGCAAGATGTTCGTGCGAGGACCTGTGCAGGCGGGCACCAATGTCGTCAACTACAACCGCAAGGGCTGGAAGGTATGGCCGACACGCGCCGTGCTGACCGCTGTCGAGCCCAACAAGCGGCTGGCCTGGCACGTCAAAGACAACCTCAGCGAGTGGAGCTACGAGCTGGAGCCCACCGCGGCCGGTGGCACCAGAGTGACCGAACGTCGGGTGATGGGCGAGAAGCGCTCGGCGATCTCCACCAACCTGCAGAATCTGATGCTCGGCGGCACCGAGGTGTTCGACGAGGCACTGCTGGAGGGCATGCGGACATCGCTGGCCAGGATCAAAGCGGCCGCAGAAGGCGTCTAGTCCGCCAGATCCAGGACGCCGTCGTCAAAGGGCTCGTACAACGGCATCGCTGCGTTGAGTGGCTGCGGCGTATCGGAATGAGCGCCGCAGCCGTACTCGATGTGCACGACGCGGCCGTCAGCCGACATCGAGTTGGCGCACGCCCCGAAGGCGACACCCAGTGAGCCGGCCAGTGGCAGGTAGAAACCGCAGGATCGGCAGACTCGGCGGGTGGCGCGCGCCATCTCGGTGTCCGGACCCCAGTCGCCGTCGAACCAACGCTGCGCGGCGTCGACACGCCCGGTCAGGCTCAGCACCTGCTTACGCCCCAACCCGATCTCACCAGCAGTCTCGGTTACCTGTGCATCTCCGCTGTCGGTGTATCCGGGTACCAGGCGAGGATCGTTGGGCGGCGGGGCGAGTAGATCGCCCGGGCCCAGGTCACCTGGGCGGATGCGCTCATCCCAGGGCACCCAGTTCGGCGCGCGCAGCGCCTCGGTACCCGGAACAAGCACCACCTCGCTGACGGTCGCGACGGTGGCACCGGGTGCCGCGGCCATCACCACCTCCCAGTGCCATCCGCGGTATCCCGGCAGATCGGCTTCGAAGCGGTGGGTCAACGCGTGCAGATCCGTGCTCTCGGAGGAGGCCCCGAGGTACTTGCCCACGGTCTCCCCACTGAACTCGACAATGGCCGTACGAGCCTGGTCGATACAGGTATAGAGGGCGTCGCGGCCGGAGATAGTGATGTCCATCGCTGACCATCTTCTCACCGTGAGGGACAATCGATGCGTGCGGGACGACTACGCGCGGTTCGGGAACCGCCAAGGCAGTAGTGACTCCCCATCTCGTCGCCGAAATCAGGATCCGCGCGACGCAAACTCCCACCCCGGTATGGCCAACTATCCAACGGGCGGCGCCAAGCGGGATCCGCGTCGCGCGAGCGGCTCATCGAACCGGTACCTGCCGCCGCTGGGCGAGGAACGCCGGGATGAGTCGCGACGACGTCCCCGTCCTGAGCGAGAAATCCCGCCGAAGCTGACGGTCACCCGGGTGGCCGCGATGCGCAGCCGCGAGATGGGCTCCCGGATGTACGGGTTGTTCCACAAGGCCGCGACCGCCGACGGCGCCGACAAATCTGGTCTGACCGCGCTCACCTATCCGGTGATGGCCAACTTCGCGGTGGATGCCGCCATGGCGGTAGCCCTCGCCAACACACTCTTCTTCGCGGCGGCCACCGCTGAGTCCAAGAGCAAGGTGGCGCTGTACCTGCTCATCACCATCGCACCGTTCGCCGTTATCGCCCCGTTGATCGGCCCCGCGCTGGATCGCCTGCAACACGGGCGGCGGGCGGCATTGGCGGCCTCATTCGGGCTACGCATCGCGCTGGCCGTCATCATGATCGCCAACTATGACGGCGCCACCGGCAGCTTCCCTCCCTGGGTGCTGTATCCGTGCGCATTGTCAATGCTGGTGCTGTCCAAGTCCTTTGGTGTGTTGCGAAGCGCCGTGACGCCGCGGGTGCTGCCGCCGACCATCGACCTGGTGCGCGTCAACTCACGGCTCACGACCTTCGGATTGGTCGGTGGCACCATCGTGGGCGGCGCCATCGCCGGCGCCTTCGAGCTCACGTTCACCCGGGTGTTCCAGTTGCCCGGAGCGCTTTTCGCCGTGATGGCCGCGGCGGCGGTGGGCGCCTGGTCGTCCATGCGCATCCCCAAGTGGGTCGAGGTGACCGCCGGTGAGGTGCCCACCACCTTCGGCTACCACGGCGACGACGGTGAACACCCGACGATCCTGCTCCGACGCTCCCACAAGCAGCAGGACAAGATCCGCCAGCCACTGGGCCGCAACATCATCACCGCACTGTGGGGCAACAGCACCATCAAGGTGATGGTCGGTTTCCTCACGCTGTACCCGGCCTTCGTCGCCAAGTCCCATGACGCGCACGGCTTTCAACAGCTCGCGATGCTCGGCATGATCGGCGCCGCCGCCGGCATCGGAAACTTCGCGGGCAACGCCACCAGCGCCCGGCTCAAGCTCGGCCGCCCGGCCCTGCTTGTCGTGCGGTGCGCCGGTGCGGTCACGGTGGTGGCGCTCGCGGCGGCGGTCACCGGGGTGCTGGCGGTCGTGGTGTTCGCGACGCTGGTGACATCGGGAGTCAGCGCCATCGCGAAGGCGTCCCTGGACGCCTCGCTGCAAGATGACCTGCCCGAGGAGTCCCGGGCGTCGGCCTTCGGGCGTTCCGAGGCGCTGCTGCAGCTGTCCTGGGTACTCGGTGGCGCCGTCGGCGTGATGATCTACACCGATCTATGGGTGGGGTTCACGGTGGTATCCGCGGTGCTCATCCTCGGTCTGGCGCAGACGCTGGCCAGCTTCCGTGGCGCCTCCCTCGTTCCGGGCCTGGGCGGTAACCGCCCGGTGATGGCCGAACAAGAGGGTGGCAAGGTAGTCGCGTGAAGGCAAAACTGGCGGCACTTGCCGCCGTCCTGGTGTTGACCGCTGCCGCCATGGTGGGGTTCATCGCCTGGCAGCTGCACGAACATAGAGAAGGCCCGGCGGAGCGGCCCGAGATCAGCGCATTCACCCACGGCACCGTCATCCATGCCGCGCCCTATCAGTACTGCGACAAGAACAAGCTGGATCAGTGCGACCCGCCCGGACCCACCGTCCAGTTGGCCGTCAACGCTCATGAACCCGTGCAGCTTTCGGTAGATGGGCGCATCGCCCAGGCGCCATGGATGCTGTCCAGGATCTATGCGCCGGTGGACGATATCGACCACAAACGGGCCGAATCAAGCGTGTACCGCGACCATCGGACCGCCGTAACCATCCCGACGATCGACGGTGAGGGACGGCGGCTGTTGGGCCTGGAAATAAAGCTCCCGACGGTGGTTCAGACCGAGACCGGTGACCTGCTGGAGGTCACCCATGCAATCTGGTCCGTTGCCACGGTCTGGCAGACCTAGCGCCGAGCTCGATACTCCGCGCGTGACACTGCATCAAGATGCTCGGTCGCATAACCGAGTGCGGTACGACCCATGGCCGCCGCGTGCGCATCGAGATAACTGATGAGAACATCTGCTCCACAACGCTTTCCAACTTCACGCAGCATCCAGCCGTAGGCCTTCTGGATGAGGTCACGCCGGTCGTCGATCACCAGCGGCGCCACCGCGAGAAGGGGTTGCGCGTCACCGCGTTTGGTGAAGGCGAAGGTGCCTATGACGCCCACCCGCCGACGCCAGAGGTCATCGTCTGCCGCCAGTCCCAGCAACAGTGAATAGTCTTGGCCGACAAGCCATTCCCCCAGAATCTGCTCAGCCGAGGAATCAACCAGGTCCCAGTTGTTCACCCGGCCGCCGCGGACCTGCTGCACGTACATCTGCACCCACGCGTCACGTTCGGCGCCGACGGCATGTGCGAACTCCCACACCGCCAGAATCAACCCCGTCAATCGGTGCTCGTGCACCTCACTGGCCAGCAGCCGCACCACCGCATCACGTCCGATGCCACGGAATTGCCGCGCCAGCGCACGCTGCTCGGGTACCGACACACCGACAAAGACGTCGCCCTCGCCGTACTGACCCGGCCCTGTCTTGAAGAACCGTGCCGATTTCTGGGCCCGGCCGGGGTCGCCGACGGCATCGAGGGCCGCGATCACATCCTCGGCGCGAGGGGGTGTCAGGTCAGGCGTCCAGCTCAGCGGCGACGGCGCGCACAACCTCGGAGACCTTGCGAGCGATCTTGCGATCCGGGTAGCGCCCCTTGCGCAGCTCGGTCTGCACCGTGCCCTCCAGCAGGGTGATCATGTCCTCGATCATGCCGTGCAGCTCATCGGTGGTGTGCTTGTGGTTCACCGGCCCGCTGCTCTCGCGGCGCGTCTTCTGCACCGAGGGCGGCGCGTCAATCAACTTGAGGCTCAGCGCCTGCGGCCCCCGGCGGCCCGCGGCCATGCCGAACTCGACCTTCTGACCGGCCTTGAGCCCCTCAACGCCAGCAGGCAGCGCAGAGGACCGGACGTACACGTCCTCGCCGTCCTCCTGCGACAGGAAGCCGAAGCCCTTCTCGGCGTCGTACCACTTGACCTTGCCGGTTGGCACTGCACTCACCTCACATGATTAACGCGCCCCAAATAGGACGCGGTGACTGGTCATCCTACTCGGCGCACGCAAGTGGTCGCTACGCTGGACTTATGACCCCGTTAATCGATTCGTTCGGCCGCATCGCGACCGACTTGCGGGTGTCCTTGACCGACCGGTGCAATCTGCGCTGCACGTATTGCATGCCGGCAGAGGGATTGGACTGGCTGCGCAGCGACGCACTGCTCACCGCCGAGGAATACATCCGGCTGATCGGCATCGCAGTGATCGAACTCGGAATCCGTAGCGTCCGATTCACCGGCGGAGAGCCGTTGATATACAAGGACTTGGAGCGAATCATCACCGCGGTGGCCGCGCTGTCACCACGTCCGGATATCGCGCTGACCACCAACGGCATCGGCCTGGACCGCAAGGCCGCCGCGCTACGGGACGCCGGGCTGGACCGCATCAACGTGTCGCTGGATACGTTGGATGCGGATCGCTTCGCCGCGATCACCCGCCGAGACCGGCTGACCGACGTTCTCGCCGGCCTGGACGCCGCGAGCGCCGCCGGGCTGACCCCGACGAAGATCAATGCGGTGCTGACGCCCGAGCAGTACAAGGAGGACTCGGTCGAACTGCTGCGGTTCAGCCTGGAGCGCGGATTCGAGCTGCGGATTATTGAACAGATGCCATTGGATGCCGGGCATCACTGGAGCCGCGCTCACATGGTGACCGCCGACGAGGTCCACGCGGCCCTGAGTCGGGAATTCACGTTGAGCGCGGATCCGGCGCCCCGTGGCAGCGCCCCAGCACAACGCTGGCTGGTCAACGGTGGCCCCGCCACGGTCGGGATCATCGCATCGGTGTCGAGACCGTTCTGCGGGGACTGCGACCGCACCAGGCTCACGGCCGACGGTCAGGTACGCAATTGCCTGTTCGCCACCACCGAAACGGATCTGCGCGGGCTGCTCCGCTCGGGCGCCGACGACACTGTGGTGGCCTCGGCCTGGCAGGCCGCCATGTGGGGAAAGAAGCCGGGCCACGGGATCAATGACCCGTCGTTCCTGCAGCCTGACCGTCCCATGAGCGCGATCGGCGGTTAGGTGAGCATCCGGGTCCGATACTTCGCCGCTGCCGCGAACGCCGCAGGCATCGACGAGGAGACCGTGGAGCTCCCCGCGGGCGCTTCTTTCGACGATCTGACGCGCCAGCTGGGCGCAAAGGGGCCGGAACTGGAACGCGTATTGGCGCGTTGTTCCTTCCTTCATGACGGCGTGGCTGTCCGCGACCGCTCCCACCGGCCGGAATCAGGGTCTGTCGTGGACGTTCTGCCTCCGTTCGCTGGCGGATAGAAGAGCGCTGGCCCGCCAATTTCCTAAGGAAGCTCTAAGGCATCTCTGAGAGTTGCATATAGAGATGCCTAGACAATTTCGTGATCTACGACACACATCCCAAGGTCACAGTACGGTCACGGCGTGGATACGGGGCGGTGGAGCTACGCAATAACCTGCGCAGACCTCACCGGCGACGGGAATAAACCCACCCCGCCGTGGACGAAACACCGTGAAATGTCCAACATGACGAGACGCGGATCGACACGTACCGTCATCCGGAGTCCATACCCGCGCACCGAGCTCCGTCCCTCGGGTGTGGCACCTCGTCGGTAATTCAAGGGACGGAGGCGGGGAACCCAACCGCCGGAGATCTTGATCTCCAGCATGAACCTTCATGGTTCTTGGGGTGAAGCCCGGGAAACCGGGCCGGGCGACCTCTCGCTCGAACCCGACAGCTCACTTCGCAGGTGCGTCACAGAGAGGAATACGACGGACATATGAGTGGACGGCACAGTAAGCCCACCAAGGCGGGCGCTAAAGCGGCCAAGGTCGCGGTAGCAGGTGCAGGCCTTGTCGGTGGCGGTCTGATGATGGCCGCAACGGCCAATGCAGCCACCGATGGCGAGTGGGACCAGGTCGCGCGTTGCGAATCTGGCAATAACTGGGCCATCAACACCGGTAACGGGTACCAGGGCGGACTGCAGTTCTCGCCCAGCACCTGGATCAACAGCGGTGGCGGCCAGTACGCCCCGTCCGCTCACTTGGCCACCAAGGAGCAGCAGATCGCGATCGCCGAGAAGGTGCTCGCGGGTCAGGGCCGTGGAGCCTGGCCGGTCTGCGGTCGTGGCCTGTCCGGCGCTACCCCCCGGACCGCTCCCGCAGCGAACATCACCCCTGCCGCTCACCACGAGGAGCAGGCCGCTGCCGAGCCTGCCCCAGCACCCGAGCCCGCTCCGGCCCCCGAGGCTGATGAGCAGTTCGTCGCCGAGGCCCCCGAGGCACCCGTCGTGGAAGAGGCCCCGGCCCCCGAAGAAGCGCCTGCCCCCGAGGCCCAGGACGTCGACTTCCAGTCCGGCCCGGCGCCCGCCGAGCCCGCACCGGCCCCCGAGCCCGAGGCTCCTGAGGCACCCGAAGCCATCGCCGCCCCGGCACCCGAAGCACCTGTCGTCGATGAGGCTCCCGCCCCGGAAGAGGCACCGGCTCCCGAAGCCCCCGCCGCCGAGGACCAGGTCCTGCCGTACGAGTTCCAGTCCGGCCCGGCGCCCGCCGAGCCCGCACCGGCCCCCGAGCCCGCACCGGCTGCCGCTCCCGAGATCCCGCTTCCCGCCGGAGTCCCGGATGCCGCGGACATCGGCTTCGCCGCCGGCAAGGCCGCGTTCGATGCCGGCCCGGTGGCCTCCAACGGCGTGCCGACCAGCCCCGAAGCGGTCGCCGGTGTCGTCCGGCATCTGCCCGACCCGAACAACCTGCCCCCCGGCACCACGGACGTCGCGCCCGGCGATGGTCGCGGCGTGTCCTACCTCAAGGACATCGTCTTCGCCATGCAGACGCAGGATGTCAAGGCCAGCGACGCAATCCTGGCTCTGGCCCAGCGCTAACTCATACACCAGACAATCGCCCCGGCCCTCGCGGCCGGGGCGATTGTCGTTGCGGGGTAACCCTTTCGGTGCGAAGTGTAGGCCCAGTGTCAAGAGGGTTGACGCCCCAGCTTCGAGGCGTACCTTGGTGGGCATGACGGCACCGACCACTCCCCCGGACGTTCCCAGTCAAGAGACATTCGAAGCGGTCTACAACGGCAAACCCATGTTCGAGGGCGCCCCCGCCGCGGGCGTGCCCTGGGATATCAGGGATGCGCAACCGCGGATCAAAGAACTCGCCGCGTATGGCGCGTTGCGCGGAGAGATCTTGGATATCGGCTGCGGTCTCGGCGAGAACTCCATCTATCTCACTCAGCAAGGCCTATCGGTCACCGGCCTGGACTTCTCCCCCTCTGCCATCGAGCAGGCGAAACAACGGGCCGCCGCCGCGGGTGTGACCGTCGATTTACAGGTGGCGGATGCGACAAAGCTCGACGGCTGGGACGGGCGGTTCGACACCGTGATCGACAGCGCCGTGTACCACTGTTTCGACCACGAAGGTCATCAGCGGTACGCGAGCGCACTGCACCGGGCCACTCGGCCGGGTGCCCGCTGGTTCGTCGCCTGCTTTGGCGACGGCACCGTAAACGGCATCGCGATGCCCTTCGGCGTGCAAGACCCCGAAGAGATCAAGAACGTACTGTCAGACTCCCACTGGAACATCCAATACTTCGGCCGGACAACCTATCTCGGATCACGAGCGGCATTCGTTGGTGCCGCGCTGGCCGGCGTCGATCCCGAGCAGATGCCCGCCGATATGCGCGAGCGCTATCAGCGCCCGGGCGTGGCAGAACAAGCACAGAAGACCTTCGAGCGTCTCCAACAGCTGGATGACGACATCATCCACATGCCGTTTTTCAGTATCGTCGCAGAAAGAGGCTAAATGTCATGACCGCACCCACCCAGAACACATTTGAGGATCTGTACCGAGAGAGCATCAAGGACGGCGGGCCCATCGTCCCGTGGGACTCCAAGGACGCCAAACCTCGCATCAAAGAGCTGGCTCTACTCGGCGCGGTCCGCGGCGACGTCCTGGATATCGGCTGCGGGCTCGGCGATAACGCTATTTACCTTGCCCAACAGGGATTTAACGTCACCGGACTGGACTTCGCGCCCTCGGCAATCGAACAAGCCAAGGGCCGGGCGGCCGCGGCCGGCGTCACCATCGACTTCCACGTTGCCGATGCGACCGAACTCGACGGCTGGGAGTCGAGGTTCGACACCGTGATCGACAGCGGCGTCTATCACTGCTTCGACAATGAGGGAAACGCGAAGTACGCGAGTGCCCTGCACCGCGCCACGCGCCCCGGAGCACGCTGGTACATATGGTGTTTCGCGCACGGTGGAGTGCATGGCGTGCCGACACCGTTCCAGAACGCACTGCGGGCGGAGCAGATCGAACAGACGCTGACCGCCAATGGGTGGACGGTGCTGCAGCTGAACCCGACCACGATGGCGGCACCAAAGGCCGAGTTCCTCAACGCGATTCGCGGAACCTACCGTGGAGACCCCAAAGTACTCGACCGGCTGGAACAAGATGTCGACGATCCGCTGCTGTACGTCCCCGTGTACACGGTGATCGCAGAACGGGCGTAGGGCTACAGTTGGCGGCCCGCAAGTACGCGGGCCGCGGCCGCGGACATCACCGAGATGGTCCATAGCGCGGGTATCGAAGCGAGCATGGATCCCACAGTGCGCGTGCCAGATTCGGGCTCCATGCCTTCCAAGCGTTGCGCCAGCCAGCGCAGGGCGGCAGGTGCGCCCAGGAGAGCCAGTGATACATGCTCGCTGAGTCGGTCGCGCCGGTAGGTGACGTTGGTGCCATGCGTGGCATAGAAATCGGCCTGGCGATCCACCTCGTCGATACCGACGAGCTGATCGCGCACCGCGGTGTAGATGTACACCGGGCAGGTTGGCGCCGCCTTGCCCAGACGCAGATCTTCGCTCATGGCGGCGACATCGGGCAGCGCCATGAGATCGGCGATGGGCAGGTCGACATAGCGGTCGAGGTTACGCATCACATACCGTCCGACGGCCTGTCCGGTCGAAAGTCCCCGCACTGTCGTCATGATCTTCTCGCCCTTGGACGTAAGATGTTGCGTCAAAACAGAATCCAGTGCCGGATAGCTTCCACGCAAGGCAGAAATGGCCGCAAGTCCCAGCCCGGCGAACAATCCTCCGTCGGCCCGCTCCAAGATCTTGCCGGGGTCCGAGGCCGGTGAGCCCAACGCCGCCGCGACGATGTTGAGCTCGGGAGCATAGCCAGGTGCCATCTCCGCCGCCCATGAACTGGCAAGCCCCCCACCGGAATATCCCCATAACCCGATAGGCGTGTCGGACGGAAGCCGCAGCTCAGCGAACTGTTGCGTGGCCCGCAAACCGTCCAGTACGTGGTAGCCGGGTTGACGCGCGACCACATAACGGCCCGGCTGTCCACCGTGATCCGCGACGCTCACGATCCACCCCTGCCGCAACCCGGCGGCCATCAGCAGCAATTCGATCTGTGGGTTGGCAAAGGGCCCCCGTGCACCCTGTAGCAGGCAATAGGAGGGAAAGCAGGATCGCTGACTGGAGTTGATCGCACACTGATACGCCAACAGGCGCGGAGAGCGCGGGTCATGAGTCGCCGGCACCAGCACCGTGGTAACCGAGACTTCAGGCGCGCCATGCGGATCGGTGGTGCGAAACAGCAACTGCCAGGCCGTCACTCGCTGGCGTAACAGCCCCAGGAATCCGACGTCCGCCGGGCGGGCACGCAGAACTGTTCCGGGCTCCGTGTCCCAGAAGCCGTCAGGTGGGAGATGGAAGGGATCGTCGTCGGGCCGCGCCGGACGTTTACCGGGATGCGGGAAAATCTGGGGTGCGGGAGCCGTATCGCGGTGTCTCGGTTGCACTGGAGTGCTCATGAACCAAGGAAGTTACTGCACCCACTGGACCGTCAATGCCCTGATCTGGGTTTTTAGGTACCAGACCCCAATCGGTGGCCGGATTTTTCAGGCCGACCCCACCCACTCGTCACTACCGTCGGCGAAGAACTGGTGCTTCCATACCGGCAGCGCAGCCTTCACATCGTCGACGAGGCGCTGACAGACGGTGAATGCCTGACGACGATGGTCGGCGCTCACCGCCACCACAAAGGCTGCCTCGCCGACCGTCAGTGCCCCGATGCGGTGGCTCACCGCCACCGCGCGCACTCCCTCGGCCTCCGCGGCAATGCGGTCCACCACATCGGTCAGCACCTGCTGAGCCGACGGATGCGCCGAGTACTCCAGCCGCAGCACGGTCTTACCCGCGTCGTGGTCGCGCACGTTGCCGACGAATCCGACTGTAGCCCCTGCTGATTCGTGATCGACGAGTTGCTCGTGCTCGATCAGTGAGATGCGTTCTCCGGTCAATAGGGCTCGAGTGACGCTAGCGCTCATACGTGATCACCCCCGGCTATCTGGTCGAGTGCATGGCCCAGCACGCTCTCGAGTACCGCAAGCCCGTCGCGCACCCCGCCGGTGGAGCCGGGCAGGTTGACCACCAACGTACGGCCGGCGACACCGCACACGCCGCGGGAAAGAATGCTGGTGGGTACGGTCGGCAGTCCCGAGCGTCTGATCGCGTCGGCCAGGCCGGGTATCTGATGGTCCAGCAGCGCGGCGGTCTGTTCGGGAGTGACGTCCGTGGGCGACAGCCCGGTACCACCGGTGGTGATGATGAGTGAAACCCGATCGGCCAACGCCGAACGAATGGCCTCCCCCACCGCGTCGCCGTCCGGCACGACAGTCGGCGTTTCAACACGAAAGTCTTGCGCACCAAGCCATTCGGCGATCACAGGCCCCGTCTTGTCGGGGTATTGACCGGTGGCTGCCCGGGTCGAGGCCACGATCACCCGCGCAGATCTCAGGGTCGGGTCCATGTTCCGGTCTTGCCGCCTTCTTTGCGCAGTACCCGGACATCGTCGATGCGCGATGCCGGGTCGACCGCCTTGACCATGTCGTGCAGTGTCAGTCCGGCGACCGTCACCGCGGTCAGCGCTTCCATCTCCACCCCGGTCCGGTCCTTGGTGCGCGCGGTGGCGGTGATCTGTATGGATCCGTTGGCCGCGTCGATCTGGAAGTCGACGTCGATGCCCGTGAGCGGTATCTGATGACACAGCGGGATGAGCTCGCTGGTGCGCTTGGCGGCCATGATGGCAGCCAGACGAGCGGTGGCGATGGCGTCGCCCTTCGGGAGCGTGCCGTCAGCCAATAACTTCAGGACGTCCGGGGTGGTGACGAAGCGTCCAGCCGCGACCGCCTCGCGTGCGGTGGCCTGCTTGGCCGACACGTCGACCATGTGCGCGGACCCGTGCTCGTCGATGTGGGAGAGACGGTCGGGTAGGGACCCCTCGCTGTCGCGAAGACCGTCGGACACCGTTACTTGTTGATGACGGTGACGGGGTGCACGTAGGGCACGGACTCCACCGGGAACTCGATGTCGCCGAAGGGTGACAGCGCTCCGGTGCGGTCGGCCGCGAGTTCGGAGACCGCGTGCTCACCGTCCACGTGTGCGGGCCAGCCGTTGTCGACGTATTGCTCTTTCTCAGCCACAAAGCCATTGTGGCAGGCCGGGGGGCCGACGGCGAACCCAACCCGCCTCTACGCTGGTGACCGATGAGTGAGGATGCGGCGTTGGCTACCTGGTTGCGCCAGCTGCCAGACGAACAGTTGGTGCGGCTGGTCCAGTTGCGACCCGATTTGGCCTCGCCACCCCCGGGTTCGCTGGCCGCGCTGGCGGGCCGGGCACTCTCACGCCAATCGGTGCGCGCAGCGACCGACAGCCTGGACTTTTTGACCCTGGCAGTCCTGGACGCGCTGCTAGTGGCACGTGCGGACATCACGGGTGTTCCGCTCTCCGAGGTGCTCACCCAGGTCGACGGTCGCGCCACTGAACTGCAGGTGCGCGCCACCCTGGACCGGCTGCGCGAGCTGGCGCTGGTGTGGGGGGATCGCGAACTGCACCTGGCGGGAGAAACGCGGTTGGGTCTGCCCTGGGTGGTTGGTCAGGTGATCAGCGAGCAGACCCCGGCCTCCTACGACGCTGCGCGCGCCGCCCTGGAGGCGACCGATGAACGCGGGATGGAGCTGCTGCGGGCGCTCATCGCGGGATCCCCGATCGGCCGCACCCGGGATGCCGCACCCGACGCGCCACCGGATCGCCCGGTGCAGCGGCTACTGGCCGCCGGGCTGCTGCAGCGCATCGACGACGAGACGGTGCTGTTGCCGAGATTCGCGGCACAGCTGCTCCGCGGTGAGGAGCCAGACCGGCTGCAGCCCCCCGTCGTGGACATCACGACGGCGACCCAGGCCGAAGCCGACGCCGCTGCCGCCGGTGCCGCCCTCGATCTCCTGCGCGAGGTTGGCCTGCTGCTCGACGAGCTCGGGGTCAACCCGGCACCGCAGCTGCGCAGCGGCGGTTTGGGAGTGCGCGAGGTCAAACGGCTCGCGAAGGCGACGGGCATCGACGACAGCCGGATGGGACTACTGCTGGAGGTGCTGGCGGCCGCGGAGCTGATCGCGGTCGGTGACCCCGATATCGAGACCGATGCAGAGGGCTGGCATTGGGCGCCGACCGTACAGGCCGACCGTTTCGCCGAGCTGCCCACCGCAACGCGCTGGTTACGGCTCATGTCGGCCTGGCTGATGCTGGCGGCGCGGCCGGATCTGATAGGTAAGCGCACCAGCGAGGATAAACCCATTGCGGCGCTTTCTGATTCGCTGCGCTCGACGGCAGCGCCGCATGATCGCAAGCTACTGCTGCAGATCCTCGGCGAGCTGGAGCCCGGGCAAGGATTGCGGGCCGAGGAAATGTCGCGGGTGATGCGGTGGCGCCGACCACGTTGGGGCGGCCGGCTGGGCGTGGAACCGGTAACGGCCCTTTTGTTCGAGGCGACGACAATGGGAGTGATCGGGCGCGGCGCTTTGACGACGCACGTGCGCACCTTCTTGGACAGTGCCGGCGATGAGGCCGCGACGCTGGCCGCGATGGACAAGGCGCTGCCCACGCCCATCGATCACTTCCTGGTGCAGGCCGACCTCACGGTCGTCGCACCGGGACCGCTGACACGCGAGGTGGAACTGGAGCTGACGGCGGTGGCGGACCTCGAATCGGCGGGGGCGGCCAGCGTCTTTCGGGTCAGCGAGGCGAGCATCCGCCGCGCGCTGGACTCGGGGCGGTCGGCGACATCGTTACACAGTTTCTTCGGTTCACGCTCCAAAACCCCTGTCCCCCAATCGCTGACGTATCTCATCGACGACGTCGCGCGACGGCATGGACAGCTTCGGGCCGGGGTGGCCAGCTCGTTCCTGCGCTGCGATGACGTGGCCCTGCTGACGCAGGTGATGGCATCGGCCGTGGCCGACGATCTGGGGCTGCGACTGTTGGCCCCGACGGTCGCGGTGTCCTTGGCTCCGTTGGCCGAGTTGGTGGCCAGGTTGCGCTCGGCGGGCTTCGCCCCCGCCGCCGAGGATGCCACCGGAACGATCGTGGCGCTGCGAGCGCACCGCGCCCGGGTGACACCGCAGCCGCACCGGATGGGTTGGACGCCACCGGTGCTCAGCGAGCCCGCGGCTGCCGCGGTGGTCAAGGCATTACGGGCGGCGGGCGATCACGACGGCGTTCGCATCGAGCCGTCGCATGCGGTGGCCTTGTTGCAACAGTCCGCCAAGGCTCAAACCAGTGTGTTGATCGGGTACGTAGACCCGGCCGGGGTGGCGTCATCGCGTGTGGTCAATCCGATCAGCGTGCGCGGTGGGCAGCTGTCGGCATTCGATACCGCCGCCGGGCGAATCCGCGACTTCGCGATTCACCGCATCACCGCGGTTTCCCCGCCGTCCTGACCGTGACGGCTGGTTAACCCCTCAGCGGACACCCTCGAAAGGATTCCAGGACTCACTCTTGCGTACCCAGTGCAGGTAGTAGGCCTGGTTGGCGATTCCCATGAACAGCGCAGCAAAACCAAAGGAGAAGGCGCGCGTCACACTGTCGGAGGCCCCCAGGACCCCCAACGCGACGCTGACACTCACCGTGATCCCCAGCAACACGAGGCCCTTGCGCCACATCCCCTTGACGAAGAAGTAGATCGGGCCAAAGAAAAAGGCCAGGAAATTACTGGTCAAGCGGATACGTGTCCAGAACGATCCCGACCGGAAGATGGCATTCGCCTCTTCTTTCGTCGGCGCCGCAGCGTACTGGTCGTAGAACGCGAACCGGCGCTGCCAAATCTCGGCCAGGGTGCTGCGGTCTTGTGGTGTCGTCACCGCAGCAATCTAGCAGGGCGTACAGCACCCGCCAATGTCTCCGGGCATCACTATCCTGGACCGAATGACCGATGGACCGCTGATCGTCCAATCCGATAAGACCGTGCTGCTGGAGGTCGACCACGACCAGGCAGATGCGGCACGCCAGGCGATCGCCCCCTTCGCCGAGCTCGAACGCGCCCCCGAGCACGTGCACACCTACCGCATCACGCCACTGGCGCTGTGGAACGCCCGCGCCGCCGGGCATGACGCCGAGCAGGTTGTCGACGCCCTGGTCACCTTCTCCCGGTACGCGGTACCGCAACCGCTGTTGGTGGACATCGTCGACACCATGGCCCGCTACGGACGTCTGCAGCTCGTCAAACATCCGGCGCATGGTCTGACGTTGCTGAGCCTGGATCGCGCCGTCCTCGAAGAGGTACTGCGGCATAAGAAGCTCGCCCCCATGTTCGGCACCCGCATCGATGACGACACCGTGCAGGTGCACCCCAGCGAGCGTGGCCGCGTCAAGCAGTTGCTGCTTAAAATCGGCTGGCCGGCAGAGGATCTCGCCGGTTACGTCGACGGTGAAGCTCACCCGATCAGCCTGGCTCAGGATGGTTGGGAGCTTCGGGACTATCAGCAGATGGCAGCCGACTCGTTCTGGGCGGGCGGTTCCGGCGTGGTGGTCCTGCCCTGTGGTGCCGGTAAGACGCTGGTGGGTGCCGCGGCGATGGCCAAGGCCCAGGCGACCACCCTGATCCTGGTGACCAACACCGTCGCCGGTCGGCAGTGGAAACGGGAGCTGATCGCGCGGACCTCGTTGACCGAAGAGGAGATTGGCGAATACTCCGGTGAACGCAAGGAGATTCGGCCGGTCACCATCGCGACCTATCAGGTGATCACCCGGCGCACCAAGGGCGAATACCGCCACCTGGAGCTGTTCGACAGCCGGGACTGGGGCCTGATCGTGTACGACGAGGTGCATCTGCTGCCCGCTCCGGTGTTCCGGATGACGGCGGACCTGCAGTCGCGCCGCCGCCTGGGGCTGACCGCCACCCTCATACGGGAGGACGGCCGCGAGGGCGACGTGTTCAGCCTCATCGGGCCCAAACGTTATGACGCACCGTGGAAAGACATTGAGGCACAAGGCTGGATTGCCCCCGCCGAGTGCATCGAGGTGCGGGTCACCCTTACCGAGAACGAGCGAATGATCTACGCGACGGCCGAGGCCGACGAGCGCTACAAACTGTGCTCGACAGCCCATACGAAGATCAACGTGGTGAAGTCGATCCTGGCCCGCCATCCGGGAGTTCCCTCGCTGGTGATCGGCGCCTACCTCGATCAGCTCGACGAACTGGGCGCCGAGCTCGGCGCCCCGGTGATCCAGGGCTCCACCAAGAACGCCGAACGCGAAGCGCTCTTCGACGCTTTCCGTCGCGGGGAGATCGCCACCCTGGTGGTCTCCAAGGTGGCCAACTTCTCCATCGACCTGCCGGAAGCAGCTGTAGCGGTTCAGGTTTCGGGTACGTTTGGCTCACGTCAAGAGGAAGCGCAGCGACTTGGGCGGTTGCTACGGCCGAAGGCAGACGGCGGACAGGCCTATTTCTATTCGGTGGTGTCGCGCGACACCCTCGATGCCGAATACGCCGCCCACCGGCAGCGATTCCTTGCCGAGCAGGGTTACGGCTACCGGATCACCGATGCCGACGACCTGCTCGGACCGGCGATTGGTTAGCGGTCCGGGACAGTTCGTCACCGGAACGCTCCGCAGGTGATTCGAAGCGGCGCTTGATACGTAGCAGGGGTGTCTCGAAGTACCGGAAGCTCACATAGGCAACTGCGATGACGAGAATCGTTGTCCCGGCGCACAGCGTCAACCCCTGCTCCTCGTGTACCACGCGGCGAACGACGTTGGCGCACAACATGTGCATCAGGTAGATCCCGTAACTGATGACGCCGATGAATGCCAGCGGCCGCCAGGTCAGCACAGGGTGCATCAGGGTGTCCTCGCGGATGGTCACGGCGGTGACCGCGGTTACCATGATGACCTGTATCGACCAAGGCGGCGCACCGAACCACAGCGCGCCGATCATCACCGCGAACACGGCCGGGGCGGACCACCACCACCCCAGCACCGCGGAGACTCCTGCGTAGCCGCGACGCGTGTTCACTACGATCGCGGAGGCGGCGCCGAGCAGGATGGGCAAGGACAGGCTCGCGAGAATGCGCCAGGGCAGCACCCGGGTATCCAGGAACACGCCCGCACCGACCGATACCACGACCAGGACGAACAGCACTGCGAGCGAGGGCCCGATTCTTCCCTTGCCCAAGAGCAGCGCGCCGACCAATAGGGGCGGCCACAACAGATAGAACTGTTCCTCGGTGGACAGCGACCACGAAAAGTAGAACGGCACCGAGGTACCGGCGGATAGGTCGACGAACCAGTTGACGGTGTAGGTCAGGAATGCGGGCAGGTTCCGGAAGAATTGCTCGCCCTTCGGCGTACCGCGTTCGGTGGCGAACACCAGCAGGACATACAGGGCCAGCACCGCGTAGTACAGCGGGAAGATTCGCAACGCCCTGCGCGCATAGAAGTTTCGCAGCGAGATGTCCGCTGTGCGACCACGTTCACGCATCAGCAGTGTGGTGATGAGAAAGCCACTGATCGCGAAGAAGAGGTCCACGCCCATGAATCCGCTGTGCGAGATCCTCGGACCGGGCGTCCCTGATGTGTGGTGCCAGATCACCGCCAGGACGCTCAGCGCCCGCAGGCCATCCAGCGCCCCGAATTTTCTCGTGGCCAGAAAAGAGCCATAAGCAGCCACAGAGCGTCGCGACACCGAAAGAAGGGTATCAGCGTTACCAGACTAGTGCTGCTGTCGGCAGCCCTGGTCCGCAGCGGTGTCCAGCTGGATATCCGTGGAGCTGGTCGACGGCGTGAGGAAACGAAGATGCCCGATCAACTCGCGCGGCAGATCGTCGACCCGGGTCGGGTACCGGGTGCCGTCGGTCACGCTGCGCGCCGTCAGCGAGAAGGTCTTGGCGACATCGGCGTCGAACGCGCCATACTTCTGCAGCGCGGTCGCCACCATCTGCTGGAAGGGGCTCAGGTTCAGTGTTCGCAAATCCAGGGTCGGATCGAGCTGAATTCTGATCCCCTCCGGCACCCCATCGAGGACCGTGCCGTCCGACCGGGTACCCGGGTACACGTAGGTGGGCGCGTTGATCGGGATGGCGAATCGCAGCGCGTGATCAATCACTCCGGCTTGCACATCCTCCGGCGTGATCAGCCCGGCCAGGTAGGACAGCTCGCCGCCCGAATGCGCGGGCCCACTGACGTGTCCGCCCGATCCGGTGTTCACCCGGTAGGTGGCCTGGGCGATGGCCGACATCGCATCCGGCTTGAAGGACTGGAATTCGTATTCACACCCGGTGGTGTCGTCGATGATCGCGATATGGGCGTCGGCGTCCTGGGTGGGCAGATAATGCGGCAGGTAGGGGACATCGATCGACTTCCCGCTGTTACGGACGGCGACGGTCCGGGTCGGGGTGCCCGCGGGCGCGTGGTACACGGCGGTGGTCCAGATGTCCTCGTTGACGTCGATTGCCTTGACATCCGGGTGATGCATCAGCGCGGCAACCCAATTCGGCGAGCGCGGGTCGACCGCGGGATTGGGCGGGAGGGGCTGATTCAGGAATGAATTCGCCGCGAAGTAGTTGCCGTTGACCGAAGCCGGACCAAGCGCGACTTGAGACACCGAGAACTCTTGCACCGCGGGCCCGCTGGCACCGGCATAGCTGACGCGGACCGCATGCACACCGGCCTCTACGATGCGTGTGGCGAGATCGGTCCCCCAGTCACGGGTATCGGCATGATCGAAGATCAGCTCGCCGTCCAGCCATACACGCGCGACGACACCACCGCTCATCGAGGCGATCTGATACTGGCCCGTCACCGGGAATCGCAGCGAGCCGGTGGCATCGGCCGAGAATCCGTCGGCCTGTACGCCCAGTGCTGGAGATCCCGTGAAGTTCCCGCCGACCGAGTACTCGCATCGAGCGAGCACCGCGCTGCCCGAATGATCGGTGTTGTTGTAGTACCGCGTCCAGTATTGGCCTACATCGCAAGGGTTCTGGGCCGCCGCGTCCGTCTCATTCCGGGCAGGCGCACACGCCGCCACCACCAGGAACACCGCAAGCAGAACGAACGCACGCACGGATTCACTGTACGGGCGAACTCTTACCTTCCGGCGGCGGCAATCTTCTCGAAGTACCGCTGAGTGCGCTTCATCGAGAATCCGACGATGGCGTTCACCGCGGGAGTGGCATTACGAATCGGTCCCGTGCCGTCGATGGCCCATGCCCAGGTGAAGTCGGCACCGCGATCCGTCGGCGTCACCACGTAGTCCTCAGCGAAGGCACACAAGCCGGGCGCAGGCACCGGCAAGCTCGTCACGTAGAAAGCCTTCCGCCGTCCTTCCTCCCAGAGGAAGTAGTGCTCGTTCACCTTGGGTCCCACGGCGGGCCCGATCTTGCGGACCGCTCCGACCCCGGTTCGGGGGCTACCCCACACGACCCTGATACCCGGCGCCAACCACCGCAATGTGGTGTCGTTGGTCAGCTCACGCCACACGGTGTCGGCGGACACCGGTACCGAGATGGTGTGACTGGCTCGCACAGGAGCGCTGGACAGGAAGGCTTCATCGACTGCATCAAGCGAAGGCATTCCCGTAACTTACGGTATCGGTTGGGTTGTAAACAACGGGCCCTACTGCTGTTGCGCACAGGTCTGGTCGGCCTGCTCGTCCAACCGGATGTCAGTAGACGCCACAGTGGGTTTGAGGAACTGCAGATGCTGGACGAGGGCCTGCGGCAGCCCCGAAAGCGGCAGGTTGAAAGGCGCCGAGGCCATGGTGTTCTCGGTGGCGACGGCGAGCACCCCTGCGGTATCGGCGTTGTAGCCCCCGTAGTTCTGCAAGGCCACGGCCACCATCCGCTGAAACGGAGTCAGGGCGAACTGGTCCAGATTCAGAGACGGGTCGAGCCGCATCCTGGTCCCCTGCGGAATGCCGCCGGGTGTGGTGCCGTCGGAACGGGTGCCCGGATAGGCGAATCGGGGTGAACCGATGGGCAGCGCATAGCGCAGCGCGTGGTTGATGCCGCCCGCGTTCACCTCGGACGATCTGATGAGCCCGGCCAGCCAGGACAGCTCGCCGCCCGCATGCGCCGGCCCCGACGTGTGTCCGCCGGTGCCCGTGTACGCGTGATAGGAGGCGGAGGCCACCGCCGAGGAGGAATTGTTGAACATCTCCAGCTCGTAGGCACACCCCCTCGCCTGATCCACAATGATCAGCGCGCTGTCACCGTCGGGACTCGCCCTATAGGACGGCAGGTACGGAACCGTCAGGTTCTTGTTCGAGTTCGTGATCCGGATGGCGCGGGTAGGGGTGCCCGGTGGCGCGACGTAGATGGGTTGCGTCCACATGCTGCTGTTCAGCGAGATGCCATTCTGGTTTCCCAGCATCGCCACCCAACCGTCGGACCGAGAGTCGATCTGGGCGTCGGCGGGGATCGGTGTGTTCCAGAAGGAGTCTGCCGAGAAGTAGTTGCCGTTGGTGCTGGCCGGTCCCGGCCCCATTTGCGAGACCGAGAAGAACTCGAAGGAATCGCCGGACGACTTCCAGAAGGCAACCTGAACCGCATGATCACCCGCAGTGACGTTCTTGGCGGCTAGATTTCGGCCCCAGCTCACTGCCCCCTTGTCGATCATCAGTTGTCCGTCAAGCCACGCCCGCACCGCCATGTTCCCGGTGTCGGCACTGAACACATAGTTGCCACTGACCGGAAAGTGGATCGTTCCGACATATTGGGCACCCCAGTTCGACGTGTTGACACCGGATACCGGTGCGGCACTTCGGAAGTAGCCACCTACCGATGTCTCGCACTGTCGCACCACCGGGTCACCGCTCAACGCGGTGTTGTTGTAGTAGCTGGCCTGGTACTCATTCACGGCGCAGTCCGAGGGCGTCGCCGTGGTGGTTGTCGGCGTGGTGGTGGGCGCGGTCCACACCACCGTCACCTTGTCCAGCACCAACATTCGCCCGCAGAAGAACGTGCTGTACGCCGCGCTGTTCGTAATGGTGATGGAATGCGCCCCTTCGGCGATGGACAAATCCACCGTGTAATCTGTCAGGCCATTTGCCGATACGGTGAAATTGCCCACCTCGACATTGTCGACACTGATGCGCATAACCGGCGCGCCCAGACATTGCTGCCCACGCGCCCGAATAACTATTCTCGACGAAGTTTGGAGCCACACCGTGTTTGTGGCAATAGCATTCTGACCGTATAGGCCCAGGAGGGTGCCACCGGACGCACTACCGTCCGCCCAGGCCCCTCCGCCGCCGCCGGTATAGGACATCGATTCTGCTTCGATGGCCGTATCTGCTTGCGAGACAGATGGAAATGTTATCCCGATGGCCACTAGGACGGACACGACAACCAAGAACCGTAGAACTCTCATGAGCGTGAACACCCTGTCCGATAGCAGGCGTAAAACGATTCACGCGCAAAGTACTATCGGATTAATTCGAATCACCAGAGCATTCGTTCAAGCGAGATTCTCCGGCGATGAATCCGTAATAGACAGAGCGTCTAATTAACTCAATGACGCACGTCGGCAACTATTTCGCGCACGAACAGGTCTATCCCAGAACGGTCATACGCCGCTTCCGGGAAATTGCATATCGCATAGCCCAGACCTAGCCTGCGGAACTGGGCCAGACGCTCTGCGATCTGCTCGGGAGTTCCGGCGGTCGCAGCCAGATTGCCGACCGTGACATCGGCCATGTCCTCGCCGACAACCGGCACAAGCCGCGCCTTGATGGCCGCCAGCCGGTCAGCTACCTCGGCGTCGTCGGCACCGATGACGATGTTCATGTTGGCGCTTCGAACAATCGCATCGAAGTCAGTGCCAATGTCCTTACAGTGCGCCGCAAGAATTTTCGATTTGTGTTCGAATTCCTCGGGAGTCTGCCCGAAGTTGGTGTACTGGGCATAACGTGCCGCGATCCGCAATGTCACCTTCTCGCCGCCACCGGCGATCCATAGCGGAATGCCGTTGGGCTGCAGTGGCTTGGGCGCCACGATGGCATCGTCGACCTGGTAATAGGTGCCGTCCAGGGTGACACGCCCGTCCTGCCAGGCGTCACGCATGATGCGCACCCCTTCGCGCAATCGGCCGAGGCGCTCGGCGGCGTCCGGAAAGCCGTAGCCGTAGGCACGCCACTCGTGCTCGTACCAGCCGCCGCCGATGCCCATCTGGGTGCGTCCGCCCGAGATGATGTCCACTGTCGCGGCGATCTTCGCCAGGTAGACCGGGTTTCGGTATCCCATCGCCGTACACATCTGCCCGAGCTTGATTCGCGAGGTCACCGCTGCGAAGGCGGACATCAGCGTCCACGCCTCATGAGTCGCCTCGTCGGTGGGCACCGGCACGGTATGGAAGTGGTCGTAGACCCACACCGAGTCCCACGGACCGTCCTCCGCATAGCGGACCACATCGCGCATGACGTCCCATTGACGTTCGGGCGCGATGCCTACCAGATCCAGGCGCCAGCCCTGCGGGATGAAGACTCCGAACTCCAGTGTCTCGGCCACCCGCGCCACACTACGCCGGGGCGGGAGATCCCAACCAGCGGGTGAGCGCTTCGCCGAGGCCGACATCGGACCCCTCCCCCACCCAGGCGACGTACCCGTCAGGTCGCACCAGCACCGCGTCCGGCGCCGAAACCTCACCCAGCACCGGAAGATCCCATGCACCTGAGTATTTCGCGTCAACCAGCTGAACCCGGTCGGCCCATCCGTCGACGTTCAGACTCTGCGGCGCGCCAAAGTTGAACACCACAGAACGGGCGGTGTGCAGGTAGGGGTAGACACGGGTGAGCCCATCCGGGGTGACCACGTCCAGGTCCGGCATGCGGCGCCCCAGCAGCGGATGCCCCTCGCCCAGCTCGTAGTGAATGTCCAGGCCGCTCATCATGCCGGCGATGCGCTTGCGTGGCTCGTCCATCGCCAGCAGGTCGGCCACGATGTCGCGCAGTGCATCCATCCGCGGCCCGGCGTCGGACAACGGTGTTTGGGCCATGGTGTTGTGCAGCACCCTTTCGGCCACCGGATGGCGCTCGCAGTGGTAGGTGTCCAACAGCGAGTCGGGGGCTTCCCCCTTGATCACCGCCGCCAGCTTCCATCCCAGGTTCACCGCGTCTTGAACCCCGGTGTTCAGCCCCTGTCCGCCGAACGGAAAATGAATATGCGCGGAATCCCCGGCAAGGAACAGGCGGCGGTCGCGGTACCGGTCGGCCTGACGAGTCATATCGGAGAATCGCGACATCCAGCGTGGACTGTGCAGCCCGAAATCCGTTCCGGCGATGGCGATCAGTGCTTCCTTCGCTTCTTCCAATGTCGGCTCGACGCCCAGTCGGTCAAGATCGGTGCTGAACACCAACCGGCACCACCCCTCTTCGAAGGGCAGGATGCCGAGGAACGACTGTCCCGGCTTGCGCAGCAGACCGAACTCAAGCGGCTGCTCGGTGATCTCGGCGTCCACCAGCATCGCCGAACACGACGGATCATGGCCGGGAAATCCGATCCCTGCCGCCTTCCGGATGGTGCTGCGTCCGCCGTCGCATCCGATGAGATACAGCCCACGCAGCGCGCGCCCATCGGCGAGCTCCACATCGACACCGGAGTCGTCCTGGGTAAACCCGACGACCTCGGCGTTGTAGTAGATCGGCACGCCGAGTTCGGTGATCCACGCCGCCAAGGTCTTCTCGGTGTAGTGCTGAAGCAAGCCCAGTGCGTAGGGGTGACGGGTGGGGAAATCCTCGATGCTCATGAAGATCCCCGAGAAATGGGTGACCTGGCCGGTCATCCCCTGAGAGAGGAATCTCTCGGCGATCCCACGCTGATCGAACACCTCAATGGTGCGCGAATGCACGCCCGCCGCACGCGATCCCACCTCTTCGTGGCTGCCCCGGCGTTCCAACACCGCAACGTCAATACCGGCGAGAGCCAGCTCACCGGCCAGCATCAGCCCGGTTGGACCTCCACCTGCGATGACCACTGCATGCCCGGTCATGATTCTCCTTAACGTCGTTATTGGTATTGACTCCATAATTACTTTAACGATGTTAAGGTGTCAACGTGATTTTGAATCGGGAGACGATCGCGCGAGCCGGGCTGGCCCTGCTCGACGAAAAGGGCAGCGACGGCCTCACCATGCGGGCATTGGCGGCATCCCTCGGCGTGCAGGCACCGGCGCTGTACTGGCATGTGAAGAACCGGCGCGAACTCATCGACCTCATGGGTGAGGCGATCATGCGCGATGCCCATGATGCCTTCGACGACACTTCGGCGCCATGGGATATCTTCCTGGCCAACGGCGCTCGTGCACTACGGCAGGCGATGCTGCGCTACCACCAGGGCGCCCGGATCCTGGCAGGCACCTTTGTGACCAACGCCGCCGACATGCTTGAGCCGATGCTCGATGCCATGACGTCGGCCGGATTCACTGTTCGCGAAGCGGCCCGGCTATCTCCCGTGATCCACCACTACACAATCGGTTTCACCATCGAACAACAGGCTCGCGATGGCTCGGAGTATCCGGGTCCCAATCCGTACACCGAAGAGAATCTAATCGCCAAGCTCGATCTCCAGAAGTATCCGGCGATCTTGGAGGTCTTCTCGGAGCTTTATGAACCCGACTTCGATGCCGACTTCGAGGACGGACTCGCGATCGTCATCGACGGCCTGCGAGCTCGGCTTCGCGGGAAACGGAAATCAGCGGCTCCTCGAGTATCGGATCGCCGCTAGGACACTCAGGCTCCTCCGACTCCGACGGCGCCGCATCCTGGTCGTCAACCTTCGAGCGCGAAAAATGCTTCTGGAACCAAGGTTCCACGATCGCAGAGGGCCACCAGTTGGCCTGCCCACACAGCACAACCAGAGCAGGAATGGTGATGGTGCGCACCAGGAAGGTGTCCAGGAGCAGGCCCATACCGATGATGAAGCCCGCTTCGACCATCGACTGCAGGTTTCCGATCAGCAGGCCGAACATCGATGCGGCGAAAATGACTCCGGCAGAGGTGATCACACCGCCGGTCGACTTGACCGTCTTGATGACCCCGGAACGGATACCGTCGGGCGATTCGTCACGGATGCGCGAGATGAACAACAGGTTGTAGTCCGCGCCCACCGCCACCAGCACGATGAACGCCATACCCGGCACACTCCAACTCAACGGTTGTCCACCGATGAACTGGAACGCGATCACCCCGATACCCACCGCCGAGGCGTACGAAATGATCACCGAACCAATGAGATACAGCGGCGCGACAATGGCCCGCAGCAGAGCGACGAGGATGAGCAGCACCACGATCACCGTCAACACGATGATGAATCGCAGGTCGTGGTTGTAATAGTTGCGAATGTCGTTGTACATCGCCGACAACCCGGCCATCGAGATGGACGCATCGGACAGTGTGGTGTTGGGTTGTGCGCTGTGGGCCGCATCCTGGATGGCGCGGACCTGATCCATTGCCTCGGGACTGAACGGATTCAGGTTGCTCTGGACCAGATAACGCACCGCATGGCCATCGGCCGAGACAAACGCCGCCGCGGCGGTCTTGAAGGAGTCTTGGGTAAGTACCTGCTGCGGGATGTAAAAGCCGGACATCGATCCGGGTGCCGCATCGCGCTTGGCGGCGACCAGGAGCGTTGAGGCATCGCCCAACTGGCCGCCCATCTGCTTGGTCTGGTCCACCAGCATCTGCACACCCTCGGCCAGCTGTGCGCTGCCATCGGCCAGCGAATTGACCCCGGTCAGGACTTCGGCGAACTTCTGCTGGATGCCGTAGGAGTCGGACAGACCTAACCGGCGCAGATTCGTGTCAATGGCGTTGAGCGCGGTGCGCAGTCGGGCGATGGTCGAACTGATCTGCTTGTCATTGTCGACGGCCTTCAGTTCACGGCCGAGCTCGACGATCCTGTCCCTGGTGCCATCCTGTTTGGTCTCCAGGAACTTGTTCATCTCGTCTCGCGAGGAGCGGCACGCGGGGTCCATCTCACAGGCCGGGTTGCCGACCAGCACACGAGCGACGGGTTCGATCCAGCCGTACACCTCGCTGGCGCCCTGGGCGTTGGCCTCGATGGCCTCGCCAAGGGAATGCATGCTGGTGACCAGCTTGTCCACCGAGTCCAGATCGGCGAGGGTGCCCGTCCTACCGCTGCCGCGCAACTGCGCCAGCACCTCGACCAGTGCGCGCGCCGTCCCCAGTGAGTTCTTCACCGAGTTGCGGACCTCACCGAGCTTGTCCGCCAACGTGTGTCCGCCCGCGGCGAGCTTGTCCAAGTCCCTGGTGCGCGCATCGATCAGATTCGACGCATCGCCCAGCTTCCCGCCGACCTCGCCAGCCTGATAGGACAGCTTGGCTTCCTCCAGCGGCTCACCCGTGGGGCGCGTGATGCCCCGCACCTTGTCCACACCGGGAACCTGACTCACCCGCGCGGCCATCTGCTCCAGATCGGCCAGCCCGCGCGGAGTGCGTAGATCGTGCGGTGACTTGATGTAGAGGTATTGCGGCAAGGTCGAATTCACCGGGAAGTGCTTTTCGATCGCGGCATAGCCCAGATTGCTGTCGGCCCAGGGCGGCAGGTTCTTGCGGTCGTCGTACCCGAACTTCACCATTGCGCCGCACGTGGCGAGGACGATCAGAATGACCAGGCTGACCGCCAGGTGTGCGCCAGGGCGTTTGACGATATTGATGCCCGAGCGGTGCCAAATCTTGTTGGCATACGCCTTTCTCGGCTTGACCCAGCCTCGGCGACCCACCAGGACCAGCACCGCGGGCAGGAAGGTCACCGACGCCACGAACGCGATCAGGATGGACACGCTCAGCGCCGGACCGATGGTGGACAGGATCCCCAGCTTGGTGAAGCCCATGCCCAGGAAGGTCACCGCTACCGTCGCCGCCGACGCCGCGACCACCTTGCCTATGGACTCCAGCGCTGCGGTCACCGCACTGTCGGAATCCATGCCCTGCTTGACGTATTCGTGATATCGACTGATCAGAAAGACCGCGTAGTCGACGCCCGCGCCCATCATCATCGCGGTCATGAAGGTCAGCGTCTGGTTCGAGATACTCAGACCCATCTGCGCCAGCCCACCAACGGCGGCCTGGGCGATGCCGAGTGAGACACCCACCACGATCAGCGGTAGCATCATCGTCACCGGATTGCGGTAGACGATCAGCAAGATCAGAAGAACTAAAGCCGCCGTGGTGATTTCGACCTTGTGCAGGTCACGCTCTCCGACCACCGTCAAATCCCCGACGGTGGCAGTGGGCCCCGTCGTGAAGGCATTCAGGGTGGTGCCTGCGGTCGCCTCCTTGATGATCTTCAGGGCGCCCACGTAGGCCTTGCCGGATTCGGGGGTAGCAAGCTCGCCCTGCAACCCGACCGGCAGATACCACGCCTTGCCATCGGTACTCGACATCATCTCGCGCAGCATCGGTTTGGTGATGAAGTCCTGCACCATGCTGACGTCGCGGGTGTCTTCACGCATTCGGGCCGCGAGGATTCGATAGGTCTGCTCGTCGGCGGGAGTCAGCCCGTTCTCATTGGTGAGGACGATCAACAGAATGTTCTGCGCACCCGACTCCTGGAACGACTCGACCATCTGCCGCGTGGTCTCCATGACGGGAGCATCTTTGGGCAGCAGATCGACGGGGTGCTCCTCGATGGCCTTCTGCAGAGAGGGCGCGGTCAGCGCCAAGACCGCAGCCAGAGCGATCCACACCCCGATGACGGCGACAGGGGCCTTCCGGACGATCCGAGCGATCAGTCCGTAGATGCCACCTGTGTTGTCCGCCACGACTACTCGATCACGCCGCGCATACCGAAGTCCTCGAGCGTCTCGGTCAGCAGATTGGTCAGGTCGGCGCGTGATTCGATCACATCGGGTTGGTAGCCGACAACGGCCAGGAAAATCTTCTCGTTGACCCTCCCGGACGCGAGGAAGAGCTGCCCGTAGGTGCTCAGCACCTTGTCGGGCCGCACCCGTTGCTCGGCCAGTTTGCAGAACACGTAGTCGGCATGTGTCCCGTCGGGACGATTCACATCGGGATCCAGCGGCCCCACATTCGAGCATCCGACGGGATAGTCGTTGTACTCCAGCGCCACATCGGCAAGCCGGCGTGCAGCCGCCTTCGGGATGAACGGCGTCAGCGGGAGCAGTGCCCACTTTTCGTCGGGGGCGTCCCGCAGGCCGGAGAGCACCTCCTTGGTGGCTCTGCGGATTCCGCGTAGATCGGTGGTCAGTTCCGCCGGATCGATCGCGAACATCACCGATGTCATGGCGTTGGCACGGTGATCGCCCTCGGTGCGCTCATTGACCGGCATGGACAGAGTGACCCGGCCATCCGGACCGAGCCTGCCTACCTTGGTGGCGAGCTGAGCGGCAAACGCACCGACCAGCGAATTGCTGGTACCGCCACGCTCACGTGCGTGTGTGTCCCAATGGCTTTCGTCCAGATACACGGTCACCGCCGGAATCTGTTCGATGTGCTCCTCGGTAGCGGGCCGGCCCGCATGCTTGATGTCCTGGCGCCGCGAGCTCAACATCTTGGTGGCTTTTCGAAAGGCCCGCGCGGTATCCGGCAGGTCATGCCTGGTGCGACGCAAGTCCTCCCGCACGCTGCGCATGCGCTTGCGCGACCGCGGTGCACCGTAACCCAACGGGAGGTTCGCGTCATTGGCGGCATCGGCGATGGCCCGGCACATGCCCACACCGTCGGCGATGCTGTGCGAGACCACCAGGCTCACCGCGGTCGCACCATCGGTGAATCTGGTGACACCGAGTCGCCAGGACGGGCCGTGCTCGGGATCGATCGGCAGCTGGGCATGCCGGTGCACCCAATCCTGCAGTTCGGCGCGCGGCAGTGGTGCGAGCTCGACGTCGATGGGGTGGCACGCCGGGTCCAGTACCCAGCGATGGCGACCGAAAGGCAAGCGGGAACGTTCGATTCGGCGCCCGAACAATCCCAGGCCGAGGTTGGCATGGAATCTGCGCAACCGATCGGTGTCGATATCGCGTTCATAGATCCAGACCATCTGCCCCAACGTGGACAGCTCGGTGGCCCGCAGACCCAGGAAAGAGGCCTGATCAACGAAGTCCAGATGAGAGATCGACAGGGATTTCGCGCGCGACGGAGCGACGACGGCCGGAATCGTGGCCGTCACAGCGACTCTCCCGCCGGTGACACCCCCAACGTGGCGTAAAGCTCGTTGATCAGTCGCACACTGCGAGGATCGGCATCTGCCTTGGTCACGTCGAACTGGTTCATCACATACGAGTAGCCGATGCGGTGCTCGAGGTCGACGAAGGCGTATGAACCACCGGATCCGCCGTGCCCGAAGGTCTTCTGATTTGGCCCGGCATAGCAGCGCTGATTGAGCATGTAGCCCAAGCCCCATCCGTGGTTGGCCACCCGGGGTCCCAGCACGACGTCGGGATCGAACCCGCCCTGCGACACCCGCACCACATCCATGTGATCGTGGCTGAGCAGCTTGCCGAGCGCCATCGCGTTGTAGAAGGTCGCCATGCCCAGCGCCGAAACGTGGGCGTTGGTCCCGGGGAACTCCAGCGCCCGCCACATCGCAATGTCCTTGCGCGCTATCTCATCATCGGGGATGAAGTCGCCCGAGATGAGCGGGCCCGCCAGTGGGTGGTCGCTCATGCACTCGAACTCCCCAGGCGCGCCGCGGAACACATCGCGCAGGAACGGCTTGTTGACCAGCTCCGCGCACCGGTGGTGCTCGCTGTGCGGGAGCCCGACGTGTACGTCGAGCCCGTACGGCTCGGCAATCTCGGTACGCAGAAACTGCCCGAGCGTCTTACCCGTGGTGCGGCGGACGACCTCGCCCAGGATGAACCCGAACGTCGCCATGTGGTAACCCTGCGCGGTGCCGGGCTCCCACCACGGTGTCGCTCTGGCGATGTGCTCGCACACTTCGTCCCAGTTGGCGGCCTGCTCCGGCGTCAACCTGGTGCGCGGCCCGATCACACCCGAGCGGTGTCCGAGCACCATGGCCAGCGTGATGGATTCCTTACCGGCCTGGCCGAATTCGGGCCAGTACCGCGCCACCGGCGCATGCAGGTCGAGCACACCGCGCTCGATCAGCATGTGAACGCAGGTGCTCATCAATCCCTTGGTGCCCGAATACACCGGCGCCAAGGTGTCCTCGGTCCAGGGACGGGTGCGGGCCTCGTCGGCCCATCCGGCCCACAGATTGACGACGAGCTCACCGTCGACCCAGATCGCGACCGCCGCGCCCAGCTCGTCGTTCTCCAGGAAATTCAGTGCAAACGCGCGCCGAACATTGTCGAAATCCGGTGAGCTGGTTCCATTCACCGCGACATCAAGGCTTGTGCTCATGACGGTGTCAACCTTTCACTGCTGCTCAAATGCGGCCGCGATGCCGCGGAATCAGGAAACGAACTGTGACTGCGCGACACGCTGATACACCCTGCGAGCCACATCGAAATAGCGCGACACAGATTCACGGGCGACAGCGTTGTCGGGGAACGAGATGGTCAGGTTGGTTTCATTCTCAAACCTGTTGACCCACATACACACCTGATCGGAAGAACGGCTGTCCCCGTAGATTCCGCCATTGATGCGATCCCATTCGGCACTCACCGGGATCTTGCGCGCATCCAGGAAAGAGACCATCGGAACCACGTATTCCGGGGCGGCCAACCCCGACTCAGGACCGGCGAGCTCCAGGGCGCGCTCAAACGGAACCTTGGCCAGCGGCTGGCATTCGTCGAACGACTTCTGCGCCGATCGCGCGACCCGCGCAAAGGAGTCCTCCGACATATCCACCACGAAGGGAATGAAGCTCGCGTACCAGCCCACCGACATCTGCTCCTCGGCGGTGCTGCGGGTGTCGTACGGGGTGATGCCGTAGAAGACGTCTGCGCCGGTGAGCTCGCGGTCGATCAGTGCGGTGCAGGCGAACACACCACCGCTGAATCGCACACCCGCCTGTTCACAAGCCTTTTCGAATGCCACCGTCTGCTCGGCGTCGAGCAGCTGGGCCGCGACCATGCCGCCGACGTTCGGCACAGATCGGTCGCCGAGGGGCAGGACGAAGTCGGGCAGGGTGCCCCCGTTGTCCCGCGCGTAGCCCAGCCAGCTCCGCACCTCGAAGGAGTCCAGGGTCATGGACTGGTTATGCGCGCGCTCACGGGCAGAGAAATCCAGATATCCCGCGGGCGCCGGAAGTTCCAGTGCCGCCCCGTGCACCAGGCTGGCGTACATCAACTGGATCTCGACGTACAGGATGCCGGTCGACATGCCGTCGGTATGGAGATGATCAACGCTCAGGTACACCGTGAAGTGGTCCGCACGTTGAATCACCCCGAACGTGAAGCAGTCCCACGAGAGCGGAGTACCCGAGGTACGCAGCAGATGCGCGCGGATCTCGTCGGGCCCCTGCAGCCCGTGATCCTGCGGCACGAAGCCGATGGTCTCCGGATCCTCGATTACATGCCGGACGATGTTGTCGGCCGTGTCGAACTCGAACCACGAGTGGTAGGTGTCGTGCCGTCGCAGATGCGCGTTGATCGCCGCAGTCATCGCATCGATATCGCAGATGCCCGGGACATCCCAGGAGCCGATTCCCAAACGGGCCATCTCGCGGTCCTGACGGGCCAGATCCCGGTACGAACGCACATGCTGGGCCTGCTGATAGCTGGGGGGCACCGTGCTGGTAGGAGCCTGTGCGGCGGCCTGGCGGGCGCCTGGCGAAGCGCTCCAGGAAATGACGGTTCCCGGCTTGGGGCGCCAATCGTGGATCGTTCCAAGTGTAACCATCGTCCCTATTCCTGTTCAGCGATCTGGACTACGAGCGTGACCATGCTCGATTTGCCTGCGACAGTGCGGACGGCAAAGACATCAATCATCGCGAGCAGCGTAGCGAATAAATATCTCGCAAAGGTACGTTCCATCAAAGAAATAGCTAGTGAACTGTGAGTAACGCCGCGTTACGCCATATCGCAGCAACTTCCCGTAAGACTTACGGTAACCCAGTTTCCGCAAATATGACGACCACATAGAAATGCCGCATGACCTGGCCATTCATATCTGGTTACGCGAAGTATCAATAACTATGTCTGTAGTGCCAACAGAGAACCCGCGAGATCTGGATGATTTTTTGTGGGCCACCACTCCAGCCACCATCGTTGTGGCGTGGACCACGCCACTGGGCCAGCCACTTCTGGTAACCGATTCTAAATCTGCTGAATCTTCGGGGGCATGCATCGGGCGGGCCCCATCCGCCCCGTCGGGACGGGCCCTAAAACGACTACAGCCGCCCACCCCGGAGGGTGAGCGGCTGTAGTGCCGTTGAGCCGTACCTACGCGTCCAGCAGCGACGCAGGCGGGGTGAAGCGGTCGCCGTACTTGGCGGCCAATTCCTTTGCACGAGCGACGAATCCAGCCTTGCCCTTACCCGCAGGACCCTCGTACCCAACGATGTACTGGTGCACACCGCCGGTCCAGGGCGGGAAGCCGATGCCGAAGATCGAGCCGATGTTGGCGTCCGCGGTCGAGGTCAGCACGCCCTCGTCGAAACACTTCTGCGTCTCGATGGCCTCGGCGAACAGCATGCGCTCGATGAGGTCCTGCAGCGGCGGGTTGGCAGCGTCGGCGCCATTGCGGGTCTTGAAGGTCTCCCGCAGACCCGGCCACAGCTCGGTGCGCTTGCCGTCCACGTAATCGTAGAAGCCGGCACCACCCAAGCGGCCCGGACGGCCCGCCTCCACCAGCGTGTCGATGACACGGCCCGCCGGGTCGTCCGGCAGTTCCTTGCCCTCGGCCTTGGCGGCCTCGACGGTCTCCTTGCGGATCTTCTGCATCAGCGTCAGATTCAGCTCGTCAGACAGCTGCAGCGGCGGAGCCGGGTATCCGGCCTGGCTGCCGGCCTGCTCGATGGTCGAGGGCTCGATGCCCTCGGCCAGCATGGCGACGGCCTCGTTGACGAAGGTGCCGATCACGCGCGAGGTGAAGAAGCCGCGGCTGTCGTTGACGACAATCGGGGTCTTCTTGATCGCCAGCACGTAGTCGAACACCCGGGCCAGCGCCTCGTCCGAGGTCTTCTCGCCGCGGATGATCTCCACCAGCGGCATCTTGTCGACGGGCGAGAAGAAGTGGATACCGATGAAGTCCTCCTGGCGCTTCACACCCGCGGCCAGCCCGGTGATGGGCAGGGTGGAGGTGTTGGAGCCAAGCAGCGCGTTGGGCTCGACGACGTCCTCGATCTCCTGGAACACCTTGTGCTTGAGCTCGGTGTTCTCGAAAACCGCCTCGATCACGAAGTCGACGCCTGCCAGGTCGGCAGGATCGGCGGCCGGGGTGATCTTCGCCAGCAGCGCCGCGGACTTCTCCGGGGTGGTCTTGCCGCGCGAAAGAGCCTTCTCTTCAAGCTTTTCCGAGTAGCCCTTGCCCTTCTGAGCCGCCTCAAGCGAGACGTCCTTCAGGACGACGTCGTAACCGGCCTTGGCCGAGACGTAGGCGATACCGGCGCCCATCATGCCCGCGCCCAGCACACCGATCTTCTTGATGTCCTGCTTGGCGATGCCGTCCGGACGTGACCCGCCGCCGTTGATGGTCTGCAGGTCGAAGAAGAACGCCTGCGTCATGTTCTTGGCGACCTGGCCGGTGGTCAGGCTGGTGAAGTAGCGGCTCTCGATACGGCTGGCCGTATCGAAGTCCACCTGGGCACCCTCGACCGCAGCGGCCAGGATGGCCCGCGGGGCCGGCATCGGCGCGCCCTTGAGCTGCTTCTTCAGGTTCGACGGGAACGACGGCAGGATGGCCGCCAGCGCCGGCGTGGACGGGGTGCCGCCGGGGATCTTGTATCCCTTGACATCCCAACGCTGCACGGCCTCCGGGTTCGCCTTGATCCATGCCTTGGCGGCGGGGATCAGCTCGTCGACGGAGCCAACCAGCTCATCGATCAGGCCGACTTCCTTGGCCTTGGTCGGGTTGAAACGGGTGCCCTGCGCCAACACGGTGACGAAGCCGTTCTGGATGCCGAGCATGCGGGTCACGCGGGTGACGCCACCGCCGCCGGGCAGCAGGCCCAGCGACACCTCGGGCAGGCCGATCTGAGATCCCTTGACATCGGCCGCGATCCGGTGATGCGTGGCCAATGCGATCTCCAGGCCACCGCCGAGGGCGGCACCGTTGATGGCGGCCACGACCGGACGGCCAAAGGTCTCCAGCGTGCGCAGGTCCTTCTTGATCTCCTCGACCTCGTTGAAGGCCTCCTGGGCGTTCTCCGGCTGGATCTGGATGATCTTGGTGAGGTCACCGCCGGCGAAGAAGGTCTTCTTGGCGCTGGTGATCACCACGCCGGTGATCGAATCCTTCTCTTCCACAAGGCGCTTGACGGCCGCGGCCATCGACTGCTTGTAGTCGTCGTTCATCACGTTGGCCGAGCCGTTGGGGTCGTCCAGGGTGAGGGTGACGATGCCGTCGGCATCCTTGTCCCACTGAATTGTGTTTGCGCTCATTGGTTCTGGTTCTCCCTACACTCGCTCGATGATGGTGGCCACACCCATGCCGCCGCCGACGCACAGGGTGATGAGGGCACGCTTGAGGCCGCGACGCTCCAGCTCGTCGACCATGGTTCCGGTGATCATGGCGCCGGTGGCACCCAGCGGGTGGCCCATGGCGATGGCGCCGCCGTTGACGTTGAGCTTCTCGTCCGGGATGTTCAGGTCCTTCTGGAACTTCAGGACCACCGAGGCGAACGCCTCGTTCAGCTCGAACAGATCGATGTCGTCCACGGTCAGCCCGGCACGGTCGAGCACCTTCTGGGTGGCCGGTGTGGGGCCGGTGAGCATGATCAGCGGCTCGCTACCGGTGGTGGCGGTCGCCACGACGCGGGCACGCGGGGTCAGACCCTGCGACTTGCCGGCTTCTTCGGAGCCGACCAGTACCAGGGCGGCGCCGTCGACGATGCCCGAGCTGTTACCACCGGTGTGCACGTGGTTGATCTTCTCGACGTAGGTGTACTTGATGCGTGCCACGTCGTCGAACCCGCCCAGTGCGGCCAGGCCCTCGAAGGCCGGCTTCAGCTTGCCCAGGTCCGCGGCGGTGGTGCCGGGACGCATGTGCTCGTCGTGGTCCAGAATGAGCAGACCGTTCTGGTCCTTCACCGGCACAACAGACTTGGCGAAGTAACCGCCGGACCACGCGGCTGCGGCACGGTCCTGCGAGCGGGCGGCGTAGGCGTCGACGTCGTCACGGGTAAAGCCTTCGATGGTGGCGATCAGGTCGGCACCGATGCCCTGCGGCACGAAGGACACGTCGTAGTTGGTGGCCGGGTCCGAGGCCCAGGCCCCGCCATCGCTGCCCATCGGCACGCGCGACATCGACTCGACACCACCGGCTAGCACCAGGTCGTCCCAACCGGAACGGACCTTCTGTGCGGCGACGTTGACGGCTTCCAGGCCGGAAGCACAGAAACGGTTGAGCTGAACGCCACCGACGGTATCGGGCAGGCCAGCGGCCAGCACCGCGGTGCGGGCGATGTCGCCACCCTGATCGCCCACAGGGGCAACGACGCCGAGCACGACGTCGCTGATCAGGTTCTCGTCCAGGTCGGGGAAACGGCGACGGATCTCGTCGATCAGGCCGACCACCAGGTTCAGCGGCTTGACCTCGTTGAGGGCGCCGCCGCGCTGCTTGCCGCGAGGCGTGCGGATGGCCTCGTAGATGAATGCTTCAGTCATGGGTATACGTCCTTATAGGGGGTGCGTATGGGGCATGTGGTGCAAGTGCCGCAGCCTTGTGACGCCGGGTTGACTCCGGGTCAGTTTCGCCGAGACAGCCTTACGTTAGACCAGGGTGGCGTCCCCATGGTAAGCAGCCCTCCCAACCCGTTGGTTGGGAATCTGACGCCGGTACGCTCGAAGTGTGCTGCGGACTCGGTCTCTACCGCTAAGACGCATGGTCATCGGCGCCATTGCCGTTCTGTCGATATTCGCGGTGTGGTTCGCATGGCTCTCGCTAAAAGCACGGACCGTCTTATGCCCGCCGCACAAAGGGACTGCATGGACAACGCCAGGGCCTCGGGCGGTGGCGGCGAACTCAAGATCGTCCAATCCACGATCGAGGGCGATCCCGTCACCACCTACTACCGGGTGTTCTCTCCGCAGCAGAAGGTCGAGATCTTCATTGACTACAGCGGCGACCAGTTCAGCAATGTCGGCTGGAGTCATGTCTTCTGCTGGGCCGCATCCACCGACTACAGGCCAAACCCCAGCTGCCCCGACCCCGCATTGCAGCCGGATCGATAGCCGTCTGGGGTTAGACCCCAGGCGTGCATTCGGTTTACCGTGCTGCGCGACGAGATTTCGCCGAAACCTCCCGCTTTCACACCGTGGGCGACAAGCCTGAAGCGATGCTCACACGACTCTGCATCGCGACGGCGACCCTGGCGGTTGCCGCCGCCGTGTGTTCGCCGGTGGCACAGGCCGAGCCGGAACCACTGTCCCCCGACACGGCGTTCGAGCAGCGCGCACCGCTGCAGAATTGTGGCCGGCTGCGCATGCTGCCGCCGTCGCACGAGATCCCACCGAACTATCTGAACTGCATGCGTCAAGCGCGCGCCGCGGGCACCGGTGCCGAGCTGACCACCATCGTCGCCAATTTCTTCCTCGAGGACACCACCACGTACTACCGGGTGTACCGCGCGGACCGGGATGTGGAGGTCTTCGTGGACAACCGGGACCGCGGCAATCCCGGATTCAGTCACTACTTCTGTCCGATACCGGATACCGACCTGTCCTTCGAACCGCCCAGCTGCTAGGTCCGCCGGTAGGCTGCCCGGCATGAAGCCGGGTAACACCGAACACG
This sequence comes from Mycobacteroides chelonae CCUG 47445, assembly GCF_001632805.1. NCBI lineage: Bacteria > Bacillati > Actinomycetota > Actinomycetes > Mycobacteriales > Mycobacteriaceae > Mycobacteroides > Mycobacteroides chelonae. Next base: position 763,145 of record NZ_CP007220.1, on the reverse strand, counting down.
AGCCAGCGTGAACCCGAAGACCGTCAAACGATTGCGCCCCTTCGGCGCAACGATCTTCGCCGAGATGTCAGCCCTCGCCGTCCGACACGACGCAATCAATCTGGGCCAGGGTTTCCCTGACGAAGACGGGCCCGCGTCCATGCTGGACGCGGCGCAGCAGGCCATCCGTTCGGGCCTCAATCAGTACCCGCCCGGGTTGGGTGTCCCCGAGCTGCGCCGGGCCATCGCCGCCGATCGACTCGCCCGCTACGGGGAGGAACTCGATCCGGATACGCAGGTGCTGGTCACTGTCGGCGCCACCGAAGCAATCGCGGGCGCGGTCCTCGGCCTCGTCGAACCCGGCGCCGAGGTCATTCTGATCGAGCCCTACTACGACTCGTATGCCGCCGTGGTGGCCATGGCAGGCGCCGTTCGCGTCCCGGTGTCACTCGTTCCCGACGGAGCGGGCTTCGCACTGGACACCGACGCGCTCGCGGCCGCCATCACACCCCGGACCGCGGCACTGATCATCAACTCCCCGCACAATCCAACGGGCAAGGTGTTCACCGACTCCGAGTTGGCGCGGGTCGCCGAGCTGGCGGTCGAACACGATCTGCTGGTCATTTCCGACGAGGTGTACGAGCGATTGCTCTTCGATGGGCGCATCCAGACGCCCATGGCCAGCCTGCCCGGGATGGCCGATCGCACCGTGACGATCTCCAGCGCCGCCAAGACGTTCAACTGCACCGGCTGGAAGATCGGCTGGGCTTGTGGCACACCAGAGTTGATCACGGGCGTGCGGGCCGCCAAGCAGTTCCTTTCCTACGTCGGCGGTGCGCCGTTTCAACCGGCGGTAGCGGTAGCCCTGGACACCGAACAGGCCTGGGTAAAAAATCTACGAGACTCCCTGCAGCGCAGGCGTGATCGCCTCGCTGAGGCGCTCACCGGCCTGGGCTTCGAGGTACACAGCAGCCACGGCGGGTACTTCGTCTGCGCAGATCCACGTCCCCTGGGATTCAGCGACAGCGCCGAACTTTGTCGGCGCCTACCGGAAACCGTTGGCGTAGCCGCAGTTCCGGTAAGCGCCTTTTGCGACCCCAACACAGACACAGCCGATCAATGGAATCACCTGGTGCGGTTCACCTTCGCCAAACGTGACGCGGTGATCGACGAGGCGATATCCCGCCTGGCGCGGCTAGGAGGTTAGACCCGTCGCGATCGCGTCGGGACGCTGCCGTGCTCTGGCCAACCCTGGCAAGACCTTCACGAACTCGGTGATCTCCCCCACCGCCCGCCGGGCGTCCGGGTTGGTCGCCGCGAACACCTGGAACACGTGAATAGCACGGTCAAAAATCTGCAACCGCACCGGAACTCCCGCAGCGACAAGACGTTCCGCCAGCAGTTCAGAGTCCGGCCGCAACGCTTCCTGCGAACCCACCTGCAGCAGGAACGGGCCCAGTCCGGTCAGGTCGGCATCCGCCGGGCACGGCCCCGGCTCGCGTGCGCCGTTGCGCAACAGGAACACGTCGTTGATCATCTTCAAGAAGTCGACGGGGAACATCGCATCGCCGACGCGCTTGGCGGCAGCATATTTCGGCTCCATGTCGTTGTTGGTCGCCGCCGAGATCAGCACGCATCCCGCGGGCGGTGTCAAGCCCTCATCGCGCACCGCGATGGCGGTCATGGCCGCCAGGAAGCCTCCGGCCGAATCGCCTGCGAGCACGATGTTCTCGGGGGCGACACCCTGACTCAATACGTAGCGGTACGCATCGACACCGTCGGCGACGGCATCTTCGACCAGGTTGCGCGGGCACAACCGGTAGCCCACGCTCAGCGCCCGTGCACCGGAGTCACGCGCGATATGGCTGACCAACGGGCGATGGCTGTTGATCCCCAACGCGATGAATGCCGACCCGTGGAAGTAGATGACCACCGGCGCGTCCGGCCCCGGCTCATTCTTGGCGTTCCACGTCCATTCGGCCGCGCAGTTCGGCAACTGCACAGACTCCGTGCGGGTTCCGGACACGCCCGGCACCCAGCCCATGAGACGTTCCAGTCCGTCGTATCGCCGATTCAGCAGAGCGTCAGGGAACCGGCGGTTGACGGCCAGCATCAACCGGGTCAGCGCATAGAGCCCCGGCTTACCCACCGCCTTGAACAGATAGGTCTCGGCCACCGAATGCCAATTGGCCTTGCCCATCCATTCCGGCCCCGCGTACGTGACGGCGGCGGCCAGCCGGGATTCGGCGGCGTGTCGGGCAGTGGTCATCGAGCCTCCTCATAGCGTCATTGCTTGGGATGAGACTACCAGTACCTAGTACTGACAATCTCGGCTAAGTCACCAGCCGATATCGGCGAGCTCGGTCGTCTCCTTCGGCGGCGCTTCGATGGGCCCGCTCGGCGTCCGCGAGAAGCGCGGGGCCGGCGCGGCCTGGGTCACGCCGTTCACATCGGTGATGGTGCCGCGATCGCGAAGGTGCGCATTCTGCTTGGCCTCGCCCCAGGTGAGCACCGGTGACACGCAGGCGTCGGTACCGATGAAGATCTCGGTCCATTCGTCGCGAGTCTTGGTCTTGAACGCGTCGTCGAACAGCTTGCGCATCTCGGGGTAGCGCGCCTTGTCGAGCTGGAACGGAACGCTCTCGGGGTCCAGTCCCAGGCCCTGCACCAAGATCGCGAAGAACTGCGGTTCGATGGATCCCACCGCCATGTACTTGCCGTCGGCGGTCTCGTAGGTGCCGTAGAACGGGGCGCCACCGTCGAGTAGCCCCGCCTCCCGCTCATCGAACAGTAGGCCGTTGTTGTACATCGTCCATTGCATCTGAGCCAACTGGCTGACGCCGTCGACCATCGCGCCATCGATGACCTGCCCCTTGCCCGACTTCTCGCGCTCGTACAGGGCGGCCAGGATGCCCTGCACCAAAAGCATTGAGCCACCACCGAAATCCGCAACGAGGTTCATCGGCGGCATCGGCGGACGGTCCTTGTAGCCCATCGACCCCAGAGCGCCGGTCAGCGACAGGTAGTTGATGTCGTGGCCCGCCCGGTCGGCCATCGGGCCGGTCTGACCCCAGCCCGTCATCCGGGCGAAGATCAGCCGCGGGTTGCGCTTGGCGCACTCCTCCGGTCCGATCCCAATTCGCTCGCACACCCCGGGCCGGAAAGGATCCAGAAGTACATCGGCCTTGTCGACAAGCGCCAGCAGCGCCTCGGGGTCCTTCTTGACATCCAGGTTGACCAGGCGCTTCCCGCGGTGAAACAGGTCCGTCTCCTCGGCGGGGATGGCGAGACCACCGGGACGGCGCACCCGAATGACGTCTGCCCCCAAGTCGGACAACATCATCGCCGCGTGCGGCCCCGGGCCGATACCGCCGAGCTCGATCACCTTTACGCCCGCGAGAGGGCCTGTCTTGACGCCAGTGTCACCCATGAGGGTCACCCTAGCCACTCAACCCGTTGGTTGGGAAGTGCGGCTAGAGAGAGGAGGAGATGGCCGGTGACGACGTCTGTGTGGGCGCCGGGGCCGGGGTCGGCGTCGGGAAGTTGGGGATCACCGGTCGCGACGTACTCGGGGCGGCCGGAGCATCCGACGCCGGTGGCGGCGCGGGCGCAGGAGTGAACTCGTAGGCCGGAAGCGGCGGGGGTGGCGGATCATCGTCGCCCTCACGCCAGTGCGTCGAGCGATACAGATCGATCACCTTGCCAAGGTCGTGCAGGCGCAGCGCCGGTGGGCGGCCCCCGCGCGCGTCCCGAATGCGCTGCGCCTCCCATGCGACAAGGCATTGCGCAGTCGGCGTGTTGTACAGGCTTTCCAGGAAGGGAGTCAACGCCTTTGCGAGATCGCCCTCGGCCTTCAGGACGTCGTTCCGGTAGGGGCCGTAGTAGGGCAGGATCGCCTCCAGAACGCGCACCATGACTGTCTGGAACCGGGTGACAAACTGGTCGATCGCCCACGGATGCCGCGAGAGCAGCGGGGAGATCCGCGCCAGCACCGGGCCCATCATCTTCAGGATCGGTTCATACGCCGTAGCCGGAGCGAACGCCTCCGACGAGAACACACCCGCGGCCGGAGCCACATCGATCAGCGAGGCCAGCCCGCCCTGCTCATCCGGGCCAGGCGCCGGCCAGCCGAAGGGGCAGGGCTGCGCGACGGATATCGGAAGCCCGCGGTCGGTCACCGAAGGCAGTGCACCAAACGGTCCGGCAGCCTGACCCGGTGGATGCGAAGGCACCTGGGGGCGCGGCAGCGGCGCGATCAGTTGCGGCCCCGGTGGGGGCACCGGGATCGGGATGGCACCTTCGGGAATCGATCCGTCGCGGTTCACGATCTGGTATCCAACGATGGGCGCACGCGCAGGCGAATACGAAAGCTGGGTAATGGCGGCCACGCTGCCGATCACCGTAATGGCAGCGAATGCCCTTACGGCTATCCCGAATACGCGTTCCTTGGTGGGTCTGCCCCCAACGGAAGCAATCGGAGCAGCTATCGGAGCCGTCTCTTCTGCCGGTGTCGAACTCATCGGTCTTTCACCACGCCTTCGAGGTGCCAGACTCCCGTGAAACTGTTGAACGGGCCACCCACAATGAGGCTCGTCCAGTCGAGAGTGAACTTCTTAGTGTCCTTGTCGTATGTACCGGTGGCTTTGGGGCTTTCGCCGTCCACGGAATCGCGGCCGACCCAACGCCCGGCGACGAACTCCCACACCTGCTTGGCGCGAGCCTCACCGGGAATCTGCGCCTGCTCCTTGGGTTTCGGCTTGGGCGCGCCCTGGTTGAACTCCTGGCGGTTCCACGAGGCCGCCCATGCGGACACGTCCGCCGAGATCTGGTCGCCCGCCACCGTGGCCGAGGGCGCCGGGAGCTCGCGCTGGGTCTGCGGGTCGATCTTGTTGGTGGAGATGCCGAACTCGATATTGAAGAACTTCGTCGGCTGGGTGACGCGGGCCGCCAGCGAGTACCCGGTGGCCTCATCGAACGCCGGATCCGGCTCACCCTGGTAGTCACCCAGCGCCAAACCGCCATCCGCGCCCGGCGAGAGCAGAGTGGCCGCCCCTTGCGGCACAGGAGAATTCGCGTTGGGCATGAACGGACCCTCTTGGGGGTTGCCGCCCGGCTGCACCATCTTGAACCAGGTGCCGCTGAGCTTGTTCCCCTCGATCTTGCCGGGCTCCAATGCCAGCAACCCGGTGAGCGGAGACTCGGTAGGCTTCTCCGATCCACAGGCCGGAGCCGTCACCAGCACCACGGCCGCCAGCGCTACACCAAATGTGCCGCGCGTCATCGTTTTCTGGGCCACCGTGCGGCTCCTTTCACGTCAATAGCGGCAGCGGCCGCCAGTACACCGGGCACAAGGAAGAACCACCCGAAGTAATCGAATGATCGGAATCCCAGCGGGGCCGTGATCCGATCGAGCGCCACCACCCTGCCGAAATTGTCGACGTTGTCGGCCATCACCCCGATCAGCGAAGCGAAATCCGCTGTCATGGGCTGCCATTGCGAAACGAAGGCGTCGATACCCGGAACCGCGCGCGCCGAGTCATGCTGCCGCAGATCACCCAGGAACTGGGTGTCCAACTCCCCTTCCGCAGCGACCAGCACCACGAAGTGCCGCTGTACCGCGGCCACCCGCTCGTGGGTCATGATCGGGGTGAACGCGTCAATGAGCTGCGCACCCGCCGGGGCACGGGAAAACAGTCCGTCCGCGAAGGGCACGGCGATGAGCACCGCCGCCGCAAGGATCGCGAGAATCCGTGCACCGAAAGCTTTTTCACCGCTGCCAGTACGGCGGAGCCCCCATACACCGGCACCTACCAAGACCAGTCCCGGCACCGCCAGCAGGAACGGCAACACGTCGAACGGGCCCACGGCTCGCAACTGCCCGTAGTTACCCACCTGACCATCGACCGCATCGAGCAGACCGTTCATGTCCCGACGAATCGACGGATACTGCGCCACAAAGGTATCCAGTCGCTCGTAACGTCCTCCAGCGATCGACTGAGTCGCCTGCACATCGGTACGAGCGGCGTCGACGGTATCGAGGTAACCGCGGAACTTGGCGATCACCTCCGACGACACGTAGGGCCGGAACTCGGTCAGCAGCTGCTGACCGCCCGCGGCACGTGTGAACATTCCGGTGACCACCGGCAACGCGAACAGCAGCACACCAAGGGCGATGAGCGCGACAAACCGCCACCGGGGCCGCGGGGCCGGTCCGGCCTCCGCAACCACAGCCTCCTCACCGACGATGTCGGCGTACGAAGGCAGGGCCGGCTGAGACGTCTCAGCCAACCGCTCAGCGGCCACGGCTGAAGATCCGCTCCCCCAACACAAACAGGATTCCGCCGCCGATCGCCACGAACACCAACAGGGCAATGACCCATGGCGGAGTGATGGTGCGGGGATTGTCGTCAACCGGCAGCGCGATGAGCTGCTGGCCGGCCGACAGCGGTGGCGGTGCCACCACTTGTTGCCCAGCTTGCACGACGACCTGCCCGGGGGCCGCCGGCGCGGCCACGGCGGGAGGCGCATCCGCCGCTGCCGGTGGGGCGCCCGGCGGAGGAGGAGGTGGCGGCTCGGCCACTGCGGCGCCATCGGGGCTGCCCCCGACCTTGCCGACCAGATGCCATAGTCCGGTGAAGTCGTTGAAAGGACCACCCACGATCTGACTGGTCCACTCGACGATGAATGCGCCGGTGTTGCGGTCGTAGGTGCCGGTCACCGGTGTGGTCTTACCGGGAAATGCGCCACCGGGTTTCGGCGATCCCTGGTTGAACACCTGGTTGTTCCAGGTCACGCCGAAGGCACTGAGGTCACCGCCGAGCTTGTTGCCACTGACGGTGATCTGGGGCGTGGCAGTGCCCTGGCCGGTCTGCGGATCGGTCTGGTTGGACGCCGTGGCAAAGCCCACGCCATAGAACTTCACCGGCTGAGTGATACTGCCGGACAACGCATTTCCGTTTCCATCGAATGCGTTGCCAGGCTGCGGCTGATATTCACCGGACTTCAGGCCACCATCGCTACCCGGTGCCAGCAGAGTGACCGTGTTATCCGAGCACGTCGAATCGCCGTTGGCGAGATAGGGGCCGGAGGCGTCACCCGCGGGCAAGATCATGCGGAAATAGGAGCCCGTGGCGCGACCCTCCGCACAGCTGCCGGGAGTCAACGCGAATAGGCCGTTGAGCGGCGTGGCCGTATCGGCCACTGCCGGGTAGGCGGCAGGCGACATCGCCGCGGCTGCCACGACGAGGGCGACCGTCGCGCGGCGGGTGAGATGCTTAATCATCGGCTTCCTATTGGACTGTTGCACGTTGCTCTGACCCGTAGCACGAGCTGGGAACGGCGCAAACGTATGAAGGTCCCACCCCAGCGTCAATGGCAACGGCCAGCAAACGACATCCCGCCTGGTGACGTTCCCGCAGGTGGCAGGCGTGCAACCCCATGCCCGCCCGTTCGATTCACCCCGAGCCGATTGCGATCACATTCGTATATCGGCGCCGGCCGATGGTAGTTTGCTCGGTATGGCAACAGCCGGATGGCGCGTCATAGCCGCGCTGCTGACGCTGCTGGCCCTTGCCGGGTGTTCTCGCAACCAAAGTCCGCCGCCCGCCGCGCCGCCGACGTTGACTCCGGACGGCTTCCCGCTCAGCATCCCCCACAGGTACGGCGGCGCGTTCCTCGCGACACGACCCAATCGCGTCGTCACCCTGGGATGGAACGACCAGGACCTGGTGCAGTCGTTGGGCACTAGACCCGTCGGTGTCCGATCCACCCAGCCGGAGTATCCGATGTACCCCTGGGTCGTTCCGGAGGTCTCCTATCCCCCCGTCGTCTCGGGCTCGGAGCTGAACTTCGATGCCATCGCGGCCGTCAAACCCGATGTCATCCTGGCCACCGGCGCCGATATCGACAGACCCAGTTACGACAGGCTGGCCAAGATCGCGCCAACCGTGGTCTCCGAGGATCGAGTCGACCGCGCCGAAACACCTTGGTATACACAGCTCTTCACCATTGGGCGAGCCCTGGGCAAGTCTGATCGGGCGCGCATGCGATCCGAAGAGGTTGGGACTCGGTACAACCAGATACGCGCCGGACATCAGCATTGGGTCAACCGCACGGCCGTGGTCGATTGGGTCGCCGACGGACAAGGCACCTTCCTCTTGGGTTTCCGCGACCCACGCCGCGCGGTGTTCGACGGTCTGGGGTTCCTCAGCCAGCGATACTCCGGCCCGGTGCCGGATAACGAGCTGAAGGCCAAGGCCGACGAGGACCTCCTGGTAGTGGTGGGAGCCACCGAACAGCAGGCGAAGTCCACGAACGGTCTCGCCGATTTGCGCGCCGTCACCGAGGGGCGCGCTGTCTACATCCCGGCGGACAGTCCAGTGGTGAATGCCCTTCGGCTCGGAGGCCCCCTGGCCCGGATCTATGCCCTCGAACAACTGACACCCCAGCTCGAAAAGGCCCTGAAGCCACCCCCTCCGCGATAACCGCCATCCCCTCGCCGCATTGGTGTCCACGTAAATCTGTGGCCGCCATCACTGTCGTGTTACGGTCCTATCGCTCGATTCAATCAATTGATAGAACCGCGTCGGGAGGGCTGTGAGCGACCAATCCTCCGAATCCCTGCGGGCGTCGTACACGATCGAGTTCGGGTTCGAGCGCACCGTCGGCCCCAAGATCGGCACCTTCCTCGGCGGGCTACGCGACGGGCGACTGTTCGGAGTGCGGACAATCCATGGCCAGGTCTTGTGCCCGGCACTCGAGTTCGACCCGGCCGATGCCGCCCCTACCGGCGAGTTGGTAGAACTCGAACCGAAGGGCGTTGTCCTGCAATGGACCTGGGTACGGTCACGGCCGACAGACGAGTTGCGGGACGATTTCGCATGGGCGCTTATCCGCATCGACGGAACCACCAACGCAATGTTCCACGCCGTCGATGTCGGCGGGAATCCCATGACCATGAAAACGGGACTGCACGTCGTCGCACGATGGCGCCCGGACCGTGTTGGCGCCATCACCGATATCGCCTGCTTCGAACCCGCGGGCCCGCAGTGACCGCACTACCCGAACCGGTCTCCTCGATCGCCAGTCCGTTTCGCATGGACTACACGTATGTGGCGGGATCCGGTCGTTCGATCTTCCTGCGCGGACTGGCACACAGACGCCTGCTGGCACGCCGATGCCCTGGCTGTGAACGCACGTACTGTCCTGCGCCGCAATTCTGTTCGCGATGCCTGACGGAACTGGGCGAACCATTCCCCCTCCCGGGGACCGGAACGGTGGAGACTTTTTGCATCGTAAGCTTCCCCTTTCCGGGACAAGTGTTCGCGCCGCCCTATGCAGTGGCGCACATCCAGCTGCACGGCGCCGACAACAGACTCATGCACATGATCGGAGACACCGCGCCAGACCTCGTTCACATCGGCATGACCGTAGAGCCGGCCTGGGTGAACGACGAGGACCTCAGTACCAGCATGCAGAGCATCCGCTACTTCCGGCCGGTATCGAAAGAGGCGCCTCGTGCGTGATGTCGCCGTGGTTTCTTTTGCCCAATCAGCTTGTACTGCGGCAAATCTGCGTGATGATATGGCCGAGATCCTGCTACCCGTAGTCCGCGAGGCACTCGAGCAGGTAGAATTGCGTCGCGAGGACATCGACTTCTACGCCTCCGGCAGCCATGACTTTTTCGAGGGCCGTACCTTCGCGTACATCGAGTCCCTCGATGCGGTCGGCGCCTGGCCTCCGATATCGGAATCCCATGTCGAAATGGACGCCGCGTGGGCGTGTTACGAGGCTTGGTCATGGCTCCAGCTGGGCCACGGCGACATCGCCCTGGTGTACGGCATCGGCCGCGGCGCGCTGCCCACCGACCTGGACCAGGTGGCGCCCGCTTCACTGGACCCCTACTACCTGACCCCCCTTCATCCGCATCGGCATGCGATCGCCGGTCTGCAGGCGACGGCCGTCGTCGAGGCCGGTATCACCACAGAGCGCGAGATGGCCGATGTGGTGAACCAATCGCTGACCGATGCGTTGTCGAATCCCTTCGCGCTCAGGGCAGGTGCTCCGGGAGTCGAATCGCTGCTAGATCAGCCGTACATCGCCTCGCCACTGCGTCCGCACGATGTGGCACCGGTCGGTGACGGCGCCGCGGTACTGATCCTGGCCACCGGTGACGTGGCACGCCGCGTGGCCCGGCGTCCGGCGTGGATCAGGGCGATCGATCACCGGATGGACACGCACTACCCCGGCTCGCGGGATCTCGCGGTAGTGGACTCGGCACGCATCGCCGCCGAGAAGGCTGCTGCCATGGCCGGTTTCACTGTCGCCAGTGTGGAAGTCGCCGAGCTGCATACCGAGTACAGCTACGTGGAACCGCTACTCACCAAAACCTTGGGCATCGACAACGTGCTCGTGAATCCATCCGGTGGGCCGCTCGCAGGCGCGCCCGCCACCGCCACCGGCTTGATCCGCATCGGTGAATCGGCTCGCGCCATCATGCAGGGCCGCGCCACACGAGCACTGGCCCACGCCACCAACGGCGCTGCACTGCAGCACAATCTGGTGTGCCTCATGGAGGCGAGCGGATGAGCGCCCGCGTCGCCGTAGTCGGTGTCGGACAAAGCAAGCAGGCCAAGAAGCGTGAGGTCAGCATCGCGGCCCTAGTGCGCGAGGCGGTGGACGGTGCGCTGGCCGACGCAGAGCTGACGTTCGGTGATATCGACGCGATTGTGCTCGCCAAGACCCCCGATCTCTTCGACGGCGTGATGAACCCCGAGCTATACCTCGCCGACGCGATGGGCGCGCGCGGACTGCCGGTCACCCGGGTGTTCACCGGTGGCAGCGTCGGAGGGCATGCGGCCATCTATGCCGCACATCTGGTGCAGGCGGGACTTGCCGGAAGGGTGTTGGTTGTCGCGTATTCCAAAGAGTCAGAAGGCAACTTCACCTGGGCACTGTCCCGGCCGCTACCGTTCAGCGCCCAGCTGGGTGCTGGCGCGGGTGGGCATTTCGCACCCGTTATCCGCGAATACATCCGCCGCTCGGGCGCGCCGGAACACATCGGCTGGCAAGTCGCGGTTAATCATCGCCTCAACGCCATCCGTAACCCCTACGCACATATCCACAAACCCGATATCACCGTCGAGGAGGTACGCAGCTCGCCGATGCTCTGGGATCCCATCCGGTTCCTGGAATCCTGCCCGTCATCCGACGGCTCGTGTGCGGTCGTCATTTCTTCCGAACTGTTCGCGACGCATGCATCGCGACCGCCCGCCTGGATTCACGGCACCGGATGGCGCACCGAGACAGGACATTTCGCGGGCCGCGATGAGGTGAATCCACGCGCCGGGCAGGAGTGCGCCGCCGCGGCGTACCGCGAGGCGAGGATCACCGACCCGGCCACCGAGGCCGACGTATCCGAGCTCTACGTCCCCTACAGCTGGTATGAGCCGATGTGGATGGAGAACATCGGACTGGCTCCCGAGGGATCGGGCTGGCGCGCCGTCGACGAGGGCCACACCGCGTTCGAGGGCAGACATCCGATCAATCCGTCCGGTGGTGTGCTCTCGGGCAACCCCACCGGCGCGACCGGCCTGCTTCGGTTCGCCGAGGCCGCGTTGCAGGTGCGCGGGCTGGCGGGAGAACATCAAGTCGACGGTGCCAGACGCGCGATAGGCCATGCCATGGGCGGCGCATCGCAGTTCCATGCTTTGTGGGTGGTGGGGTGCGACAAACCATGATCGAAGATCGAGAACTCATCGTCGAGCGTGACGGCCCGATCGTCATCTTGACCATGAACCGTCCGCATCGACGAAATGCACTGTCCACCAACATGGTGGGACAGCTCGCCCAGGCCTGGGACGAGATCGACGGGGACGACGGCATCCGGGCGGCCATCATCACGGGCGCCGGTAGCGCCTACTGCGTAGGAGGCGATCTCAGTGATGGCTGGATGGTCCGGGACGGCTCCGCGCCGCCACTCGACCCCGCCGCCATAGGCAAGGGACTGCTACTCACCCATACCCTGACCAAGCCGCTCATCGCGGCGGTCAACGGCGCGTGCCTGGGTGGCGGATGTGAAATGTTGCAGCAGACCGATATCCGTGTTGCCGACGAGCAGGCAACGTTCGGTCTTCCGGAGGTGCAGCGTGGGCTGGTGCCCGGTGCCGGGTCCATGGTCCGGCTCAAACGGCAGATTCCCTACACCAAGGCCATGGAGATGATCCTCACGGGCGAGCCGCTCACCGCTCAAGAGGCCTATCATTTCGGCCTGGTGGGCCACGTGGTCCCAGCGGGCACCGCATTGGACAAGGCGCGCAGCCTCGCCGAACGCGTGGTGCGCAATGGCCCGCTGGCGGTGCGCAATGCCAAGGAAGCCGTGGTGCACAGCGGTTGGATCGCCGAGGAAGACGCCCGCGCGATCGAGGCCCGCCTGACCCGCCAGGTGATCAGCTCCGCCGATGCGCGCGAGGGGTTGACCGCATTCCGCGAGAAGAGAGAGGCGCGGTTCACCGGGCAATGACCGACATAGCATCTGAAACAGCCACCTCTGCACATGATTCCACCGATCAGCGATTGCTCAGCGCCGCCGAGCGGCTGTTCGCCGAACGTGGTGTGGATGCGGTGTCACTGCGCGCCATCATGGCGGCGGCCGGCACCAATGTCGCGTCGGTGCACTATCACTTCGGGTCCAAGGAACGTCTCATCGAGGCGCTGCTCGATAAGTACCTGAATCAGCTCGAAAAGCGCCGGTTCGCGTTGTTGGACATCGCCGAGAAGGCCGGGACACTGCGCGCCATCGCCGAGGCGATCGTCGTCCCGTTATCCGAGATCGGCGAAGAGGGCGGAACCGCATGGCTTTCCACCCTCGGCAAGCTCCTCATCAGCGGGCACCCCGCATTGATCCCGATGAGCGTGAGTTTTCAACCTCAGGCCGCGCGACTACAGGAGCTGATCGTGCGGCTGCGCCCGAACGCCTCACTGCCCTCAATCCGATTCGGGGTCACCCAGGCGGTCACATTGACCTGTGTAGTTCTCGGCGACATCGCGCACACCAATCGACTGATGTCCCTGAGCGGCACCTATCTCGACGACGGGCAGATGAATGCGCAACTCATCGACATGGTGACCGCCATCCTGGCCGGACCTCCGGCAGAGGACTAGGTGCGCCCCTCCCGAAAAGCGTCGAACGAACGGCGCAATTCGCCGGTGGCAGTGCACATCACCTGGGTCCTGTTCTCCAGATCCAGCGCGTGACGCAGGCTCGGCGCGTCGACCGTCTGCCACATCGTCTCTTTCGTCATCCATACCGCCAACGGTGAGTGCACGGCGATTTCTTCGGCCTTCGCAGTCGCCGCGTCAAGGAGGGTTTCGGCGGGCGCCACGTCGAAGATCAAGCCGATCCGTTGCGCCTCGTCGGCACCGAACACCCGTCCGGTCAACATCAACTCCGCGGCGCGGGCCGCACCCACCAACCGTGGCAGGTGATAGCTGGTTCCCATATCGCAGTTGGACACCCCATGACGAATAAACACGGCACCGAATGAGGCCTCCGGACAGGCGAACCGGATATCGCAAGCCAGCGCCAATGCGAACCCGCCACCGACCGCGTGTCCATTGACAGCAGCGATGACGGGCTGACGCATCCGGTGAATCCGTTCGAACAGCGAGGCCATCAACTCCTGAGCCGCCAGCGTACGCACCAGCTCCGAGTCGGTGGCACCGAGCAGCGCGGCCGTGGAGGTCGCCCCGATATTGGTGAAATCAGTGGGCAGCGACTTCAGATCGGCCCCGGCACAAAATGTTGCGCCAACTGCGGTGAGAACCACCACCCGCACCTTGGGGTCGCCATCGGTCTTCTCGACCACGGAGTGCAGCTCGGCCACCGTCTGCGGATCGAGTGCATTGCGGCGCTCGGGACGATCGATCGTGACCACCAGGATTCCGTTGTCGCGATGCTCCGTGCGAATCATCGGGCCACCAACCCTCCGTCGGCGATGATGGTCTGACCGGTGATGTAGCTGCCCGCATCGGATGTCAAAAGCAGTGCGGTACCCACCATTTCGTCGGGGAGTCCGAGCCGTTTGAGGTGGTTGGCGTTGGCCATTCGTTCCACCTCTGCGGGCGGGGTCTTGCGCACCATGTCGGTGTCGATCGCGCCGGGGGCGAGTGCGTTGACACGCACCCCTCGCGAGGCGAGCTCGGCCGCCGCCGACCGCGTGTAGGAGACGAGTGCGGCCTTTGCCGCCGAGTACATGGAGACGCCCTGGCCAAACATGAAGGCGCCCACCGAGACGACGTTGAGCACCGCCGCATGTCGACTGGTCACCAGATGCGGCAGCGCGGCTTGCACCAGAAACACCGGCCCCCGCAGGTTCACACCGAAAGACTTGTCCCACCCGTCGACGGTGAATGCGCCCACCGGTTCGGTGAGCGCATTGGCGGCATTGTTCACCACGACGTCGATACCGCCGAACTCCTCGACGGCGGCCTTAACCAAGTGTTCCAGCGATTCGATGTCGCCCGTGTGCGTCGGTACGCCCAGTGCCCGCCCACCCAGGGAGCGCAGATGCTCGACCGTCTCGGTACACGCTTCCGGTTTACGGCTTGCAACAACCACATTGGCACCCGCACAGGCATAACCTTCGGCGAGAGATCGCCCGATTCCACGGGTGCCCCCGGTCACGATCACCGTACGCCCAGTGAGGTCGAACAGGCTGGAGAAAGTTTCTCGGTTCATCGTTCCCTCACTCTTCGCTGGTCCATCATGCTCGCCGCGCGAACCACACCAAGAATCTGCTCGATGAGCGCTTCGTCGGCGGTGCCGCGCAAGACGCCGTGATAGACAGCCATACCCACGACGGTGTCGAAGAGCGCGTCGGCCCCGGGCCGGCCCGCACACCGGCCGGCCACGACGGCCTCGGCGTGTGCCGTCCGGAATGCTTCGCGCAGAGGCATTTCGGTGCGTGCGACCAAATCCGCGTACTGACCCGGTTCGCGGTGGTACTCGACGAGGAGTCCCGGCATCGCGGCGCGGGTAGCAGGATCGGCAAAGTACTCGACCACAGCGCGCACCACAACGGGCAGATAGTCCTGGAATTCGCCGCGATCGGCGAGGGCCGCAGGCCACGGGCGGTCCGCGATCGCACTCTCCACCATGGCGGCCTGCGTGGACCAACGCCGGTAAATCGTGGGAGCACCGATGCCCGCGGCGCGGGCCACGGCGGGGATGGTGGTGCCCTGATATCCCTCGGTCGCCAACATCTGGCGCACGGTCTCGCGCACCGCGTCATCCTTGTCGGGATCGCGGGGACGTCCCCCCTGGCGTCTATCCACTATCCCAGCACTCCCTAGTTTCGATATTTGCAATAACGATACTAGGGAGTCCACAGGGAGGGAAGGGTCTACCGGTAGGTGGCGAGGACCTGCTTGCGCAGTCCATCGGTGGCGGTTTCCATGGCGCCCTTGATGGCCCGCTTCAGCACGAACCCGGGCAGTGGGATCAGCGGGTCGACGGTCAGCTCGAACTTCACGTGCGTCTTGTCCCCCTTGGGCGTGAAGGTGTACTTACCGTCCTGACGGCGCTGCTGACTGGCCTTAACCAGGGTCCAGCTGACCGTATCGGCGCCCCAGGTGTAGGCGACGGTTTGTTCGTCGGTGATGCCCGCCGTCTTCACCTTCATCTTCACCTCGTGCGGTCGTCCGTCGTCGCCCGTGGTCAGCACCGTCGAACTCTGATGCGCCGAAGACCATTTCGGCAGAACCTCGAAGTCTGCGATGACATCCATGATCTGCGCGGGGGTCGCCTCGATGACGATTTCCCGGGTATCGCTAGTGGCCATGCATCTGACCCTAGCGACCCCGCGAGCGCTAGACGGTAAATCCCCCGTCGATGTTGATCGCGGTTCCCGTGATGTACCAGGCCTCATCGGATGCCAGATAGCTCACCAAGCTGGCGATGTCGCGAGGCTCGGCCTTCACCGCCAGCGCCCAGCCACCATCCTCCTTGACATCGGCCACGACGTCCGCGGCCGGTTGCGGTGAACTCGAGAACGTGAAGACGACACGCGCACCATCGTCGGCAAGCCTGCGCACGATGGCTGCGCCTATTCCGCGCGATCCGCCGGTGACAAACGCGCGCCGACCCTTCAGTGGTGGAGTCATGGTGGTCCTTCCGTAGGTACGCACGGGTCAAGTGGACTCGGGTCCGAAACATTCCCCGTCATGCCAAACCGCCACGTTATGCGCCTCCCACCGGCATACTCACTGTGTGTCGTCACCTGACATTCACCCCAACCTCCGTTTGGCGGCCAAGGTATTTCCACGACAGGTCGGCCTGCCCCGAACCCTTTCCACCCTGCGCGGATTGATCCGCACCTCGGGGCTGTTTCCCAGATTTGGGGTGCGTACCGTCGCGGTGAACGACGACGTGACGGTACGTGCACACGTTCCCAAAAACCTGACCGAGCCGTCCCCGGCTCTGCTGTGGATTCACGGCGGCGGCTATGTGATGGGCACGGCACGTCAGGATGACTTCTTCTGCCGCAAGGTCATGCGGGAAACGGGGCTTCCCGTCGTGTCGGTCGACTACCGGCTGGCACCCGAACATCCCTATCCGACACCCGTCGAAGACTGCTATGCGGCGCTGCGCTGGCTATCGGTGCAAGGCTGGATCGACCCAACACGCATCGCCATTGGCGGCGCCAGCGCAGGCGGCGGACTGACCGCAGCCCTTGCGCTGCTGGCGCGCGATCGAGGCGAGGTCGCACCGGCGGCGCAGCTGCTGGTCTACCCGATGCTCGATGACCGCACCACCGCGCGCACCGACGTCGACGAAACCAACCTGCGGATGTGGAGCACCAAAAGCAACCGGTTCGGCTGGGACTCGTACCTTGCGGACACCGACCGCAATGTCGCCGTACCGGGTAGGCGGTCGGACTTGACCGGAGTGGCGCCGGCCTGGTTGGGCATCGGGACGGCCGACCTGTTTCACGACGAGGACCTCCTCTACGCCGAACGTCTGCGTGCCGCCGGAGTGCCCTGCGAGCTGGAAGTCGTGGAGGGCGCTTTCCACGGCTTCGACAGGTTCGTGCCATGGGCCGGGGTGTCAAAGGACTTCGTGGCCAAGGCTTGCCGAAGTCTGCAGGGCGCGCTTATTTGATCGAAGCCTGACGGCCGGATCTAGCGCACCAGGTCTCTGAACACGGCTGGCCGACAACGGCTCTCCGGGGTCTTTGGCATCAACCCCGTCGAACCCGGGACCACACAAACCGAACCCCTATGGGGTACCGGCACCGCCTCGCATCCCACACGCTAATGTAAATGAATATCGTTATCGTTGTCATTAGTGCGGTGGAGGGTGCGGAGTGGCTATGCCGGTGTGGATGGCTTCGCCGCCGGAGGTGCATTCGACTCTGCTCAGTGGAGGTCCAGGCCCCGGGCCGCTGCTCGCCGCCGCAGCCGAATGGTCCTCGCTGGGGGCGCATTACACCGCGACGGCCGATGAGCTCCGGGCGATTCTGGCCGCCACCCATGCGGCGACGTGGCAGGGTCCCAGTGCGGACACGTATGTGGCGGCGCACATTCCGTATCTGGAATGGCTGACCCAAGGCGCCATCGAAAGCAATGCCCGTGCGGCTCAGCATGGGACCGCGGCCGCCGCATACAGCACGGCGTTGGCGATCATGCCCACTCTTGCCGAGCTGGCCGCCAACCACGCCACACACGCGACGTTGTTGGCAACAAACTTCTTCGGTATCAACACAATCCCCATCGTTGCCACCGAAGCGGACTACGTCCGCATGTGGGTTCAGGCCGCCACGACGATGGCGACTTACCAAACCGCCTCCGAGGTCGCACTGGCGTCTACGCCGCCTTCCACACCGCCTCCGTCGATCCTGCACGATCATGACCACGAGCACGAGCACGAGCACGAGCACGAGCACGACGATGGCCACGGCCATGGGGATTTGGACCCCACCGACCCGGAGTGGTGGGTGGATGTGGCCGGTGAGATGGTCGAGCATCTCAAGCTGCTGTGGAACAACCTGCTGACCGATCCGGCCGCACTGTTGACCAACCTTCCGTTGGTGTTGGCGGATGTCGCTTTTCATGCCGCACAATTGGCTTCGACAATCGGCCAGTTCGCCCCGGCGCTGATCCAGCCCGCACTTGCTCTGGCGATCGCCAGCCTAAGCTCAGTGGTCGGGTTGGCAGGCCTGGCCGGAATCCAGCCGTCGCCTGAAATCGTTGCGAAGGAACCAAACCCCGTCCCGGAGTCTCCCACCGCGGCGGCTGCTGGGACGGCTCCTGCGTCTAGTTCATCGCCGTCGGCTCCCGCACCGGCCCCCTCCGGCGCACCAGGGCCAACCGCCCCAGGTACCGCGCCTGCGCCGTCGCCTCCTCCCCCACCCGTCGGAGATCCAGGTTTCTCGTTCCCATACGCGGTCGGCGGCGGCCCCCGCATCGGCGCAGGATTGGCCCTGGCGAGCCAGGTCTACACGAGAGCCAGTACATCAGCCAGGAACTCAGCATCAGAACGGGCGTCGACGGACGCGACGGCCGCGGCACGACAGGGACGCCGACGACGCGATCGGAGCAAGCAGGAAGGCCGCGCCGTCGAATACATGGATATGGACACCGCCCCAGCAGCGGTCTCGCATACCAACGCTGACGTGACGGCCTCTGGCCGCGCGGCTGGGCCCATGGGATTCACCGGTACGGCGCCCAGAACAGGCTTGGCAGCAACCGGATTGGCCACATTGGGCCGCGATGACGACTTCAGTGAGGGCGCTCGGGCGCCGATGGTCCCCAACACCTGGGACCCGGACGGTGCCGACGCAGATTAGCGGCGCGGCATTCGGTGACACTTAGCAGGTGATCGAGACCAGAGCGACCTTGTGATCGATCACCGACACAGTTGTCGGAGCATTCCGCACGTCCCGGGCCGGCTGCGCCGAGTAGACCGGGGACTGCTCCTCGACGGAAGCAACGCACCTGCTCAAATCTGTCGCAGCGCCGCTCTTGGAGACGATCACCCGGTAGCCCTTGGCTTTCAGGTCATTAATAACGGCACTCGCATCACCGACCCCCGTAGGACCCGCGTGAGCAAGCCCCGAGGAGCCCACTGCGCCGATCATGCCGACGGCCGCGATGGCAAGCAGTCCAGTCCGCCGGTACGTCCCCCGCCACGCTGAACGGGACCGGTCTCGAAGGGCAAACTTAACCATAACTAGATACTATACTTGTTAAGTACTAATCAACAATAGTGCTTTCGTGAACCTATGGCGGCAGTGACTATGCCTGAGGTAATAGACACGATTGGTCCACAGAAACTGAGCTGGACCGAGAAGACGCCCCGAGATACAGAAAAACCCGCCGTCTCCGGCGGGCTCTCGTGGTGGCCAGGGCCGGGATCGAACCGGCGACCTTCCGCTTTTCAGGCGGATAAAATAGCCATTGACCTGTGGTTTATCTGTCTCTATGCGTTCTATGCGTCGCATTGAGCAGGGCTGACGTATTCGAGCTGTCCGGGGAACGGACATAAACCGGACACGGTGCTTGCACTCCCGATCAGGTACTCCCCCTTTTTTGTTGCGTTGATGATGCGCGCTGTGGGTGGGGTTCCGGGGAGCAGGTACCTCGATGCCTTTCAGCATCGCATCTTCCACCGCTGCGACGGAACATCTCGCTGGGGTTAGGTCGTCGGCATCTTCGACGTCCACGTCTGGGTCGGTTTGTGGTGGGGCCGGAGCCGTGGACGGCGGGAAGCCGCGAGCGCCCGAGGCCCGAAGGGCCGCAGGGCGCGAGAGCGGCAGCGGTCGGCTGGACAACGGCCACGGCGCAGGCCACACCACAGCCGCCGAAGGCTGCGGGCTTGTTATATGTGCCAAAAATGTCCGCACACCCGACGAGGAGGTTTCCGAGCCCCGGAAGTGGCGGGCTGTCGACGCGTTGGGCATGCGGTTCCCGAGCCCGGAAATGGTTGCCTCGGCTGCCGCATTGTTCGACAAAGCCGTACCGTGGGCCACGGATCGGGGCCGACTCAGCGCTGAACCTGAATCCGGCCGATTCCGTATCACTGTGGGTCCGGGGGTGATACGGCTCGGCTGGACCAACCCCGTCCGAAAAGAAAAAGCCAGCCAGCGAGCCGGGCACAGGCATGAACTGGACATCGCCGACTGGCAGCACCGCGTTAATGATCTGCTCGCCAAAGCGTCCCGGCTAGATGCTCAGGCCGTCGTGACTGTGTCGCGACGGAGCCTTACGGACATTGCCCCCGGCAGAACCGGACGGGTCATCACGAACTGGTCGCGTAAATCCCGGTCGGCGATGTGCCGCACCTTCGCCGAACTCGACTACACCCCACTAGTCGAGTCAGGTCGCATCCCGGCCATGGTGACCTTCACCTACCCCGGAGAGTGGGAAACAGTCGCACCCAACGGAGCTTCAGTGAAAAGGCATATGGTGTTGTGGCGCAAACGGTTCCAACGTGAATACGGAGAACCGCCGCGCTACATTTGGAAACTAGAGTTTCAGCGCCGAGGCGCACCGCATATCCATTTGTGGATGACCCCGCCCCAAGCCTTCGGCAAGTCCGGGATGCCCTTCGCATCGTGGCTATCTGAAACCTGGGCCGAGATCGTGGACCACACCGACGACGAACAGAAGCTACGGCATCGTCTCGCCGGAACAGCCATCGACATCCTCTCCGGCTTACGGGCCTGTGACCCGAAGCGGCTGGCGATCTACTTCACCAAGCATTCATCCCCAAACAGTCACGGAGACAAGGAATACCAGCACATCGTCCCTGAACAATGGCAGCAACCAGGTAAAGGGCCTGGCCGCTTCTGGGGTGTCTACGGTCTCGCTAAGGCCATCGTCTCCGCCGACGTCACTCTAGACACCTACCTTGCGGTGCGGCGCACCATTCGCCGCTGGTCACGGAACCAGGCCGTCTACGCTAACCCGGCCTCTCGATACCCTACCGATGTTATTCCTCGCACTAGCCACCTCATCGTCCCACGAGTAGAACGGACCACCGGGATCGTCAACCGCCGCCGAGTACGCAGACGGCGCCAGCTATGTGATCAAGGCGGACTCAACGGTGGCTACGCATTGGTCAACAGCGGCCCGCTATTCGCAGCGCAACTCGCCCGTATCACCACAATCGACCATAGCTAAGGGCGTTCGTGCAGCGAATTCCAATTAGTTCACTTCACAGGGCCCTGATTCGATACCGCCTGAAACAATTTCATTTCGCCGCTTTGCATGAGATTTGACTTTGTTAATCAAGATGTTCCGCATACCGGGCTTCATAAGGACCCGACATTTCCTGCTCCAAAGTATCGGATCAATCTCGGCATCGGAAATTTCAAATCCATTATCACGCGAATACTGGGCCATCGCACCAACCAGAGCCAGCACCCTCCCTGTAGATGGAACATGCTTCCCTGAAAGATAGTTGCATATCGCTGCCGCGTCACAGCCTGTAGCATTCGAAAGGATTTCCACTGGAGGCGCACCGGCAAATCCATGCAGACGCGTTAGGTCGGCAGCAAAAGCCACTTTTAAATCTCCATAGTTAAGTTCATCAACAGACCGTTGACTTGCCGATAAAGCTAGATTGATGTTGTGGATGAGTGCATAGTCAGCTTGCCGTTTAATGGTACGCCTAGAAAGTAATTCTGAGCTCCTAACTGACTTATCAGCTAGTAGTGAAATTAACGCCTCCGATTGACCGAACTCTAGACAATTATCTATTGGCACAAAGACCTTGACGCCTTTTCCTGTAGCAACCATTGATTGCCTCGTCAGTGCGGCCCAGTATGACTCACCTGTTCGTTCGTCATGGAGAACAAGGATGTGAGGTAGTGTATGAGTCAACCAATATTGTGCACGGTCTTTTTCACAACGAAACCACCATCCGATGACAGCGCCCCTGCCGTCACGGCGAACTTCGCCAAAGTGGCTCTCCCCGGTTTTAACCTGGACACCGAGAAGTCCACGTTCGACCAATTGATCATCACGAACGATTAACATCAAGTCAGTGCCCACGTCATGTTGCTGTGGCACCTCGATAGGTCCACAATTCAGCTTCAAGAAAGCAAGTTTGACGGCGGCCTCACCGATTGTTCCTAACTGTCTCTCTGGTGGCTGTGGCATGTCCGCAGAAATTCCAATCCTATTGTCACTATATAACTTTCTTGATATTGCACAAATTAGCTAAATAATACACCTGCTTGCCGCTTCAGCCTCCGTTATCCGCAAATTTTTATAGGGTCCAACCAACCCGGACGGCATTGATGCAATTGGTGACCCGACGAACGCGGTGATGACTAGCCAGTTTTACTAGAAGGCCCCAGGGCTCTGCAGGCTCCTTATCTGCGAACAGTAGCCATGTCCTTGCCTACTGCCATACTGGCAGCATGAACGATCGAGAACGTGGTGCAACGCATCCGATCGTGCTACACGGGCTCAAGGCTCTCTACCCTTCTATGAAGGCATCGGGGAGACTGCGGGTGCAGTTCGAGCACCGGCACCCGAACAACGGCGCAAAATTCATTGTGGTGTTCTTGGCTGATGCGAGGCCATTCCAACTGATCGTGGTGGCAAAGGGCGCGATCCCCCTGGTGATCGTGACAGACGTGCTGCCTGGGTTTCGAGTCTCGCCATGGATCGAGTCGGGCGTCGCCCTGATTGCCACCCTTAAACGTATTCTTGGTGTAATCCCCGGCGGTCAAACACCATTCAAGCTCACGAGCTTTTTCAAGGAAGTCGCGTCGTCCGCTCCGACGCATGTGAGCGCAGCCGACGACGCGCGACCTTCCGTGATCGCCCGGCATCACAGCGACGTCGAGGAAGCTGACAAGATCTACTTCACCAATTTCCGTCTGCACGGTCAGCATTCCCACGTCACCAAGATCAACTTGGACAAGACGCGGCTGCTGTTAGGGCAAGAATGCTATCGAGTGTGCCGGGATCGAAACATCAGTTCGTGCTGGAGTGCAGATCCTGAACGCGAGAAGCCTTGGGATCTCAGGAAGGCGGAATACAAGCGCGACAATGACACACGTGAGTAATCCATTTGGGGAGAACCTGGCGGCCGAACCGTTTGAAACGGTATTCGCGAACCTGAACCCGGCGATTCAGGGCGCTCTGGATGGGTTCCGGGAGTTGGCCCGGATGTTCGAAGCTGGGCCGCAAGCGACCGCCGAAGCAGTGGCAACGAATCTGCAGTGCGCGCGAGGTGAAGGCGACGTCGCCGTTGCCTCTTTAATGGCGGGTTTGGACGCGATTTTCCGGGGTTACCGCGCGAGCTTCACGCCCTTGGGAGACAGCCTAAACAGGCAGATCAAGGCCATTTCTGCTGCATGGGAGACATATGGTCGCAGTGGACGCTGGATACAACCAACGTCGCGCGAGGTTCCACGGTCCGGCGCACTGGAAGTACTCATCAGCACGAGTGATCCAAGCCCGATGGCTGACGGTCAGCACGTCACCGCGGAGACCATCGAGTCCGCAATCCACAAAGCCACAACCATTGCCAGAAATCTCGCGGGCACCAGCCATCACATGTTCGGGGGCCTAGTTGCTAACGCCCTACCCGTAGGTGAACTCATGGATGCGATAGACATCGCGGCAGTCGATCATGCGAAAGCATTCGCGGACCTGCATAAATCGTTGGCGATGAACATACAGAAGTTCACCAACGCCATTGAAAACAGCGTCAACGTCTACTGGCAGACCGACCGGTGGGATGCTCCGACTGTCGCAACCTGCACCTAGAATCGCTGCGAGTAGATACGAACGCTGCCTATGATGGTCGTCAAGGGGCTGCAAGCCCGGACCAACAAGGGGGTTCTCGTGACCGGTCTTCAAGAGGCGATTGCGAACGCGCAGGCAGGCAAGCTCACCCTGTCGCTCAACACCGAAGAGTTCGACAAACTCATCACAGCATGCGATGTGTACATCGAGGCCCTACGCGATCTACGAGACGACGCGTGGAACTTGAGCGTGCACCCGTTGGGGTTCTCCGAGGGCCACCTCGATTCCGGCAAACAACTTGCGCAAGCCTTCCAACGCAAGGCCGCAGGCGGCTCCAACAGTGCCGAGAGCACTTTCCTATCGCACATTGACCAGGTCGAGGAAATGAAGTCCCTGTTCATTGCGGTACGCAGCAGCATCATGCAGACCGACGCCAGCAATGCGCACAGTTTCGGTGAGCACGGCAGATAGCAAGGGCACCACACTGTTTCGTCTAACACGGCGGCTTACACTCGCGCTCGTCTCACTGACTGTCCTCGTGTCCTCGTGTGCCTCAACCAAAACCAGCACCGACGGAACAGCCGTAACACAGCCTGTCAGCGCCAGTGCTTCGACCAGCACAACAGCGCCAGCGACCAACGCGGGTGGCCGGCCAAAGATCACGTTTGATCCCTGCAGGGACATCCCAACAAGCGCACTACAGGCTGAAAACCTCTCGATGCCCCGCCCCACCAGAAGAACCGACGGCGACATCGAGGACGTATCGTGCGCATTTCGCCCACAGCCAACCGACTATCGGGTCAGGATCGGGGCATCCAACTACACCCTGGACATGGACAAGAAGGTCGATGGGCACTGGGGATTTCAGGACACGACGGTCGGTGGACGCAAGGCGCTGTTCTTCTATCCGGTGCCACAAAATACCAGCGGCTGCGTCATCGATATCGAAGCCACAACCGGCGTGTACGGGGTACTCATCACGGGCGATTACAAATACGGCCCTTACCCTGATTGCATGGCGGCGGCCCGCCACTACGCCGAGGCATTCGTTCAGTACTTCCCTGCCTAGCACCAAGCAATGCTGGCGAAGGTAAGGGCCAATCTCTCTAGCGACGTCGTCCGAGCGGGTCGAAGTTGAATGCATCCTGCGAGGCATCCAATTCCTGCTCCGTCATTCCTCCTACAGCACGCCGTGAATTCAAAGCCGCATCTGGAGCTCTCGATGCTTGTGGCTGCGGCGTGCGCGATTCAACAGATCCGAGTTGGTTCAACATCGTTGCCACATATGAACTTTCGGTCAACTGAGACTGGATGCCCTGTATGTGCTGGTTTGCGTCGGCAATAGCAACGCGGTGCGCTTCGCGGATGGCCCGCGCTAGTTCGTAAGCGGGCATTGTTCGGATCTGATCGTCGAGAAACATGTTGCTGATCGAGCCGTCGCCAGCGACTTCAACCCTCACCCAGCCGCCAGCAGAATCGCCCTGCCCCCGCACTTGTGAAACAGAACGATTCACCTGGGCAGCAGTCCGCATCAAATCATCAAGTCCTGCATCGAGATTCATATCGATGCTACTTCTTCGCGGCAGGTAGTCGACAGCCCGTATAGCCCGAGATGACGAGATTCCCGGAGTAGGCGAGCTTTATGAATATCCCTGCGGGACCGTAGAATCCGATATCATGCTTACCCGGTTTGTCCTGCATAGTTTGCAAGTCGGTGGCACCGAGTTTGGAGGCGGCTTCTCTCGTTGCCTCCTGGATCTTTGACCAGTTTTCCTCGGAGAGGCCAGTTCTGACAGCCACGGCATCCGGTAGGTAAAGGCTCTGCCCGTCACTTTGATCGTAGGGTTTGAAACAGTTCGCCTTGGCGCCCTTATCAAACTCCTGCCATGTGACCGCGGGAACGACGCTGCCCACGGTGCTTTTGATTGCGGCTATGGCTTCCTCTAGTTGCTTCCGGGTGTCCTCCAGCGACGGGAGACCGGTCAACTCTGCGAGGGCTTGCGTGGCCTTGGTCTGCGGTGTCCGCGCATTCGGGTCATTCATCTGACATCCTGTCATCGTCAGGGATACGGCTATGGTGAGACATCCGATCGCATTGCGCCTATGCCGATTTCTTGTCATGTGTCTTTAGTACCTTCCGCCTCCGCCTCGCATCGACGGCTCAGGGATAGCATTTTGGTCGGCCAGGCCAGAAATCACGGCCGCGATGTTGTAGCCAGTGGTTCGCAGTATTGGATTGTTCGCATCGTCCTTGAACCGAGGGTAATCGCTATGTCCAGAAGCTCCTTCTAGCTGAAGTCCCCCAGTCGTGGTCGTTGCTCCGGTTGCCAGATGTGTGAAGTTGGGGTTGGTGGCGGGGTTAGGGCCGAAGTCTCCCCAGCCGAGTACTTCACGACCACCAATTGATGCCACGGCCAACGGCGCAGCAAGTGGATTCGTCACGGTCGTCAGAACCGAGCCTGCTTCCAGGAGGGGTGGTCCGTCATAGACCCATTGGATCGGATCATTCGCGGTTTCCATGGTGAAGACGTGCCCGGGTTGCACACCGAGTTGCCCTGGTGTGGTGGCTTCAATGCCGGGCGAGCCGTAGAAAATGGCATTGTTGACGCCGTGATTGCCAGGCTCCTGTAGCGCGAGACCGGTAGTTAAGGAACCGTAGGAGTGACCAATTGCGGTGACATCTGCGGGACCACCTTGATGGGTAACTTGCAGGCCGTCGTAGAAGCGCGCAAGACTACGTGCTCCGCCTCTGGCCTGCTCGTCGTGGATAACGTCGTTCACCCCGACTAGATTCTCGCCGACACCTTGTGTGCCACTGATCTGCGGCGGGTCATATCCAATCCACGCAATCGTGGCCACTGTTTCGGCCTCGTGACCGGGCGTACTGTGCAACTGACGTAGAGCTTCCCGCTGGAGGGCTGTTCCCTCGTCAGCCATATTGCCGATGGATTCGCGCACAGTCGTGTTGATGCCGGGGGTCGTGACCGAGACGTGATCGGCGGTGTCTGGATTGCCATTCGACACAGCAGTGTGCGCCTGTCGCCCGGTTTGCGTGTCCATGACCATGAGATAGCGATCAGGGTTATTGCGCACAGCCCTATCAGTGGCCTGCAGGTCGGGCAGGTATTTAGACCGTTTGTTGGCGTCATCCAGTTGCCGTTGCCAAGCTTCGTAGTCCATACGGTCTTTAGAAATGCCGCCGACCATAGTTTCGGGAATGTTCTTGCCTGCGGCCCAGTCCGCGTGTTGCGCCTTCAACTGATCAACTGCTGCTGCCGCAGTAGTGGCTCGCCCTAGTTCGTCATCAAGTTTCATCCGGTTGAAACGATCTCGATCAGGGGTGGGCATGTTGTCGTTGTTGCCGATGTACTGGTCATGTAGGTACATCTCGTTCTTTTCGCCTTCGGACAGCGAGTTCCACCAGTCTTTAAAGGCTTTCGGATCTTCTGGTGGCTTGGCCTTGCCGTTAAGGATGTCATCGGTCAGCGTGGCGGTCGGCGTCGAGTCAGGGGCGCGGATCAAGGATTCCATTTCGGCGATTTCGCCGTTGATGGCTGCTTCGGCGGCGCTATCCAACTCGTCAAACAGATGCAGCGCCGGAATTAGCCGTGCCTCAAAGGCTTTGGCCTTCTCATTGGCCTGGTTCTGCAGCAACAAGTACGCTGCGGGATCGGTGACCACGTACTTCAAATCAGGAGCCTTCACGTGTCCGTCATCGGAGACAGTGCAACCAGTCCCGACGGCATCGTCGGCGATACCGAGTGCGTTGGACCGAGCGCTTGACAGAGAGTTCACGCCGTCTTTGATGGCTTGTTCTTGGGACCCGATGGCATCAACGATACGAGTACCCGCTAGGTGTTCGGCCAGAGTTTTGACCGATGCTGCGGCAGCGGCTTCGCCTTTCCAGTCGGCGGTGGCAGTCTCCACGTTGTACTTCATGGTGTCCAGCTGCGCCTTGAACGATTCTTTGACACCGGCTAGCTTGTAGGCCGTTTCAGTGACCAGCTCGGGTTTCATTGCCCGCAACTGTGAAATCAACACCATCGCGAACTACCGCCCGTCCCCGTAGTCACGTAGCTGTGCGGCGAAAGTTTGTTCCTGAGTGTCGTAGTCCAGGGAGGTGTCCCAGGCTGCATGCTGCATCCGGGTGATCTGCCCGCTCATCGCTTTGAAAGCGCGTCCGTTCGGGTCGCCGAGGCGTGCGATGGCTGCCGCGAACTTCGATCCGGGCATGGCCGAACCGGCATCGCGTACCGGGGCCGCAGCGTCGATGTTGTTGATGTTGTTGGCGCGGTACGACAACTCGCTGGCTAATAAACGCAGCTTGTCAGTATCAGCCTGCAGTGCCGGTTTCCCCACCTCAACCCCTACCGATTACATGATTTTCAGGTCACGGTACGACGCTGGCCGCGCTCTGGCAAGCAACCGTCCTCATCGGAAAGTTCACAGCAGAAAGTTTTGAAAATATGGAACCGAATCCGTCTCTACTTCGTCAGAGCGCCATATAAGCCGAATTCCGCGATTAGAGATGGAGACCGACTCACATCGCTCTCCCCCCTTGCCGTAGGTACACGGCTAGACCGCCAGCAGATTCACCCCATCGTGTGCGCGAGAGTGGGGGCGATCATCGAACGCATCAAGCACTCGAATGGCGAAGGCAGGAGTCATCACGGCTTCGACTTGGTCCTTAGTCATCCATCGGACTTCACGAGCTTCTTCAGTGGGATGCGAGTCGCCGCTGTCAGGCCGACACCGATAGACCAGAGCAACGATTCCATGCGTGAGGTTTTTATAGACACCAGTAAGCCGCTCGACCGAGATCTTGAGGCCTGTTTCCTCAAGCACTTCGCGTTGCACGCCGGCTTCGAAGGACTCCCCTAGTTCAAGGACACCACCCGGCGCCTCCCAATGGCCGTTGTCGTCACGCCGAATGACGAGAACGCGGTCATTCTCGTCGACGACAACTCCCGCGACACTCACAGAGTGCTTAGGCATGCCTGCCATCTTGTGCCCCTTTGTCGAGTCCGATGCCGCATAGTGACATAAGCAACGGTGATCTCTAGACTAGTCGTCTAGACATGCAAGGGGAAGGCTGGACTGGTGTTGCAACTTGGCCAGGTAGACCGCGCGGACGACCGTCCCCCCTATCGCCAGATCGCGGACATGCTCAGGGCCGCAATCGAATCGCGTCAGCTCGGCAACGGCGAGCGCCTTCCGTCTGAAACTGAACTGATTGAACATTTCGGCGTGGCTCGCATGACCGTTCGACAGGCCGTGCAGGAGTTGCGCGGCGAAGGGCTCGTTGTCTCCGAGCATGGCCGGGGAGTGTTCGTCCGCCCAAGTCCACCGATCCGACGGCTGGCCTCAGACCGGTTCGCACGCAAACATCGCCACGAAGGTAAAGCCGCATTCTCTGTCGAAGCAGAAAAAATGGGCTATACACCGCGCGTTGACAATATCGTCATTCGCCGCGAGAAGCCTAATTCCATTGTTGCAGAACGACTTCGCATACCGACAACAACAAAAGTTGTTGTGCGGTCAAGGCGCTACCTGGCGGACGACCGACCGGTTGAGACAGCGGTGTCATACATCCCAGTCGCGTTCGCCGAAGGCACCCCAATCGAGCAGCCAGATACAGGACCGGGCGGTATCTACGCGCGACTGGAAGAAGCTGGGCACACCCTCGCACGCTTCACCGAAGAGGTCGGGGCACGTATGCCCACCCCTGCAGAACGACGAGCGCTGGGCATCGGACCCGGGGTGCCGGTGCTGACGGTGCTACGGACGGCTTACGACACGAATGACATCGCAGTCGAAGTCTGTGACACGGTGAAGGTGGCTCCTGCGTACTTGCTCGAATACGAGTTCTCGGCCCGCTAGAACCTCAGAGGTTTACAAGCTCAGCTATCTAGCTACCGATGCTTTATCCCGAGCAACGTATCTGTCGCCAAATTGCGAGCGATTAATCCTGGGCGGAGTTGTAAGCGGTTCTGGCCTGCGTCAGTTCGAGCCAGTGAGCTTCGAGCCCCGCGAGGGTAGGACTGACACCGAGGCTAGGCAACGGTTGAGAATGCCCGTCGATATACCGACACGCCTCTTTGAAAATGTGATTGACGGTCTTGATGGCGGCGGGGAGCGCCCCCGGCTTGATATTCGGAAGGCAGGTCATGCGAACGTTGGGCTGGTATCGCTGGGTAACCCCTTGAAGCAGTTCGGTCTCGGTGAACACCTCGCACCAGGACCTGATCCAGTCGTAGCCGGTACGAACGAGCGCCGCACGGGCGTCGCCCTGTTGAGACTTGGCCGCCTGAATAGTCTCGTTGATGTTCTTCTTCAAGTTGTTCAAGCTATCCCAACGAGGGCCAGTGGCTCGAGTAATCTGCCCCTTGCCATCCTCGTCGGTTACTTGAAAGTATGTGCACCGCTTGGTTTCGTCCATAAGCGTGAGCAACGTCGTTGCGAAGAAAATGTCGTGGGTGAACACGATCACCTGCGTTGTCTCAACGAGTGCAACGATACGTTGTGCGACCTCATTTATACGACGGTGATCGAGACTGGAGACTGGGTCGTCGAAGATGACCGGCGCAGTAATGCCGGCGAGGCGCGCCTCCGCTAGAAAGTCCGCCATTGCGAGCACCTTCTGCTCTCCTTCGGAGAGAACCTTCGAAGGCTTATGCTTGCCGCTGAGTACTTTCCGGCGATGTGCACGCCCCTGACGGCCGACAAATTCCACGTTCAGCATGGGTGCTCGAAGGGCTGCACATTCTTCATTAAACAGCGCGTCGAAGCTTGCATTGATCATCTGGTCGCTCGCAGTTTTAGCGAGTCCAGTGACCGTACGCAAGAGGCCTGGCATCGGCTTCGCAAGAAGTGTTAACCGGTCGGCGTGTTTGGCGTCATGTACACGCGACTCGATTAGCGACCATGACTTTGTTAACTCGGCTGCAGCTTCGAGTTCAATCAGCTCCTTCTTCTTCTCTACGAGCGCCTCGGCCCCTGCGGCGGCTTGTTTTCTCAACTCGGTTACCGCTTGCGTGGTGTCCGCTAGCGCCGCGGCTAGTACACGGGCGTCTTCGGCGGCGGGTCCGGTCAGACTGGGCTCAACGCTCGATGCAGTCTGAATATGCTGAGTTAGCTTGGCGATGATGTCCAGCGTCCGATCTAGTTCGGCGTGGAACGTTGGCTTGTCATCGGTCTCGGCATACTCGCCAGCGAACGTGGAAGCATCTCCGATCTGGGTTGACATGACAGGTTCAGTGAGCGCGTCTAGCCGCATTTTCGACGCGGCGATCTCACCGGCGATCTTGTCTTCTAAATACACGGAGTACTTACTGACGAGTGCCCGCGCAGCCTCGTCCAACGGCTGACGGCAGTACAGACAACGGTCGATATCGTGGACTCCCTGACCAACAAGGTGCGCCCGATACGCCACACCCGCCTCAATGAAGCCGCCCCAGGTGTCATCGGGCTCAGCAGGAAGATCCGCCGCCGCGAACAACGCCGTACGAAATGTGCGGTAGTCCTCTTGAAGACCTGCGCGCGTGATCAGTTCGCCGTCGTAGGAGACCACATCGAAGTCGGCAACCGCGGTAGCAGAGGCGACCGCCTGAGTTAGAACATTTACGACTCGCTGCTGGAGCTTGATCTGGGCGCCGATCGTGTCTCCTTCCAATGCGGCGACTGTGCGACGCAAATCGGCGATACGAGCATCAACGTTCGGGTCCGGATCGGCAGCCGCCCTCAACTCTTCCAAATCTGTAGCCGCCCCGAGTGTTTCGATAAGCGGATACACACGGGCAGCGCGCGGAAACCTCGACAAGATTCCTGTCGAGCCTGACCGCAAGTCCTGAACAGTTCCATCCACCTGACCTTGCACTGACTTAATACCGGCAATCACATGATTGAAAAGAGCCAATACCACTGGTACATAAACATATTCAAGATCATCATCGACGTGAAAACTGACGCAAGGGCTGTCAAAAATGGAGATCCTGGTGAACGGAGTGACGCCATGCTGACCAGTCCAGACGTATGTCTTCGACTCTGTGCCAAGTAGATAGGAGACGACTGCAGACTTTTCTTTCGGCGCGCTTGTTTCGATGTTTCCGAGGATCGCGTCAGCGGTACGGCTAGCCGCTAGAGCCTTAAAGATGCGGGAGTATCCAGTCTTACCCGTGCCGTTCTCGCCGAACAGGATCGTAAGCCCTTCGTCCGGTTTGATGCTCCCGCCTTCAACTAGTGCGTTGACACCGGTGACCTCGGAGAGGGACGTTAGCGTCAGCGGTTCGATCGCCTCATCCTCCCCTTCGAAAGTGGCTAACAGTTCCTCAATGGGGAGCTCGCGGGCATCGAACGCTTTCTCCTGCCGAAAGAGGGCGTACGCGCCAGCCTCTTCGCCAGCTCCGAGAGGGCCGCCTCCTTGCAGTACATGCCGAACGATGAAACGCACCCACTCATCCGAAGCATTTGCCCACTCGCTGAGAAGGTTACGTGGGTCCACCCGTTGCGGTGGCGTCGCCATATCCGTCACTATTGCCCTCCCTCGCCGAGTACGAGGTCACAATTGACCAGGCAACTCCAAGGCGAACCCTAGCTGGGCCCAACAGTACGAGGTGGGGATTTTTCGCCACTGGGCCCGTTCTGCCCGGAAGGCACACCACGAATGTGGCGGGGACATCGGCGCACAAATTCAGCACCCCTTGACTCCTCTAGACGACTATGTATGCTGAATCTTGTCTAGAGGAGTTCTCTAGTCCATGCGTAAGGAGTGATTGCAATGGAGATCAAACACACAGGCGAGCTGTATGGATGGGTGACCAACCAGCCCCGGCAGCGCTCGCTGTACTCAGGCCGTGGTGAAAGCCGCGTAGTCACAGGACGCGAGTGCGACGCTACGGGGATCGCGGTCTCGGGCGTGGAGTCAGTAATCGTCAGCGACTCGCTCGGAGTAACGCCAGGGGCCACCCTGGTCATGCCGGACGCATTGGCTGCCGATGTGCCGGTGGGGACCGTAGTCGCGGTCAGTGGGGTCAACGGTCTGTCGGCACGGATCACTGGCGGCGACTTCGGCAGCACCCGCGTGTCGATCTTCGGAGTCACGGAAATCCGGGTCATCGCCGACGGTGCGAAGTTGATCCGTGATGCCGCCACCAAGCAAACATCTTCTGCCCGTGCAGGTTCGGGAGCGCAGTCATGACACCGAATTATCCCTACCCCACCATGCCGGAGCTGCCGGATTACTCCTACTACCCGAGCGGAGGCGTAGATCTCGTCCACCTGGTCACGATGACCGGAATCTGGTTGGCCGTGATCTTCGGTATCGCGCTGATTGTGTTGACCTGGTGGAAGCACGCGGACGCGGGCAGTTTCGAGCGCTATCTGGCTGGCCCGTTGCGGCGTGCCCGGTGGCGGTGGTGGCTACGGGGCCGCTGGTCACACATCGCCAGACGCTGCGGACTGTCGGTGTCCGAACAAGTCACCAAGAAGGATAGCGAAGGCAAGGTTCACACCGAGACGGTATGGACGCACCCAACCCTGATGAAAGTGGCCACCTCACAGACCTGCCTGTACGCCACGGTCCGCACTCGTGTCGGGCAGACCGTCGATGACTTAGAAGCTGCCGTGCCCGCGATCCGCGATGCCGCTGGGGCGCATTCGGCGCGCGTCACGGTGGTTGCTCCGGGCACTGTGCGCATGGAATTCGTGATGCGCGAACACCTCTCGGCAGTGAGCAACGCGCCCACCGGACCGACCCCAACCACCGCGACGACGGCCCCGGTCGTGTCGGCAGTGTCGGCAACCCATGTCCAGTTGGGGCTCTGCGAAAACGGTTCTTCCTGGCTGCTGCCGATTGCTCAGCGGCACACCCTGGGCGTAGGCTGCTCCCGTTCCGGGAAAGGCTCACTGCTGCAGGGCATCGCCTGCGGCTTCGGCCCCGCCGTCTCGGCTGGCCTGGTCAAGTTGATCGGGATCGATCTGAAATTCGGCATCGAACTAGCACCGACAAAAAAGCTGTTCACCCACATCGCCACCACCGAAGAAGATGCGGTGAAAACCCTTGCCGCCCTCGAAAAAATCATGAAACAGCGCGGCGAAGGTATGGCCGATAACAGCCGTAACCACACCCCCACCACCGCGTCCCCGCTGGTGGTGCTGCTCATTGATGAGCTGGCCACCTTGACGCACTACATGACCGACACTGCGCTCAAGAAGCAGGCCAACATGTCTTTGTCCCTGTTGTTGAGCAAGGCAGCGGGGCTGGGCATCGTCGTCGTGGGCTTCTTGCAGGACCCCCGCAAAGAGGTCCTGCCCATGCGCGGACAGTTCACCCAAACCATCGCCCTGCGGCTGCGCTCACGCGACGAGGTGAACATGGTCCTGGGCGACGGGATGGCAGATAAAGCACCGGCACACCGCATCGACCCCAATAAACCCGGCACCGGATACGTCATCGCCGACGACGGAGCCGTCATGAAAGTCCGGGCCCACTACTGGGCCGACGACCAAATCCGTTCCACTGCAACCCAATACCAACCGACCACCACAGCACGGAAGGGATAGAATCGATGGTGATCCACGGTATCCGAGAGGCCCTGATCGCATCCGGAAACTTCCCAGAACTGTTGACCGCCGAACAGGTTTCGGCGCTGCTGCGGGTCTCCGCAGCCACCCTGAACCGGTGGGCCGCGATCCGGGAAACCACCGGCCAGCAGGTCGGCCCGCCTTGCTACTCGCTGTCCGAGCGGGTACGTCGCTGGGATAGCGGCGAGGTCCGCAAATGGCTCAAAGGGGTCGCGCGCTGATGGCCGGAAACACCCCGCGCGGAATCCGCAAGCGCCTTGGCGCATCCGGGCAACCTCGCTATCAAGTCCGCTACCTCGTACGAGACGCGTCGTCTTCGTCTGGCTGGGCGGAAACCTCGACCACGTTCGCCACGCTGCGAGAAGCCAAAGCGTTCAAGGCCGACCGTGACAATGAAGCTGCCCGAGGCCATCAGCGTTTCGACCCTCGTCTGGGCCGCACCCCGCTCGCAGCGATTTGGGAACAATATGCGGCCACGAAAAAGCCTGCGGTATCGCCGAAGACGTGGAGCGGCTATACGCAACACTGGCAGCTTCGCATCCAACCGCGATTCGGCCATGTGCCCGTCGATGAAATCAGCCGCGCCGACGTACAGAAGTTCCTAGACGCCCTCACCGTGGGGCCATGGGCGAAAGTGTCTACCCTGCGGCTTCTGCGCTCCATTCTGGAGGTCGCCCGTGAGGATGGTCGTATCCACCGCAACCCCGCACTCGGTGTCTCCCCTGGACGCATCCCCGAACGCGAGCGCCACCGCTATCTCACAACCGTGGAAGTTGCCGCGCTGGCTGCCGCCTGCGTCGACCAGGGTGATGTTGTCACGATCCTGGCCTATACCGGCTTGCGCTGGTCCGAGCTAGTCGGCCTGCGCGTCGGTGACATCGATCTCGACGCCAAGCGCCTGCACGTTCGCCGTGCCGCACCCGAAGTCGAAGGCCGCATCGTCATCGGCCAAACCAAGACTCTCAACTCCAAACGCACCGTCCCTCTACCCCAAGTCGTCATTGACGCACTCACGCCGCGTATTGCCGGCCGCAAGCCCGACGAACCCGCCGTGACATCACCCAACGGAGCATTACTGCGCTCGAACAACTGGCGCAGGCACACGCACTGGAAGAAAGCTCTGAAAGCCACCAAGCTCGCACCGCTGACTATCCATGATCTGCGGCACACCTACGCCAGCCTGGCCCGGAAATCCGGCGCAGACCTGCGCTACGTACAGAAAACCATGGGCCACTCCACACCCACCGTGACCGCCAACATCTACAGCGACCTCTACGCAGACGAACTCGACCAAGTGGCCACGAATCTCGACCAACTGCACAAGAACGAGACGAAGCCCCGAAACACGGGCGAGAAGACCGGACAAGAACCGGACGAAGAAATCAATCCATAGAGTGCACGAATCGTGTCCATGCAGGTCAGAATGGTGGCCAGGGCCGGGATCGAACCGGCGACCTTCCGCTTTTCAGGCGGACGCTCGTACCAACTGAGCTACCTGGCCGGACGGCAGATCCACAGATACTGCCTCGCCGTACTGGCGACCCTGACGGGACTCGAACCCGCGACCTCCGCCGTGACAGGGCGGCGCGCTAACCAACTGCGCCACAGGGCCTTACTCTGCTCCCAGTATGACTGGTTGCGTACCCCCAACGGGATTCGAACCCGTGCTACCGCCGTGAAAGGGCGGCGTCCTAGGCCACTAGACGATGGGGGCCCATTCCGAATCTCTCCGGGGTACCCACAACGCTTGTCGCGTTGGGAGCTCGCCCAGCTTAGGGCACAACCCGCCCAGAACCCAAACCGGATAACCACGGTGCTTGCGTGGTGAGCCAACCAGTATCCTGTCTCTCCGCGCCCCTATAGCTCAGTTGGTAGAGCTACGGACTTTTAATCCGCAGGTCCCAGGTTCGAGCCCTGGTGGGGGCACCAGCACGCCGTTGCAATCAGCGGGAGCAGGAGCCTTATCAGGCCCGCACCCGCTGCCTACCGTTCGGGCAATGACGTCGACAGCTGAGGAAACCACCGAGACACCCGCGCGGCAATCCCGCCCAGTGACCTTCCGGCAGGCGTTTTTCGTCGCCGTGACAGCGGGCCTCGGGTACGGCTTCGACTCGTATGCGGTGAACATCTACGGTCTGGTGCTGCCCGAGATCAAGAAGACGCTGCACATCACCGAGGCCCAGGCGGGCTACATCGGCTCGATCTTTCTGCTCGGCTACACCATCGGCACCATCGGCTTCGGTCTCGCCGCCGACCGGTGGGGTCGCAAGACGACACTCGGGGCCTCGATCCTGCTGTACGGCATCACGACCGCCCTGGCGGGTCTCACCACGAACGTCGCCGCATTCACCGGGCTGCGGTTCCTGACGGGCGTCGGCGGGGCCGGCGAGCTCGCGGTCGGCGCCCCCTACACCGCCGAGGTGTGGCCCGCCAAGACTCGTGCCATAGGCGTTGGCGGCGTCATCTTTTCACTGTTCTCGCTGGGATACGTGCTCGCCGCCGGCGTTGCCCTGGCCCTAGTTCCACGGTTCGGCTGGCAGGCGGCATTCGTCGTCGCGATCGTGCCCGCGGTCGTACTTTTCCTTGCCCGGCAAGGCATCAAGGAATCTCACCGCTACACCCAGACGAAAGCCAAGGTCGAACGCGGCGCCACCAAACCCACGCTGTGGCATGTCCCCGGCGTGCGTCGACGGCTCATTGTCGGCTGGCTGGTCTACACCGCCAACGCGATCGGCTACTGGGGCATGACACTCTTCCTGACCACATATATCGTCAAGAAGTTCCACGCCACTTCGGTGGAAGCGATCCGCTACGCCCTGATCTTCTTTCTGCTGCAGGCCGTCTTCGTCTTCATCGGCACCGCACTCGCCGACTGGATAGGGCGGCGCCCCTCGGCCATCCTCGCCGCAATAATCGAAATCGCTTCTACTGCACTGGGAGCCACGTCAGACTCGCTCTCGCAGTATCTGGTGTTCGGCGCCATCTCCATCGCGACACTCGGTTGGCTGTGGGGCGTCGGCGATACCTACGTCGCCGAGCTGTTCCCCACTGTGTTGCGTGGCACCGGATTCGGTATCGCGGTCGGCGGTGGTCGCGTCGTCTCTATCGCCGCGCCTACCCTGGTGGGCTGGGCCATAACGCATTACGGAATTCAAACGCCGTATCTTGCGCTGAGCGGGCTGTGGATCCTGACGATTGTCGGATACCTGCTGGGCCCTGAAACCAAGGGCAAGGAGCTCGAAGACCTTGCCGACGAGGCCTTTACCGAAGATCTGGCGACCTAACGAACGCCGATGGGGGCACCGGCAACATGTGCCGATGCCCCCACGCGTGTGATTCTCTTAGCCGGCGAGTTCCTCAGCGGCCTCGGAGATCAGATCGGCGATGGCAACGGGTTGCGACGCCAAGGAGGCGTGGCTGGCATCCAGTTCGATGGTCTTGCGGGGGTTGATCCGCTGCGCCATCTTGCGCTCGTTATCCGGGTTGATCATCCGGTCTTGCGTGGATACCTGGTACCAGGAGGGCTTGACCTTCCATGCGGGTGCCGTGATGGCGTCACCGAATGTCGATGCCAGCGGCGCCTTTTGAGTGACAGCCATGATGAGGGCCGCATCCTCGGGCAGATCCTGCGCGAAGCTCTCACGGAACTTGTCCTGCTTGATCCACAGATAGCCATCGCTATCCGGGGCCAGGTTGGCTGCCGCCGCGGGCGGCAGCTGCTCGGTCAGCTGACCGGGGCTCTCCCCCGCGTCGGGAGCGAACGCCGCGACATAGACCAGGCCCGCCACGTTCGGGAGATCGCCCGCCTCGGTGATCACCGCGCCGCCGTAGGAGTGCCCGACAAGGAGCACCGGGCCGTCGATCTGCTCCACCATCTGCCGTGTGCGGGCAGCGTCATCGGCCAGTGACGTCAATGGGTTCTCGACCGCATATAGCTCCCCGTAGCCACGCTTGTGCAGCTCGACGATCACGTTCCCCCAATGTGCGGCGCCACCCCAGAATCCGTGGACCAGGACGATAGCCGGTTTGCTGGACATATCTGCCTCTCAGTAGATGTTGGACGACCTCGACCCCGTCGTGTCCGCTCTCGGCGGCGCTGTTGACTTACCGGGGCTCCACCAACATATTTGGACTATGGAGCAAGTGGTATGACCGATCATCCTGAATATTTTGCCGATCAGCCAAAATCGCACAGCTGGTTCTCAGATTCTCCCGATATCGACGCCTTCTCGGGAGTCTTGTCCGCCATCGGGTTGCGCGGAGAAACCGTCATGCGTTGCTCCTCCGAGCCGCCTTTCGACATCGCACTACCTTCGAACGAGCGCGTGCTGCACATCGCAGAAACTCCGGGCCTTCGCGTGCACATCGACGGAGATCTCGAGCACACCCTCGGCGCAGGGGACATGGTGCTGCTGGCACGGGGTACGGCGCACCGCCTCGCCCAGGGCGAGCCAACCTGTGTCCGAAATCTTTCCGCGGCGGACGGGCACGTGAGCGCGCGTGATAGCCACACCGCAACCCGTTGGGTCAGTGGACGATTCACCGCGGAGAAGAAGGCCGCCGACCCCCTGCTGTCGGTCCTGCCGCCAGCCATCGTCGTGCGGACCGACCAGCCCGGACATGAATGGCTATCACTGTCTCTCCAGCTCGTGCTGGCCGAAGTCGTCACGCCCAGCCCGGGCTCCTGGGTGATGCTCTCACGGATCCTGGACCTGCTGTTCATTCACGCACTGCGGGAGTGGTCGACCTCCGACCGCGCCGAACCAGGCTGGCTCACCGCGGCTCTGGATCCCCGGCTTGCACCCGTCCTCACCGCGATACACAACAACCTGGCGCACCCCTGGTCCATCGCGGAGCTCGCCAAGCACGCGCAGCAGTCACGCTCGGCCTTCACCCAACGATTCACCGCGCTGCTGGGGCAACCGCCCGCCGGTTACATCACCGAGCGACGGCTCGACCGGGCAGCGCATCTGCTGCGCTTCAGCACCGACGCGGTGAGCCAGGTCGGCAGAGCCGTCGGTTACACCTCCGACGCCGCGTTTAGCCGGGCGTTCCAACGCCGATTCGGCGAGCCTCCGCTGCGGTGGCGCATGCGGCACCGGTCCAGGTGACCGCCAGGTCAGCGACTTCCCTTGCGGCTCAATATGATTCCTGCGACCACGATCGCCCCTCCCAGGGGTTCATGCCATCCGATTCGCTCGTTCAAGACCAGTGCCCCCAGCAGCACCCCGATCACCGGGGCCAGGTAGGTGACCGAGGACGCGGCGGTGGCACCCCATCCGTTGACGATCTGGGTGTTCCAGACGTACGCCAGTCCGGTGCCCAGCACCCCGAGAGCCGCCATGCTCAGCAGCACGGCGGGGGTGATCGCCATCCGGTGATGGTCAGCGAGCGCCACCACGGCGGTCATCAGCACCGCTCCCAAACCCACCTGAATACCGGCGACCGCAAGCGCGGGTAGCCCCAGCGGCGTGACGTACTTGCGCATGTACACAAACCCGATCCCGTAGCTCATGGTTGCCCCCAAGCACGCGAACTGCGCCAGCACCGGCTCTCCGTGGCCGATCAACTGCCACGGGGCCAACACCACGCACACCCCCAGAAACCCGAGCCCCAATCCCAGCAGCTGCATCCGGCCCGGTCGCTCAGCGCGCAAGGCGACAAGGGTCACCAATGTGGTCATCAGTGGGGTCGCCGCGTTGTAGATGCTGGCCAGCCCCGAGTCGATGCTCTGCTCAGCCCAGGGATAGAGCACGAACGGAATGACGCACAAGGTCAGCGAGACAACGCCGATGTGCCCCCACACCTTGAGCTCGCGCGGCAGCCAAACACGCAGCAGCACAACCAGAGATGCCAGCGTCAGGGCACCGAAGTCCAAACGCGCGGCAGCCACCTGTAGCGCCGACAGTCCTTGCAGCCCGACCTTGATGAACAGGAAACTCGCACCCCACACCAAAGCAAGAGCGGCGAACCTCAAGGGAAGCCAGCGGCTACGGGCAGGGGCGGCAGTCGCGGTGTCCACCCAGCAATTCCACAGGACACCCAACCGCCCGCGCTAGCGGTTTTCCGCCATCTAGACGCCGGTACTGGACCCTGGGCGCACGATCATCAGCACGGTCACCGCTGCCCACAACAGGTTGAAGATCCCGGTGAACATCGCCAACCGCGCGAATACCCGCGCATCGAGGGACTCACCATCGCCCAGCTGGACCAACACCCGTTGTTGGCGCGGCAGCATCACAAACACCAGCACCACCGCCGCTATGCCGGTGAGCATCAGCGATGCGATCAGCCAGGGGCTGCCCAGCACCCCCATCAGATCGGCCAGCGGCAGACCAAACATCGGAATCGCAATCCCTACCACGGCATATACCCGGCAGACCCGATGCAGGGTGCGCAGACTTCCCAGCTCGCCGCCACCATCGGGCGTGGCGGCGGCCCGCCGCGCGAATGCCGGAAACATGCTGGCTGCCACGGCGATTGGCCCCACCGCAAGAATCACCGCCAGCACATGGATGGAGAGCAATAGCTTGGTCACGCGCAGACGGTATCGGTACTACCGCAATGCCGAAAGCCTGCAGCTGGCCATATTTCGACGACTTTCGGCCGTATCACGCCACAATCTTGGGAGTATGTGCCGATGGGCCGTCGGATACTGATGTACTTCACCGTGTTCGGGATCGCGATGTGGTTCTTCGGAAACCTCTACGAGGCCGTCGTGATCGGACCGAACATCGCCGGTGACACCAAGGAACAGCTACGGGCCTTTCAGCAGTTCACCGAGGTCACCAACCCGGTGTACTACTACATCCCGCTCACCCAGATCGCCGCCGTCACGCTGATCGTCTGGTTCGTGCGCACCCCATGGCGGGCCCCGGAGAAGCGCTCACTGTTTATCGCGAGCCTCGCCGAGATAGCGGCGGTCGCTCTCTCGATCTACATCATCACCAAGCTCAACATGACGCTCTTCTTCGGATCGCTTGGCGAAACTCCCGAGGAGCTCCACCGTCTCGCGCTGCAATGGAATCTGCTCAACCTCGTCCGGGCTGGGGTGACGGCACTAGCACTGGTGTTTGCCCTGGGGGCATTGACCAAAGTACGTGCGCGGACGTCGACGCAAATCCCTTAACCTGTGACACTCGATCTCATTTAGCCATCTCAGCGAGGAGTGCGCATGCCCAAGACGATCGTCATCACCGGCGCCAACGCCGGCATCGGCCTGGCCAGTGCGCACCGATTGGCCGCCGATGGACACACCATCGTCATGGCGTGCCGCAATCAAGAGAAAGCCAACGCCGCCCGCGACCAGATCCTGGAAGCGACGCCGGGCGCGCGGGTCGATGTCCTGTCGCTGGATTTGTCTTCGTTCGGACACATCCGACGTTTCGCCACTGAGCTGGCAGCACAGCATCCCCACGTCGATGTGTTGATCAACAATGCCGGCGCCTCACCCATGCGCCAGTCCAAAACCGAGGATGGTTTCGAGCTGCAATGGGGGGCCAATTATCTGGGCCCCTTCTTGCTGACGCACCTGCTGCTTCCTCAGTTGCAGGCCGCACCAACCGGCGATGCCCGCATCATCCATCTGGCTTCGGTCGCCCACAGCGTGGGCAGGATCAACGAAAACACCTGGCGAGGAAGGCGTTTCTACTTCACTTTCTCTGCCTATGCGCAGTCCAAGATGGGTAATCTCCTGTTCAGCAATGCGCTGGCCCGTCGCCTTCCTGAAGGTGTCACGTCGAACGCACTGCATCCCGGCAACGTCAGATCCGACATTTGGCGTGAGATACCGCAGCCCGCGCGGTCGCTGGTGATGCTGGCTCTGATCACACCGGAGCGGCCGAGTCAGCTGATCACCGACATGGCGGTATCGGAGGAGCACCACGGGCGCAATGGGGAATACCTCGCCGCACAAACACCGAGCCCGGTGCGGCGCTACACCAAAAACCAAGCGGCGCAGGATGACCTGTACGCCAAGAGTTGCGGACTCGTCGGTGTCGAGCCGTTACCGGTCCGCGGCTAGGGAGGGTTGAGGCGGCGCTCGGCTTCGATGGCGAGATGCAGCTCGGCGATGTCACGGGGGCGAGCGATATCGCGTCCCGTCAGTTGCTTGAGCCTGCGCAACCGATACCGCACGGTGTTGGGATGGCAGAACATCGCACCTGCAGTGGCCGGAATGGAACCGTCACAGGTGACCCACTGCTGAAAGGTGCTCACCAGCAATTGCCGATCCGCGGCACCAATGTCACCGAGGCCACCTAACACCAGATCGCAGTATCGCTCCATGGTCGGTGGATCGGTAACCGCCGCTATCGCATAGGGATTCACGTCGAACGCCAAAACCGCCTCGTCCCCGGTGGCCGCCAACAAAGCGGCCTTGGCATAGTTCAGAGCCGAACCATGCGGAGGGT
This sequence comes from Mycobacteroides chelonae CCUG 47445, assembly GCF_001632805.1. Classification (NCBI taxonomy): domain Bacteria; kingdom Bacillati; phylum Actinomycetota; class Actinomycetes; order Mycobacteriales; family Mycobacteriaceae; genus Mycobacteroides; species Mycobacteroides chelonae. The sequence continues at coordinate 720,411 of NZ_CP007220.1, read as the reverse complement.
AGCCGTCATATACCGGGCTAACCCCTATTCGCTGCGCGACAAGACCGCGGAGCGCTTCGCCCAGCTCTCCGAGCCGCGAACGCATAACGAGCGCAACCACTCCCACCTGCATATCGGGCTCAACCCGCCATGCGGAGGCAAAGCCACGGTCGCCCAGGGTCTTCTCCGCAGCGCGCAACGCGCGGTAGTCGAGCGGCCCCGAATCAATGGCAACCACGACGAAGCACCCGGATTCCGGTAGACCGAGTAGATGTGCCGCATCCCCTGCGGTCATGCCCGCTGGTAAGCGGCCGTCGATGAGCCCACCTACCAGCGCAGAACGTTCCTGATCCCGGTGGATGAGCTGCTCGACGACGACCTCGCGGTACCCCTCGGCCATCGCGTCGGTATAGATGTCCTGGTTCTGCCACGCCTGTGAAGCCGCGGCCCGCAATTCCTGCCGCGACAAGCCGGCTGCGTCAATCGCCTGCAAGATTTGGTCCCATAGAAATTGGCCCCCGGCCCGGTAGGCCGACATCACGTCGGCCAACGGCACCCCTTGTTCTGCGCGCAGCCTGCCGACCCGCCCCGCCACACTCGTATCGGGGGCTCCCGCTCCCATTACCTCCAAGACGAACACCATCTGGTCACGGCCGGCCGCGAATAGATCGTCATCGGTGACCAGCGCAGGATCCCGGTATGCGGCGACGCGTTCGCGAATGATCCGACATTGTTCGGCGCACATCTCGTCCACTCGAACAAGCAGCTGACGTCCGACAACATTCAGATTTGCCTTCGCGGCGTCCGACAGTGACTCACCCACGGTGACCAGGCTACTGCTTCCCCCACGTCACGGATTGTTCAAATGGACAATCAATCTTGGCCTATACACCATCGACGTGCGACTTAGAGCTAGATACGTTGTTCATAGAGTCAGAATCAAGTCGATAGAGCACGGTGAGGCGCCACACGGATAGCCGCGGACACGCGGCAAGGCAAGAACCCGATTCTGCCGTTGCTACGCCACACAAGAGGCAGGAGGAACAATGAGCGATCAGCAGAAGACCATGGCAGTCGTCGGCGCCGGCGTCATCGGACTGTCGTGGGCACGGCTGGCCCGTGACCATGGGTGGCGCGTTGGCATAACCGATCCCCGCGAGGACCTCGATGCGGTGGTTGAAGCAACCTTCGGCGCAGATGACCCCGACGTGTTCGCCAGCCACACACTCGCCGAGGTCGTCGCCGAAGCAGACTTGGTCCAAGAAAACGGTCCCGAGCGCCTAGCCGTCAAACACGACCTATTCGGCCAGTTCCTGGAGTCGGCCCCCGAGCACGCGGTGTTGGCCACCTCAAGCTCCTCGATCGGCGCGACGCTCATCGCCGACGGCCTCGATGCAAGCGACCGCATCGTTGTCGGTCATCCTTTCAACCCGCCCGAGTTGATGCCTCTCGTTGAGGTGGTTCCCGGAGCGCATACGAGTGATTCCACGCTTCGGACCGCTCTCGAACTGTATCGAGCTCTGGGCCGCGCGCCGATCGTGATTCGTCGCGAGGTCCCCGGTTTCGTCGCCAACCGGCTCCAGGTAGCACTCACGCGCGAGGCTCTATACCTCGTCGCGGAAGGTGTGGTCAGCGTCCCGGACCTCGACTTCGCCCTCCAGAACTCGCTTGGTTTACGCTGGGCCGCAACAGGATTGTTCGAAGGAAACGCACTGGGCGGCGGCCCGGAGGGCGCGCGGCATCTGTATAAGGGCCTTGGTGCCGAGGTAGGCAAGATCACGCCGGGAACTCCCCCATCGGACCCACAGATCATCGAACAACTACTCGAAGCAATCGACGCCGCCTATGGGACCGGCGACGAGAACTACCACCGGCTACTGACGCGACGCAACGAACGCACCCGTGCGGTCTTGGCGGCACTACATCAACTAGATGCCTGAATAGCACGACATCCCAAGGAGAACAGCATGTTTCGACACCTTCTTGCCCTGAATCAGCTCCAGAGAACCATCCTGAAGTTCCCCGTCTCGGGTGGAGAACCCACGGAATTGGTGACCGAACTCAATGAACTGCCCGACGGCATAGTCGTCGACCCCGCGCGGCAGAACATCTACTGGACCAACATGGGCGTGCCCACACTCACCGACGCCAACCAACCCCTCACCGAGCACAACCTCGACTTCTACGGAAAGAACGGTTCCATCGAGCGAGCAGCCATCGATGGAACCGAGCGATCCTACCTCCTGCCAACAGGAAGTTTTGTTACTGGTAAACAACTTTCGGCGGCGTGGTCACTCGGACGGCTGTACTGGTCCGATCGCGAGGGCGCGGCTGTTCGCAGCGCGCGGCTGGACGGCAGTGACCTACGCGACGAGGTGATCGTCGCGGTGACCGAATCGGACCGCAACATTGTTCGCAATCATTGCGTCGGCGTGGCGGTCGACGAACACAACGGACTTCTGTACTGGACGCAGAAGGGCCCTACCAAGGGTGGCGATGGACGGATCTTTAGAACTTCCTTGGAGATCCCCTACGGACAGACTCCACAGCACCGAGACATAGAGGTGCTATGGACCGACCTGCCCGAGCCGATCGACATCGAACTAGATCTTGACGCCGGATTGATCTACTGGACCGACCGGGGCGCAGCACCCTTGGGCAATACGTTGAACAGAGCCAAGATTCCTGCCCCCGGACACGGAGGTGGCGAGGTCACGATTCTCGCTTCGGGATTCAGCGAAGCGATCGGCCTGGCAATCGACAAGGAAGCCGGCATCGCCTACGTGAGCGATATGGCGGGAGAAATCCGGGCCGTCAACCTCGACGGCAGCGGCGAGCGCTCGTTCGCGAAAGTCGACGGCAACCTCACCGGAATCGTTGGAATCTAAACGAACTCGCCAATCGTCAACATAGAACGGAACAAAACATGACGTACTCACCCCCGACAAACATCGCCAATCGACCCGTCACCGTCTTGGGCGCGGGCACACTCGGCCGCCGCATCGCCCTCACCTTCGCAACGCGTGGCGGCGCGGTGCATCTCTACGACGTATCCGAGGACTCACTGAAGTCGGCCAAGGAATTCCTCGATCAAAGAGTTCCGGAGTTGGTCAAAGCCAGAGCCGATGTGGGCGCCACACCGGCGAGTGTCGAGTTCTTCACCGATCTGCCCAGTGCGGTGAAAGACGCTTGGTATGTCGTCGAATCCGTTCCCGAGGTGCAGGCACTCAAAATCGATATCCTCGGCCAACTCGATGACATCGCCGCGCCCGACGCGATCATCGGCACCAACTCGTCGTCCTTCATGAGCAGCGAGCTCATCGGCAAGGTCAAACACCCCGAAAGATTTCTGAACACTCACTACGGCCAGCCTCCCGAAGCCCCGCAGGCCGAGCTGATGACCGACGGACAGACCGATGAACGGATCTTCGACATCCTTAGCGCAGAGCTGCCCACGCACGGCTTCGTCACTGCCGTCGCACGCACGGAAAGTGTTGGGTTCATCATCAATCGAGTGTGGGCTGCCATCAAGCGGGAAGCCTTGGCCGTCGTTGCCGAGGGCGTTTCGACACCGACAGAATTCGACCGGATCTGGGTCGCGGCACACATGAGCCCGGTGGGTGTGTTTCGCGCGATCGATCAGGTAGGCCTCGATGTCGCGCTGGACATCGAAGAAAACTACATCAAGCACTTCCCCCATATCCCCACCACATCGCGGGACCTTCTGCAGCGATATGTAGATGACGGCAAGCTGGGTGTGAAATCCGGCGAGGGGTTCTACAACGACTACCCGAAGCCGTCACACGGCTGAACATGGCCTCAGGCCAACGCGTGAATTCCGTTGTATAGCACCATCACACCGATCACGATCAAGATGGTGGCCATTAGGGCGGCGTTGTTCTTCTCCATCCAATCTTTGAGCCGGCTCATCGTGTCATCGAGCCGGTGGCCCGCCGCCGCGTAGGCCAGTATCGGGATAGCGACGGTCGAGGCGGCGACAACGACAAAGAACGCTGCTGCCGTCCACCGATCAGCGAGATCCAGCCCACTGGCACCAATCGCCAATCCGGCTGGGACGCAAATGAACAGGACATCCGGCCGCACCAGCACCAGGGCCGTCCCGGTGATCGCCGCCCGGGCCGGGCCGATGGTGGAGAACGTTCGCATCCAGGCCGGTGAGTCGGTGTGATGATGTCGGGTCATCCATCGATAGATGCCGAACAGGATCAGCACCGAGCCGAGGACCACCCGCACCCACGAGGCCCAGTTCGGCGCCGATCGGTGTAGCCCACCGAGTAAACCTGTGGCCGAGACACACAGCGCCGTGAGCGCGGCGAGGCCGAAGAGCCAGCCGGCCAGGAAGGCAAGCCCACTCGGCCGTGGCCGTGGCGCGTGCAAGACCAACACTGCCGGGATGACGGTGATCGGCGAGAGTGCGACAACCAATCCGAGCGGAACGAGTCCGGTGAGGACAGAGCCCCAACTTCCTGCCATGAGCAGAAATCATGGCACTAAGAACGCGGTTGTCACCGGCGAAAGACAAACAACGGCTAGGACACCTTGGGGCTGTAGTGGTGGGGGCTGTCGCGCAACTCCACCGGCGGCAGGTAGCGGGCTGACGCCTGCGGCAACGGCGCGCTGGCGGGCGCCCGTCCGGTTGCCCGGTCCCAACCCGCTCGGGCGCGCGGATGCTTTCTCCACCGGAAGGGCACGAGCCTGAACACCGCGTGGTTCACCCTGCCCAACAGCTCCAGGCGCCGCTCATCACGGTCGGTCCAGGTGTACCCCAGTCGCTTTCGCACCGGATCATCGAACATCCCAACCATCACCCACTCAGAAAATCGGGTGAAGACAGGAAGGGTCAATCGCCACATCCAGTTCGGCATCAGCGGCAGAAATGGCGGTTTCGGCAACTGGGCGAAGTCCAGCAGGTCACGTGTGGCCTTGTTGTCCTCTAAGACATTGGCACACATGTGATCCCAGTACACCTGGAACTCCTCCCAGCTGGCCGGCACGGGCCGCATGCTCATGCCGTACATCTGGTACCAGACGATGTGCTCGTCAAAAAGCTGGCGCTTCTGCGCCTCCGATAGACCCCCGCCCAACCGCTCCACGGACAGCAGCAGCGACTTGAAAAAGGTTGCGTGCGCCCAATAGAAGACATCAGGATCCAATGCGCTGTAGCGGCGCCCTTGACTATCAACACCTTTGATACCGACGTGATAGCCGCGCACCTCTGCTCCGGTCGCCGGCGCCCGGTCCGCATCGAAGACCACGCCGGTGATCGGGTACAGGGAGCGCAGAAGGCGCTCCCACCGCTCACGCAGGAAAGTCGAGTGCTCCTCGACGGCGGCACCGAGTTTCGGGTGCATGTTCTGCATCGCGGTGGCGTAGGTGCCCATCAACATTCCGGACCAGTCCGCCGTGAGCTTCCAGGTCAACGAATCGGGCCCTAGCGGCGTAACCACCGATCGGCCGGAACCGTGCGAAACAGGACAGCCTGCCGTCAGGGAATTGATCTCGCCATCGGTCATGACCCACTCCGTCGCAGCCCGTCCCAGAAACTGAATCTAAATTCAGTTATATGTCGAGATTAGGAGCTTCGATGTGGTGACGTCAAGCACCAAAAATAGCCGGAGTTCAGGAGACCTTGGGGTTGTAGTGGTTAGGGCTGCCCCAGGTATCCAGTGGCGGCAGGTTACGGTCCGGAGTCTGCGGCAGCGGCGCGTTCGCCGGTATGCGCCCAAGCGCGCGATCCCATCCGGCACGGGCCCGGGGGTGACGGCGCTTGCGCTCGGGCACGAATGTGAAGAGCAGATTGACGGCCTGCCCGAACTTGCGGTGCCACCATTCGTCGCGCGCAGACCATGTGTAGCCGAAACGTTCCCGAACGGCCGGGTGGTACAGCCCAACGGTCAGCCACACAAACATCGGCGCCACCAAACGTCGTTGGAACCGCCACAGCCCCTCGGGAATCCAGGGCGCAAACGGCGGCACCGCCAAAGTGGTCAGGTCAAGCACATCGCGCGTGGCCTTGTTGTCCTCTAAGACGTTGATGCACATGTGATCCCAGTACTCCTGGAAGTCCTCCCAGGTCTTCGGCACTGGCCGCATACTCATGCCATACATCCGGTACCACGTGATGTGCTCATCGAAGAGCTGACGCTTCTCGGCCTCACCGATACCGCCGCTGAGCCAGTCCGCGACAACGATCGTGCCCATGAAGAAGGTCGCGTGCGCCCAGTAGAAGACGTCTGGATTGAGCGCGCTGTACCGGCGCCCCTGATCGTCGACTCCTTTGATGTTGACGTGATAGTCGCGCACCTCGGCACCCGTCATCGGTGCGCGATCCCCGTCGAACACGACGCCGCCGATCGGATACAACGAGCGCAGGAGCCGCTGCCAACGTTCCCGGAAGAACAGGGAGTGCTGTTCGACGGCCGCGCCCAGCTGTGGATGCATGTTCTGCATGGACCCGGCATAGGGGCCTTGCAGCACCCCCCGCCAGTCGCCGAAGTACTTCCACGTCAACGATTCCGGGCCAAGCGGCACAGTGGTCGACGAACCTGCGCCATGACTCACCGGGCAGCCCGACACGAACGCAGCGGATTCCCCGGCAGACTGGGCGAGCTCGGACATATCGTTGACCATTCGGAACGCTCCATTGCAGTTCGACGTATAGTGACAATCAGGGTTGTCAACTTTGATATCAGATTAGGAGGCCCGTGACGAACGGTCAAGCGCAGCGACGTAGCTGGGCGGGCATCTCGGCGGCCGAGCGCGCCGATGAGCGGCGGCGCGAGCTCATGGCAGCCGGCGTGCGGCTACTCGGCCTGAGCCCCCGGCCGGCCGTCACCGTCCGTGCCGTATGTCGATCCGCCGGCATGACCGAGCGGTACTTCTACGAGAACTTCTCCGACCGCGACACCTTTGTCCGGGCGGTCTACGACCACGTGGGATTTCGCGCGATCGAAGCGCTCAGCGGTGCACGATCGGCACACGAAGGCGTCGACGCGTTCGTCCGGCTGATGGTGGACGAACCCACCATGGGGCGAGTTCTCTTGATAGCACCGACATTTGAGCCAACGCTCTCGGAGTCGGGTTACGACTGGCTGCCACGATTCGTCGCGCTGCTGCAGGGAAAGCTCAGCACCAATCTGGCCGACGAGGTGCAGCAACAGCTGGTCGCGACCAGTTTGGTCGGGGCGCTGACAAGCCTTTTCAGGGGATACCTGAATGAGGAGCTGAAAGTGGAACGCCAGCGGTTCGTGGATTACTGCGTGCACATACTGCTACAGGGCGCGAACTCGACGCCGACGACAACTGGGTCGACTACGCCGCCGCAGACTTCGCCTTATCCTCAGCAGCCTTCTTAGCCGCCGCGACCTCTGCCTTGTAGCACCGCAGGGTCACATGAACCATCTTTCCGCGGTCGTCCTGACCCTTCTTGACGGTGAATGCTTCCTGGTGCGAGACAAGACAGTTGTCCAGGCCTACCTGATCACCGGAGCGACCGGCCACGACGACCGTGTAGCCCTCACCCTTGAGGGTCGAGGAGGCGTCGCCGTAGAACTGCCCGGTGGTATCCGTCGGACCACCCGCATGGGCCAGCCCCGCCATCGCCAACGAAAAACCCGCACCCGCAACCGTGACAATGGCCGCGTTGACTACCGACTTCACTGGTTACACCTCCACCTTGGGTTGTCAGCAAGCATACTGCGGTTGTACAGGCCTCGCAGCTCGAGCGAGAAATGCCTTCATCCGCACGCCAGAAGGCCCGCGGGCAGGTTGTTGTGCGCCACAGTCCACCCACTTGTATGCAACCGCCGTTTACAGATATATTGACTGCAACTTCCAGATACAGATAACTCTGTCGAACCTGAGGGATGTCCATGCAGAAGGAATTCACCGACCTGGAGCTGCTCCATGAGCTTGAGCCCGTGGTCGAGGAGAATGTGCATCGCCACCTCGGCGTCACCAAGGACTGGAACCCGCATGACTATGTCCCCTGGTCAGAGGGCAAGAACTACAAGGCATTGGGCGGACAGGACTGGGATCCCGAGCAGTCCAAGCTCTCTGAGCTGGCCAAGGTCGCCATGATCACCAATCTGCTCACCGAGGACAACCTGCCCTCGTATCACCGTGAGATCGCCATGAACTTCACCATGGACGGGCCGTGGGGTACCTGGGTGAACCGGTGGACCGCCGAGGAGAACCGCCATGGCATCGCCATCCGCGACTACCTCGTGGTGACCCGCTCGGTGGACCCGATCGAACTCGAGAAGCTGCGCGTGGAGCAGATGACCCGCGGGTTCTCCCCCGGCCAGAACCGCCAGGGCGGCGAGGAGCTCTTCGCCGAGAGCCTGTTCGATTCGGTGGTGTACGTGACGTTCCAGGAGCTGGCCACCCGTGTCTCGCACCGCAACACCGGTAAGGCCTGCGACGAGCCCATTGCCGATGAGCTGCTCAAGCGCATCTCCACCGACGAGAACCTGCACATGATCTTCTACCGCAACATGGTCGAGGCCGGCCTCAAGATCGCCCCGAACCAGGCCATGAAGTCCATCTTCCGGGTGCTCGACAACTTCAAGATGCCTGGTTACACGATTCCGGGCTTCCGCCGTAACGCGGTCACCATCGCCACCGGCGGCGTCTACGACCCGCAGTCCCACCTCGATGAGGTGGTGCTGCCGGTGCTGCGCAAGTGGCGCATCTTCGATCGTGACGACATCAACGGCGAGGGCGACGAGTACCGCGAGGGTGTCGAACGCATCATCGGCGATCTCAGGAAGACCTCCGAAGACTTCGAAGAAGTCAAAGCCAAGTACCTGGAGCGCCAGGCCAAACGCGCCGAACGCAACGCCGCCAAGGCCGCCAGGGAAGCGATCAGCGTCTAATCAACTGACACGTGACCGCATCCGTCGACCTCCCGAAGGCCCGATCCCGCGAACTGCGGATCGGGTCTTTGGCATTGCCTAGCCCGGTCGTACTGGCACCGATGGCGGGTGTCACCAACGTGGCGTTCCGGATGTTGTGCCGGGAGCTTGAGCTGGCCACCACCGGCACCGTGAGCGGCCTGTATGTCTGCGAGATGGTGACCGCGCGGGCACTCGCCGAACGGCATCCCGTCACGCTGCACATGACCACCTTCTCCCCCGAAGAGTCACCACGGTCGCTGCAGCTGTATTCGGTAGATCCGGAAACGACCTACCGCGCCGCCAAGATGGTTGTCGACGAGAACCTCGCCGATCACATCGATATGAACTTCGGCTGCCCAGTCCCCAAGGTCACCCGAAATGGCGGAGGCGCCGCGCTTCCTTACAAGCGGCGACTGTTCGGCCAAATCGTCTCCGCCGCCGTCCGGGCCACCGAGGGCACCGACATACCGGTGACGGTGAAGTTCCGTGTCGGCATCGACGACGACCACCACACCCATCTGGATGCCGGAGCCATCGCCGAGGCAGAGGGTGCCGCGGCGGTCGCACTACACGCCCGCACCGCCTCGCAGCGTTACTCCGGGGCCGCCGACTGGAACCAGATCGCCGCGCTCAAGAATCACGTCACAACCATCCCCGTCCTCGGAAACGGCGACATTTTCGATGCCGCCGATGCCGTCGTCATGATGGAACAGACGGGCTGCGACGGTGTTGTCATCGGTCGCGGTTGCCTCGGCCGACCCTGGCTCTTCGCGGAGTTGAGTGCCGTATTCAACGGTCAGACGATTCCCGCGCCCCCGAATCTCGGTCAGGTCACGGACATCATGCGGCGTCATGCGGTGTTGCTCGTCGACCATTTTGGGGAGGACAAGGCGTTGCGCGATATGCGCAAGCACATCGCGTGGTATCTACACGGCTTCCCGGCCGGTGGAGACCTCCGCCGCGCGCTCGCACTCGTCAGTACCCTCGCCGAGCTGGACACCCTTCTCCATCAGCTGGACGCCACGGCTCCTTTCCCCGAAGGCGGAAACGGTCCCCGCGGGCGTCAGGGGTCACCGGGCAAGGTGTCGCTACCCGATGGCTGGCTCAATGACCCCGACGATTGCACTGTTCCCTCGGCCGCCGATGTCATGCACTCTGGCGGGTGACGTGGGGTCACATCTCGGTCACTGGGCATGGTGATCTGCGGCAATGCTCAGTAGCATGTGACGACGACCGTGCCCCGGGCACGGCGCTATGTGCTGCCGGTGTGCCGTGTACTTGCAACTGTCCAGACGTTTTAAGCGAGGTTGAACATGGGTGATGGCCCCAACGCCACTCCTGCCCAACCACGCGCATATGGCGCGGCCCCATGGGAACGCGCCATCGAGCCCGTTGGCAGTCATCCTGACATCGACGTAGCGCCGGAACGATCCAACACACCGTGGACACCACCGCCGGCCCTGAATCACTCGCTGCCTGACCCCACCGACGACGAGTGGACCCGGCGCTTGGAGATCGAACAGTCGGTGCGCGAGACGCTGCGCGCCGAGCCGTCGGCGCGTTCTCCCCGACCCGCACCCAGACAGGCCGCACGGCCTCCCCGACCGGCTCCCAGCGGAGCCAAGCCAACTCCCGCACCGGAGGAGACCGCGCCGTCAGCACACGAGACCGGCTCGCACTCCCTGTCGGTGGCCGACCTCCTGGCCCGTGAGGGCGCCGGCGGTGGGCGCCGATCGCGGCGGCACGCTCGCTCAGAGGACGAGGACCGCGCCGAGGAGCCCGCTCCCGGCCCGATCGCCGACGAGAGCCACACCGATGTCCTGCCGCAGGTGCCGCAGGACATGCCCCATCTCGATCACCAACCCGATGAACCGGTCGATGAGCGCCCCGACTTTGTGGACTATCCGGACGACGCCCCCCTTTACGACAAGGCCGCCGCGCGCCGCGTACGGGCATCGAATCTGGACGACAACATCGACACCCGCGCCATTCCGATCCGGGTGGGCAATCCGGAACCCTCTGTTCGGGAACCTGAACCCAAGCGCTCGCGGCGCCCCATCTACCTCGGACGCTCCATCGCCGCTGTGGTCGCGGTGTGCTCCCTGGCTCTGACCGGCGGCGCGTGGCAGTGGAGCAATGTCAAGAACAACAGACTCAACCGCGTCGAGGCGCTGGACCCCAACTCTCACGATATTCGTGATCCCAACGCTCAATACGGCGACGAGAACTTCCTGATCATCGGCGTGGACACGCGGGCAGGTGCCAATAGCAGCATGGGAGCCGGAGACACCTCCGACGCCGAAGGCACCCGCTCGGACACCATGATGTTGGTCAACATCCCGGCGAACCGTAAGCGTGTCGCGGTGGTGTCCTTCCCGCGCGACCTGGCGATTCAGCCGACACTGTGCGAGGTCTGGAACGAAGACACCCGGTCCTACGGACCCGATAAGGCCTACACCGAAACCAAACTCAATTCGGCATTCGCATTCGGCGGACCCAAATGCCTGGTCAAGGTCATCCAGAAGATGTCGGGGTTGAACATCAACCGCTTCCTCGGGGTGGACTTCGCCGGCTTCTCCAAGATGGTCGACGCGCTCGGCGGCGTCGAGGTGTGCACACCCACTCCGATCGAAGACTACGAGCTGGGCACCGTGCTGGAAAACGCTGGGCGCCAAACGATTGACGGGCACACCGCTCTGCAGTACGTGCGCGCACGTCAGGTCACCACCGAATACAACGGCGACTACGGACGCATCAAGCGCCAGCAGTTGTTCCTGTCGTCCCTGCTGCGTTCGATGATCTCGCACAACACGTTCTTCTCGTTGAGCAAGCTCAACAACGTGGTGAACACCTTCATCGACGACTCCTACGTCGACAACATCAGGACCAAAGACCTTGTGGACCTGGGTCAGTCGCTCCAGGACGTGAAGGCCGGCCGAATCACCTTCCTGACGGTGCCGACCGACGGCACCGATTCCGAAGGCAATGAGACGCCCCGCACCACGGACATCCGAAAGATCTTCGACGCCATCATCAATGACGATCCGCTGCCCGGCGAGCTGCAGCCCGACGGCACCCGCGTTCCGATGCCCGGCACCACCACCCAGGACACCACGTTGGCGTCCAGCGAGCACGGAGCCGCAAGCGAGCTCGGCGAAACATCCACCGCCACACCAACTCCGGCCGCCACGCCGAGTGAGCCCGTCGATCTGGTGACCACCGAGCCCAGTGAGATCAATGTGCACGTGTCCAACAGCACCGGCCAAACGGGCCTGGCAGCGTCGGCGGCGAGCCAATTGACCCACTATGGATTCGGCATCACCACCACCGACGACTATCCGTCCACCCTGCCCTCCACCACAGTCTTTTTCTCGCCGGGGCACGAGCAGCAAGCCGCGACCGTTGCCGCCTCCTTCGGCGGTGCCAAGCTCCAGCGAATCAACGGGGCGCAAACCACCGTGCGCGTGGTCCTCGGCAGTGACTACGCCTCCACCGCGAACTTGCAGGCTCCGCCCGCCGCCGGCTCGACCGTGCCGTTACAGCTGTCCTCGGGCGCGATGGCACCCGCCGAGCTCCCAATGGACCTGACCGTCGTCAACGCCGGCGACGCTACCTGCGGATAGTCCGACTATTTAGACGCTGATCTCAGTTTCTTTCACGGAACCTGTGGCGGCATTCACTCGCCGTTCACGCCAGGGCCATGACTCAACGACGGCGGGTCCGTAGGCTTGATCCATGCGTACCGCGTTTCAGGAGCAGCTGTCCTCACTATCGGCACAGTTGGGGGAGATGTGTGGGTTGGCCGGAGCCGCCATGGAGCGGGCCACTCGTGCACTGCTGCAGGCCGATCTCGTCCTCGCCGAGCAGGTCATCTCCGACCACGAGCAGATCACCGCGATGAGCGCCGCCGCCGAGGAGAACGCCTTCGCCATCTTGGCCCTGCAGGCTCCCGTGGCCGGAGATCTCCGCGAGGTTGTCAGCAGCATCCAGATTGTGGCCGACGTGGACCGGATGGGCGCTCTGGCGCTGCACGTCGCCAAGATCGCCCGGCGCCGCCATCCGCAGCACGCCCTGCCTGAAGAGGTCAACGGATATTTTGCCGAGATGGGCCGAGTCGCAGTAGATTTGGGCAACAGTGCGCAAGAGGTACTACTGACTCGTGACCCGGAGAAGGCCGCCCGCATCAACGAAGAAGACGATGCGATGGACGACCTGCACCGGCACTTGTTCACCGTGCTCATGGACCGCGAGTGGAAGCACGGAGTGGCCGCCGCCGTCGACGTGACGCTGCTGGGCCGCTTCTACGAGCGTTTCGCCGACCACGCGGTGGAAGTCGCCCGCCGGGTCATCTTCCAGGTGACCGGCACCCTGCCGCCCGAGGGACAGGGTCACGACCACCTGACATCGCTCTGAGCGGCTAAGGCACCAAAACGATCTTTCCCCGGGTGTGCTGCCGCTCTAGAAGCTCGTACGCATTACGCACCTCGTCCAGCGGGAATGCCTGCGCGACAATCACATCCAGCTTTCCGTCGACAATCAGTGCCGCCAGCTCGGCGAGCACCTGCGCGGAGGCGCCTTCGGCGTTTCCCACACTTTGCACGCCATATCGCTCGATTGCCGCGAAATCGATGATGGTGTCGATTCGCGGCAGCTCCACTCCAAGCTCATTGAGCGCCAGCTCCACGTAGCCCCCGCCGAAGAGGTCGAGGAAGGCATCGACGCGACCCTCGGGTGCTGCCGCCTTGATGCGGTCTGCCAGCCCGTCGCCGTAATTGACCGGGATGACGCCATGCGCGGTGAGCCACTCGTCGTTACCCGGCCCCGCGATACCGATCACGGTCGCACCAGCGGCCTTGGCGAGCTGTACGACGATGGTGCCCACTCCCCCCGCCGCTCCGGAAACGGCGACGACATCACCCGGAGCCAGATCAACCGAGCCGACCGCGGCGTAGGCGGTGGTACCCGCGACGAAGAGACTGCCCGCCACCTCCCACGACAGACTCTCGGGCTTGGTCACCAGCTGACTGGCCGGGACAACAACGAACTCGGCGTGACTGGCCCGATCGTCGGTATAGCCGAACACCTCGTCCCCTGGTGCAAAACGCGCCACGCTGTGGCCGACCTCCACCACGACACCCGCCAGGTCGCTGCCCTGCCCGGAGGGGAAAGTCGCAGGGAACCGATCGTGCAGCATCCCGGTACGGATCTTCGCCTCACCGGGGTTGATTCCCGCGGCACGCACCTGCACAAGCACGTCGGTGGGCCCGGGTACCGGACGCGGCACTTCACGCACCTGCAGGACATCGATGTCGCCGTACTGGTCGAACTGCACTGCCTTCGTCATGCCGACCAAGATAGTCGCGCGTCCCAACTATTCCCTGAGTCTGCGTCTCACGACGTTCTGGGACGCGAAACCGTCGTGAGAAGCAGACTCGGCGGCAATCTTACGATCAAGATCAGCCGAAGCGACCGGAGATGTAGTCCTCGGTGGCCTTCTGGCTGGGGTTGGAGAAAATCTTCTCGGTGTCATCGATTTCCACCAGCATGCCCGGCTTGCCCGCGGCCTCCAGGTTGAAGAACGCGGTCTGGTCACTGACACGCGCGGCTTGCTGCATGTTGTGCGTGACGATGACGATGGTGAACTCTTGCTTGAGCTCGGAGATCAGATCCTCGATAGCCAGCGTGGAAATGGGGTCCAAGGCCGAGCACGGCTCGTCCATCAGCAGCACGTCCGGCTGCACGGCGATGGCTCTGGCGATGCACAGACGCTGCTGCTGACCACCGGAGAGCCCGCCGCCCGGGCGGTCGAGACGGTCCTTGACCTCGTTCCACAGGTTGGCGCCCTGCAGCGAACGCTCGGCGACCTCATCAAGGGTCTTCTTGCTGCGCACACCCTGCAACCGCAGGCCGGCCACCACATTGTCACGAATCGACATGGTGGGGAATGGGTTTGGCCGCTGAAACACCATACCGATGGTCTTACGCACCGACACCGGGTCAACCCCGGCACCATAGATGTCGGCTCCATCGAGTAGCACCGAACCCTCGACGCGGGCACCGGGTGTCACCTCGTGCATCCGGTTGAGGGTGCGCAGCACCGTCGACTTGCCGCAACCGGACGGGCCGATGAACGCCGTCACGCTGCGGGGCGGAACCGACAGCGCGACATCCTGAACGGCATGAAACTTGCCGTAGTAGATGTTGACGTCCTTCAGATCGAGACGCTTGGCCATGACTACCTTCCTAGACCTTTTTGGGCGCGAAGAAACGCGAAATGAGTTTGGCGATCACGTTGAGAATCGCGACCAACAAGATGAGCGTGAGGGCGGCGCCCCAGAGCCGGGACTCGGCAAGGCCCACCACCGAACCACTGCGCTGATCGAGCATCATGCCCGGCAGTGAGGCCATCTCTCCGCCGAACATGTCGTAGTTGATCAGCTTGCTGTAACCGACGAGCACGAGCAGCGGCGCGGTCTCGCCCATGACGCGTGCGAGCGCCAGCATCACACCGGTGACCACACCCGAGAGTGCCGTCGGCAGCACGATGCGCGCGATGGTCTTCCACTTGGGCACGCCCAGCGCAAAGGAGGCCTCGCGCAGATCATTCGGGACGATCTTCAGCATTTCCTCCGAGGAACGCACCACCACCGGAATCATCAACAGCACCAAAGCCAGCGATACCGCAAGGCCCGACCGCGGCAGCCCGAGCGTGGCCACCCACAGGGCATAGATGAACAGCGCGGCGACAATCGACGGCACGCCGGTCAGGATGTCGACCATGAAAGTGGTGAGCTTAGCCAACCGGGAGTTCGCACCGTACTCGACCAGGTAAATGGCTACGAAGATGCCGATGGGCACCGAGATGATCGCGCAGAACAGGCCTTGGAACAGCGTGCCGACGATGGCGTGATAGGCGCCGCCGCCCGCGATTCGGTTGGTCATCATGTTCTGCGATTTGAACCACCAGTCCGCGCTGAGGATGGCGCTAAATCCACGGTCGAAGACCGTGTACAGCACCCACACCAGTGGGATCAGCGCGACCAGTACCGCGGCCGAGACCAACACCGTGGCAAGGGCGTTGGTGGCCTTGCGCCGGCCCGAGAGCGGATGGAAGGCGGGCTCCTTTACGGGCCTGTCGAGAGTCGAGGTCATGCCCGGCCCTTTCCGCCGACGACGGCACGAGCCGCCGAGTTCACCAGGAATGTCAGCACGAACAGCACCAGCCCGGCCGCGATGTATGCGCCGGCCTCTAGTTCGTTATTGAATTCCGATGCGTTGGAAGCGATATGGGTTGCAAAAGTGCTTCCGCTGTCGAACAGTGACCATCCGAACGCCACCGAGGTGCCCGACAGGATCAGCATCAGCGCAATGGTCTCGCCCAGGGCACGGCCGAGCCCCAGCATGGAACCGCTGATGTATCCGGAGGTACCGAACGGAATGATGGTGGTGCGCACCACTTCCCATTTGGTGGCACCCAGCGCGAGCGCGGCCTCGATCTGCCCCTTGGGGGTCTGAATGAAGACCTCGCGCGTCACGGCCGCGATGATCGGCAGGATCATCACCGCCAGCACAATGCCGCCGGTAAACAGGTTGCCGCCGCCTCCGATGTTCACGGGGCTATCGGCGAAGAGCGGGATAAATCCGAGGTTTCTGTTGAGCCACAGTGCAACCGGCGCGATCGCCGGAGCCAGTACGTAGATGCCCCACAGGCCGTAGACGATGGACGGCACCGCGGCCAGCAGGTCGATGACGTAGGCAAGTGGCCCACGCACCCGCGCGGGTGCGTACTCGGTCAGGTAGATCGCGATGCCGAGGGCCACCGGCATGGCGAGTAGGAGCGCGAAGACCGAGACGAAGACGGTGACCTGGAACAGATCGAGCACGCCGAACTGCATGTGCGACGTGTCGTCAGTGCGCCACGGCCCGTTGTAGAGGAAGAAGTTCTCGTCGTCGTTACTCAGCGCCGGTACGGCGCGCAGGATCAGGAATACGGCCACCAGACCGATGAGCGCGACAACGAATACACCTGACCCCTTAGCGAGTCCGGAGAAGATGCGGTCGCCGGGACGGGTGACCGCCTTGGTAACCGTATTGGTGGCCTTGGCGGGTGGCTGATGGTCGCCCTCGTCGCTCATGGGTTGTGGCTTCTCCTCGAAGACCGATCCGTCAAGATCCGCCGGACGGGCTACCCCCACGGGATCGATCCCGCTGGTCTGGCTGCTCATTGAACTCGCTGTCTATGTCGTTGATGGTACGTCCCCACCCGGGTCACCCAAGCTCACCGGGTGGGGACGAATCAGCTGCTAGGAGAGCGCCTTGATGGCCGTCTCCAGGCGGGACTTGAACTGCGTGGGCAGCGGGGCGTAGCCGACGTCTGCCAGACCCTTCTGGCCCTGGTTCACCGCGACCGTCAGGAACGACTTCACCGCGGCGGCGACGTCGGCGTCCTTGTACCCCTTGGAGCAGACGATCTCGTAGGTGGCCAGCACGATCGGGTAGGCGCCGGCTGTCTTGGTCCCGTAGATCGAGGCCAGGTCCAGCTTGAGGTCGTTGCCCTCGCCCGCGAACTTGGCGGTCTCCACCGAGGCGGCGGCGGTCTCCGGGGTCAGCGCGACGGCGCCGGCACCGCTGTCGATCTGCGCGTACGGCATCTTGAGGTCGTCGGCGTAGCCCTTCTCCACGTAGGTGATGGCACCGGGCAGCGCCTTGACCTTCTCGGCCACACCCGAGGACTTCTCGGCGCTCTCACCGGCGCCGCCCTCCCAGGTGCCGCTGCTGCCCTTGGTCCAGCTCTCCGGGGCGGCGGTGGTGAGGTACTTGCCGAAGTTCTCGCTGGTACCGGACTTGTCCTTGCGGTACACGGGGGTGACCTTGGTGTCCGGCAGCGTCACACCCGGGTTGAGGGCGGCGATGGCCGGGTCGTTCCAGGTGGTGATGACGCCGGTGAAGATCTTGGCGGCCGTGTCCGCGTTCAGAACCAGCTTGTCGACACCAGGAAGGTTGTACGCCAAGGCAATTGGGCCGAAGACGACGGGCAGGTTCCATGCCTCGTTGCCGCTGCAGCGCTCCTTGGCCTTGCCCGCTTCTTCTTCGGACAGGGCCGAGTCGGAGCCGCCGATGTCGACCTGTCCGGCGATGAAGTTATCGCGCCCCTTGCCCGAGCCGGTGGGGTTGTAGTTGATCGACTTGCCGGAGCACGCGGTCGAGTACTCGTTGGCGAAGATGTCGAAGGCGTTCTTCTGGGCCGACGAACCCTCGGCGCTCAGCTTGGCCTTGCCCGCACACTCACCCGAGCCGGAGGCAGCACCCGACGCGCTCGAGGAGGAGCCTCCCGTGGTGTTGTCACTACCGCAGGCGGCGAGGCCGGCGGTCAAGGCGACGGCGGCGGCTGCCGCGAAGATCGTGGTGCCGGTGCTTTTAAGATTCACGGCCTTGAGGTTCACGGCTCTCGCTTTCTCGCATGAGTGATGGGAAGACGGGTGATGGGGGTGGATCTTCTACGCGCACCCCGGAAACTAAAGGCAGACGATGGACGGGCACCCGACCGCAGGTGAACGGAAAGTGAACTCACAGACTTGACAGTCCGGTCGTTATCGCAGGTAAACGCCTTGTCAGGCCCGACCGTATGCCGCGTCGGTGTGGAATACCGCAAATCCCAGCCGCTCATACGTCCGCAGGGCCGCGCCATTGTCCGACTCGACGTACAGCAACACGGTGCCCAGACCGGCATCAGCCAGATGATGCAGTCCCACCAAAGTCAACAGATGGCCTAGTCTCCGGCCCTGCGCGGTGGGGTCAACCCCGACGACGTACACCTCGCCCACTCCAGGCTTGTCCAAATGCCTTTTGGTCCAATGAAATCCGAGAAGATCGCCGGTCTGCGCATCGTGTGCGAGGAACAACCCACCCGGATCGAACCACGGTTCGGCGAACCGGGCGGACAGATCGTCCTGACCCCAGCCTCCTTGCTCCGGATGCCAGGCGAACGCGGCATTGTTTACCCGCAGAATGTCCGAATCATCTTGTGGCCCAGCGTAATGGCGGATCACGACATTCGCATCGGCGGAGATGGCAGGCAGATCGGCCAGCGGGCGCCGCATCTGGTGCAGTCGCCGCACCGCGACCAGTCCGAGCGTGGCGGCCAGTGCCCGGGCGGGCGGAAGGTCGCCATGCGCCCAGATACGGGTACCGTCACCCCCCTCCGCAAGGGCCAGCCGGATCATCGCCGAGCCGATTCCGCGCCGCCGCGCCCCCGGCGCGACCACCAATTCGGCCATCGCCGTGGCATTCTCATCGGCGGCGCGCTCATCGGGCAGCACCAAATTCAGGTACCCCGCCACATCGTCACCGTCCTCGGCGACCAGATGCTTGGCCCCGGTTCCACGCAGCTCCCGCAGCACCTGCTCCCCCACCGGGGCAATGCCGTCGACGCGAGTGGCCTCGACAATCAACTCACGTATCTGCAATTGACGCTGATCATCAAGAAGCGGGACCCATTCGGTCATACCGCCACGCTAGTCGTGATTCAGCCCGCGTTGCGCGCCCCTGGTCCGGCGGTGATGTCCTCATCGGCGCCGTCATCATCCACGCCATCGTGCACGTCGTCGTCCAGTTCAGCGTCGCCGTCAGGGTCCACGCCACCGGCACTCTCGGATCCGCCGGCATCGCCCTTGGCGCGCGGCGGGCGCACCGCCTTGTAACCGACATTGCGCACGGTGCCGATGAGCGATTCGTACTCACCGCCCAGCTTGGCGCGCAGCCGTCGCACATGGACGTCCACGGTGCGGGTGCCACCGAAGAAGTCGTATCCCCACACCTCCTGAAGCAGCTGGGCCCTGGTGAATACCCGGCCGGCATGCTGCGCCAGATACTTGAGCAGCTCGAACTCCTTGTAGGTGAGGTCGAGCGGGCGGCCACGCAACCGCGCGGTGTACGTGCCCTCATCGATGACCAGTTCGCCGAGCACCACCTTGCTGGCGTTCTCCACGTTGACCGCACCCGCGCGGCGCCCCACCAGCAGACGCAGCCGCGCGTCGATCTCAGCGGGTCCCGTGCCGGGCAGCAGGATGTCGTCCAGACCCCAGTCGACGTTGACTGCCACCAGGCTGCCTTCGTTGACCACGGCGACCACCGGAACCGAGGATCCGGCCGCGCCCAGCAGTCGGCACAGTCCGCGCGCCGACGCCAGATCGGTGCGCGCATCGACGATCGCCACGTCGGCGGAGCCCGCCTCTAACAGCGAGGACACCTCGCTGGGCACCGGTCGCACGGTATGGGCGAGCAGCGACAGGGACGGCAGTACCGCGTCCGGATTTGGGTCAGCGGTCAGCAGCAACAGGTCCAACGAGCCCTCCAACACCCGGGTGCTTCGGTCTCCAGGTGTTCCATAATGTACCGCGCCACCTGCTTGTAAGCGTGGATGAGCCGCCTGCGTGAACACCAGCAGTCCGTGGCCGAGAACCGCGAACGCGCGGGAGTACGCCAGAATGTGCAGATGCGCAAACCCCTGATCGCCACTATCGCGGCGGTATGTGCACTGGCAATCGTGGCCACCGGCACCGATTTCGGGTTTGCGATTTACGCCGAATACCGGCTGTCCCGGACCCTGCGCGCCGAGGCGAATCTGAGCTCCGATCCGTCCGTCGCCATCTTGGTGTTCCCGTTCATTCCCCAGGCTCTGGCGCACCGGTACAAGGAAGTAGAGATCAAGGCGCATGGCGTGGACCATGCGGAGACGGGGAAGGCAACGCTGGAAGGCACGCTGCACGGCATCGATATCTCCCAGGCGTCCTGGTTGATCCGCCCGGACTCCCCGCTGCGGGTGGATCGGGTGGAGAGCCGGATCATCATCGACTCCAATCACCTGGGTCGATTCATGGGGATCAACGACCTCGCCGTCGAACCGCCTCCGAAAGAACAGAACGATGCCACCGGCGGCACCACCGAATCGGGCATCTCCACCGGAACCGGCCTGCTGTTCACCGGTACTCCGAAGTCGGGTGATTTCCAACATAAGGTGACCGTGTCCGTAGACGTCTCCGTCGGGGGACGCGACAAGACAGACCTTCAGCTCGTCGCCACATCCGTGGTCACAGGCCCGGGAACGGCCGACCGCGACGTGCCCGAGGAACAGCAGGCGGGCGTGTTCGCGGCGTTCACCAAGGTGGTCCCCCGGCAGAAGCTCCCCTTTGCCATCGAACCAACAACGGTCGGCGCACGTGGATCAGATGTGATCATCGAAGGTATCGCCAAGGGAGTAACCATCTCCCTGGACGCGTTCAAGCAGTCATGACGCCAGGTTTGTCCGCTCTTCAGGCGAGCGGCTCATCGCCACTGGTGACCGCGGTCATTGCGATCGCGGTCGCGCTGCTGGCGTCGAGCCTCATCGCGGTCGCCATCAAGAGCAAGTCCGGCAAGCTACGTGCCGGCCCCGGCGGCTCGGACGAGGCGCAAGCCCCGCCCGGGATCGCGCTCTCTGCCACCGGACCGACAATCGTGCACTTCAGCGCGGTGTGGTGCGGCCCGTGCGCGGCGGTCCGCCGCGTCGTGGACCAGGTGTCGGCCGAGCAGCCCGAGGTGGCGCATATAGAGGTAGATATCGACGCAAACCCCGACGCGGCTCGGGCCCTCTCGGTGTTGTCGCTGCCGACCACCTTCATCTTCGATGCCACCGGACGGCAGGCATATCGAGTCTCCGGAGTGCCGAAGGCCGCGGACCTGCGCACTGCCCTGCAAGGCATGACGCAGCCGGGGTAAACTCGTCGCCGTGCAAGCCCGCCTTGAGCCGATGCTCACCAAACGACGCGCTGTCGATCTGTGCCGCGTCGCGGGCTGCTGCTGTTGTTGCTGCTAATCGCGGCCACCTTCGAGTGTGCCGTAACAGGTGTAGCCATATCCGCCACCCTTAGGAGCACAACAACCCATGACCACTGCCAACTCAACGCCCGCAATCACGCAGGTTGACGTTCGCGGACCCCGCTTCGTCGCGTGGGTCACCACCACTGTTCTCATCATCACCCTGGCGGTATCTGCCGTGTCGCCGGTGGCGGCCGCGGTCATCCTGGGACTCCAGGCGGTGGTCTTTGCGATCGGCGCGCTGCTCGGGCCGCATCGCGGCCCCTACGGGACGATCTTCCGGACGCTGATTCAGCCCAGGCTGAGCCCGGTGACCGAACGCGAGCCCATCCCGCCGCTGCAGTTCGCCCAACTGCTGGGCTTCACCTTCGCCGCGGTCGGAACCATCGGGTTCGCCACCGGCGTCACATTGGTCGGCTTGATCGCGACGGCGTTCGCGCTGGGCGCTGCCTTCTTGAACGCCGCCTTCGGCATCTGCCTGGGCTGCCAGCTGTACCCTCTCGTCACCCGTTTCCGCCGCACACAACCGTCGGCTCAGTAACCCGACAAAACCAACTAGTTACCCTGAAAGGAAGCCCTTTATGGCACGCTCTGACGTCCTGGTCTCCGCCCAATGGGCGCAAGACAACCTCTCCGCCCCCAACACGGTGTTCGTGGAGGTGGACGAGGACACCAGCGCGTACGACGTCGGCCACATTGAGGGCGCCGTCAGGCTGGACTGGAAGACCGACCTGCAGGATGCGGTGAAGCGCGACTTCGTCGACCAGCAGCAGTTCTCGAAGCTGCTGTCCGACAAGGGCATCGGCAATGATGACACCGTGGTCCTCTACGGCGGCAACAACAACTGGTTCGCCGCGTACGCCTACTGGTACTTCAAGCTGTACGGGCACCAGGACGTGAAGCTCCTCGACGGCGGCCGCAAGAAGTGGGAGCTGGATGGCCGCGCGCTGTCCACCGACACCGTCTCCCGGCCCGCGACGTCCTACCAGGCCGCCGCC
Source organism: Mycobacteroides chelonae CCUG 47445 (assembly GCF_001632805.1). Classification (NCBI taxonomy): domain Bacteria; kingdom Bacillati; phylum Actinomycetota; class Actinomycetes; order Mycobacteriales; family Mycobacteriaceae; genus Mycobacteroides; species Mycobacteroides chelonae. Next base: position 697,661 of record NZ_CP007220.1, on the reverse strand, counting down.
CCGGACAACTCCATCCGCGCTTTCCGCGACGAGGTGATCGCCGCCATCGGTGCCAAGAACCTGGTCGACGTGCGTTCGCCCGACGAGTTCTCCGGCAAGATCCTGGCTCCCGCGCACCTCCCGCAGGAGCAGAGCCAGCGCCCCGGGCACGTCCCCGGCGCCATCAACGTCCCGTGGAGCAAGGCAGCCAATGAAGACGGCACCTTCAAGTCGGATGAGGAGCTGGCCAAGCTCTACGCCGATGCGGGGCTGGACGGTGAAAAGGAAACCATCGCGTACTGCCGCATCGGTGAGCGTTCCTCGCACACCTGGTTCGTGTTGCAGGAACTCCTGGGACACCAGAACGTGACGAACTACGACGGCAGTTGGACCGAATACGGCTCCCTGGTGGGAGCCCCGATCGAGTTGGGAAGCTAGTTATGTGCAGTGCACCGAAGCAGGGCCTGGCCATTCCGGCGGGCGTCGACGTGGAGAAGGAAACCGTGATCACCGGCCGCGTGGTCGATGGCAACGGCCAGACGGTGGGCGGTGCATTTGTGCGCCTGCTGGATTCCTCCGATGAGTTCACCGCCGAGGTGGTGGCGTCGGCGACCGGCGACTTCCGATTCTTCGCCGCACCGGGCGACTGGACGCTGCGGGCGTTGTCCTCGGCCGGGAACGGCACCGCGACGGTGAGCCCCACCGGCGCCGGCATCCACGAGGTCGACATCAAGATCGAAAGCTGAGGCCTTTCGCTCTATCTCGATAAGGCACCCAGGTACGTATTCAGCCCGGATCACGTACCTGGGTGCCTTTTCGTGTCAGCAGCCGACCGCCCGACGGATTCAGTTCGCGGTGTCCGGTGCGGCGACCGCGCTCCGAGCCGGTTGCCGCGCCTCCAGGCCAGGCATCGGCGCATCCGGCACGGCCCCCGTGGGGGCCGGATTCTCCAGTCCGAGGGGCTGCCCGGTAGGGATGTTCTGCCGGCCGGTGGCGGCCGTCGCCCCCGGCGCAGTGCCTCCGGCAGCCTCCGGTGCGTCGGTCCGCTGCATGGGCGAGGACGGACGGGCGCCAAACACCTGGCCGAGCGGACCGGCTTCATGTGGCTTGACCGTCACATGCTTCAGTTGCACACCCAGCCGATCGCCCGGCATACCCACGTGGGATGACATGGGGTCGGCGTTGGTCATCGCCCTGGTGCCGCCGGCGTCGCGGACCCGAGGTGGCGGAGTCAACGACCAAATGGACTGCAACCCATAGACACCGGGGTAATAGCCGATGTATCCGGGCGGCGTGTAGATCTGCCCGGTGGGGTCTCCCGGAACAGACGGGTCGGCCGCCGCGATGGGCGCGCCGAGTACACCGGCACCCACGAACGCCGCGATGACACCGGCCTGGCGAATTCGAGCTCTCATACTCTCAGGTCCCTCGTGTTGTATTGCGGTGCAGGATAATTCAGTGCGATGCGGCAGGGCCGAGGTCCGGTCCGCTGTTGAGTGAGCCGGGCGCGATGGTCCCGTTGTCCTTCGGCTGAACGGACTCGCTGTCGGCAGCCGGTGGTGGTTGATGGGTGCCCGGGACGGGATCTTCCAGACCACCTGGGACGCCACCGGGCGAACTGGCACCAGGCACCACGCCGGCAGAGGGATCGGGCGCACCGATCGAGTCCATCGGCGATTCCGGCCGCACACCCGGCGCGACTCCCAGCGTCGAGTTGCGCAACGGTTCGACACCGAGTTCCGAGCCGGGCATTCCATACTCGGCCGACACCGAATCGGTATTGCTCATGGCGCTGGTGCCGGCCGCGTCGAGGACGCGGCGCGGCCGCATCCAGAAGCCGAGGATGTAGGTGTAGGCGCCGGGCTGGTGACCGATCCGGCCCGGCATGTTGTGGTACGGGAGCCCGTCGTACCCCGGCGGCGGCCCCGGAGGGACAGGTGGCGACGGAGCGGCGAGTGCGGCCGGTGCGAGGACAAGACCCGCGCCCAGGAGAGCGACGAGCAGTCCCGACCCCTTGCTGATGCGTGATGCCATTCGGGTAACCGTCCTCGTCTAGATCTTGATGGGTTCGCCATAGATGGCGTACGAGGAATGGGCATTGGTGGTCGAGATCCGCAGGTAGCCGTAGGACCGGATGGTGACGTCCCCACCGCAAGCGTCCACCTTGACATGCAGGTTCGTCACGTCCAGTGTTGCCCGGCCCGCGGGATTGAGCGCCATATTCGACATCGGCAGATCAACGATGACACCGGGTTCCAGATCTGTCTGCACGTATCCCGTGGCACCGGCTCCCGCCGATCCGCCGATGGAGTTACTCGAGCCCAGCGAGCCCGTTCCGCTCACACCTCCGGACACGGCACCACCCAGCTGCAAGCCACTGGACACGTCGGACTGACAGCCCAACTGGTATCCCATGATGAAGAGGCTGTCGACAATCGAGCCCTGCCCGCCGCTGACGGTCGCCGAGGAGTAGAGGTTGACGAAGGCCTCACGGGAGTTCGTGGCATTGGCGAGGTTCGGGATCGAGTTGACCACCTCGTTGTAACTGTTCAAATGAATATGCCAACCATCCGGCGTCACCTGATCCAGATCCTCCGGCAGCATGGTCACCGGTTCCGCTAATGCCGCGGGCGCTTCCATTGCCGCCATGGAGCAGAGCACTGCCACAACACATGCAGTGCGCGTAAATCGATCCAGCATTCCCGCCATGTGACCCTTTCCAATGGTCTTAAACATCTGCAACACATCAATGAGAAGCGCCATTTAGGCAGACAGAATTCAGTCGCAATTCGAGTTCATACTTCGGAAACAATCTGCCGTTTCATCAGGCAAGATTGCAAAAACTCCCGAGTTAAAATCGCTCTCCCACTGAACGGGTCTCATCTAGCTAGAGAGCAGTTAACGCCGCCTCGAATCTCGGTTAACGGAGACTAAACGCGGAATTTGTTGTGGTTTGCCGCTATTAGGCAGGTGGGGTTTCCCCCCATACGCACACGGCGGCTACTCGATCAGCGGATCGGAATCGAAATATCCAGGGATGTGCCGCGTCCGACGGGGCTGGACACGCTCAACTGCCCACCGAGCGCTTCGACCCTGTCAGTCAGCCCAACGAGTCCCGAACCTCTACGAGGATTGGCCCCACCCACGCCGTCATCACGAATGGCCATACAGAGATTGGCCCCCTCACATCGCACCGAAACCCGCACCACGCTCGCCGCGGAGTGTTTGGCGGCATTGGCAAGTGCCTCCGCCAGCACGTAGTACGCGGCCATCTCGACCGACTCGCCAACGGCGCCATCGACATTCACCTCGATGGTGACCGGAACAGCCGAACGGCGAGCCAGCGTGCACAATGCGGGCCGCAAGCCGCTGGACAAGATCGCCGGGTGAACACCACGCGAGAATTCCTGAAGATCTTCGGCGACGCCGACCAACCCGGCATTCAGCTCGGCGAGTTGGCCGGCCAGGTCCGGAGCACCGACCGGCAGCTCCGCCGTCATCATGCCGAGCCGCAGGCGCAGCGAGGCCAGGCGCTGCTGGACACCGTCGTGTAAATCGCGCTCCAGACGACGACGTGCCTCATCGGCTGCTGTCACGATCCGCGCGCGCGAGGCCGTCAGCTCTTCGCGGGTGTGAGCATTCGCGATGGCAGTGGCCGCCAGATCGGCAAAGTCATTGACGGGCGCAACCTCAAGGCGGTCCCCCCGTAACACCGCGGCACCCCAGGTGTTCCAGCCGACACGGATCGGGGTACACAAGCTGGCGCCGAATCCCAGCGCCTCTTCGGGAGGCACATCGTCATCCAGCGCGAGCTGGGTTCCCGGAACGTGGCCCAGCCCTACGTCGCCGGATGCCGCGACAATGGTGACGTTGTTGCCCGCCTCGTAACGCAACAGAACCGCGGTGTCGGCGTGCAGACAATGGACCATCTCGTCGACCAATGCTGCGAAGACCTCCGCCGGCGCTACCTCACGCGCGACCAGCGTCGCTATTCGGCGCAACCCGGCCTGTTGCTCGGCGATAGCGGCCGCCTCCCGGCGGCGCGCTTCGACCTCGTTGGTGCGTGCACGAGCCAGGCTTGCCAACCCATTGGCGACCAGCGCGGCAACCAGGAAAATGACGTGGACCACGCCATTTTGCAGCTCAACCGACAGCACGTGACCGTTCGGCCAATCCCGGACGTAGTCGAACGTGATGGCACTTGCGATGGAGGTGAGCACCGCGAGCCGCAGGCCCCAGATCGCCGATACGACCAAGATGCCCAGAAGGTAGATGGTGCCCATGCGCTCGGTAGGCGCGATCTGCCGCAGCAGCAGCGCGACAACGGTTTCGGAGACGAGAAAGCCTGCGGCCACCAGGATCCCCAGAGTCGCCGAAGGGGGCGCACCCGGCCGGAAAGGCAGGGTCAGCCATCCCCGGAGTCTGGGTGACGACGCGCGGCGGTCATCGCCGACCGCGTCGCCGGCCACCCTGGACCGCCGCCCCAGTGGCAGCGTTGAGATGGTGGGGGTCACGTCTGGAAACTTCCTTACCTCCGGGACCCAGATACGTCCCGCCACTTCGAATATAGCCACGCAGGTTGCGCGGCTACCCTGACGCTGTGGTCGCCTTGCGGGTGGTAATCGCCGATGATGACGTACTCCTTCGTGAGGGGATTGCCAGCCTTCTCGAACGTTCGAGTTTCGAGGTTGTCGGCCAGGCACGCGACGGCGCCGGCCTGATGGCCTTGGTCAGGGCTCAACGGCCCGACCTCGTCGTCACGGACATCCGGATGCCGCCGGCGCACACCACGGAGGGACTCGACGCAGCCCGGGCGATACACAAGGAATTCCCCGAAGTCGGGGTGCTGGTCCTTTCCGCACATGTGGAAGTGGAGTACGCGATCGAGCTCGTAGCCACCGGCGGTGGACGCGGCTACCTCCTCAAGAGCCGCATCGGTGATGTCGCGGAGTTCGTTGACGCACTGAACCGGATTGCCGGCGGGGCCGCGGTGCTGGATCCCGCACTGGTCAGAGAGCTGGTGGTGACGCGCCGCCAGGATCACCCGATCGACGCCCTGAGTCAACGGGAACGGGAGGTACTGGGGGTGATGGCCGAGGGCTATTCCAATGCCGGTATCGCCCGCAGACTGTGGATTACGGAAAGCACCGTCGAAAAGCACGTCCACAATGTGATGACGAAGTTGAATCTCACCGAAACCGACGAGTATCACCGCCGGGTGCTGGCGGTGATCACCTTCCTGGCGGGCAGCTGATCCCGGACAGGTAAATCGACTGTCCCCGAAGGTTTTCCGGCTGACCTATGACGCAGTGTTTCCACAGACAACACCCGGGTTCTCGCATTCGGGACCGGTGGCGTCAGGCAGCTGCGCCCATTCTGGCTGGCCGCGTTCACTCTGAACCTGGTCGGGATACCAGATTCCCGTACGGCAGATGACGCCCCTGTCCATGCACTGTGGCCCGGTGCCATCGGGATGGTCGACCCAACCACCGGCACTGTCGCGCGGTTGCTGCGCTTCGGAAGGGGCCATGCCTCCGTCGAGCCATTCGCCATCGTGGTTCGGCGATGGCACCGGGGTGGGCTTGTCGGGCGTCGCATACGCGACACCCGGCGTCGCCATCACGAGCGCGAGACTGACCAGACCCATGCCGATGCCCCGGAGAATTGATTTTGATTGCCACACAGTTGATTTCTTATTCGCGACGCCCACCGGGAAATCGTCCCGCGGGTACCGGCAGCGGGCATCCAGACGGACACCCAATGTTCATGGGGGATTACCCCCAAAGATCGCGAGCGTGCGCTAGTAGGACCAGCTGCCGGAGGGCTGCACGACGAATCCGTGCTCGCCGTAATGCCGGTCCGGTGGATCTGGTGTGTCCTTTGGCCAGGAATCGGGTTTCTTGGCCTGGCACGCCAGCGCATCCTCGGCGATGACCGCACAAACAACGCCGTTACCCGGCGCGATCTTGGACCCGGTGGGTAACAGCGGGTAGGCGCGATCGTTGGGCGTCTGGTCGTACTGTGCGATGAGACCCGGCTTGGTCAATGACACCGCCACCGAGTTCATGCCCTGGCCGGCTCCCACGATCCCCCCGGTACACGACACCCCCAGATCCGCGATCATGTTGCTCTGGCAGGCGAGGCCGCCGGGAGTGCTGAACACCCAGCCCGACATGCTCGGGTGCGCGCCGATCACCCGGTAGTCGCCGAGGTCGACCGCGGGATAGGAGTCGACGTCCGGGAACTTGGGTGGTTGCGCGTTCGCTATGGGCGCTGCCACAAGCCCCACAGACACCGCAAAGGGCGCGAAAAACGCAGCTAAGAATCGGCTCCACAAGATCCTCACACCCCTCCATCGCAGTAGCTGAATGTGACGTTACCCGGCGAGTTGTGGGTCACACCGTTGTCCCAGGTAAGCTCCCTTTCCGTGGTGCTCTTCTTCGAGATCGCGTTGGTGGCTGCCGTTGTCGTCATCACCTGGTTCGCGCTGTACGCGCTGTACCGGCTGATCACCGACGAGTCGTGACGGAACCAGATCCGACCGCCGCCGAGCCGCGGCCATCGGTGGGCCGGAACGTCCCCACTTTTCAAGACCTTCCTGCCCCTGCCGATACCGCGAACCTGCGCGAGGGCCCGGACCTCAACCAGGCGATGCTTGCGCTGCTGCCCCTGGTCGGGGTGTGGCGCGGCGAGGGCGAAGGCCGGGATGGCGACGCCGACTACCGCTTTGGACAGCAGATCATCGTCGCGCACGACGGCAGCGACTATCTCACGTGGGATTCGCGGTCATGGCGTCTGGATGCCGACGGACACTTCGAGAGGCTGACCCTGCGCGAGAGCGGATTCTGGCGGTTCGCGCCCGATCCCGATGATCCCGACGAAAAGCAGGCCATCGAGCTGGTGCTGGCACATGCCGCGGGTTTCGTCGAGCTGTTCTATGGCCATCCGCGCAATGCCTCGTCCTGGGAGTTGGTCACCGATGCGCTGGCCCGGAGTAAGTCCGGAGCACTCATCGGCGGGGCCAAGCGTCTATACGGCATCGTCGACGGTGGCGACCTCGCCTATGTCGAGGAGCGGGTGGGCGCCGACGGCGGTCTGTCACCGCATCTGTCGGCACGGTTGTCGCGTTTCGCGGGCTAGAACTTCCCCGCTGTCGCTCGTCACCGGGCACGTCGGCGAGTCTTTCCGGCCGCCCCAGAAAAGGGGGCGGCCCCCGAACCGTTCGGCTCGATCGGACTAATCGAGGGTTCGGGGGCCGGGTGGCTGCCGTGGATTTGCCCACCGCAGCACATGGCTGCAGCTAGCGAGCAGCCACCTCACATGTCCAATAAGCAATCAATTTGTCGGACCACCTCCTTCCTTGTGTACCGACGACGGTACGACGCAAGAGAGTGCGCGACAACCGATTTATTCTGCGGCGATCCGAACTGACGATCAGAACTAGAGCGTGATGGCCTTGTCGACCAGCTCGGGCAGCCGCGCCGCCAGCGGCCCCGCGGGACGATCGGCACCGTCGAGCGTGCGCACCCGGGCCGCAAGCGTGATGCTGGCCAGCATCCAAACATCTTGGGCGGCAACTAGATCAGCGGGCTTCACGGCCTCGCACCGGCATGGGATGCCCTGGGCCGCAGCCACTTCGAAGAGCGCACGCTGAGTGGTTCCGTGCAAGATTCCGTGCTCCGGAAAAGGGGTGACCAGTGCGTCACCGGTGTCCACGATGACCGTCGAGCGCGGGCCCTCAAGCACGAATCCGTCCGAACTGACGAAGATGACGTCCTGAGCCCCTTGATTTTCGGCGTACCGCAGGGCGGACATGTTGACTGCGTAGGACAACGTCTTGGCCCCCGACAGCAGCCAGGGCAGCGGATCGGCGGGCTGTGCGGGCAGCCCACGATCCAGGGTGATCACCGAGACGCCATCGCGACGCGCCAGCAGCGACCGCTCGGGCACCGGCGCGATGGTCAGATATGCCGTTGCACCCCCGCCGCTTTCACGCCCACGGGTGTACACAAGGCGTAGCATCGCATCCGCGCTCGACATCGAGTTCCATTGCTGCACACCAATCTCGACCGCCGTGCGCCAAGCGGGCCGATCAGGTTCGGATAGATCCATCGCTGCGGCCGATGTGGCCATCCGGTCCAGATGCGCCTCCAGCTTGCAGACGACACCGCCTCGCACCAACAGCGTCTCGAACGCGCCATCGCCACGAACGGCGGCGAGCTCATCGGCGTACAACAACGGCACCGTCGGGTCGTGCACTTCACCGTCGAGTGTGACCAGCACCGCTACCGCCATGGGCAATGAGATTAGCGGTCGTAGAGTTGAAAACATCATGACGGCCATCTACGTCCCTGAAGGTAACCCCGACACCGGTGCGGTGTGGCACTACGGCGACCCCCTCGGCGAGCAGCGGACCGCCCTGACCGGTGCCGTTCTTGTCGATCGATCGACGCGCCCCGTCATCACCCTGACCGGTGCCGAACGGCTGAGCTGGTTGCACACGATCTCCAGTCAGCATGTCGCCGACCTGCAGGACGGTCAGACGCGCGAGAACCTCAGCCTCGACGGGCAGGGGCGGGTCGAGGACCACTGGGTGCAAACCGATCTGGACGGCGTCACATACCTGGACACCGAGCCGTGGCGGGGCCAGGCGCTGAAGGATTTCCTCACCAAAATGGTGTTCTGGGCGAAGGTCGAGGTCTCGTCGTCCGAACTGAAGCTTTTCACCCTGCTGGGACCGGACACCTCCGGCCTGGCCGGAAAGCTGGGCCTCTCGACGCTCCCCGGATTCGAGCGTGCGGTCGCGTTGCCCGGCGGCGGCCTTATCAGGCGCATGCCGTGGCCACTGCCCGATGCGACGTTCGACCTCCTGGTTCCCTCCGGCCACGAGCTCACCGAGCGCCTTGGTCTACGCCCAGCCGGGCTGTGGGCGTTCGAGGCGCTTCGCGTCGCCGCCGCGCGGCCACGACTCTCCCTGGACACCGACGAGCGGACCATCCCGCACGAGGTGGCGTGGATCGCGGTCGACGACGATCCCCGAGCCGTCCATCTGGCCAAGGGCTGCTACCGCGGGCAGGAGACCGTGGCCCGGGTCCACAATCTAGGTAAGCCACCGCGGGTGCTGGTGTTGCTACATCTTGATGGCTCTGCCGATCGCCCATCCACCGGTGACGAGGTGGCAGCCGGCGGGCGTTCCGTGGGCCGGGTGGGCTCTGTGGTCGACCATGTTGACCTGGGCCCCATCGCCCTGGCTCTGCTCAAACGGCCAGTGGTCGAGGCCCTCGCCAAGGGCGATCAGACTCCCCTCACAGCTGGGCCGGCGGCGGCCGCGATCGACCTCGATCTACTGCCCGAACTGCATGGTCAGCAGGCTGGACGCGAGGCAATCAACCGTCTGCGACAAGGTTCGGCTCAACCGGGCAGTTAGGGCGTGCAGCAGTTGGTGGATCGGCACGCTAAACTATCGTCAGGATCGATAAACAAACTCCACCGGAGCCGCCCTGAAATCGGGCCGCTCCGCTATTGCGCGAGGGGGTTCCCCCATGGGCCGCGGCCGGGCAAAGGCAAAGCAGACCAAGGTTGCTCGCGAGCTGAAATACAGCTCTCCTAACACGGATCTCGAGCAACTCCGCCGTGAGCTTTCGGGGGCTCCGGTATCTCAGCCGGACGATGACCGCACCGGCGATCGCTGGACTGAAGACGAGGACGCCTGGCGCCGCTAAGGCTCCAGGTATCGCTTCTCCCTAGAACCTCGGGTGCTGGCCCACCAGCACCGCATTTTCGCTGCCCGCATCCTTGCCCGACTTCTTGATCGTGCCAAGGGTCCAGCAGTCGATGTGCCGTGCGGTCAGGACGGCGAGCGCCCTGTCCACGTCTTCGGGTGCGACGACGGCGACCATACCGACGCCCATGTTGAAGGTCTTCTCCATCTCGGCACGCTCGATCCGGCCGCGCTGGGCGATCATCGCGAAGATCGGGCCAGGGGTCCAACTACCGCGCTCGAGCTCGGCGACCAATCCGTCGGGAATGACCCGGGCAAGGTTGCCTGCGAGTCCGCCACCGGTGACATGGCAGAAGGTCCGCACCTCGGTCTCGGCCGCCAGCGCCAGGCAGTCCTTGGCGTAGATGCGGGTGGGCTCGAGAAGCTCCTCGCCGAGGGTGCGGCCGAACTCCTCGATCTGTCCGAACAGGTCCATCCGGTCGATTTCCAGCAGCACGTGCCGAGCCAGTGAGTACCCGTTGGAATGCAGACCCGAGGACCTCATCGCGATCACGACATCGCCCGGACGCACCCGGTCGGGTCCCAGTACGCGGTCTGCTTCGACGATGCCGACACCGGTGGCCGACAGGTCGAAGTCATCGGGAGCCATCAGACCTGGATGCTCGGCGGTCTCGCCGCCGAGCAGTGCGCAGCCTGCGATGGCGCATCCTTCGGCGATGCCGGCGACCAGCTCACTGACGCGTTCGGGCACCACCTTGCCGACGGCGATGTAGTCCTGCAGGAAGAGCGGCTCAGCCCCGCACACCACGAGGTCATCGACGACCATGGCCACCAGGTCCAGGCCCACGGTGTCGCGTTTGTCCATGGCCTGCGCGACGGCGATCTTGGTGCCGACGCCATCGGTGGAGGCCGCGAGCACCGGCTCGCGGTACCCGCCCTTGAGGGCGAAGAGCCCGGCGAAGCCCCCGATACCCCCCAGCACCTCGGGGCGGTGGGTCTTGGCGACAGATTTCTTGAACAGCTCGACCGCCCGGTCGCCGGCTTCGATATCCACACCGGCCGCGGCGTACGAGTTACTGGGTTTGTCGGCTCGCTCGCTCATATCGGGCCTTAGGCTACCCGTCCCGGCTGGCAGCGGTGTCCGCACAGCCCTACTTGAACCGTCCCGCGAATCCACGCAGGGGCAGGTCGGCCGAGGTGAGGATGCCGGGCGGGGCATCGATGACGCTCCGGATGGCGTTGAGCGCGGGCAGCCCGGTGACGGTCATTCCGACAGACGCGAAGGCCGCCGGGTCGGAGAAGTCGGTGCCGGGCCTGGGAATGACCATGTGTTTGCTGTACACGCAGGGGTCACCCTGGATCTTTGTGATGTAGCAGCCCTTGACGTTCCAATGCGGCTGCGTCTTGGGGGTCATCTGCCATTCGACATGCACCTCGACCTTGGGTGTGCCGCCGACAATCCCTTGATACTTCAGGTAATTGGCGCCCAGGGAGCCCTTGGGCAATCGGTACCAACCGAGGTCGACGTCTTCGGTGCACGCGCCCAGCTCATAGGAAAACGTGACGTCGTCGAGCTCGAGGCCAAAACAGTCGGCCATCAGGTACACGCCGTCGGCGAAGACACGGGTGCCCTTCTCCAGCAGTGCCGGGATCTCCGGGTCGTCGATGGGGCGTCCGTATCCGACCATCTCCCAGGAGTCCACCGAGTGATGACAGGACACATCCACCGATTCGATGACCGTCACGTTTTCGATCTCTGCGACATCGCAGGAGTGGATGACCCCCAGGATCTGCGTGAGCCCCGGGTTCATCCCGGTGCCATAGAAGGTGGAACCGCCACGCTCGCAGGCTTCCTGTAACACCTCGCTTGTCGGCCGCCCCGACGGATGCGGGTGGTTCCGGTCTCGGTGGTGTCCGGTGATCCAGTCGGCGGTGGTGACGATGTCGATACCCGCTTCGAGCACCCGCACATAGAGATCCTCGTCGGGGAACACACCGTGGAAGGTCAGCACATCAGGTTTGGCGGCAATGATCTCTTCGACGGTACCGGTGGCGATCACCCCATTGGGTTCCAGACCTACCAGCTCACCGGCGTCTCGACCAACCTTTTCTCTTGAGTAACAATGCAATCCGGCCAGCTCGAGGTCGGGATGCTGAGCGATACGTTTGATCATCTCGGTGCCGACGTTTCCAGTCGCCACCTGAAAAACCCTGATTCCACTCATGTTCGGACTTCCTCCGGATAGAACTGGGTCGCCCATTTCCGTAGGGCGATGAAGCCTTCGTGTTCGGCCCGCACCAGGGCGGGTGGGTCCGAGTAACGTTGGTGAGACCAGATGTGGATATCGGCGAGAAATTGGTCGATGATGGCCTGCGCAAAGGCCTTTGCGTTCTGCGGGGGTTCGGTCGCGCCGCCGGAATCACCCCCGGGTGGCCGTCCGATGAAGACGGTGAATCTGACGTCACAGGTCTCGTCGTCGACGGGGGTCACCGCCGAGACGGTGCGGTTGTCGATCATCCCCCAGCTCTTGGTGACGGCGACACCCAGGCCGCCGTTGATAGCCCGCACACCACTTCTCATGTCTTCGGCAGACATACCCGGCACCTCGTCGAAGGAAATGGTGAAGTCGACATAGGAGACGGGCCGCTCGAACTCCTGCCGGGTGAACTTCGGAATGAACGGAGTTTTGTGCACGTATTTGAAATGCGCGAAGTCGACTCCATTTTCGAGAACGTACTGCGGATGTAGTTGGAGGCGTTCGCGATACAGCGTGCTGTGCGGATATCCCGGGTAGTAGTCCCGGGCGCTGCTGCCGTCTTCGAATCCGGTGAAGACGTCCGGGACGTCGAAATACGGGTCGATGCCATCAACGTCGTGCCAGATGTACACGGCCTCGTTACGTTCCACGACCGGGTAGCTTCTGATGCGCCGCAACGGATTCGGCCGTTTTTCGTAAGGGATGCACACATTCTTGCCGTCGCGGTTCCATTCCCAGCCATGAAAAGGACAGACGATGCGATCGCCTTCGACATGCCCACCGTGCCCGAGGTGCGCGCCGAGGTGCTCGCAGTAGGCATCCATGACGGCGAGTTCACCCGAGTGCGCGCGCCAGGCCACCATCTCGCGCCCAAAGTAGGTCATCCGGTGCACGGCACCGACGGCGATCTCCGCCGACCACGCGACCTGGAACCATCCCGTGGGCTTCATCGACAACGGCGGCTTGGGCATCGGAACCTCCCTACGCGGCGACAGTAATCCACTCCCCGCATTTTTCACAGAGACTTCTATGAAAAATTCTTCGGCGGCTAGCATCACTGAGATGAGCGAAGGGGTAGCCACGGGGCGGCGCGCCAATCGTCGCGGCCTGGCGACCCGGGAGAGCATGCTCGATGCCGCGCTGCGGGTGCTTGCATCGGGTGATCCCACCGCCGTGTCGGCGAACAGAATCGCCAAGGAGTGCGGTGCCACCTGGGGCGCGGTGAAGTACCAGTTCGGCGATATCGATGGCCTGTGGGCTGCGGTGTTGCAGCGCACCGCCGAGCGCCGCGGCGACCAGCCGTGGCGGTCCGATCCGGAAGGCCCGCTGGATCGCCGGGTCAGCAAGATCGTCGAAACCCTCTATCGAGGATTGACATCCCCCGACTCTCGGGCCATCGAGAACCTGCGCCGAGCACTGCCCCACGAATCTGCCGAGTTGGAACGGCTGTACCCCCACACCGCCGCCGAGCTGGCCTCATGGAAGCATCGTTGGGCGCGGGCGTGCCAACTGGCGTTCGACGGCTTGGACGTGGATCCCGTCCGGGTGCGCGAGGTGGCAGCCTTCATTCCCGGTGCCATGCGTGGACTTGTGTCGGAAAAGCAGCTGGGAACCTATTCGGATCTGGAGGAGGCCCGCCGAGGGCTGACCAACGCGATCGTCGCCTACTTAGGAGGTCACGCATGACACGCGTGCACGCATTCACCGAGGACGCCCTGGGCGACCTGGATGCCACCGGGGTTGCGGAGCGGATCGCCTCGGGCGAGGTCACCGCCGCAGAGTGTGCCGACGCCGCCATCGTGCGCCTAGAGCGCGTCAACCCTGCGCTCAATGCGGTCGAGTTCAAGGATTTTCCGCGGGCACGGGAACGCGCACAACAGATCGAGGATGCCGCCGAAGACTCCGCCGCTTTTCGGGGCGTGCCCACCGCGACAAAGTGCAACATCCATGTCGCGGGCATGCCGCTGACCGAAGGCTCCGCGGCGATTACACCGATACTGCAGACCGCAGACGGACCATTCACGCAGCAGTTCCTCAGCACCGGGTTGGTCCCCATCGCATCGACGACCATGCCCGAATACGGCTGGTCGGCCAGTACGGAACGTTCGGGCGGCTCGGTCACACGCAACCCCTGGCATACCGACTTCTCAGCCGGAGGATCCTCGGGCGGCTCGGCCGCACTGGTGGCCGCCGGGGTGGTACCGATCGCCCACGGTAACGACGGCGGCGGTTCCATTCGGATTCCGGCGGCCGCCTGCGGTCTGGTAGGCCTCAAACCCAGTCGCGGAAGGCTTTTGGGCGATCCGTCGAGCAGCTCGGCGCCCGTGAAGATCGTCGCCGACGGGGTGCTGGTTCGCAGCGTCCGCGACTGCGCACGGTTCTTCGAGGCGGCCGAGCTGCACTATCGCAACCCCAAGCTGACGCCGATCGGCCGCGTGGATCGCCCGGTGCAGCAGCGGCTGCGCATCGGGTTGTGCATGGATTCCCCGTTTACTCCGGCCACGGATACCGCGACCCGGCAAGCGGTGAATTCCGCGGCGGAATTGCTTGAATCACTTGGCCACACCGTCGAGCCGTACGCACCGGCGGTCCTGCCCTCTTTCAAGGTCGACTTCGAGGATTACTGGTCCTTCTTGGCGTTCGCGGTCGCCAAGGGTGGCCCCCGGTTATTCGACGGGTTCGACGCCTCCCGGCTGGATCCGCTCACGGTCGGGCTCAGTCGCAGGTTTGTCCGGCGGTCGTATCGCACGCCGCTGTTCTTGGCCCGGCTGGCCGCATCGGCCCGGGTGTACGAGCGAGGATTTACCACCGGCATCGACGCAGTGCTCACTCCGGTGCTGACCCACACCACGCCGCGGATCGGGTACCTCACCCCCGACCAGGATCCCGAGGTGTTGCTGGACAAGCTGAGCTCCTATGTGGGATTCACTCCGGTGCACAACGCATCCGGTGCTCCGGCGATATCGCTGCCGCTCGGCCAGGATCCCGACGGCCTGCCTATCGGGGTCATGTTCAGTGGTCGTCGCGGCAGTGAACGCACGTTGCTCGAGTTGGCATTGGAGATCGAGGAGGCGCGGCCCTTCTCACTTCTGGGCTAGCCAATCGAACGTCCACCGTGATGCCAGTCACAAACTGCCAGTGTTGCAACAAAATTGGCGTTCTCGACATGCAATCCGCCGGTTGAACACCTACCGTCGTCTTCATGCCGACGGCGTCGCACCGCGCGAGCAGTGACCTCCGGAATCTGTCCTCACATCACCCGCGTGCACGCAGGCTGCGCGGCCTGCTGGCCGCGGCACTGGTCGCATCATTGGTTGTCACAGACGGAACGCCTACCGCCCTGCGGGTAAGGCCCGAGCTGCCAGTGGCCGGTCCTGTGACACTCACGGTCGAATCGGGTTTCATCTCCCTGACCTCCAGCTCGACACCTCTGGAAAGCTTGACGATCACCCGGCGCGCCACCGTTTCACTGAACCCGGGCGAGAACGGCCGGGGGCTCGACGCGGTCATCACGTCCGAATCCCTCACGTCCCCTTCCGAAGCCGGCAGTCCCGCACCCGGGAGTATCCCGGTGGTCTTGATACACGGGACCGCCGAGAATCAAAAGTACTGGGACGCTATGACGACAAGTCTGCACGATGCCGGAATGAAGGCATTCACTTTCGAATACGGACAGAAGGGATTCCAGGGTCTCGTCGGGTCGATCGGAAAAAAGATCGGGCTGCGCGGATTCGGTGACGTCGAGGTGTCCACCCAACAGCTCGCCGACGAAGTAGCGACGGTCTTGGACCAAACCGGCGCGGGCAAGGTCGACCTGGTAGGCCATTCACAGGGCGGCCTGCTGATCAAGAATTTCGTGGCGCAGGACAAATCTGACAGGGTCGCCAACGTCGTTCAGTTGGCGCCGTCTACCCACGGCACCACCTTCAGCGGGCTCGCGGACTTCGTCGGCCCCGTCGGCAATTCCGTCGATATCAACGGCTGGAAGCCCGTCAAAGACGTGATCTACACGGCCGCCAGCACATTGGCGTGGCCGTCGTTAGCGCAACAAACCGTCGGCAGCCGATTTCTCGAGAAACTCGACAAGCTTCCGGACACCAAACCTGGTGTCGACTATCTGGTGGTGAGCACCAAGGACGACGTGGTGGCTACGCCATACCGGGCTCAATTCATCACAGCGGCACCGGGTTCCACGGCGGTCAACATGGAAGTGCATTCGTTGCCCGGCGTGCCGCGAGACGGGGCGGTAGACCACGGCCTGAACACCGGGGACGTCATCTCGGCGGTGACCAATTACCTCAAGTCCAGCCAGTCGGCGCCGCGCACGGCCGATCAGGTCAAGGTCAATCCGGGTACCACTCTCACCCGCGACGGCGGCACGACGACCGTGTCCGAGGGCGGCAAGGTCGTCGCGACCATCGACGAGCAACCCGGTGCCGCACAACAGAACGCTGCCAGGCAATCTCGCGAATCAACTGGCAAGTCTGCTACCGGCACCACGGTCACCACGCCCTCGGGGGCGACACTCGAGGTAGCGGGGCGCGATGTCACGCTGAAGCGCAATGGTCAATCGGTCTCCATCAGCGAAACGCACGGTGTGACAGTCGCCAGCAGCCCTGCAGAACGGGCGCCGAGCACCAAGAGCTCCCCACCGGCGGATCACCCCGCCAAGACGGACCAGAAGCCCCCGGCGCCTGAACCCACGGGAATCACAACGAAAATCGGCATCGGTGCCAACGGGGTAGCCGAGCGCAGCGGCACTACGCCGGGCGGTAAGCCCGCAGGGCACCCGACTGGCCGCACCGCAACGGATTCGCCGTCCACGAAGACCTCGAAGACGGCCAAGTCACCGACGGATAGCGCGACGGGCGGCACGGCGACCACGGGCGCGGGACCGGAGATGCACGCCACCAACGGCACATCCGCACGCAGTGGATCATCGAACAGCATTGGCGGGCAACAGTCCTCCACGCCGAAAGCGACCACGAGCACGTCGGGATCAGGCCCTGGATCGGCAGCGGGTAGCGGTGACAGCAAGGCAGGACATTCGGGTACGCGCTCCCGCCCGGATTCCGGCGACCACAAGAAGTCCGCAGACGGGCCGTCCCACGAACACGCCGCAGGCGACTCTTAGAGTCCGCGCCGCCGCCGTTGTTCTACGGGATCCGGAACCGGCACAGCGGCAACCAATGTGCGGGTGTATTCGGTGGACGGGTTATGCAGAATCTCGCGGCGCGGGCCCAACTCTTCCAGGACACCGTGGCGCAGCACCGCAACCTCGTCGGCCAGTCGATCCACCACGGCCAGATCGTGACTGATGAATAGGCAGGCGAACTGCCACTGACGCTGTAGTTCCTCGAACAGGTCCAGGACGGCCGCCTGTACCGACACGTCAAGCGCGCTGGTGGGCTCGTCGGCGACCAACAGGTCGGGTCCCAGTGCAAGCGCCCGGGCCAGGTTGGCACGCTGGCGTTGCCCCCCGGACAATTCATGGGGATAACGATTCTCCGTGCCGGCCGGAAGCTGCACGGCATCGATCAACTCAGCCACGCGGGTGAGAATCTTGCGCTGATCGCCATATCGGTGCACCCGCATGGGCTCGGCAATACAGTCACCCACACGCATTTTCGGATTCAGCGAGGTTGCGGGGTCCTGAAAGACGAACCCGAACTTGGCGCGCAGCGGGCGCAGCTTGCGTTGACTCATGCCCACGAGCTCCTGCCCAAGCATCCGCACCGAACCCGAGGCAGGCTGCTGCAGCGCGGCCACGCATCGCCCGATGGTCGACTTTCCGGAGCCCGACTCCCCCACCAGCCCGAGGGTCTTCCCACGGCCAATACTGAAGCTCACATCGTCGACCGCACGGAAGGATGAGCGACCCAGTAGACCGGGGAACTCCACGACCAGGTGGGACACCTCCAGGACGGGCTCGGCCGGTTCCCCGGCCTGGGTGGGAGCATGTTCGGGGTCTCCCTGTCCCAGGTGCGGGACCGCCGCCAGCAGCGCCCGGGTGTACGGTTCGGCCGGCTCAGCGAAAAGCTGTTCCACCGGCGCTATTTCGACGACCTTCCCCTGCTTCATGACGACGACTCGGTCGGCGATATCGGCCACCACACCCATGTTGTGGGTGATGAGCACGATCGCACTGCCGATCCTGTCCCGCAGATCTCTGAGGAGTTCCAAGATTTCGGCCTGCACCGTCACGTCCAGGGCGGTGGTCGGTTCATCGGCGATGATGACCGTGGGGTCACACGCGATGGCGATCGCGATGACCACACGCTGTTTCTGGCCACCGGAGAGCTGATGCGGATAGCAGTCGTAACGACGCTCTGGATCGGGCAGCTGTACAAGCTTGAGTAGTTCGATGACACGCGCGCGGGCCTGTGCGCGTGTCATATCCGAGTGCGCGCGGACCGCCTCACTCACTTGATATCCGATGGTGAACAGAGGATCCAGTGCCGCACCGGGCTCCTGGAAAACCATGGCGATGTCCTTGCCGCGCATGGCTGTCAGCTCGCGAGCCGACAACGTGGTCACGTCGCGGCCGTCGAGCAGGACTGAACCGGTAATGCGTGCGGTCTCGGGGAGCAGCCGGATGGCGGTGCGCGAGGACACCGACTTACCCGAACCCGACTCACCGACGACCGCCAGCACCTCTCCCGGCCTGACGTCGAATGACACATCTTCGACGGCAGCGACGGAGCCGCTGTCGGTGCTGAAGGTCACCGACAGCGACCGGAACGACAGAGCGGCCAACGGTTCCTTATCGCTCATGCTTCCCCCCGCCTGGTCCGCAGGAGCGGGTTGATGATCTCGTTGAGACTCTCGCCCACCAGCGTCATCCCGAGCACTACCAGCACAATGGCGGTACCGGGAAAGACTCCCGTCCACCAAATGCCGTTCGCCACATCCGATAGCGCTTTGTTCAGGTCATAGCCCCATTCGGCGGCTTGGGTGGGTTCGATGCCGAAGCCGAGGAATCCGAGTCCTGCCAGCGTCAGGATGGCCTCGGCACCGTTGAGGGTGATGATCACCGGTAGCGACGAGGTGACATTGGACAGGATGTGCCGGAACAAGATTCGTGGGGTGCTGGCCCCGGTGACCCGTGCGGCGTCCACGAACGGCTCTTGTTTGACGCCAACGGTGGCGTTGCGCACCACCCGGAAGTACTGCGGCACAAAGACGGCCATGATGGCAATGGCTGCGGCGAGAATGCCTCCGCCGGTGCTGGATTGACCACCAGTGACCGCAATCGACACCACGATGGCCAGCAGAAGGGAGGGCATGGCGTACAACGCGTCCATCACCAGCACCAGCACCCGGTCCAGCCAGCCGCCCAGGTAACCGGAGGTCAGACCCAGCGCCACGCCCACCGGCAGGGACACCACCAGCGAGGTCACTATGACCAGCAGTGCGGTGCGGGCACCGAACAGCACCCGCGAGAACACATCTTCACCACGCACCGACGTTCCGAACCAGTGCTGCCAGGACGGCGCCTGCTGACGCACAAAATCGACACCGTCCACATTGGTCTGGGCGAACCCGTACGGCGCCAACAAGGGCGCCAGTATCGCAACGAGGATAAATCCCGCGACCAGGACCAGACCGGCCACCAGTGTGAACCGCTGCAGGCCATGCGTGGAACGCAACAGACCCACACCCGGCAGGCCGCGTAGCCGGTCCCCCAAAGGTGCCCTGACCGATGCCGTCATCAGAACCTCACCCTCGGGTCGATAAAGGCGACCACCACATCGATGACGAAACTCATCACCGCCACGATGATCGCGATCACGGTGACAATGCCCTGCACCGCGACGAAGTCACGCGCCGAAAGATAGTGCGCCAGTTGTGAGCCCAATCCATTCCATTCGAAGGCCGTTTCGGTCAGCACGGCACCGGCGAGCAGCATGGCAATCTGCATACCCATCACCGTGACCACCGGCACCAGTGAGTTCCGGAAGGCATGCCGACCCACGACGACTCTTTCCGAAAGCCCACGGGCCCGGGCCGCGTCCACGTACCCCGCACGCAACGTCTGCAAGAGATTGACGCGCACCAATCGCAGGAACACCCCGGCGGTCAGCAGCCCAAGCGCCAGCACCGGTAGCACCAGATGTTTGAGCGCGTCCACGAAATATCCACTGTTGCCGTACAACACGGTGTCGACTAGCAGCAGGTGGGTGCGGTGCGGCATGGCATCCAGCGCGATCTCGGTCCCCACGGTGCTGCGCCCCGAGGCCGGCAACCATCCCAGTTTCACCGAGAAGAAGAGCTTGAGCAGGATCGCGACGAAGAACACCGGGGCCGCGTAGAAGAACACCGCCGCCAGTCGTAACGACACGTCGGTGATCTTGTCACGATGCGTTGCCGCCAGTCGCCCCAAGGGAATACCTACCACCAGGGCCAAGAGGATCGCACCGACGGCAAGCTCGAGGGTGGCGGCACCGTTGACCACGATGATGTCGGTTATCGATCGCTTGTCGGTCAACGTGCGCCCAAAGTCCCCGCGCAGCACGCCGCTGAGGTACTCCCAATATTGGGTCCAGATGGGCCGGTCGAACCCCGCCTCGGCCTTGCGTTTGGCGATCTCGGCGGGCGTGAGCCGCCCACCGGCCTGTGCGGTGATGGGATCGCCGATACCGCGCATGAGCACGAACACCAGCGTCATCAGGATCCATGCCGTCGGAATGATCAGTGCCAGACGTACCCCGAGATAGCGCAGCAGCGTGGTGCTCATGCGGCGCTGCCCGTCTTCTTCAGCGGAGTGAACTGGAATTTGAACGAGGGGCCGAGCTTGATCCCCTCGACGTTCTTCACCGACACCGCAATCTGTTTTCCGGTGAGCAGCGGAAGCGTCGAAATATAGTCCCGTGCCATCAGGTCCTGGATCTGCCCGATGATGCTCAAGCGCTTGGCCCGGTCGGGTTCGGTGGCCTCGGCGGTGATGAGCCGCGTGATGGTGTCGTTCTCGAAGTGGTTCACGACCATGTTGTCCGGCATGAAGAATGGCGTCAGATAGTTGTCAGGATCGGGGAAATCGGGGAACCAACCGAACTGATACACGGGGTACGAGTCCGATGACCGCCTCTCCTGATAGGCAACCCACTCTGTCGACTGCAAATCCACCCGGAAAAGGCCGGACGACTCGAGTTGCCCCTTGACCGCCGCGTACTCCTCCGATGAATTACTCCCGTAATGATCCGGGTTGTACTGCAGATTTATGAGCACCGGGACTGAAATCTTGGCATCAGACAAGAACTTTCGAGCCAGCTCCACGTTGGGCTTGGCCCCATATAGTGTCTTGAATGATTCGGTAGCACCCGTCATAGAGTCCGGCACCACCGAATAGGCCGGGGTATAGATGCCCTTGTACACGTTGCGGGACAGTGCTTCACGATCAACCAACGAAGACACCGCCTTGCGGACGGCGAGCTTCTGGGCATCCGTGCCGCCCGGCATCGTCTTGAGATTGAAGACGATGTATCGGAGCTCGCCACCGGGCCCCTCGTGCACGGCAAGGCGCGGATTGACCCGCAGTGTCTCGATGTCGTTGGGCGACAGACTCCGGTAGGCGATGTCGATGGCCCGGTTCTCGATGTCGATCTTCAGGTTCTCGCCACCGGTGTAGTACTTGATACCGACCAGCTCCCATTGCGGCTTACCCAGTCCGCCAATGTATGTGGGATTGGCCCGCAACCCGATCAGCTGGTTCTTGCTGTGCGAGGTGATGGTGTAGGGACCCGCGAACGGCTCGGCACGCGCGATGGCGTCGTCATCGAGCAGCCGGTCCGGCGGGAAGACCTCTTCATCGATGATGGGTCCGGCATTGGTGGCGAGCACCTGAGGAAACGTCTGATCGTTGGGGAGTTTGAGCCGGAAGTCGACGGTCAGGTCATCGGGTGTCTCAATACGATCGAGGTTGGCCAGCAGCGACTGCGGCCCGTTGGGATCGTCGATCACGCGCTCGCGGTCGTACGAGTACTTCACATCCGAGGACGTCAGCTTGTGCCCGTTGGCGAACACGGAGCCGGGCTTGAGCGTGCAGCTGTACACCGTGGGGTTTTTGAAGCCGCACGATGACGCCAAGTCGGGTTTGAGGTCGCCGGTCCCGGGGGTGAAGTTCATCAAAAATGGGTAGACCTGGTTCTCGATCTGAAACGAGCCGTTGTCGTAAGCCCCCGCTGGGTCGAGGGTGGAAACGCGGTCCGTAGTACCCACCGTGAGGTACTCACCGTCGACAGCTCCCGGTGGCCTACCCACTCCACACCCGGCAACGAGCAGCACGGATGCCGCCACGGCCAGTTTGCGCATCCGACGAGTATGGCAACACTTGCCCCAACCCGCTGAGGTGCGGTGCAATACATGTCACAAGGCCAACCAAGCGAGCGTTAGGTAGGTTGGTTGCGATCCCGCCGTCCGCGTCAGCGCTCGGCGGTCACCACACCCGAGCCACCCGAGGGACAGAAATGAAGACTGCCGTCACCGGAGCCGCCGGCTTCATTGGTACCAACCTAGTCAATCTCCTCGTGGAGAATGGCCATGACGTGGTCGCCATCGACCGCGTAGTGCCCAGCTCACCGGAGACTCGCGGGGCCGTGACCTGGGTATCCGGCGATGTGCTCGACCTGGCGTCGATGACCAAGGCCCTCGAAGGCGTCGAGGTGGTCTACCACCTGGTGGCCGTCATCACCCTCAAGCACGAAGACGAGCTGTGCTGGCGTATCAACACCGAAGGCGCGCGCACCGTCGCGCAGGCCGCCCTCACCGTCGGAGCCCGCAGGATGGTGCACTGCAGCTCCATCGACTCGTACTCCAACAGTGTGGCCACCATCGACGAGAAGTCGCCGCGCTCGACGGGTGCCGACCTACCCGTCTACCAGCGCTCCAAATGGGGTGGCGAAGTAGCTGTGCGTGAGGTCATCGAGTCCGGGCTCGATGCCGTCATCGGCAACCCCACCGGGGTTTACGGTCCGGTGGACCTGCCCAACCTGTCGCGCATCAACCAGCTGCTGTTCAACAGTGCGCGCGGCCGACTGCCCGGCATGGTGAACAGCCAGTACGACCTGGTCGATGCCCGCGATGTCGCGGCCGGCCTCTACCTGGCCGGAGAGAAGGGCCGCACCGGTGAGAACTACCTACTCGGCGGCTACATGGGCAGCCTGTTGCAGGTGTGCCGTTTGGCTGCTCAGCACGTCGGCAAGCGCGGCCCGTTGTTCGCGCTGCCCATGGGACTTCTCAACGCTGCTATCCCGGTGATCGAGCCGATCGGCAAGCTGCTGAAGAACGATGCACTGAGCCGCGCCGCGTTCAACAAACTGACCGTGTCACCCGCCGTCGATATCACCAAGGCCCGGACAGAGCTGGGCTATGACCCACGATCCACGGCGACAACGGTGACCGAGTTGGTCGATTTCTTCGTCAGTTCAGGCCGGCTCTAGCCCTAGCGCGCGAGCCCCAGCATTGGGCACCAACACATCGATCGGGGCGTTGCCAAGTTCCCGTGTGAGGTCCTAGACGAATTCCCTGACGTGTCCAGTGAGACCAGGTCAACGGCGCACATGGATGAGACAGGCTTGACCACCCGTATCGAAATCACGGATACAGGAAGGGAAATCGCGACGACCTCCATGTCAGGGAACGGATCGAACTATTAGCCCATATTGACTAAGGTGGCAGAGGCCCTGCGCGCGCGTGGAATTGACGTGCCGCAGTACCGAGGTAGTTGAAACTGGCAACAATCTATACCAAGATCACCTCTCGGATATTCAATCAGGAGGTGACGTGGACCAGCTGTCGATCCCGCCGCGTTGGGGCACCCTGGCAGCGGAATTGGCACAGCGCCAAGGCCTGAACGCAGCCAAAATGCTGACGAATGTCCAGATTTCGCCAAGGTTCCTCGAAGGCGAGCCCGCCGAGGTCAGCCCCGAGCAGTTTCGCTTGCTGGTACGTGACATCCTCGCCCGCACGGGCGACCTCTCATTTGGCAGCAGTCCCGTGCCGGTCCCACCCGAGACACTCGGGGTTCTGATGTTCAGCCTCGCGACATCGGAGACGGCCGGCGCGGCTTTCGCCCGCTGGGCGGCTTTTCGGGATGCCATGCCGCTGGTGCCGAGCTTGGCAGTGACCAGATCTACCGACTTGGCGACCGTGACGTTAGAGGTATCGACGCTCAGCCTGCCCGATGCCACGGTCACGGAATGGACTCTGGCCATCGTGGTCCTGCTCTGGAGCTGGGTGACCATGCGGTCGATACATCTGGAACGCATTTGCCTTCCTCAAGTCCGCCCGGACGGACGATCCGATCGCAGCAACTTGCTCAGGGCGCCGATCAAGTTCGGTAGTAGTTCGGCCGCAATGATTCTGGATGCCAAGCTCCTCGATGCCCCAATTCTGCGCACCGAGGAGGAGATCACCTCGCTGCTCGAGCACCCGGAACAGATCTGGTTCGACGCCCGTGGTTATCGTCAGGAACTACCAGAGCGCGTCGAGCGAATCGTTAGATCGACTGTTGGGCAAGGTATTCCAACCGTCAGCGATATCGCGACAGCCCTGAACATGACGCCGTCGGCCCTGCAGCGTTCGCTTCGAAGCGAGTTCGGCACCTCGGTGCGAGAGGTCAGGGATGCCACCCTCCGCGCAGAGGCCATCAGGAGCCTGGAGAGCGGAGCAGAATCACTCAGCGATCTGTCGATCCGCCTTGGCTTTTCGGAGTTGAGCGCTTTCACCCGGGCCTTTCGGCGTTGGACGGGCGCATCGCCCGCCCAGTACCGAGACGGTGCGCGTTCGGTCAAGTAATTCGCCCAATTCGGTCATCGCACGCTCCCCTTCCATCCCGTAACCTCGGGCCAACGCGATCCGAGGGGGAGAGTTTGCTATCTGCTGAACGGCGTTTCGAGTTCTCCCGCAGTCTTGAGGAAATCTCTTCGGTGGCGAGCTTCGAGCTACCGTCCTCCAGCGACATCGAACCCGGCAATCACGCGCCGTTCGCGTTCACTGATGAGACTCGCCGGCTGAGTGATCTCTCCGTCGGTGACGAATTCACCACGCAGACCGGAATCGCCGGTCTGATGACACCCATCGAATGGGTGATCGTCGAAATCACCCACACAACACAACTTCTCGCCGCCCGCCGGGGCCGCTATCAGGTGGTGTCGCAGGGACTGCAAGGGGCGACCGCCACCGTCGTGCTCAACGTCTACGAGCAGATGCCGTCAGTGGTCGCGGAACTGTTCGTCTTGATCGACGAGGTAATCCTGACCGGCGACCTTCAGCATTCGTTTATGACAGCACTCGACGGCATGATCGACACCCAGGTTGAACTCATCAAGGCGAGCTCGGAAGTGCTTCGCGACGTCACCGTGGTTGAGGAGTACCCACCCCGGGGACGTCAGGCCTAACGGGCTTGAACGGGATCCGCGCTGTCGCTTGATGTCTCCCGCGCGGTCGCCGCGAGCATGTTTTCGACCACATTCTTGCCGAGCGCTGTTTCCTTCGGCAGCTCGATCGGGTACTGACCGTCAAAGCATGCGCAGCACAATCGAGACCGGGGCTCTTGGGTGGCGGCCACCATCCCTTCGGCAGAGATATACCCCAGGCTGTCGGCACCAATCGCAGTGCGGACACCATCGAACATCTCGTCGTCGGACTCCACCGCGTTGGCGATGAGTTCTGCGGGAGAAGCGAAGTCGATGCCATAGAAGCATGGCCAGCGCACCGGCGGCGAGGCAATACGCACGTGCACCTCGGCGGCCCCGGCCTCACGCAACATCCGCACCAGTGCCCGCTGGGTGTTGCCACGAACGATCGAATCGTCTACCACCACAAGCCGCTTGCCTCGGATCACCTCGCGAAGAGGATTGAGCTTCAAGCGGATACCGAGCTGACGGATGGTCTGCGACGGCTGGATGAAGGTGCGGCCCACATAGGCGTTCTTCATCAATCCCTGCCCATACGGGATGCCCGAGCCTTGCGCGTACCCGACGGCCGCCGGAATCCCGGATTCGGGAACACCGATCACCAGGTCCGCGTCCACGGAGTGTTCGGCGGCAAGCCGACGCCCGATCTCGACGCGGGTGGAGTGCACGGAGCGTCCGTCGAGCATGCTGTCAGGCCGGGCCAGGTACACGTACTCGAAGACACAGGTCTTGGGTGTCGCGTTGGCGAATCGGCTGGAGCGAACGCCGTCGGCGTCGATGGCCAGTAACTCGCCGGGTTCGATGTCCCGCACAAAGGAGGCGCCCACAATGTCGAGGGCCGCGGTCTCCGAAGCGACCACCCAGCCGGTGTCGAGACGGCCCAGGCACAGTGGCCTGACCCCGTGCGGGTCGCGAGCCGCGTACAGCGTGTTCTCATCCATGAACACCAGACAGAACGCGCCACGGACGGTGGGCAGCAGCGACATCGCCGCTTGCTCGATGGTGGTGTCGGCGGCACCGTGCGCCAACAGTGCGCCCATGATGTCCGAGTCGGTCGTGGCCATACCCGGAGTCTTCGGATTGATAAGTCCCGCGTCGCGCGCCCGCTCGGTGAGTTCGGCGGTATTGACCAGGTTCCCGTTGTGTCCCAACGCCACCCCGGTGCCCGCGGCAGTCGTCCGGAACACGGGTTGAGCGTTCTCCCAGGTCACCGAGCCGGTGGTGGAGTAACGGCAGTGCCCGATCGCCACATGTCCGAGCATGGCGGCAAGCGTCTGCTCGTCGAACACCTGACTGACCAGACCGAGATCCTTGAACACAACCACCTGCGAGCCATCGGCAACAGCGATACCGGCGGCCTCCTGGCCGCGGTGCTGCAGCGCGTACAGGCCGTAGTACGTGAGTTTTGCTACTTCTTCGCCGGGTGCCCAGACCCCGAATACGCCGCATTCTTCACGAGGGTCGTTTTCCAACTCAATCGGCTGTGCGGTCACTATGGCTGCTCCCTGGTGGGGGGTGGGTGACCGTATCAGTCTACGGGTGAAGGTAGCTGAACGCTGAATCGGCAGGCCGCGCCCGGCAAAAGTGCCCGTGGATAGCATCGCGAACGTGATCGAGGCCACTACGGGGCCTCATCGTGGCGCCCGGAGCGACGAGTTCCTAGCCGAGCGGCACCAACGGCAGCCAGTCCGCGATCTCGGCGGCACGTGATCCGGACACGGTGACCGTGCGGTCGGCGATGGCTCCGTCCAACGTCAGCAGACCCGTGGCCAAGAGCAGCCAGGTACGCGGGGTGGTCTCCACCACGTTGGGCGGGGTGCCGCGGGTATGACGTGGGCCCGAGATGCATTGCACGGCAACGAAGGGCGGTACCCGTACTTCTACGGACGCCCCGGGAGCATCTGCGGCGAGAGTTCGGGCGGTGAATCGGACGGCGTCAGCGAGTGTCGCGCGTTCCGGCTCGGGCGCCTGCGCATCACGCAACCAGTCTGCGATCGCGAGTACTGCCGCCCGCGTCGAGGACGCGTCGGGCGGGCGAGCTGGCATGTTCGCCAGCCTATCCGTGGAGCGCCGGAGTCCGGCCGGGGAACCTACGCCCCGTCGCAGATTCCCGAGTCCCGAATGGTGTTCCCGTAGACATTGGCCGTGGCGATGTTGGCGTTGATCACTCCGGACGGCAGCTGCTGCTTGATCTTGTCGCTGATCTGAGTGAACTGGAACCACAGGTGATAGAACGAGTCACCGTTGTACAGCGGCGAGTACTGGCTCTGATCCGGGTAGTTGGTGATGTACAGAGCGTGCACCCGAGGATCCAGGAACGCCGCGGACTGGTCCAGGTTGGCGGTCACCACGTTGCCGACAGTGTCCGACCCCGAGGCCGCCCAGACATCGTGGTGATCACGTAGGTAGTTCTGGAATCCGTACACCGATCCCATCAAGGTGCCGTACTGCGCGTTGAACCACTGGCAGGAATCACGCAGCGCCGTGAACTGCTCATCGGTCGCGCGGTTCTGCCACATGTTGTACGGGAACACCGAGGTGTCCGGCGACCAGTCCGACGGGTACGGGACGAACACGGGTAACGATGCGCCCGCTCCGGGCTCGGCGCTTGCTGGTGCGGCCACCGCCACTCCGGCGGCCATCGCCATACCGGCCAGCACTGCACCGGCCCTACTCATCCAGTTCGAGACCATCTGTGCAGTATTCCGTCGAATGTCGACTTTTGGTATCAGTTGCTCGCACTTTCTCGCCCCAACCCGACATTCGGCCGGGAAACGTACAGGGTTGCCACCGCGCCCGCCTCATTGAGCGCCAGGTGGGTGAGCATGGGCGCCGCCACGCTCCCCGATCGCTCGCGTAGCCAACCCAACAGCCAGCCGAACATGCCGGTGACCAGCACCGTTCCCAGGATGGAATCTCCCGCTGCGCGAGCAGGCCGGATATGAGCCAGCCCAAAGGCCACCGCCTGGACCACACCGCCCAGCCCGCGGCCGAAGGCCCCGGCGGCCATAGGCTGCAGCACCCCGCGGAAGGCGAGTTCCTCCGACCACACCGTGCCCACCGGAATGTGCAGACCCAGCCAGGCCGCGGGGTGCAGGCCGATGTTCCGTTCCCGCATGGACGTGCGCACCGGTTTCAGCGCCGGAGAGGCACCGACGACGGCGGCCACCGCCGCTGCGGACACGCCACCGAGCCGCAGCCCGGCCGCCAGCTGAGGTTGTCGAAGCCCCAGCGGGATACCCGCGGCGGCGGCGAGCACCGAGCTGGCGCCCGCCCCGATCAGCGGACGCCAACGTTGCGGGAACCGCTCCAGGACCGTCGGCCAAGCCACGAGCGCCGCGGCCAGGATGAGCACCCTGACGCGAGCGGTCACGTGTCGGGGCCGTCGAGCGACGCGGTGTCGTCCAGAGCCTTCCGGATGCGTTCGGTGTCCTGGGGGGTCCAGCCGTCGGGCGGGGCGATCGCCGCCCAGCCGTTCACCGACGAGATGCCGTAGTTGTGTCCGTGCCCATCGGGTACGGACACGGCATTGGCCAGGTCTGCGGCCACCTGCCAGAAGGTGACGATGGGATACCAGCGCATGGCGACAGACCGGTCACCCACCGGTGCTTCCTTGAGCCAATCCGGTTGGCTGAAAAGCAGATCCGTGGACCACCAGGTCACCGGATCTGACGGATGCTGCACGAAGAGCACCCGGGGGTTCTGCCATGGAGGTCTGGCGAGGGCGTCGATATCGGGGCCTATCGCGAAACGCGCCGTGAATCCGCTGTCGTAGACCGGGAGCGCTTCCAACGTGCCCCGGTCACGCTTGGACACCAGCTCATTCCAGATCTGGCTGAAGTTCGGCGGACCGGTCCACAACACACCGTCGACGCCAGCCGCCCGGATGTCGCCGAGGCCGTCGAATGCGCCTTGTCCCGCAAACGATCCCAGGCTCTCGCCGTAGATGAGCAGCTTGGGGCGATGCCCCTGCGGCTGCTGCGCCCACCGTTTCTGAACGGTGTCTACCAAGAGCCTGCCCGAGGCCAGCGCCTTCTTCTTGTCTGCCAGGAACGAGATCCAGCTCGGCAGGAAGGAGTACTGGGTGGCCACGATCGCGGTGTCGCCGTTGTACATGAGCTCGATACCGCGCGCAGCAGCCGGCGTCACCCATCCAGTTCCGGTGGTCGGGACGATGATCAGCGCCTTGCGCTCGAAAGCCTTGGTGCGCTCCAGTTCCCGCACCAGGATGTCGGTGCGCTCCTCGGCGGTGTCGGCGGTTTCCAGGCCCGCGTACACCCTGATGGGTTCCTTGGCCTGGCGACCGTTCACCTTGGTCAGCACGTCGGCGTGTAATCCACCGGAGACGAAGTTGCGTCCCTCGTAGCCGAGGCTTTCCCAGGAGGCCAGCGACGCCGGACTTCCGGAACGCTCCGGCTGCGTGGGCTGTTCCACCCCGGCCCGGGTGGTGTCGTTATGCGGACCAAATGAGGCGTTGGCAGCGGAGAAGAAGCCGCGCACCAGCACGCCGTTGAACAACATGATGGTCAGCACCGCAACAATGGCGGTACCGATGAGAAGTGACACCTCCTGGCTCAGCCGCAGCCGCCGGATGAGGAACCGGGCCAGCAGCCGAACCAGGTCACGCAAGATTCGTGCCACCGAGATAAACAGTGCACCAACGGCAATCGAGACGAGGAACGATTTTGAATACTCAATCGTTGTCGGCCCCTGAGTCTCCATAAGCGCCGCGATCTGGCGTTGCCAGCGGGCGGCGGGCACGATCATCGCCAGCGAGCACACCGCCGAGAGCAGCACCACCCCGAGCTTGGCGGTCACCATCACCCGGTCACGCAGCGGCCACCATTTCTGGTGACGGAGCCAAAAACGCAGCACCAGTTTGGAGAGCGCGACACCGATGCCGTAGCCGATGGCCGCGGTGGCTCCGCCGATCAGACCCTGGAACAGCCAGGTACGCGGCATCAGCGACGGCGTAAGCGACAAGCAGAAGAACAAAGCGCCGAAGGCGATTCCACAGAAGTCCAGGCGCAACAGGTTCCACGCCCAGGCCACCAAGGGGTGCCTACTCTCGAGATGATCCTCTAACTCCTGGAAAGCCAGCCAACTGCGGCCGATCCAATCATCGGGATCGACGGTGCTCGTCGTGACCGGGACTCCAGGAGTCTCGCTCATCCGAACAATCCGGGCAACACACCTTCATGGACTTCACGCAGCTCGGCCAGAGTGACCGAGAACTGCCCCTGCACCTCAACGGAATCCGACCCCTGATCGACAACACCGATGCGCACCGCAGGCAACTGCCGCGCCTCGCACATCGCGACGAATCTGCTCTCCTCGGTGCGCGGGACCGCGACCAGCACACGCCCGGCGGACTCGGAGAACAACGCCACGAAGGGATCGGCTCCCTCGGGAAGCAGGATGCGGCAACCGGTTTCGCCGGCCAGCGCCGACTCGATAACGGCCTGGATGAGCCCACCCTCGGACAGGTCGTGAGCGGCGGACACCAGCCCGTCTCGCGATGCGGCGGTGAGAATCTGCGCAATCAGCTGCTCGCGGGCCAGGTCGACCTTTGGCGGGGTGCCTCCCAGGTGATCGTGTGCCACCTGCGCCCAGATGGAACCGTCGAATTCGTCGGCGGTGTCGCCCAGCAGGATCAGCGTTTCTCCGGGTTCGGTACCGAATCCCGTGGGGATGCGCCGTTTTACGTCGTCAATAACGCCCAGTACCCCGACCACCGGAGTGGGCAGAATGGGCGTGGTGCCGGTCTGGTTGTAGAAGCTGACGTTGCCTCCCGTGACCGGGATGCCCAGCTCCACACAGCCATCGGCGAGGCCACGGACCGCCTCGGAGAACTGCCACATGACGCCCGGGTCCTCCGGGGAACCGAAGTTCAGGCAGTTGGTCACCGCGACGGGGGTCGCACCGGAGGCCGCCACATTGCGGTACGCCTCAGCGAGCGCCAAGCGGGCGCCGTTATAGGGATCAAGCACCGTGTACCGACCGGAAGCATCGGTGGCCAAGGCGATTCCACGCCCGGTCTGCTCATCCACCCGGATCACGCCGGAGTCGGCATGCTCGGCAAGCACGGTGTTACCGCGCACGTACCGGTCGTACTGCTCGGTGATGAAGGCCCGGCTGCACAGGTGCGGGCTACCGATCATGTCCAGCAGCGTCTGCCGCAGTTCCCCGGCCGTGGCCGGGCGCGCCAAACCTGCTGCACTGTCGGCGATCAGCGCGTCCTGGGTGTCGGGCCGGGCCACCGGGCGCTGATAGACGGGGCCTTCGTGGGCAACGGTCCGCGGCGGCACATCGACGACGGTCTCGCCGTGCCAGGTGATCCGCAGCCGGTCACCATCGGTCACCTCACCGATGACGGTGGCCAACACATCCCACTTGCGGCACACGGCCATGAAGGCGTCTACGTTCTCGGGGGTAACCACCGCGCACATGCGCTCCTGAGACTCGCTGGAGAGCACCTCAGCAGGGGTCATTCCGGTCGCGCGCAGCGGCACTTTATCCAGATCGATGTGCATACCGCCGTCTCCGGCCGAAGCCAGTTCCGATGTGGCGCAGGATAGTCCGGCGCCACCGAGGTCCTGGATGCCGACCACCAGATGTGCCGCGTACAACTCAAGACAGCACTCGATGAGCACCTTCTCGGTGAACGGGTCGCCCACCTGCACGCTGGGGAGCTTCTTGCGAGAAGCACCGTCGGCCTCGTCGCCGCCAAAGGTCTCCGAGGCCAGCACCGACACACCGCCGATGCCGTCGAGACCGGTGCGTGCCCCGAACAGGATGATCTTGTTGCCGGTGCCGGAGGCGAAGGCCAGATGCAGATCTTCCTTGCGCAGCACGCCGGCGCACAGCGCGTTCACCAACGGATTACCGGCATACGAGGCATCGAACACCGTCTCGCCGCCGATATTGGGCAGGCCCAGCGAGTTCCCGTAGCCGCCGATACCGCGCACCACGCCATCAAAGACACGACGGGTGTCGGGGGCATCGGCAGCACCGAAGCGCAGCTGATCCATGACGGCGATCGGCCGGGCGCCCATGGCCATGATGTCGCGCACGATGCCGCCCACACCCGTGGCGGCGCCCTGGTACGGCTCGACGTACGACGGGTGGTTATGCGACTCGACCTTGAAGGTGACCGCCCAGCCATCGCCGATATCCACCACTCCGGCGTTCTCACCGATTCCGGCGAGCATCGCTGAGCGCATCTCCTCGGTGGTGGTCTGCCCGAAGTAGCGCAGGTGCACCTTGGAGGACTTGTACGAGCAGTGCTCGCTCCACATCACCGAGTACATAGCCAGCTCGGCGTCCGTGGGACGGCGCCCGAGTATCTCCCGGATGCGGGCGTACTCGTCGTCCTTGAGCCCTAGTTCAGCGAAGGGCTGCGGGTGATCGGGGGTGGCTGTTGCGTTGTCGACCGTATCAACCCGTGAAGTCACGAACAGATTCTATATGCGGTCGGTTCAGGCCTGGACAAACGCTCCTGGCGCATACTGAGCGCTGTGAAATGGGGGCGCGGACGTGCATGGACCATATTTGCCACTGCGGTAATTCTGCTGGGGGCCGGATGCGCACCTCAGCGCACCGAGGAGGCCCAGCAGATCTCCACGCAGATCCGCGCACTATCCGGTGTCACAGAGACCACCCACGACTACGCCAATGTCTTCACCAAAGGCCAACGATTCGGCTTGACGGTCACCGTGGCACCGGCCGTGACCACTGAGCAACTGACAGCGATATGGGACCTGTTCACCAGACGGGTACGCGAGGTCGGATTCAGTCAGCACGATGTGACGTTGACCGTGGCGACGCCGTGCGCAATCCAGAACAACTTATCGGGGTGCAGCAAGGTCACCTCGGCCGTCGACCCGGGCGCCGAGCGGCAATCGGCGCCGCCCTTCGCCGATTGGGTGCGACTGCGGCAACTGACCAACATCGGAGGTGTCGACATATCCACCGCCTACTCCGGTCCCGAGCCGCGCGTCACGGTCGATGTCGCGGTCAAGAGCCGTGAAGCGGGCAAGCCCGTCGACTATCGAGACATCACCACGGCCTTTCAGCAGATCGCCGGCGACTTTGCGGCGCTGTCCGGCGCGGCCTGGCATGTTGGACCCGTCGTCGGCCCCTACCCGGCCCTCAGTACGGAACGGGGCTTTCCGGATATCAGCGCGGTCGCCCTGTGGGAACGCCTCAACGCCATCGCCCCGACATCCTCGCGGTTCACGTCACGCTCGGCCCGCAAGGATCAGAACAATGTCCAGTATTCGACTGCGCGGCACTACCTGAACACCACGTACGCCGAGGTGCCCACGGCGAACCAAGCACAGCTTCGAGAGACAGCTGTTCGGCAACTGGAGCTGCTGAAGCGGTTCGGGCAACCCGGCGTCTACGAACTACATGGAGACAAGACCGGTATCACTGTGTGGCTGGGTGGTTGCATGGGCGAAATGCCTCCGTCGCAACGCAGTTCCGCGGTCGAAGCGGAGATGCGCGGGATGTACGAGAGCTGCCCGGGCTAGCCGATCAACACCCGCAACAGCTCGCGCCGGCGCAGAATCATCGCCGCCCAGATCAGCAGTCCGAATCCGACCGCGAACACCACGGCGAACCAAACTTCCTCGTGCATATCGATCGTGACCGCGCCACCCAGGTAGGCCGTCAACCCCACGGCGCCGAGCACCGCGGTACGTGGAATGGCCCACACGATGGTGCATGCCAAGAGCACCCAGCCAATGAGCGCGGTCTGATACGGCGCGAAACCCAGCTGCTCGGTCGCCTTCTGGGCGAACTCCGCACCAAAGATCTTGGGTAACGCATCACCCAAGAGGAACAACAGGATGATGCCGCTCAGCGCGATACCGATCTTCTCCGGTGTCGATTTCTCACTGAATGTGGATATGACGGACATGAGATTCCTTTCTCGAAATCCCCGATGAAACAACTCTAGAGAGACGGACCGACACAATCGATCAAATTCATCGCTCGAGCGCCCATCGGCTCTCGTAGGCTCGGGCCATGACCGTCACGATCGTCGCCAAAAATCCCGTCGTCGCCGCTCTGGCCGCGGAGTGGACCGCGTTGGACGAGCTCGGCGCCGCCTTGACCGATGAGCAGTGGGCCGCTCCGTCGGTGCTGCCGGGGTGGACGGTCAAGGATGTCATCGCGCACGTGGTGGGTACCGAACGTCTGCTGTCCGGCGACCCACTGCCCAGCACTGATGAGGCCGTCGCCAATCTCCCACACGTACACAATCCGGTCGGCGTCCTCAACGAACGGTGGCTGACCTACTACCGCAAGCTGCCGCCCGTGGCGGTGCTGAACGACTTACGTAGCGTGACCAGCGCGCGCCTTGCCATCCTGGAGGGCCTGTCCCAGGAGCAGTTCAACGCTGAGACATCGACTCCGGTGGGGCCGGAAAGCTACGGCCGGTTCATGCAGATCCGCGATTTCGACTGTTGGATGCACGAATTGGATGTGCGTGACAGCCTCGGACTGCCCGCACCGGCCGACCCGGTGGCGGCGACACCGGCCCTCACCGAGCTGATCAACGCATTGCCGTTCCTGGTCGGAAAGCGAGCGAGTGCACCCCAGGGCAGCCGGATACGTTTCGTGCTCACCGGAATTAGTGCGCAGAACATTGATATCGAAATCCCCGACCGGGCCCGCATCGTCTCGGCGCTCTCCGGCGCGCCGCACGTGACGCTCACCGCGGACACCTGCGAGTTCGCCCGTCATCTGGGTGGGCGAGCCAGCGCGAACCGCGACGGATTCACCCTCGACGGTGATCCGGATCTAGGTTGGCACATCATCGCCAACCTGCGCTTCACGATGTAGCGGGCAGCTCCAGAAACGCTTGCAGCGCATCTGAATACATCGGAACGTCGTGCGCACCCATCAGTTCGCGCACCGAATGCATGGCCAGCGTGGCGGCACCGACATCGACGGTGACGATGCCGGTGTGTGAGGCCGCGAACGGTCCAATGGTGGAGCCGCACTGCATATCCGCCCGATGTTCGTACCGCTGATACGGGACACCTGCCCGCCCGCAGGCCAGCGCGAATGCCGCCGCACCCCGGCCATCGGTGGCATACCGAACGTTCGGATGAATCTTGATCACCGGCCCGGCATTGACGGCAATCTGGTGACCCGGTTCATGCCGATCCGGGTAGTTGGGGTGAGTGGCGTGCGCCATATCGGCCGAGACCATCAGTGAAGCGGCCGCGCGCCGCAGGAAGTCCTCTCGGGTGCCGTTGCTGGACAGCACGATCCGTTCCAGAACTGTCGACAACAGGTCCGAGTGAGCGCCATGACCGGATACCGAGCCGATTTCCTCGTGGTCGAAGAGTGCGAGGACGATCGTCGAGCTGGACTCGGCGGCAAGGAACGCCTCCAGTCCGGCGTAGCAGCTGGCCTGATTGTCCAGACGCGGGGCGCTGACCAGGCTCTCGTCAGGGCCGATGAGCGCCGCGGCGGTCAGGTCGTGCGCCATGAGATCGCGTCCGAGGACATCGGCCGCGGCGACCCCCAGCTGGCCGGCAATGAACTCGTCGAAGCTCTTCCCACCGCTCCATACCGAATTCACATGCCACTGCGGGTCGATCACCCATTTCTTACGCTCCTCGGCACTGACCATGTGGATCGCCAGATTCGGCACCCGCAGGATCGGCTGATCGATGCGAATCAGGGTGGACCGCAACGCATCTCCGTCACGCACCAGCACCCTTCCGGACAGCCCCAGGTCGCGGTCCAGCCAGGTCTGCACCCATGCACCGCCATAGGGCTCCAGGGCGACCATGGGCCAACCCGCCTGCACTCGATCGGCATTGGCCTTCACCCGTAGGTTCGGGCTATCGGTATGCGCCCCGATCACCCGGAAGGCCGCGTTGTCGTCTTCCATGTCGACACCGCGCCAGGCCACGATCGACCCCGACCGCACCGTGAAGTAGTCACCCGAGTGTCCCGGCCAACGCTGCGCCTCGAACAGCTCGGTGAAGCCCTCCTGACGGAGTCGCTGTGCCACCGTGTCCACCGCGTGAAACGGAGACGGTGAGGCGTCGATGAATTGGCACAGTCCTGATGCGGTCGCGGTCACGCTTCCCATGATGGCTGACTGGATTGGGTCTAGGGTCGAAGCGTGACCGATCCCGTGCCACAGCCTGTTCTGGAACCGCTGTCCTCGTCGGCCATTTTCCTGGTGGTGACTGTCGACGTGGGCGCCGAACAAGCAGTTCACGCCGCATTGCCCGACTTATCCGGCCTGGCTAAGGCCATCGGATTCCGCGACCCGGCACGGCGATTGTCGCTGGTTACGGCAATCGGCTCGGATGCCTGGAACCGGCTCTTTTCCGGGCCGCGCCCCGCTCGGCTGTGGCCGTTTCAGGAGGTGCGTGGCGAGCGACACACCGCCCCATCGACCCCTGGTGACCTGCTGTTCCACATCCGCGCGAGCACTATGGACCGCTGCTTCGAACTGGCCACGCGCATTACGAGCACGCTGGCGGGTGCCATCACCGTGGTGGACGAGGTACACGGCTTTCAGTACTTCGACAACCGAGACCTGCTGGGATTTGTCGACGGCACCGAGAATCCCGATGGTGAGGAAGCCGCGTCGGCAGCCCTCGTCGGCGCCGAGGATGCCGACTTTGCCACGGGCAGCTACGTACATATCCAGAAATACCTGCACGATATGGCCGCCTGGAGCGCATTGCCGGTCGACGAGCAGGAGAAGGTGATCGGACGTACCAAGCTCGACGACATCGAATTCGACGATGCCGTCAAACCCTCGAATTCGCATGTGGCCCTGAATGTCATCGAAGACGACGAGGGCAACGAGCTGCAGATCCTGCGACGCAACATGCCGTTCGGCGAGCTGGGGAAGGCCGAGTTCGGGACGTACTACATCGCCTACTCACGCACCCCGGATGTCACAGAACGCATGCTGCACAACATGTTTGTCGGGGATCCCCCAGGGAACACCGACCGTATCCTGGACTTCTCGACCGCGGTCACCGGCGGACTGTTCTTCGCACCGTCCGCGGACTTCCTCGACGCTCCCCCACCGCTGCCCAGCCAGGTAGCCGCGAAATCCACTGAGTACCAAGGGTCCCTATCCATCGGCAGCCTGAAAGGAACGTCGGCATGAACAACCTGTATCGCGAACTCGCCCCGATCACGGACGAGGCGTGGGCGGAGATCGAGACCGAGGCCACCCGCACCTTCAAACGCCATATCGCCGGGCGCCGGGTGGTCGATGTCAGCGAGCCGGGCGGCCCCTCCAGCGCGGCGGTGAGCACCGGCCACCTGTTGGACGTGGCCGCACCCGCCGACGGCGTCCAGGCGCATCTACGCGAGAGTAAACCGCTTGTACGACTACGCGTTCCGTTCACCATCAGCCGGTCGGCCATCGACGACGTGGAACGCGGCTCCCAGGACTCCGACTGGGACCCGGTCAAGGTGGCGGCCAAAAAGCTGGCCTTCGCCGAGGACCGCGCCATCTTCGAGGGATATCCCGCCGCCTCGATCGTCGGCATCCGTGAGTCGAGCTCAAATCCCGAACTCAAGCTCCCCGAGGATGTCCGCGAGTACCCCGACATTGTTGCGCAGGCGCTGTCGGAACTGCGCCTGGCCGGTGTCGACGGCCCGTACTCGGTGCTGCTGTCGGCTGAGGAGTACACAAAGGTCAGCGAGGCCTCCGATCGCGGCTACCCGATCCGCGAGCATCTCCGCCGGTTGGTCACCGGGGAAATCCTCTGGGCGCCGGCGATCGATGGCGCGTTCGTGCTGAGCTGCCGCGGCGGCGACTTCGATCTGCAACTGGGCACCGATGTCACCATCGGCTACCTGTCCCATGACGCCGACAGCGTGCAGCTGTATCTACAGGAGACCCTGACGTTCCTGGCTTACACCGCCGAGGCCTCGGTCGCACTGCTGCCCTAGCCCCTTCTCGCCGAATGTCGACTTTCAGAGCGGCTTATCCGCAGTTCTTAACAGAAAGTCGACATTCAGCGAGGGCAATCAGGCGGTGAGCACGGCGTCGAGCGCCGAGTAGAAAATGCCGAGCCCGTCATCGCTCGGGCCGGTCAGCGGCTCGGTCGCATGCTCTGGGTGCGGCATGAGCCCCACCACGCGGCCATTGGCCGAGGAAATCCCCGCGATATCGCGCATCGACCCGTTGGGGTTCTCGCGGTAGCGGAATACCACCCGGCCTTCGCCCTCCAACTCGTCGAGAACCTCATCGGAGGCCACATAGCGGCCTTCACCGGACTTGAGTGGCACCAGGATGTCGGCACCCTTGTCGTACCGAGACGACCACGCCGTGTTGTTGGCGTCGACTCCTAGCCAGACGTCGCGGCACACGAAGTGCAAACCGGCGTTACGAGCCAATGCGCCGGGCAGCAGTCCCGCCTCGCACAGCACCTGGAAACCATTGCAGATACCCAGGATTGGCAGGCCTTGTGCGGCGGCGTCAACTACGGAACGCATCACGGGGGCGAACCGCGCGATGGCCCCGGCACGCAGGTAATCACCGTAGGAAAAGCCACCGGGCACAATCACCGCATCGACGGACTTCAGGTCGGCATCGTCGTGCCACAACGGGACCGCCTCGGCACCGGAGAGCCGGGCCGCACGGGCGGCGTCGACGTCGTCGAGGGTGCCGGGGAACGTGATGACACCGATGCGTGGGGTCATTCGGACTCCCGCACGATTTCCCAGTCCTCAATGACGGTGTTGGCGAGCAGCGCCTCGGCGATCGACTCGAGATCGGCGTCACCGATCTCTCCCTCGAATTCCAACTCAAAGCGCTTGCCCTGCCGGACGTCTGCCACACCGGCATAGCCAAGGCGGGCGAGTGCGCCCACGATCGCTTGTCCCTGCGGGTCCAGGATCTCGGGTTTCGGCATGACGTTAACGACGACTCGGGCCACGGCCTGACTTTACCGTGTGGGCCCGGACACATCCCGCCTAGACTCCCCTTCATGCAGCTGACCCACTTCGGGCATTCGTGCCTGCTGGCAGAATTTCCGTCTGAGAATGGGAGCACGACGCTGCTGTTTGATCCGGGCAACTTCTCGCACGGATTCGAGGGCATCACCGGCCTGTCGGCCATCCTGATCACCCATCAGCACCCCGACCATGTGGACCTGGCGCGGCTACCCGCGCTCGTCGACGCCAACCCGGGGGCCGCGCTGTACGCCGACCCGATGACGGCGGCGCAGTTGGGCGAGCCGTGGCAGGCGGTGCATGCCGGTGACAGCTTCACCGTCGCGGATCTAAGTGTGCGGGGGGTGGGTGGGCAGCACGCGGTCATCCACCCGGAGATCCCGCTCATCGACAACACCTCGTATCTGATCGGCGACGCCGGCCATCCCGCGCGGCTCATGCACCCGGGCGACGCGCTCTTCGCCCCCGGCGAGGAGGTTGACGTGCTGGCACTACCGGCGGCAGCGCCGTGGATGAAGGTGTCCGAGGCCATCGAATACCTGCGTGCGGTCAACCCTGCCCGGGCGGTGCCGATCCACCAGGGCATCCTGCAGGAGGCCGCATACCCGTTCTTCTACACGCGATTTCGCGAGATGTCTGACGCCGACTTCCAGGTGCTGCCACACGAGGACGCGGTGGTGTTCTAAGCCCCTTCAGCGCCGAGACCGAGGTTGTGGCGGCATCGTCTCGCACATTTTCGCCAGAACCCAGGTTTCGATGAGCGCGCTAGCCGATGTCCTCGGCGGCGCCCCGGCCCGCGGCCCGTCCGCTGAAGATGCAGCCGCCCAGGAACGTGCCCTCCAAGGCGCGATATCCGTGCACGCCGCCGCCGCCGAACCCGGCGACCTCTCCGGCCGCGTACAGGCCCTCGAAGCAACTTCCGTCGGCGCGCAACACCCGCGAATCCAAATCGGTCTCTAAGCCGCCCAAGGTCTTTCGGGTCAAGATGTGCAACTTGACGGCGATCAGCGGACCCGCCTTGGGATCGGCGAGTCGGTGCGGAGCCACCACCCGGACAATCCGATCGGCGAGATACCCCCGCGCGGCGCGGATGGCGGCTATCTGCGGGTCCTTACCGAACGGATTGGCCACCTCACGGTCGCGTGCCGTTACCTGCTGAGCGATCGTCGCGTAGTCCAGCGGGGTGACGTCCGGCAGCGCGTTCATCTTGGCTACCAGATCGGGCAGATTCGTGGCACTGACGAAGTCGACGCCCTTATCGATGAACGCCTGCACGGGCGCCGGCGCGCCGGCCTTGCCGCGCCGGAGCACCCCCCGCACATCCTTGCCCGTGAGGTCGGGGTTCTGCTCCTGCCCCGACAGTGCGAACTCCTTGGCGATAATCCGCGCATTCAGGATGAACCACGAGTAGTCGTGCCCACTACGGCAGATGTGCTCCAACGTGCCCAGGGTGTCGAATCCGGGGAACAATGGCGCAGGAATTCGAGATCCATTGGCGTCCAACCAGAGTGATGATGGACCGGGAAGGATGCGAATCCCGTGGCCCGGCCAGACCGGGTCGTAGTTGGTGATGCCCTCGGTGTAATGCCACATGCGGTCGCGGTTGATCAGGTGGGCACCCGCGTCGACCGAAATCCCGAGCATGCGCCCATCGACATGCGCGGGTACCCCGGTCAACAGCTGATCCGGAACACGTCCCATCCGCTCGGGCCAGTTGGCCCGCACCAGGTCGTGGTTGGCCCCGATACCGCCGCTGGTCACGATGACGGCTTGTGCACGGAACTCAAACTCTCCCAATGCTGTTCGCGAGGAAGCCATACCCCTCGCGTCGGTGGAAGGATCCAGCACGGTGCCCCGGACGCCCACGGCGGCACCTTGTTCGACGATCAGCTCATCGACCTGGTGGCGGTAGGCGATGCGCACTTGACCCCGGTCCACGGCGGCGAGCACGCGCCGGGCGAAGATCTCCACCAAGCCAGGCCCGGTACCCCAAGTGATATGGAATCGGGGAACCGAGTTGCCCGGGCCCAGCGCGTCTTTACCGCCGCGTTCGGCCCACGCCACCACGGGAAATGTTTGTAACCCCCTGGCGCGCAGCCAGCTTCGCTTCTCGCCTGCGGCGAAGTCGACATACGCGTGCGCCCATTGACGAGGCCAGTGGTCCTCCGGCCGGTCGAAGCCTGCGGTACCGAGCCAATCCTGCAGTGCCAGCTCGTGGGAGTCCTTGATGCCCAGGCGACGCTGTTCAGGACTGTTGACGAAGAACAGGCCGCCGAACGACCAGTACGCCTGCCCGCCCAGATTGGCGGCGTTCTCCTGCTCGACGATGACAACGTTCTTGCCGCGGTCCACCAACTCACAGGTCGCCACCAACCCGGCAAGACCTGCGCCGACGACGATGGCATCGGAACTCGCGTCACTCACCGGTTCACCGTAGCGGGGTCGATTGATGATTAAAAGGTCCAACTACCTTGCGGTGAAAGCACAAAGCCATGTCCCACGCGTCGGGGCAGCACATGCGGCACGCGGTGGAAGCTTCCGAAGAAATCGCAGTTCGTGGCAATCGCCACGACTACCAGGTAGCAGACTGGGCAAACTGTAGCGACTAGGCCACGCTGTGCAATACCTGCTTGGGCGACCATTCGTAGACGCCCGGAACCGAGCCATGCAGCAGCGAGAGATCGATGGCATCGATCATGGCTTGCCGCGGACCGGGCTTACGAAGGTGTTTGGCCGAGATGGCCACACGCACCACACCGTCGCGGCGAGCGGTCCGCGCGGCCGAGAGCACCAGCATCCGGCACCACCAGGGCTCGGAGAGGAATCCCTCGCCGATACCCAGCACGCGCGCCCGCACCGAAGTGCCATGGACCAGGTCGGAAATCTCGGAAAGCCCGATATTTAGACGGAAACCGTTGCGCGGCAGCATTTCCACTGCGCCGGCCGAGGCCATCCAACCCGGTGCCGCAAACAGGCGCGTACGCAGACCCGTCTGCTCCATCACACGGTCGGCCGCCATCAGGCGCAGGTTCGCCTCGTGGGCGGGCAACGCGGCGAACTCATCGCGACGCTTCTTGGTGGCGGCCTGGTCGTATCCGTGCAGGACGATGGCGTCGCCCCGCGACCGGCGCGCGGCCAGCCAGTCGACCGTTGGCTGGTCCTCCACGAGGCGGTACTTGCCCTTCAAGCGCGGGGACACGAGGAACGACAGCGGAATCGACCGCTTATCCATTTCCTCAGTAAATACGGCGATCTCGTCGAGAGTGCGATCGCAGATTCCCGACACCGATACCAGCAGCTGTCCTGCCATGCCGCCAGTGTGGCAACTCCAGATGTACGCAAGGTGTCAGACACCCCGCATCGAAAAGAACGCTCTGACGCGCTACCCCAGCTCCTTCTCGATGGCCGCGATCACCTCGGGAGCATCCGGCACCGTCGTCGGCCGAAACCGGTTGACCACCGAACCGTCCCGCGCGATCAGGAACTTCTCAAAGTTCCACTGCACGTCCCCGGCAGTACCTTCGGAATCAGCGGTCTTGGTGAGCTCGGCGTACAGCGGATGCCGGCTCTCACCGTTGACATCGGTCTTCTCCAGCAGCGGGAAACTCACCCCGTACGTGGTGGAGCAGAACGTCTGGATCTCCTCCGACGTACCGGGCTCCTGACCCATGAATTGGTTACACGGCACGCCCAGCACCGTCAGGCCACGGTCGGCGTAGTCGGTGGCCAGCTTTTCCAGAGCCGCGTACTGCGGGGTGAGGCCACATTTGGACGCGACGTTGACGACCAGCACGGCGTTATCACCGAAATCGGCAAGTGACAGCTCTGCGCCGTCGAGTGCGGTCAACGGGATGGAGGCGAGATCGGACATGCTCACCACGTTACCGGTGTTGCGATGGTTGACTGTTCGCACATTACGCAACGTTGCGGGAGGTCATATGAGCGAGGAGGACGAATTCTCCTCAGGTCGCAGTGCCCTGCGGATCGCCTCGGTGGCGGCGCTGGGCGGACTGCTCTTCGGGTACGACAGCGCGGTCATCAACGGTGCCGTACAGGCGATCCAGGACGAGTTCGCCATCCGGGATGCGGAGCTGGGATTCGCGGTCGCCTCCGCGCTCCTCGGGGCCGCTGTCGGTGCCATGACGGCCGGACGCGTGGCCGACAGGATCGGGCGGGTGGCGGTCATGAAGATCGCCGCCGCACTGTTCCTGCTGAGCGCGGTCGGCGCGGGGCTCTCGCCCAACATCGAGTTGCTCGTCATCTTTCGCGTGATCGGCGGTGTGGGGGTGGGTGTCGCCTCGCTGATCGCACCGGCCTATATCGCAGAGACGTCGCCGTCGAACATCCGTGGCCGGTTGGGTTCTCTACAACAACTGGCGATCGTCACCGGCATCTTCCTGTCCCTCACCGTTGACTGGCTGCTGGCGCACATCGCGGGTGGATCGCGCAGTGAATTGTGGTTGGGACTCCCGGCATGGCGCTGGATGTTTCTCGCGATGGCACTGCCAGCGCTGGTCTACGGCGCGCTGGCCTTCACCATCCCCGAGTCACCCCGTTATCTCGTTGCCACCCACCGAATTCCCGA
Organism: Mycobacteroides chelonae CCUG 47445; assembly: GCF_001632805.1. Lineage (NCBI taxonomy): Bacteria > Bacillati > Actinomycetota > Actinomycetes > Mycobacteriales > Mycobacteriaceae > Mycobacteroides > Mycobacteroides chelonae. The sequence goes on along the minus strand of NZ_CP007220.1, from coordinate 653,747 downwards.
GGCACGCACGGTGCTGAGGAGGCTACTCGGGGAGAAGAATCTGGACATCACGATCACCCGAATCCAGGAAACTCTCGACCAGAGCACCTCACCCTCGTGGCGTGATCTACGCAAGCCCACCGGTGGTCTGTATGGCATCGTGTGGGTTGGTGTGGCGCTAGCGGTATTTCAGCAGCTAGTGGGCATCAACGTGATCTTCTATTACTCGAATGTGCTGTGGCAGGCCGTCGGATTCGGCGAGAGCTCGTCCTTCACCATCACGGTTATCACCTCCATCACGAACATCGCCACAACGCTGGTGGCGATCGCGTTGATCGACCGGGTGGGCCGCAAGCCCTTGCTGCTCATTGGTTCGGCCGGGATGGCCGCGACGCTCAGCACGATGGCGATCGTCTTCAGTTCGGCCACCGTCCTGGACGGCAAGCCGCACCTGGGACCCGTCGCCGGACCCGTTGCGCTGGTGGCCGCAAACCTGTTTGTCGTGGCGTTCGGGATGTCCTGGGGCCCGGTGGTGTGGGTGCTGCTCGGCGAGATCTTCCCCAACCGAATCCGGGCGGCGGCCATGGGAGTGGCCACGGCCGGAAACTGGGCCGCCAACTGGCTGGTGACCGTCAGCTTCCCCGCGTTGCGCGACTCGCTGGGAATCGCCTACGGGTTCTACGCGATCTGCGCGGTGGTGTCCCTGGTGTTCGTGGCGCGCTGGGTGAACGAAACCAAGGGCCGGACATTGGAAGACATGGATTCGGTCATCAGCTGAACAGCTGGCCGGACCGCACCGCGGCGATCACTCCACCGTCGACCAAAAGATCGGTCCCGGTGATGTACGACGCCTCAGTACCGAGCAGGAATGCCGCTGCCGCGGCGATATCGTCGGACGTGCCGATCCGTCTGGTCGCCGATCCGTCGATCATGGCCTTTGTGACGGCACCGGTCTCCGAGGCGAGTTCCTGGTGCCCCATCTTGGTGGACACCACCCCCGGACTGATCGAGTTGAGTCGAGCGCCGCGCGCACCCCATTGCCGGGCAAGTGCTCGCACGCGAATATGGTTGGCGCGCTTCGACAACTGGTAAGCAACCGCGGGATACTCGATGCCCTGAACGTACGGCAGTGCGAGCAGATCCTCGGCACCGGTGCCCGCCAGTTCCCGCTCCTGCTCAGCAGAGAGTTCCATGGGCATGTGGCCGGCCATGCTGGCGATCACCACACCCGCGCCGCCGGAGGACACGACGTTGCCGAACTCCTCCAGAACCAGAGCCACCCCTAGAAGGTCGACGGCCAGGATGGCCTGTGCCGGAGCCTGCGCCGGAGAAAGTCCGGCGGTGTGCACCACCTGAGTGACCCGCCCAAGCTCCGCGGCGACTGCGGCGAGTCCGGATACCGACTCGCGCGAGGAGACGTCAACGCGGTGCCCGATGACGTTGTGTCCATCGGCCTTCAGTTCGTCGACGACCGCCTGCAGTGCCTGCTCGTTGTAGTCGGCGATCACCAGGGTCTTACCGATGCCCTGACGGCGGGCGATGACCTTGCCCATCCCACCAGCGCCGGTGACAACGACGACTTCGTCAGACAACTGACTACTCCTTCACGGCACCAAGAACATCGAGTACCCAGGCGAGCTGGAATGCGCTTTCTTTCCAGCGCTCATACCGCCCGCTGATACCGCCGTGCCCGGCCGTCATCTCGGTGCGCATCAAGATGGGACGATCGCCGGTAGTCGTGTGCCGCAGCTCGGCGATCCATTTGGCAGGTTCGACGTACAGCACCCGCGAATCATGCAGTGAGGTCATCGCGAGAATGGTCGGATACTCGGTGGCACGGATGTTCTCGTATGGCGAGTACGACTTGATGTAGTCGTAGACATCCTTGTCTTCCAAGGGATTTCCCCACTCGTCCCATTCGGTAACGGTGAGCGGCAGCGTCGGATCACAGATGGTGGTGACCGGATCCACAAAGGGCACTTGCGCCAACACTCCGGCGAACAGTTCGGGCGCCAGGTTCACGGCGGCACCCACCAACAGACCGCCGGCACTCCCGCCCCATGCCGCGAGCCTGTCCGGCAACGCAATTCCAGCGTCAACGAGATATCTTGCCGCTGCGACGAAGTCGGTGAAGCTGTGCTTCTTGTGCAGCATCTTGCCGTCCTCGTACCAGAGGCGGCCCATCTCACCGCCACCGCGCACGTGGGCGATGACGAACACCACTCCCCTGTCCAGCAGCGAGAGGCGTCCGATGCTGAACTGCGGGTCCTCGCACATCTCGTAGGCGCCATACCCGTAGAGGATGGTCGGCGCCGGTTCACGAGTGTCCGCGCGATGAACCACCGAAAGCGGTATCCGGGTGCCGTCCTGGGCAACCGCCCATTCCCGTCGCTCCACATAGTCTTCCCGGCGATAGCCGCCGAGAACGGGTTGTTCCTTGAGCAGCGTGCGTTCCCCAGTGCGAACGTCGAGGTCGTACACCCGCGTCGGTGTGATGAAGGATGTGCAGCCCACACGCAGCAGCGGCGAGTTCCATTCGGGGTTGTCGCCCAGACCGGACAGCATGAGCTCCGAGTCGAACTCGACCTCCTGCGGCGCGCCGTATCCGTCGGCCTCAATCGGCCATACCTGGATGCGTGGCAGCGCTTCTCGGCGATAGCCGATCACGAAACGCTCGGCGAAGGCCTCGACACCGTCCAGCCGCACATCGTCACGATGGGCGATCAGAGTGCGGGCCAGCGCCGGGTCGGCTGGTCCCTCGGCGACCGCGGCGAACGGTAGGTCGGCGAGCGCGAAGTTCACCGCTCCGTCGTTGTGCAGGATCAAGAGCCGGTCCTCACCGCCGACCACAACGTGATCCACGGTGTATTCGATACCGTTGCGGCGCAGCCAGATCGGCGAGAAGGTCGTGGCAGGATCTTCGGCGTCACCGATCAGGATCTCGGACGTCACCGACGAGTGCACGCTGATGGCGACAAAGCGGTCGCTGCGGGTACGGCCCACGCCGATCCAGAAACGCTCGTCGGGCTCGGAGAACACCTCGACGGGCTCCGCATCACTACCCAACGTGTACCGGCGAATGGCGTAGGGCCGGAACGCCTCATCGATCACCGGGTAGTACAGGGTGCGACTGTCCATCGCCCACGTGGCACCGGCACCTATGTCGGTGATCTCGTCCGGGTACATCTGGCCGGTCCGCAGATCCTTGAACCGCAGGGTGTACATCTCGTGGCCGACGACGTCGACCGAGTAGGCCAAGGTGTTCCCGTCGGGGCTGACAGTCGCAGCTCCCAAGGAGAAGAATTCGTGCCCCTCGGCTTCCACGTTGCCATCGAGCAGGATCTGCTCGCCCGGAACATCGTGATCGAGCGCCGGCGGCCGCCAGCTCTCAATTCCGACGGATTCCCCTATCGGACAACGGCAATGAGTGCCGTACTGCTTACCCTCAAAGCTTCGGGCGTAGTACCACCACTGCCCCATCCGAGTGGGAATCGAGAGATCCGTCTCCTTGGTACGAGACTTGATCTCACCGAAGATGTTGTTACGCAGTCCTTCTAGGTGGCCGAGCTGGTCATCGACATAGGCATTCTCAGCCTCCAGATGCGCGATGACCTCTGGGCTCTCCTTCTCGCGCATCCATTCGTAGGGGTCGACGAAGGTATCCCCGTGGTACTCGCGCAGGGTGTCGATGCGGTTCGCGGTGGGCGGGCGTACGTGCCCGCTCACGCCGACGGGCCGATCCAATCAGCGAAGCTCAGCCCCGAGATGCGTTCATATGCCTCGATGTACCGCTCGCGGGTGGCCATCGCCACCGCCTCAGGTAATGGCGGCGGCGGAGTATCCGACGCGCGATCCCATCCCGATTCGGGCCCAGTGAGCCAGTTACGCACGAACTGCTTGTCGAAGCTGTCCTGCACCACACCCGCCTTGTAGTTGGCCGCGTCCCAGTACCTGGACGAGTCAGGGGTGAACACCTCGTCCGCCAGCACCAGCGTGCCCTCGATATCGACCCCGAATTCGAATTTCGTGTCGGCCAAGATGATTCCCTTGTGCAGCGCATGTGCTGCGGCCCTGGTGTAGATCTTGATCGTCTCGTCGCGCAGTTGGTTGGCGCGCACTCCGCCGACAAGATCCACCACGGCGGCGAAATCAACATTCATATCGTGCTCTCCGATATCGGCCTTCGTCGCCGGGGTGAACAACGGCGGATCCAGCCGACTGGCCTCGCCGAGCCCCTGGGGCAGCACGTGGCCGCACACCGCACCGGTGCGCTGGTAATCCAGCAGTCCGGACCCGGTGAGGTATCCACGTGCCACACACTCCACGGGGAGCATGTCGAGTCGGCGCACCAGCAGTGCCCGACCCAGCACCTCTTCGGGTATGCGCGGGTCATCGGGCGGTCCGGCCAGATGGTTCGGCACGGTCAGCAGCCCGAAGAAGAAGACGCTCATCGCGGTGAGGATGCGCCCCTTATCCGGAATCGGCGTATCCAGGACGAAATCGAATGCGGAAATTCGGTCGGTGGCGACGAACAACAGGTGCTCGTCGTCGACTCGGTACAGCTCACGGACCTTTCCGCTGGCCACATGCTGGTAATCGGACAGCGGAGGACGCATCGTGCCATCCTACGATTCATGCGATTCCTGCCCTACTCGACCCGACCGGGACGGTTGCTCGGCCAGTTGTTCAGCGATGTAGCGGTCGCGATCTGGAGCACGATCTGGGTGTTCGTCGGGCTTGCTGTGCATGCCGCGGTGTCGACGATCGCCGAGGTAGGCCGGCAGGTGAAGGACGGCGCCGACGGTATTTCGGACAACCTGAACTCCGCCGGAGACAGCGCACACCGGATCCCCTTGGTGGGAGACAAAGTGGGTGGACCCTTACGCGCGGCAAGCGAGGCAGCCGCCGATTTGGCCGGAGCCGGCCACAACCTGGACACCACTGCGACCTGGCTGGCGATCGTTTTGGCGATCGCCGTTGCCGCGCCTCCCATCCTGGCGTTCGCAGGGCCGTGGATCTTTTTGCGGATCAGGTTCTTTCGCCGCAAGCTGGTCGCGGTACAGCTGGCGGCCACTCCCGCGGGTGAACAGCTGCTGGCCCTGCGGGCGCTGGCCAACCGGCCGCTGAGGAAGCTGGCGGTGGTCACGCCCGATCCCGTGGCGGCCTGGCGCGCTCAGGACACCGCGTCGATACGGGGCCTGGCGGCCATCGAATTGAGGGCCTCGGGTATCAGCACACCGAAAACCTGGCGCACCTCCTAGCCGATCACGGTGCCTTAGGAGGCCGCCACAAGCAGATGGCGGATACCGGTATGCCGATTACTGCGCGTCCATTCCACCGGCTCGGCCAATTGCAACGACGCAAATCGCGAAAGCAGCTCCTCGAACACCACGCGCAGCTCCAGACGAGCCAGATGTGCCCCCAGACAGAAATGCACGCCCTGTCCAAAGCCTAAGTGAGGATTCGGTTTGCGCGTGATGTCGAAGGTGTCCGGCCGGTCGAACACCAGCGCATCGCGATTCGCCGAGCCCTCCCAGACCACTACCTTCTGGCCCGCGACGATCTGCTGACCACCCAACATCACATCAGCGGTGGCCGTCCTGCGCTTGGACGGTGACGGCGAGGTCCAGCGCAGCATCTCCTCGACAGCCGTCGGCAGCAGGCCAAGATCTTCACGCAGGGAACGGAATTCAGCGGGGTTGTCCAGCAGCGCCAACAGGCCACCGGCAATCGCATTACGCGTGGTCTCGGCACCGGCACTGAACAACAGGTAGAAGAACAGATACAGTTCGGCGTCCGACAGCGAGGGCGCTTCCGGATCATCAACCGTCGCATTGGCGACCACAGACAACATGTCGTCGGCGGGCGCCGCACGTTTCGACGCGACCAACTCCGAACCATATTGATACATACCGGAGCTGGGATCGCCCAAAGAGCTGGTGACGTGCGAGCGTCGTGACCTGCCGAAGTCGAAACTGGGCTCAACCGCTTCGAACAACCAGTGCCGTTCAGACTCCGGCACGCCCAGCAGGATGCAGATCATCTGCATGGGCAGCTCTGCGGCGATATCGACGAGGAAGTCGAACGGCACGGTCGGCTGCACCGCATCCAAGAGCGTCCGGCACCGCACCCGCAAGTCATCCTCGACCCGCTGAATCATGCGCGGGGTCAGTCCGGAGCTCACCAACTTACGGATCTGACGGTGTCGCGGATCATCCATCATGTTGAGCACCTGGCCGGCGATCGGCAGATCCTGTATGAGGGTGCCGCCGTAGGGCCGGTCACCCCCGGTCACCGATGAGTACATCACCGGATCACGCAGCACCTCAAGGGTTTCCGCATAGGTGGCCACCGACCAGAAGCCCTCGTTGTCCGGGGTGTTCTCGGTGGGCTCATGCCAGTACACCGGCGCCTCGCGCCGATGCCGTGCAAACAGGGCGTGCGGAAACCCGCCGGCGAAGTTGTCCAGGTCGGTCAGGTCTATGCCACGAAGAGCCGCGCAGCCCATGAACTACAGAATGGCACCCGGGTTGTAGGCCGCGGCCTCGGGGTAGGCGTCGACAAGCGCGGAGACGTCGGCCACCACTCGATCGACCTGGTCGGCGGCGGCTCCGGTGAACGAGGCCCGATCTGCCAGCGCGGCTTCCAGGGTCGCAGCGTCCAGCGGCAGCCGCGGATCTTCCGCCAGCAAGCCCAAAAGGTCTGGTTCGGCGCCCTTTTCACGCATGGCGAGCGCGGTCGCGACGGCATGCTCCTTGATGACCTCGTGGGCTTCTTCGCGTCCGACCCCGGCGCGCACCGCCGCCATCAGTACCTTGGTGGTCGCCAGGAATGGCAAGTAGCGGCGCAGCTCCCGGTCGATCACCGCCGGGTAGGCGCCGAACTCGTCGAGCACCGTCAGGAACGTCTCGATCATCCCGTCTACGGCAAAGAAGGCATCGGGCAGCGCGACACGTCGCACCACCGAGCAGAACACATCGCCTTCATTCCATTGCGCCCCAGCCAGTTCCGCAGCCATGGAGCCATACCCACGCAGAATCACCTGTAAGCCGTTAACCCGTTCACAGCTGCGGGTGTTCATCTTGTGAGGCATCGCCGAGCTACCCACCTGTCCAGGCGCGAAGCCCTCGGTGACCAGCTCGTGCCCGGCCATCAGCCGAATGGTGTGCGCCAGTGAGGACGGGCCGGCGCCGAGCTGCACCAGCGCGGACACCACATCGTGGTCCAGCGAGCGTGGATACACCTGGCCAACGCTGGTCAACACAGCCGAGAACCCGAGGTGCTCGGCAATACGCTCCTCCAACGCGGCCAGCTTGACTACGTCCCCGTCGAACAGATCGAGCATGTCCTGCCCGGTGCCCATGGGTCCCTTGATCCCACGCAGCGGATACCGGTCGAGAAGCTCACGCAGCCGCGTGAGCGCGATCAACGTCTCGTCTGCCGCCGATGCGAACCGCTTACCCAATGTGGTGGCCTGTGCGGCCACGTTGTGGCTGCGTCCGGCCATCACCACATCCCGGTATTCGACGGCGTGACGCGCGAGCCGCGCCGCCACCGCGACGCCGTGGGCATGGACATATTCCAGCGACCGCCGAATCTGCAGCTGCTCCACGTTCTCGGTGAGGTCGCGGCTCGTCATCCCCTTGTGGATGTGCTCGTGCCCGGCGAGGGCATTGAACTCCTCGATACGAGCCTTGACATCGTGACGGGTGACACGCTCGCGGGCGGCGATGGAGTCCAGGTCAACCTTCTCGACCACGCGCTCGTAATCCTCAATAACGCCGTCGGGAATGTCGATGCCGAGGTCACGTTGTGCGCGCAGCACAGCGATCCACAACTGGCGCTCCAGCAGCACCTTTGATTGCGGCGACCAGAGCGCCGCCATGGCGTCGCTCGCGTACCGGGATGCCAGAACGTTAGGGATTTGCACAACCAGAGTCTATGGGGGGAAGGAAATCGACTCAGCCAGCTGTTCCACTTCCAACGGTGCGAGCACGTCGATGACGTCCACCAGCATCGCCGTGGCAGTTGCCTGTGGACTACTGGCCGCCTCGGTGAGCGCGCCCACCATCGCGCCATCGATAGTCGAAATCAGCACCGCGACACGGACGTTATCGATGGAACGACCAGACCTGCGAACCACCTGGGCCACGGCATCGTCGCGCTGTTCCCGGAGACGCTGCTGCACCTCGCGCAGTTCGGGATGGCGACTGCACGCCAGTTCACGCTCGTACCGCGATACCAACTGTTCCCCGCCACCGAATCCCGGCGTGCCGAACAACAGCTCCACCACCGTCTCTGCGGTGGCAGCAGCTCCACGGCGCCGATATTGAACCAGAGACAACCGTTCCTGGATCTGTTCCAGCTCGTGGGTTCCCGCGTGTTCGACGGCCCGCGCGATCAAGTCCTCCAACGAGGAGAAGTAGTAGGTGGTCGAGGCCAATGGCAGTCCAGCACGCTGCGCCACGGCCCGATGCCGCACCGCATCAATACCATTGTCCCGCAACAGATCAGCAGCAGCGCTGATCAACGCCCGCCGCCGTCGCTCCCCCTTCGGGGTGGCTTGCGGACGGTGCGCGGTATTCCCTTCGGGGAACACCTCGACCTGTTGCCTGACTGTCACGTCATGTCATGCTGCCAGCAGAGACGCATCCCCACGGGCGTTTTGCGCTATCTCATGCAAGCGGCCACATCAGGCCTGGCCGAGTCGCACCAGAGCCTCCTCGATCGCATCCGTGCTACCGGCGAAGCTCAGGCGGATGGTGTGGTGACCACGCACGGTGTCAAAGTCGATTCCGGGCGCGACGGCTACCCCAGTGCGCGCCAACAGGTCCGCACACCACTGCTCGGCATTACCGGTCAGGTGCTCAATATCGGCATACGCGTAGAACGCGCCATCAGGCGGCGCGATCTTGGTAATGCCTGCGTTAGCGAGGCCGCTAATGAGCAGCGTCCGGTTCGCCGCATACCGGCGCACATGCCCGTCGAGCTCAACCCGCGCCTCGGGGCTGAACGCCGCCAGCGCACCGTACTGCGAAACAGCCGGCGGGCAGATCGTGAAGTTCGAGGACAGTCTGTCGACGGCACGCAGGAACCGGCGCGGCACCAGCATCCAGCCCAACCGCCAACCCGTCATCGAAAAGTACTTGGACACCGAGCCCATCACTACCGACTCTCGACTGAATTCCCATGCACTGGAGGTCTTTTGATCGCCGTAGGACAGCCCGTGGTAGATCTCGTCGGAGATCAGCAGGGTGCCGTTGGCTTCACACCACAGCGCGAGGGCCTCCAACTCCGTCGCGTCGATGATGGTACCGGTGGGGTTGGCAGGACTGGCGACGATGAGACCGGCAGGAGGTCGCCCTTCCTCCTGCAAAAATGCCTCCAGCATCGCCACCGTCGGCTGGTAACGCGTCTGGAGCCCGCAGTCGATCTCGACAACCCGACAGCCAAGCGCGGCAAGACAATTGCGGTATGCGGGGTAACCGGGCCGGGTCATCACGACGGTATCGCCCACATCGAAGGCCGCGAGGAACAGCAGCGTGAATCCACCCGAGGATCCCGTGGTGACGACGACGTCCTCCGCCTCGACCTCGATACCCGAGCGCTCCCGGTGGTACCCGGCGATCGCCTCACGCAATTCCGGCAACCCGAGTGTTTCGGTGTATCCGAGCACCTGCGTGCCGAGAGCCTCTCGGACCGCGTCGAGAACCACCGCAGGTGCGCCGGTCGACGGTTGCCCAGCGGCCAGGGAGATCATGTCCCCGTGCGTGCGCTGGCGTGCGGCGGCCGCCGTCAGCACGTCCATGACGTAGAACGGCGGAACGTCCGAGCGCCGCGAGAGACCTACCACGGCTGCGACGGTATCGAATGTCTGGATCTGGACGGAACCGGCATGATGTCCACATGCGTGATCTGTCTCGACGCTCCCTGTTCGCACTCGGCGCGGCAACCGGCGCCGGCGCCGCCCTGGCCGGTCTGGGGGCTTTCCCTGCCCATGCCGACGGCGCCATTGCCGCGGGTTCCTTCGTCTCGGCGGCGCGCGGTGGTGTGCGTACCGAATGGCGTATCGCCCGGCCACCCGGGGTAACCGGCCCCATCCGGCCCATCATCGCGCTGCACGGCAAGGGCCAGACCGCCGCCGGAGTCATGGAGGGCGGCGTGGAGAACATGCTGGCGCAGGCCGTCACGGCGGGTGCCAAGCCCTTCGCTCTGGTCAGCGTCGACGGTGGCGGCGGCTACTGGCACAAGCGGTCCTCGGGTGAAGACTCCGGCGCGATGGTGCTGGGTGAATTCATCCCACTGCTGGCCGAACAGGGACTGGACACCTCCCGCGTCGCATTTCTGGGCTGGTCGATGGGCGGATACGGCGCCATGCTGCTGGGCTCACGCCTGGGCGCCGGCCGAACCGCCGCCATCACCGCCGTCAGCCCGGCGCTGTGGACGTCCTCCGGTGCCGCCGCACCCGGCGCCTTCGACGGTCCCGAGGACTACGCCGCCAACTCGGTATGGGGGTTGGCCGCGCTGAACTCCATTCCGCTGCGCATCGACTGCGGTGACAGCGATCCGTTCTACAGCGCCACCAAGCAGTTCATCGCCCAGCTGCCGACACCGCCTGCGGGCGGCTTCAGCCCCGGCGGTCACGATGGCTCGTTCTGGAGCTCGCAGATCGGCGCCGAACTGGCGTGGATGTCGCCGCTGCTCACCGCGTAGCGCTGTTCTCCTACCGTTGGCTGGACCTCGACGGGTTTGCCATCCGCTGGCATTATCGATCCCGTGACCGAAATGAGCCGACGTCGCCTGTTGCAGATGGGTGCCGCGCTCGGGGCCGGTGCTGCGCTTCTTCCGACGCTCGCGGCGCCCGCACGGGCCGCGGCCGATGTCACCAGCGGGTCCTTCATCTCCGAGGCCCGCAGAGGCACTCCCACCGGATGGAAGGTAGCCAGGCCACCAGGAGTCGACTGGCCCGTGCGTCCGGTGATCATGTTGCACGGTCGCGACGAGAACGCCGATCGGACCATCTACTGGGGATATGAGCGGATGCTCGGGGATCTGGTCGCCGCGGGGGCGCCGCCCTTCGCGGTCGCCGCGATCGACGGGGGCAACAGCTACTGGCATCCGCATCAGAACGGCGACGACCCCGGAGCGATGATCATCGACGAGTTCCTGCCGATGCTCGCCGAGCAGGAGGGCCTCGACGTCTCCCGGGTGGCCTTCATGGGCTGGTCCGCCGGCGGCTACGGTGCGCTGCTCAACAGCGCCCGTCTGGGCGGACCCCGAACCGCAGCCGTCGCCGCGGTGTCCCCGTCGATATGGCTGTCCTATCCCGAGGCCACCGCTGACGCCTTTGACAACGAGGAGAACTGGGAAGAGAACTCGGTTTTCGGTCGGCCCCAGCTCAACGGGCTACCGGTGTGGGTGTCGTCCGGCTTCGACGACAGGTTCTACACGGCCAGTAAGGTTTTCGCCGAGCAGCTGGCGGCGCCCCCGGCCGGAGATTTCGGTCCGGGCGCGCACGAGGGTGGGTACTGGCTGTCGCAGGTCCCCCTCGCACTGGGTTGGATCGCACCGATCCTGGCCGCCTAGAGCCCCGGGTTTGGGGGGATCTCGAAGGTCGTCGAGGGCTCCTTGGGCTCCTGAACGCAGCTCATCGTCCACCAACTGGCGACCGACCCCGACCGGCGTCCTTCGCACTGGCGTACTTGTTCCTGTCTGATGGCTTCGAAGTCGCGGGTTATGTCGCAGGAGCGAGCCGCCGACTGATGCGCGAATTCGTAGCGGAGAACCAATGCGTCGATCGACAGGAGTCCGTCACGGCGGGCGAGCTTGTCGGCGAGCGCAACATCGTTGTCTGCCATGCCACGGATGTCAGCCTCCAGGGTCAGTCCATGGTCGGCATGATCGTCCGGCATCAGCGTCCGCAAGGACTCCGCCTCACGCCGCAATGCCGTGCTGAATGCCGAGGCAGCGGGCCCGACCCGCCGGTCCTCCCACGACCACGTGCGATTCCTGGTCAATTTCGAGAAGTCGTCGTACTCGGGTTCTGCGCGCTCCGCCACGGCGAGAACGGCCGTACACAACGACAGCTCGTGGACGTACGGAGCCGGCACCGCCTGCGATCGGTTCGACCGCCAGGTAATCACCAGCAGCACGACGGTGGCGAGCACCAGGGCCACCGCGCCCAGCGCAAACCACTTGCGACGTCCCACCGATCCCCCCTGCCGTCCTCTAGAGGCTAATACGCCCTTCGGCGGCAGCTAATCCGATGTCACTACGGAAATGACTGCCGGGCAGGCGAATTGCCTCGATCTTCGCGTAGGCGTCGGCACGTGCGGCCTGCAGGTCCTTGCCGGTGCCGACGACGGAGAGCACTCGTCCGCCCGAGGACACGACCGCGCCGTCCTCCCGCCGGGCCGTCCCGGCATGCAAGACACCCTCGGCCTCCGAGCCGGTGATGACATCGCCGGTGCGCGGACGCAGCGGATAGTTCTCGGCAGCCAGCACGACGGTCACGGCACTGCCGTCCTGCCAGCGCAGCGGGCCGAAGTCTGGCAGGGTCCCGGTCGCGGCGGCATTCAGCAGCTGCCCCAGCGGTGATTCCAGTAGCGCCAACACCGCCTGGGTCTCGGGATCGCCGAAGCGGCAATTGAATTCGACGACCGAGGGGCCGTTCGAGGTGATTGCCAAGCCTGCGTACAGTACGCCAGAGAACCGGCTGCCCCGCTTAACAAGTTCAGCGGCAACGGGTTTGAGGACGGTGTCAACAATTTCGGTGACGGTCTCATCGGGCAGCCAGGGCAGCGGACTGTAGGCGCCCATGCCGCCGGTGTTCGGACCGGTGTCTCCGTCGCCGACCCGTTTGTGGTCTTGCGCGGGCAGCAGCGGCACCACCGTCTCGCCGTCGACGATGCACAGCAGCGAAACCTCGGGCCCGTCCAGGAAGGACTCCAGCAGCACCGGATGCCCGTCGTCGAGCAGGCCGGCAGCGTGGGCGCGAGCGGCGGCGCGATCGTCGGTGACCACCACACCCTTACCCGCGGCCAGTCCGTCATCCTTGACCACCCAGGCCGGCTCACTCGCGAATCGGTCCAGCGCGGCGTCCAGATGCGCTGGGTTGTCGACGATCTCACTACGCGCAGTGCGCACGCCCGCGGCGGTCATGACGTCTTTGGCGAAGGCCTTGGAGCCCTCGATGCGAGCGGCGGCCGCCGAGGGGCCGAAGCACGCGATACCCGCCGCGCGAACAGCGTCACCCACGCCCAGCACCAAGGGCACCTCGGGGCCGATCACCACGAGGTCGATGTTGAGCTTGGCAGCCAACGCCGCGACCTCGGCACCGGAGCCGATGTCGACGGCATGCTGCTCGGCCACCGCTGAGGTCCCCGCATTGCCCGGGGCTACCGCCAGGTAGTCCACGTGCGGGTCACGCTTCAGGGCGATCAATAAAGCGTGTTCACGGCCACCGGACCCAAGAACCAAGACACGCAAGGACTCCATACGCGTCACCCTATCGGCTCCGGTATGCCTGGCTATGCATCCGGGCGGTATCCCCGCAGTAGCTTGGCGAGCAACTCGTCCCTGCCCGCGACGAGCTCCGGATAGGGACGCAGCGTCTTCACCAGTGCTTCCCCATCGAACATGTCGGTGATCATGAAGACCAACGTCACCAGCTCCGTGTCGGACAACCGGTCGGTTCCCGGCACCGAGCGCGCCAGCGTGACCATCTGAGCGCCGTACTCGGCGACCGCGACCTGCAAGGTCTCCCGTAGCTGCGTGTCGGTGCGCGCGGCAACCATGAGTTCGTAGAGCACGGCGTTGATGGGCTCCTCCTTGAGCGAGCGCATCACCGCCATTACGTCCTCGAACTCGGTGAGGCGATCGCCCGCCTCGTCGAACTGTGCGCGCACGGTGGCCAGCTGGCGACGCAACGTCTCGCGCGCCACCGCGGCCATGAACTCACCGACGGTCGGAAAATGCCGGAACAGCGCCCCGTAGGAAAGCCCGGCCCGCTTCGCGATCCGCTGCACGGAGGCACGCGAATATCCCAGCTCAGCGATGGTTCCAATACCGGAATCGAGCAGCTTCGCGATCGTGGATTCACGGCGCTCGGCCTGGGTGGGACTCACGGGTGCACACTAGAGGAATACAACTCCAATGTGGCGCCCATCACTAACATTGTGATTGGTTGCCATCTTTTTTAGACTCGCCGTAACACCCAACGAAGGGCAGCCCCCATGAGCGACTACGACCTGATCATTCGCGATGGCCTCTGGTTCGACGGCACCAATTCCGAACCCCGTAGGGCCAACCTCGGCATCAAGGAGGGGCGGGTTGCCACCGTCTCCACCGCGGAGCTCGACGAGACCGATTGCCCCGAGGTGATCGATGCCGGCGGCAAGTGGGTGCTGCCGGGGTTCGTCGATATGCACACCCACTACGACGCCGAGGTGCTGCTCAACCCCGGCCTCGACGAGTCGGTGCGCCACGGCGTCACCACCATCGTGCTGGGCTGCTGTTCCATGTCGACCGTCTATGCCAAGCCCGACGACGCCGCCGACCTATTCAGCCGTGTGGAGGCAGTGCCTCGCAAGCATGTGATCGGCGCGCTCAACGAGTTCCAGGACTGGACCGATCCGGAAAGCTACGTCAAGAAGATCGACGCGCTGCCGCTCGGCCCCAATGTGACCTCGTTCCTTGGGCATTCGGATCTGCGCACCGCCGTCATGGGACTGGGCCGCGCCACCAACAACTGGTCCTTCCCCACCCGCACGGAACTCGACCGGATGGCTGACATGCTCGAGAAGGCACTCGATGCCGGCATGCTGGGGATGTCGGGCATGGACGCCCCGATCGACAAGCTCGATGGGGACCGCTACCGCTCGCGCGCGCTGCCATCCACCTACGCATGGTGGCATGAGCGGTGGCGCCTCATCAACGTGCTGCGCAAGCGCGATCGCATCCTGCAGAGCGCCCCGAACATCAACAACCCGGCCACCGCGGTGCTGTTCTTCCTGTCCACGGGAACACGTTTCTTCAAGCGCCGCAAGGCTGTTCCTGTCAGCCTGCTGGTCGCGGCCGACTCCAAGAGCATCAAGGGCGCCAACGTGTTCTTCAGCGCCGCAGCCCGAATCGGCAACAAGATCTTCAAGTCCAACGTCAAGTTCCAGCACCTGCCCGTGCCGTTCACGCTGTACTCCGACGGCATCGATCTGCCGGTGTTCGAGGAGTTCGGTGCGGGCACCGCCGCCCTGCACATCAAGGAGCAGCTCGAGCGCAACAAACTGATGGCAGATAAGGAGTATCGCCGCAAATTCCGACGCGAGTTCGCCATCAAGAAGCACAAGCCGGGCCTGTGGCACAAGGACTTCCACGACGCCGTCATCGTGGAATGCCCCGATGCCTCGCTGATCGGCAAGACCTTCGGTCAGATCGGTGACGAGCGCGGAATCGAAGGACTGGATGCCTTCCTGGACGTCCTGGTCGAGAACGGCGAGAAGAACGTCCGCTGGACGACGACCGTCGGCAACCACCGCCCCAAGGTGCTCGACGAGATGGCCAAGGACCCCAACTTCCAGATGGGCTTCTCCGATGCCGGTGCGCACCTGCGCAATATGGCGTTCTACAACTTCCACCTGCGCTTCCTCAAGCGCATGAACGACGCCCAGAAGGCCGGGAAACCCGTCTTGTCCCTTGGCCACACCGTGCATCGACTCACCGGCGAACTGGCCGACTGGTTCGGGCTCGACGCCGGGCACCTGCGCGAGGGCGACCGTGCCGATTTCGTCATCATCGATCCGGAGAAGCTGGACGGCAGCGTCAATGCCTACAACGAGGCGCAGGCTCCGTTCTTCGACAACCTGTCTCGCATGGTGAACCGCAATGACGAGACCGTCATTGCCACCGCGGTCGGCGGCAAGGTGGTGTTCCGTCTCGGTGAGTTCATCGAAGGCTACGGGCACGATCTGCAGACCGGCCGGTACCTGAAGGCCGGTGAGAAACTCGCGGTCCGATGAGCGCGGCGACACGCCTGTCGACGTTCACCAATGACGGGCTGACCTTCGACGTCATCGACGAGGGCCCGCTCGACGGACCGGTGATCGTTGCTCTGCACGGTTTTCCCGAGCGCGCAGACAGCTGGAGCGGTGTAATCCCGATCCTCACCGCCGCCGGGTTTCGGGTGTTGGCCCCGGACCAGCGGGGCTACTCCCCCGGTGCCCGCCCTAAAGGCATACGGAATTACACACTCGACAAGCTAGCCGGCGACATCCTGGCACTTGCCGATCAGGCCGAAGTACCGAAATTCCATGTGCTGGGACATGACTGGGGCGCTGCGGTCGCCTGGGAACTAGCCGGGCAGCATGCCGACCGCGTGATCACCGCATCGATTCTGTCGGTGCCACACCCGCGGGCGTTTCTCGCCGCGTTGCCGCGCGGGCAGATTCTGAAGTCGTGGTACATGCTCTTCTTCCAGATTCCCTGGCTGCCGGAACGACAGACCACAAGGAACGGCCTACTCGTGCGCAAGTTGGCACGAGATATGAGGATCAGCGACGCCAAGATCCAGGAAACACTCGAATTGGCACGCGAGCCTGGCGCCGCCACCGCGACTATCAATTGGTACCGCGCTATGCGGTATGCCAAGCCGTCCGGTCCTGGGCAAGTCCAGATCCCCACCTTGTATGTGTGGAGCACCGACGATGCGGCACTGGGCCGCAGGGCCGCCCAAAACACCGCCAAATACGTCGACGGGCCCTATCGGTTCGAGGTGTTCGATGGTGTCTCCCACTGGATCGCAGCGGAACGGCCAAGCGAAACTGCGGCTTTAGTGCTGGAACACATTAAGGCGCATACAAATCGGGCCGCGGGGCTATAGGTCCACCACAATCCGGGCGCCCGCCGATGTCGCCCGGGAAACGCACACCAACATGTGGCCCGCCGCTCGCTGTTGCTCGGTGAGGGTTTCATCGCGATGCTCTACCTCACCGGACAGCACGCGCTGTATGCACGTCCCGCAGAACCCTTGTTGGCAGGAATACCCGATGTCAGGCCGTGCGACCCGCAACGCGGCCAGCACAGTCTGCTGCGGCGCGACGGCCAGTATGTCTCCGGAACGTGCCAACTCCACCTCGAACGCCATACCGTCAGCGACAGGTAGCGGCGAGAATCGCTCGGTGTGCAACTCGACGCCCAGCGGGATTTCTCGACTCACCGACTGCGCCATCGATGGCGGACCGCACACATAGACAGCAGTTCGTTCATCGGAACCGTCGAGAAGCTCACCGGCACAGGGCAATCCGCCCTGATCGTCGGTGCGCACCCGCACCTTGTCTCCGAACGCAAGCAATTCCTCCACGAACGGCAGGCTGCCCCGATGCCGACCGGTGTAACACAAGGTCCAGGGCACACCCAGCTGCTCGGCTACCCGGACCATCGGCAAGATCGGTGTGATGCCGATACCCCCGGCGATGAAGTGCAGACTCCTTGCACGCGAGGACACGCCGGGCAACGCCAGCATGAAGGCATTGCGGGGATCGCTGATATCAATTCGATGACCTGCGGCCAACCCGTGCACCTCCACGGACCCACCGCATCCATCCTCGATGCGGCGCACTGCGATTCGATACTCGCCCGGTTGCAGCGGATCACCACATAGGGAGTACTGGCGCGTTCGCCCCGACGGCAGGTGGACGTCGATGTGCGCCCCCGGATGCCAACTTGGCAACGGTTCGTCATCATCGGATACAAGCGTCAGCTGCACAACATCCGAATCACCGGCGAGCACCCTACGATCCGCCACTCGTACTGTTCGCCGGTTTGTGACGCACGGAAGCTCGGGCAGTTCACGATCGCCACCGAGACGCATCACCAACGACACAAAGTGCGGAACTGCCGCACCCGCTATACGGATCAGGGCGTCGGGGCGGGTGTCCCGGTAGAGCCCAGGGGGCGGCTCGCCCGTGTACGGCTTGAGTAAACCTGTTGCGAACCGTGACAATCGGCCCTTAGTCATGGAGAAAGCGTGCCGCCGGGGACGTGGCCAGATAGGCGATCGCCTGCGCGGTGCTGCCCTCATCCACCGGGCTGTAGTCACGTTTGAGCAGCCGGAGTCCGCTGCGGGCCATGTATCCGGCCGAGGGCACCGCACCCCGTCGCCCGGAGGCGCGCAGCTTCCACAAAAGCCGGATATAGCCGATATTGGGCAACGCCGGATCTTCGTGGACAAGGAACCTGGTGCCGCGCAGCAGCATGACGAAGAAGACAACGCTGACCATGACCCCCGACACGACTTGGGCCAGATAGTCCATGCCGAAGTACTTCGCCACGTTGTACGAGACGTGCCGGTGTTCCACTTCTTCGGCTCCATGCCACCGGTACAGGTCGCACAACATCGGGTCGGCGTTCATCTCGCCCCATGAATTGTTCAGTGCCCAATGGCCCAGCACACCGGTGTAATGCTCTGCGGCACATAGTGCGTGGGTTCCCGAGGCCAGCGCCTTACGCCGGTTCGTCCTGTTCGCCCGTGCGGAACGATGGCCGTATTGGGCCACGACCCACTCCAGCTGACGGGTGAACGGCACCGGATCGATCCCATGTCGGCGCACATAGTCGACCAAGACTTCATCGTGGGTCTTCGCATGCACGGCTTCCTGCCCGATAAAGCCGACAATCTCCTCGCGCAGGCGCTCGTCTCGCACGTATTCCAGCGCATCGGATAACAACGCGCTGAACCAGCGCTCAGCCACCGGCAAGAACAAATTGAGCGCCGTCACCACATGCGATGCGTACGGATCGCCAGGAATCCAGTGCAGCGGCGACGCCCCCCACTCAAAATGGACATTTCGTGGGCGCAGCGCCACTTCCTCGGGAGCAAACCTATCGGTCGCCATTGACACTCCTCACCGACAACGTGCGCAAAGTACACCGATCGAGCCGACGTTCTTGCGCTTTAGGAGTAATTCGATGCCAACGGCCCTCTGGACGGGTGTCCGCTGTGCCCGTTTTCACAAAGATCTCGCCGATGGATGGGAAGCCCAACCGGCCGGGCACACACCCCAGCGACTATCCCGACTCCAGTACCGCCGCCGCGTCCTGCAGACCGCGGATCGCCGCGGCAATCGCCGGCCGATGCTGGGCACCGGGACGGACCAGCACCTCGTAGAGCCGTCCCGCCCGGACCTCGCGGATGACCAGACGTGCCACCCGCGGACTCCGGCTCACGTATCGCGGCATCAACGCGATGCCATGACCGTGCGCCACCATATCCTCGACAATCTGGAAATCCTTGAACCGGAACCGGACTCGGGGGCGAATACCCGCCGAAACCCCGAGTGAGACCAGTACATCGTCCACCGGAAAACCCTCCGGGACACTGATCCAGGTCTCGTCGGCCAACTCGGACGGAGTCACCGATCCTCGCCCCGCCAGCGGATGATTCTTGTGCACCAGCAGATCGATGGGCTCACGCATCAGCGTCATCGACCACACCCGTGCAGAGCTCAACACGGCGGCTCGCTCGTCACGGTGGGTGACGACGATGTCGTACTCGGTCAACAGCCCGGGAGCCTCGCTGTACGTCACATCCTCGTCTGCCGGACGCACATCGACCTCACCGGCCACCGCGGCGACCAGTCTGGGCAGCAGCAGGCTCCCACCGGACGGGAACGACGCGATCCGCACGATCGGCTGTGTCCCCTCCCGATACGTCACCATCTCGTCGGCTGCGCGATCGACAGCGGCAATCACCTCGTCGGCCCGCAGTACCAGCGCGCGGCCTGCCTCTGTCAGTGCGATACCCCGCCCGTCCTGCCGCAACAGTGGCACACCAGCCTCCCGCGCCAAGACCTTCAATTGCTGCGATACCGCCGAGGGGGTGAGCCTCATCGCGTCCGCCACCTCACCGACCGTGCCACGATCGGCAAATTCTCGGAGAATCCGCAGGCGGCGCACATCCATGAAGGAAATCTACATCAATAGTGCACATTAATTAGATTGTGCTAAATCGATTGGATACGCAGGATCGACGGCATGACAACCCGGCACCGTCTCCTCGGACTGACAGTTGCAGTGTTGTGGGGCCTGAACTTTGTGGCGATCCACGCTGGGCTCGAGCATTTCCCACCGATCTTCTTCGCCGGACTGCGGTTCGCGGTCCTGGCGATCCCTGTGATCCTGTTCGTGCCACTGCCGCGCGTGCCGTTGCGATGGTTCCTGCTGTACGGGATCGGGTTCGGCACCGTCCAGTTCGCGTTCCTATTCCTGGCCATGGCGAACGGGATGCCAACAGGGCTGGCATCCCTGGTGTTGCAGGCCTCGGCGCCGTTCACGGTGATCCTCGGCGTGCTGCTACTCGGCGAACGGATGTCACGTCTGCAGGTCGCTGGGATCACCCTCGCGGTCGGCGGCATGGCTCTCATCGCCGCCGACCGGGCCGTGCATGGAGCCTCTGCCGCCGTGATGCCGGTAATCCTGACGCTGCTCGGCGCCCTCGGCTGGGCGTTCGGCAACATCGCGAGCCGAAAGGCCATGGCAGGCAACAACGATCCGCGTACCCCCGTGCGACTCACCCTGTGGATGTCGGTGGTACCGCCGATTCCGCTGTTCGCGCTCTCGGCGTTCACCGAAGGGCCCGTCGCCGGATGGCACTCACTGACATCGATCGGCGAGCGCAGTGGGCTCATCGCCCTCGGCGGCCTGGCCTACATCGTGCTACTGGCCACCATCGTCGGCCTGGGCCTATGGACGTACCTGATGGGCCGCTACCCCGCGAGCCGAGTCGCACCGTTCTCGCTACTGGTTCCGGTGGTGGGTATCACCGCTTCGTGGCTGGCCCTCGGCGAGCGGCCCACCGCGATGGAGCTGCTCGGGGCGGCGGTGGTGATCACCGGATGCCTGATCGGCATGACCGCGCGCCCCGCCGCCACGGCGGCTGCCGATACGAGCGACGCGCACCACCCCGTGCCCCTCGAACTGTCCGCGACCTGTGTCGCGCGAACGGCCCACTAACCTATGGGCATGTCGAGTGTGTTCACGAAGATCATCAACGGAGAGCTACCCGGTCGGTTCGTCTACGAGGACGAGGATGTCGTCGCGTTCCTCACCATCGCGCCGATCACCCAGGGTCACACCCTGGTGGTGCCGCGCGCCGAGATCGACCAGTGGCAGGACATCGACGCGGCCGTCTTCGCGAAGGTCAACCTCGTCGCGCAACGCGTCGGCCGCGCCATCCGCAAGGCCTTCGACGCCCCACGTGCCGGCTACATCATCGCCGGGATGGAGGTGCCCCACCTGCATGTGCACGTCTTCCCGGGTTTCACGCTGACCGACTTCAGCTTCGAGAACGCAGATCCCAACGCCTCGGCGGAATCCCTCGACGAGGCGCAGGCGAAGATCAAGGCTGCGCTGGCTGAGATCGACTAGCCCGCACGATCTTTGGCGCCGTCTCGGCGGTGTCCAGGTCGTCCGGTCCGGCGTCGTCGTCGGTCATGTCGGCACGCGGCAGCCGCACCTCGAAACGGCAGCCCTTACCCGGCGCGGTATGCACGGTGACTGTGCCGTCATGTGCGGCGGTGAGGGCATCGACGATCGACAGCCCCAGCCCCGTGCCGCCGCTGCTGCGGGTACGTGACGTATCCGCGCGATAGAACCGCTCGAAGACACGTTCGGCATCAGTCTTCGTCATACCCGGTCCCGCGTCGATGACCTCCAGGACGGCGTCATCTCCCTCGGTGCCCACCCGAACCCGGACGGCCGCAGTGGTGTGCCCGAGCGCGTTACTCACCAGATTGCCCAGCACCTGACGCAACCTCAGCTCGTCACCGATGACCTCCGGGGTCCCGGGCCCATCAAAGACTTCCAGTTCCACGTCACGTTCGGGCGCAGTGGCTTTCGCGTCGTGCACGGCGTCGGTGGCCAGCACCAGCAGGTCGACGAGGCGCTGTTCCATGGGTCGATGTGCGTCCAGTCGCGCCAAGAGCAGTAGGTCCTCCACGAGCTGGCCCATGCGGGTCGACTCGCCTTCGATACGGCCCAGCACCAGCTCGATGTCGGTGGCCGCGCCCTGGCGGTAAAGCTCTGCGTAGCCGCGGATGGTGGTCAGGGGTGTGCGCAATTCATGGCTGGCATCGGTGATGAACCGGCGCATGCGCTCCTCGGAGGTGCGTGCCGTCTTCGCGGACTTCTGCGAGTCGGCCACCGCCCGCTGAATCTGCGCCAGCATTCCATTGAGCGCCAACGATAATCGGCCCACCTCGGTGCGCGGGTCGCGTTCGGGTACCCGTCGATCGAGATGGCCCGCGGCGATATCGGCGGCCGTCGCCTCCACCTCGGCCAGCGGCCGCAGGCTGCGGTGCACCAACCAATATCCAGCAATACCAAGCACAGTCAGCACGGCGGTCCCTATGGCCACCTGCAACCACAACAGGTCCCGGGCAGTAGTGCGCACATCGGTGATGTCGCGGGCAACGGTGGTGTACCCGCCCATCGCGTCGTGGCGGGACACCGCGCGCCACTCCGTGGTGCCGTCGGCAGAGCGCACCGTCACCGGACGGCCGCCCACATCATTGTCGAACGGTAGATCCGGATCGGCCCGGGCCCGGTCATTGAGCATGATGACCACCCGCCCACGGTCATCGGTGGTGCGGATGAAGAACAAGGACGGGGGCCGATGCCGGTTGGTGTCGAAGGTCGGCGGCGGCGGAGGGGGCCGATTCGCCCACCCATTAGCGGCGTCGATCAGCTCCCGATCGGCGCGATTCATCATGGTGCGCTGCATGGTGGTAGTCACCGCGATGCCAGATGCCACCAACCCCAGCGCGACCAGAACCAAGGTTCCAACCACGAGGCTCACCCGCAGCGGTACACCCCGACGAACGCCGGGGCGGGTACTCACCGCGGCTCGCGCAATACGTATCCCACGCCACGAAGCGTATGCAACAACCGCTTCTCACCGTTGTCGATCTTGCGCCGCAGATACGAAACGTAGGACTCGACGACGTTCACATCGCCACCAAAGTCATAACGCCACACATGGTCGAGGATCTTCGGCTTACTGAGCACGGTGCCCGCGTTGATCATGAAATACCGCAGCAGCGTGAACTCGGTGGGCGAGAGCGCGACGGGCTCGCCGGTCTTCCACACCTCGTGGGTGTCCTCGTCGAGCTCGATATCGGCGAAGCTGAGCCGCGACTTGCGTGCGGGCTCCGAGCCCATCCCGGAGCGGCGCAGGATGACGCGTAGCCGGGCCACCACCTCTTCGAGGCTGAACGGTTTGGTCACGTAGTCATCGGCACCCAGCGTCAGCCCGGCGATCTTGTCCTGCAATCCGTCACGCGCGGTGAGGAAAAGCGTCGGAGCATCGATACCGTCGGCACGCAGACGCCGTAGGACGCCAAACCCGTCCATCCCAGGCATCATCACGTCGAGAATCACCGCATCGGGGCGAACCGTGCGGGCCAGATCCAGCGCGGCGGCCCCGCTGTCGGCGGTATAGACGTCAAACCCCTGGAATTTGAGACTGACCGAGAGCAGCTCGACAATGTTCGACTCATCGTCGACCACCAGCACCTTGGCGGGGGTGGTGCCGTTGGCGGGAAAGGTTCCTTGGTGTGTCTCAGTCGTGATGCTCACCTCCGACAATCTTCCCCTCAAAATTTACGGTGCGCTGGATCTTCGCTGTGAGGTTCCTGTGAGTTCTTCACAGGAGATTGTCAGCCAACCGCGCAAACTCGCCCTAGAGTTGTGCCATGAAGCTGGTGTCGCTGATCACCGCGCCGCTCAGGATTTCGCTGGCCGTTGCCGATACCGGCTTGGCGGTGGCTGCCAAGGCGATCGATACCGGGCGCGAAATCCTCGCTGAACTTCCCGACGGGGAGCCCCACGACGGTCGCCGTGACGCCCCCGGCGCGGGCCTGGTCGGCACCGTCGAATCCCTGCTGGGGATGGCCGGGCGTAAGAGTCCGCTGCAGTCGGCGATGAAAGTCGCCGAGCTGATGGAGGAGGACAAACCGCTTGGCAGAGCACTGCGGCCGGGCGGGCCGGTGGAGCGCGTCATGGCGCCCGGCGGGCTTGCTGATCGGCTGACCGAACCCGGCGGCGTCCTGGACCGGCTCTTCGCTAAGGACGGGCCCGTCGACAGATTGACTTCACAGGATGGCGCCCTGGACCGGGCGCTCGCCCCGGGAGGGCTAGTCGACCAGCTGCTCGCGGAGGAAGGGATTCTGGAACGGCTGATGCGCGAAGAGGGCGTCCTGGACAAATTCACCGCTAAAGACGGTCCACTGCAGCAGCTGGCCAACCTGTCGGAGACGGCTGCCAAGGTGGCACCCAATATCGACGCGCTGACACCCACCATCGAGCTACTGACCGATACCGTCTCGGCGCTCAGCTCCGTGGTCGGTCCGCTGGGCGGTTTCCTGCCGCGCCGGCGTCCGTCCCGGCCGTCCGGTTCACCGCGGCCGATACGGTCCGAGCGGGTCATCGAAGGCGAGATATAGCGGGCTGGCTAGTACGACTTTCCGTCGGCATAGCGCTGCCGGCGAAAACTGCGGCCCCTACCGCGATTGCGGCTCTTGTAGGTCGGCAGTTGCGAGTCGCAGTTCGGGCAGACGAGTCGCAGATTCTCTCGACAATTGTTGGCGGGGTTTCCGTCGATATGGTCCAACACCAGTACCAGCGGGGAGTCTTGCCAGATGCTCGCTCCGCTGCAGATCGCGCAACGGCCCGATTGAGCCTCGGCGAGAAAGAGCCGAATGAAGTGACCCTGCTCGCTGCGCACCCGGGCCTCACCGGATTCGAGCCACAGTCTGGTACTGGCGTCGCGTCGGGCTGCTGCCTGACAAGCATTGCCGCAATAGACCTTCTGGCTTCGCCTGGAAAGTGGTGCGCCGCAACCAAGGCACAGTCTCATGGGCTGAAGTTACGTGAGGGCACCGACATGGCAGATGACGCGTTGAGCCCCCTGTCAGGATTGAACTGACGACCTTCGCTTTACAAGAGCGGTGCTCTACCACTGAGCTAAGGAGGCATTGGAACGTCGTACAGCTT